>NZ_MDGQ01000005.1:1963125-2617500 GCF_001747105.1 Roseivirga misakiensis | reverse complement strand
AGCAAGGTTAAGGACTTAAGGTCCGTAGCCGGAGCGAAAGCGAGTCTGAATAGGGCGTTTAGTTAGAGGGGGTAGACGCGAAACCCGGTGATCTACCCATGACCAGGTTGAAGTTGCAGTAACATGCAATGGAGGACCGAACCAGTTGACGTTGAAAAGTCTTTGGATGAGTTGTGGGTAGGGGTGAAAGGCCAATCAAACCGGGAAATAGCTCGTACTCCCCGAAATGCTTTTAGGAGCAGCGTGTGGGTTGAGTCTGTTAGAGGTAGAGCTACCGATAGGACTAGGGGGAGTCAAATCCTACCAAATCCTGACGAACTCCGAATGCTAACAGATATACCATGCAGTGAGGGCAAGGGTGCTAAGGTCCTTGTCCGAGAGGGAAAGAACCCAGACCTTCAGCTAAGGTCCCCAAATCTATACTAAGTTGAACTAAGGCGGTCCAGTTGCATAGACAGCCAGGATGTTGGCTTGGAAGCAGCCATTCATTTAAAGAGTGCGTAACAGCTCACTGGTCGAGCGACAGGGCATCGATGATGATCGGGCATTAAGTATAGTACCGAAGCTAAGGCAGTATTTATACTGGGTAGGGGAGCATTCTATTCAGCGATGAAGCAGTTTGGTGATGAACTGTGGAGCGTATAGAAAAGCAAATGTAGGCATAAGTAACGATAAGGCGGGTGAGAAACCCGCCCACCGATAGACTAAGGTTTCCTGATCAACGCTAATCGGATCAGGGTTAGTCGGGACCTAAGGCGAAACCGAATGGTGTAGTCGATGGACAATTGGTTAATATTCCAATACCACCGTATTCAGCGATGGGGTGACGGAGTAGTGAAAGTCCCGCGTACTGACGGAATAGTACGTTAAAGGGTGTAGTTATAGGCTGTGTAGGCAAATCCGCACGGCTTGATGAACCTGATAGTACCACAATGCTTCGGCAGCGTGGATAGTGGACCTAATCAGACTTCCAAGAAAAACCTCTAAGCATATGTATATGGTGCCCGTACCGTAAACCGACACAGGTAGTCAAGGAGAGAATCCTGAGGTGCTCGAGTGATCCGTGGCTAAGGAACTAGGCAAAATGGCCCTGTAACTTCGGGAGAAGGGGCGCTTCCTCTGGCAACAGAGAAGCCGCAGTGAATAGGCCCAGGCGACTGTTTAGCAAAAACACATGGCTTTGCGAAATCGAAAGATAAAGTATAAGGCCTGACACCTGCCCGGTGCTGGAAGGTTAAGGGGGGATGTTATCCGTAAGGAGAAGCATTGAACTGAAGCCCCAGTAAACGGCGGCCGTAACTATAACGGTCCTAAGGTAGCGAAATTCCTTGTCGGGTAAGTTCCGACCTGCACGAATGGTGTAACGATCTGGGCACTGTCTCAGCCACGAGCTCGGTGAAATTGTAGTAGCGGTGAAGATGCCGCTTACCCGCAACGGGACGAAAAGACCCCATGAACCTTTACTATAGCTTCACATTGGTATTGGGTAAATGATGTGTAGGATAGGCGGGAGACTTTGAACCTGCGTCGCTAGGCGTGGGGGAGTCGTTGGTGAAATACCGCCCTTTATTTATCTGATGCCTAATCCATTACTGGAGACAGTGTGTGGTGGGTAGTTTGACTGGGGTGGTCGCCTCCAAAAGAGTAACGGAGGCTTTCAAAGGTACCCTCAGTACGCTTGGTAACCGTACGTAGAGCGCAATAGCATAAGGGTGCTTGACTGTGAGGCCTACAAGCCGATCAGGGTCGAAAGACGGATATAGTGATCCGGTGGTTCCGCATGGAAGGGCCATCGCTCAAAGGATAAAAGGTACTCTGGGGATAACAGGCTGATCTCCCCCAAGAGCTCACATCGACGGGGAGGTTTGGCACCTCGATGTCGGCTCGTCACATCCTGGGGCTGGAGAAGGTCCCAAGGGTTGGGCTGTTCGCCCATTAAAGTGGCACGCGAGCTGGGTTCAGAACGTCGTGAGACAGTTCGGTCTCTATCTGTTGTGGGCGTAAGAAATTTGAGAGGACCTGTCTTTAGTACGAGAGGACCGAGATGGACTAACCGCTGGTGTACCAGTTGTCCCGCCAGGGGCACTGCTGGGTAGCTACGTTGGGAAGAGATAAGCGCTGAAAGCATCTAAGTGCGAAACTCCCCTCGAGATGAGATTTCTTTATAAGGGACGTTATAGATGATGACGTTGATAGGCTGCAGGTGTAAAGGCAGGAATGTCAAAGCCGAGCAGTACTAATTACCCGTAAACTTTCCGTAGCCGGCCGTCTATGATTAGGCGGTCGGCGCAATAACCTAACAAGCCCTATTGTGTAATACTCTTACAATTAATATGTCATTCCATCAGGTACAACTTGATGGAAAAGAAATTATGACTGCTGAATGAGCGGTTGAAGATTTTATGGTGATTATAGCGGTGGGGTCCACCTCTTCCCTTTCCGAACAGAGAAGTTAAGCCCACTTGCGCTGATGGTACTGCCTTTACCGGTGGGAGAGTAAGTAGTCGCCAGCTTTTTATTATGACCTATATCAACCCGATATAGGTCTTTTTTTTGCCCTTTTATTAAAGGGATTCCGATAAAAAGGAATTAACAAATACTTGTATCAAGCACCAGCAATGCTCGTCACCAAGGAGTCTGGTGATAAATGCTTAACAGCATTAGTGAGAATATCTTCTGAACTAACAGCCCTGATATTAGAAACATAGTTACGGTAAAAATCTTGGTTGATCCCCTGAGAATTTAACGTCTTGAATTTGTCGATTTGTGCGAATGGGCTAGCAAAGGAATTAGTGAATACACCTATCATATAGTTTTTGACGATGTCTAACTCTTCTGATGGTACAAGTTCGGTGCTCAGCTTATTTAGCTCTTTATAGATTTCATCTAAAGTATCCTGTTGGTTTCCTCCCTTTACATCCGTGGATATTAGGAAATAGCCATCATGTAGCAGAGCATATAGGTGAGAATAGATGCCGTATGTATAACCTTTTTCCTCCCTTATGTTCTTCATTAATCTTGACCCAAAAAAACCACCTAAGACTTCGTTAGTCACTATGAATGGGAAATAGTCTTTATTACTTCGGGTGAACAGACGTTTACCAAGTTTAATAGAACTTTGAATAAACTTAGGGTCAATATGGAAAACATCTTTTTGCTCTAATAAGGATGTTTCTGTTCTTTGATCTATTAACTCGCCACTATACTTATCAAAGCTTTCAGCTAAAACATTCTTAAAATTTGCCGGTAAATCTCCTGCGATATAAATGTCAAAGTCTTTGACAAAGTGACCGTGAAAGGATTTTACTTCATCAATCGTTGTATTCTCAATATCGTTGATTGTTAGGTGTTTACCGTAAGGATGATCTAACCCATATAGTGCCTTCCTAAGATTCACAGAGGATAAATAGCTCCCTTTTTCAAGGTTTAGCTTTAGTTTGTCTAGCTCTTTAGATTTTAAAGTCGTTAGGCTCTCGGCATCGAACTTTGGTTCATATACCATTTCTGATAGTAGCCGAATGTTCTCTTCAAAGTATTTAGATAAACCAAAAATGGTGATTGAGGAATAATCAAAACCAGGAGATAGTTCAATAAAACTACCAAGAGCATCAATTGCCTCAGCCAACTGACTGCTGGGTTTAGTTTTAGTGCCCTCATTTAACATTTTAAGGGTCAACTGAGGTAAGGCTGCAGTAGATCCGTACCACTGACTTCCCTTTGTTTGAAGTTCTATTTTAAATGTTTTTGAACCCTCATCAATATGAGAATGGACATTCAGGTTATTGATAATATCAGTATCAATATTGGCCAGTTTTACGTCTTCAATCTGAAAGACTTCTGGTGACTTAGTACGGTCTAAAATCATGACTAGTTGTCGTCAGAAGAGCTAGATAAGTCTAGTATCATGCCAAATCGTAAGGTTTCGGCAAGTGGGTGTTCTTGAAATTGAGGAACTAGATAAGAAAAATTGAGTTCTAATTTTTTCACCATAAAACCAACGCCGGCCGTAAAGTACTTCCTGTTCCCTTTATTTCTATGTTCGTAGAAATATCCAGTTCTAATGGCAAATTTTTCTTGGTATTCATATTCAGCCCCAAACGAAACTGATACCTCTTGAAGCTCTTCAGTGAAGCCACCTGGGGCATCGCCGAAAGAACCGAAAATACCGGATAATAAAGGCTTATCTCTTTCCGAACCATCGCGCTGTGGTGTTGGGACCATCAATTTATTGAAGTCTAAGGCCAATGTGACCTTATTGTATTGGTCTAAATAAGACGACAGGGCTGAACCTATTCGGAAATTTGTTGGAATAAAATCTTCTTCATCAGCACTATTATATGACAACTTAGAACCAATGTTTGTAATGGATGCTCCGTACGAAAGTTGAGATGGTTTTTGGAAAACAACCAACTCAGATTTGTAGTAAACTCCAATATCCGCTGCAATACTTGTTCCTGGTTTTGGATCAGTTACGGGGCTAGTAGTAATGTTACCTGAAAGGTTAGAATAGATATACTTTCCAGTAATACCCAAGCTTAATTTTCTGCTCAGCTGTCTAGAATAGGTTGCTGAAAATGCGAATTCTCTTGGTGTAAAATCTCCAATAGAATTACCAGCACCATCAGTTAATTGTATATCTCCTAAATCAAAATAAGTCATAGATGCTCCAATAGCAGATTGATCATCTAATTTCTTAAAGCCAGTTAAGTAAGATATTGACATATCGTCAACAAACTTGCTTAGCCATGGTGTAAAGGTTAAAGCTAAACCACTATTCTTGTTGATAGAAGCGAGTTTCGCGGGATTCCAAAAAGTTGAATTAGCATCAGGGTCAGTCGCTACACCTACGTCACCCATGGCACCAGAAACAGGGTCTGGAGCTATTGAAAGGAATGGCACGGCCGTAGTAATCACATTAATGACAGTGTCTTGTCCATTAATACCTATCGAATTTTGAGCTTTTAGATCGGGTGCTAAAAATAAGACTAGGGTCAGAAGTGTAAAAATGCGGACTCTGATTGGCATGTATTTTTTCTTCAAAGATAGTGTTATAAAATTAATTTGAAATAATGAGTTTTTGGCGTCTGACGCTGGAATTCCCACTGGTTTTAGAAAAGATTCTGACACGATATATGTACAGTCCTGAATTGAGTTTAACGTTGTCTAAATTTGTGCCAGCCCATGTAATACTTAATTGCTCTGGGGCGCTGAGAAACTCCTCATTTATAGTTGCGACAATTTCTCCTTTGAGGTTTAAAATATCGATTCCGATCTCAATGTTTTCACCGTCAAGCAAATGCTCTATTTCAAAGCGGGTCTCGTTAATAAACGGATTGGGATGGTTGTTTATTACTGAAATGTAAGAAGTATTTTCACCCACTTTAAATTCTTGGGTTGCACTGGTCGAATTACCATGGATATCCCATGCTGTGACCTCAATCTCGTTAATACCCGGATTCAGGTCGTCAATGTCAAATACCGCTATCCCCTTTTGGAACCCCTCAATACTCGAGCTATAGCTATCATTTAGATTAAAGGTGATCGAGTCGTTTAATGTCAAGCTGATATTCTGGCCAAGTCCATTGTTTGAAATGTTTATTCCACTTTCATCAAAAAACTTAAAAATGAAGGTGACATCAGTTTCATAAGAAGGCTGAATTCCCGCCGTGGTGTCATTCAAGAAAACCGTTACCGAAGGAGGTATAAGATCTGCTGTTATGTTGTCGAAAGTTCCGCCTATTGTAAAATCTAGAGTGGCCCCCAACGCATCGCTACTCAAGTCGTCATTGACGGCATAAAGTTCAATTTTCCCCGGTCCAAATCTGTAATCTATGTTTTTAGGGATAATAAAATCTAAAGTAAAAATTCCATTTTCTACCCGCGCTACTCCTCTAAATAACGGGTTATCTCTTTCGTCGAAAGTGAAGCTATCACTCTCGGTTCCGATAGTTTCTTTGCGGCTAGGTTTGTCTGATAATCTAAAATTCAACGTTCCGTTAAAGTTTGTATCTACACTATTATTATTAACAATTCTACCAGTAATAGTGACAGGTTGCAAAGCTTTTAAAGTATCCGTAACCGTCGGAAGATTTCCATTAAGGGCTGTAATTTCGATCGATTTTTCAGGATAGGAAAGCCTCATGCTAGGATCGCCGAGTAGAATAAAATTTCTATTCAGACTACCTCGTAAGCTATTGTTCTTTGTGAACCTGATGATATCTCCTAAACGTTGGTAAGTTCCATCTTCCTGGCTTAAGACCGAACTATACAAGGCCAAGTTTAGATCATAATTGGTACTAGAGAAAACCGGTCGGGCCGTAGTGACCATGGCAATGACACCACCAACATCTTTAAATATTAAGTTCTCAGCACCAGAAAAGACTGCTGGATCATCGTTGCGGCCAAATTCACAAGTAGCAGTGACTAGAAAAGGTAAGTTGAAGGTATTGTTCCATTGTTGCATTAAATCAAAGGTCAGCACCCTTTCTTGCATCCATCCAGATTCTGAACCGTGACCAGTAAAATTGACGATGAGCGCCCCGTCATTTACAGAAGTCGTCAAAGCTTCTTCGGCAGTAGGTGAAATTTCGCCGTTTGGTAATCTTATTTGTTCAAAAGCATCTAAGTATATTTTTTCGATGTTGTAGTTAACGAATGCCGTGTCTATCAACGTGGCCAAAGAATCAGCATCTTTTTGGTGTCGGTTATTATCTCCATCATCAGCTACAAAAACAATGCGGCTTCTCCAATCACCATAAGTTTTAGCATCCGTTTGATATAGCATGATTTTATCTACTGCTTTTTTTGCTTGTTCGGCGTTTGTGATCGGAATCCTGCCGACACCTATATCCAATGAATGATCGCCCACACGTGCTTCAATCCATTCGCCTTCGTGATCTTCGAGAAAACCAAAGTAGTCATCCGAAGAATAAGTGAGTAATGGATGAATTGAGTTTCTAGATTCATAAGTGGGAACGTAGTTTGAATTCTCTTCCACTCGATTCTTATAATCATATGAGCCTTTACCGAAAAATAAAACGTATTTGAGCTGACTGACAGGTCCAAATTTGGACTTAATGAAATCGCGAATCGCAGTTACATCTTGACGTCCCGAACTATACTCATTGTAAATTTTGTCAACTGTGGTTACGGAAACCGTAAGCCGATCATGAGATCGCCTAAATGCAGCGAGCCGCTCTGCTTGTGTTAAAAAATCGGCGTGCGTGATGATGATCAAGTCAGTCAGGTCAAGGCTACGCAGATTTTGGTTGGTTACAGGTTCAAATTCTGTTGGGTTTGGAAGTGAACTTTCGTCGAATACGATAAAGCTACTTTCTGCGTCTGCTATTGCCCCAAAAGTGATCGAGCTATTATTGATCATAAAAGCTTGGCTTTTTACCGAAGTAGGATCTGAAACATTCCAAACTGTCAATTGGTCCGAGGTATTTTCTATTTGAAAAGTGACCATCGAAGAAGTCATTAATCCTGAATTTCTGATGGTTAGAGGTGCTTGGTTGTAGGTAAGTGGACTCGGAATATCAAGTAGGTAACTGTCCAAATAAGCCACGGCATTTGAAGCTCCATTTTGTTGGTAAACTAGATCAATGGTCAGTTCATTGTTGGAAATATTATTGGTAGCCAAGATAAAAATATTAGACCTCAAATTTCCTTTTATCCCGTATTGCGTATTTGGAATAGCCTCAAAATTAAGGGTGCCTATTTGTGAGTTGTTCAAAGAAACGTCTAGGCTTGAATTATTGAAAGACTGTGCTAGTGAGGTGACTAAAAGCTTTACTTCTTGATCGCCCTCCAAACCATTAGTTTGGTGAATAAATGATCTACTGTTTTGAATGGTGAATTGCTCCCCAAACCACTCCCTACCTGAGTTGAGAATGTTTACTTGATCATTTTCATGAAATATGATTTGATTATACCATGTTACTCTCGGGTGGGTGTTACCGAAATCGGCATTTGAGGCTATTCGTTTGCCTGCTGTCTCTTTTATGGTCAGAAAGTAATAATTATCATCTGAATAAAGGTTTTTCTCAACTCGATAACCCTCGGACGAATGGTCATATGCTACCTGATTAATATCGTCAACATAAAAAAGAATATAATCACCGCCATTCAGCTGCCCATCAGTTTCTCCAGCTACAAAAATGGCGTTTTCCAAGAGATCGGTTGGTCGAGATTGTGTCAGGGATTGAGGCAACATTCCGCCTGGATTCCCATAAATGGCTAGATTTCTTGGGTCTTCATTGGCCAAGCCTAATTCACTCAACTGGTCGAAAGTTATTTTATAGACACCGGGCTCGGAGAACTTCATTTTAAACCATTTGCCAGAAGCCAATACGCTATTTTGAGCATAGCAAGAAACGCCAGCGAGAATAGTTAATAGAACTAAGGTGTATAAAGATTTGCGCAATTCTCCGATTTATTAGAGATACACAAATTTAACGATAATTAGGCTCCAGTCTTATTTCTCAGAGGCTTGAAATTGCTCACTACTGACAAAAGGATGTAAATAATCATAATGTAGGGGGACGCCTCGTACCCTTTAACAACAATTAAGGTTAAGGAGGAAGCGATCAATAGGTATTTCGGCCAGTTTTCTTTGAGAGAAGTATTGCTAAATTTTAAAGAAATCATCCGCAATGGAGAAACCATCAACCATGAGAAGAATAAAGCAATAGCTATAATGACATAGCTGTTATCGGTTAGCAAGTTTCCAAACCAGCTTTCATTCGCATAAATGATCACTGGTAACGTCGCAACGAAAATACCATGCGCTGTAGTAGATATACCTTTAAATTCTGTCTTTTGATCATCTGCAAGGTTGAAAACCGCTAACCTAATGGCTGAGCAGACGGGAACTAGAAGTAGTAAATAACCTTCATCGTTTAAACCCACATATTGTACATAAATGAAAAAGGGGAGTACGCCAAAAGTGATGAGGTCGGCTAATGAATCTAATTGTAGGCCAAAGTTAGATTGAACTTTAAGCTTTCTAGCTAGTAAGCCATCAAGTAAGTCACAAATTCCGGCTGCCAAAACATAATAATGAACTGTTGGTGCACTGGCTGCATTATTTGTCATTACTAAATGAATAGCAATAACCCCCAAGGACAGGTTTAATAATGTGAAAAAGTTGGGGATGTTTTTGACGGCCCAGTTCATCGCTTATTTAATCTTGCAAAATGGGTTTGACAATTTTTCTGCCCCAATCGTAGTGGTGCCACCATGACCGGGGTAAACCACCATATCATCATCAAACTTGAAAAATGCTGTATGAATACTGTTAATTAAGGTGTCATAATCTCCACCAGGTAAATCTGTGCGTCCTATACTTCCCTCAAACAGAACATCTCCACCAATCAGAATTTTTTCATCTTCATTGTAAAATGCGATATGCCCTGGTGCATGCCCTGGTACAAATACTATTTTCAGCATTGAATTTCCAAAAAAGATTATCTCGTCATCCTTTAGCAACTTGTCAACTTCGGTGGTCTGATAGTTCTGAAAGCCATAGTTCGGCGCATATACTTCAACAGATTTGAGCGTTTCAGCGTCTTTATCACCTATCCAAAGAGGAGCTCCGAATCTAGATTTTGCGAAGAAATTGCCTAAAACATGATCAATATGGCCGTGTGTATTGAGAATAAACTTCACCTCGAGCGCATGTTCTTCAATAAAGGAAATAAGCTCATCTTGTTCCCCTTTATCATAGCAACCAGGGTCAATGAGCACAGCTTCTTTCGTCTCGTCGTACACCAAATAGGTGTTTTCCATAAAAGGGTTGAAGGTGAAGGCTTTTACTTTCATCGTAATTATTTCAGGCTACCAAATTTCATCTATTAAAGCCCATTTATCAAAAATAGTTGACTTAATTTCGCCACATGCAAGTGGATTACCTTATCGTTGGTCAAGGATTGGCAGGAACTGTTCTTTGTGAGCACTTGCTTCAGATGGGTAAAAAAGTGGTGGTTGTGGATGACCTCACACTATCTAACTCCTCAAAAGTAGCTGGGGGTCTTTATAACCCCATTACGGGACGAAAAATGGTGAAGACCTGGAACTGTGATAACTTATTCAGTTACCTAATACCCTTCTATCAGAAGCTAGAGCAAAAACTAGGAGTACGTTTTTTAATCGAAAAACCCATATACCGACCTTTTGCATCGACTGAAGAGTTGAATGAGTGGATGGGTAAAAGTGCCGAGGAAAATTATGCACCCTATATCAAGGAAATTAAGGATCGTTCGGCATATGGTGATCACGTAAATGACGATTTTGGTGGTATTCTACTTAATAAGAGTGGTTATGTGGATACAGCCATGTTGATAAACGCATATCAAAGCTATCTACTGGCTGAAGGTTTTTACAGGAACGAGGTGTTTTCTTACGACCATCTGGAACTGTTAAACAAAGGCGTTAAATATAAAGATATAAGTGCCGATCGCGTGATTTTTTGTGACGGCAGACTAGCGCAAAACAACCCTTATTTTCAATGGCTCCCGATGCGACCTGTTAAAGGCGAGCTACTTTTCGTAAAAACGCATACCTCTATTGAGCTTATTTACAATCGGGGAGTATTTGTGATTCCACTTTCTGATGGAATATGTAAGGTAGGCGCCACTTATGACCATGAAAATGTGGATGAAAACATAACTTCTAAGGCTCAAAATGAGTTAACTAGAAGACTGAAACAATTAGCTAATTTTGATTTCGAAGTGATCGATCAGAAGGCTGGTGTAAGACCTGCTACAAAGGATAGAAAGCCTTTTGTTGGAACACATCCAGCGCATAAGGAATTGGTTGTTTTCAATGGTTTAGGGGCAAAGGGTGTTTCTTTAGCACCTTTTTACGCTAACCAATTGGCCAATCACTTGGAAACTGGAGATCATTTAGATTCAGAAGTCAATATTGAGCGGTTTTTTTCGTTAATTTAATTATCCATTTGTACCGTAGTTTATGTCTAGAACTTCACTGAAATCATTGGCCGCATTTGCTTTTATTGCTTGCCTTTTTTCGACCAATGTCGTTCATTCACAAGCTGAGTATCAAACCTTCGGTAAGAATAGAATACAGTACAAGAATTTTGACTGGAAATATTACTCCTCTAAAAACTTCGAAGTTTATTTCTACGGTAGAAGCGGTGATCTTGCCAAAAATACAATCGAGTATCTGGAATCAGAGTTTAGCCGAATTACTGAGGTAATTGGTTATTTCCCCTTTGCTAAAACACGTGTTTTTCTATACAATTCTGTAGCAGACCGGCAACAGAGTAACGTCGGTATTAAAGGAAGAGATTTCACTATTGGCGGCCAAACCAATTTCATTAAATCACAGTTGGAACTTGCTTATACGGGCGACTATGCCTCTTTTAAGAAAAAGGCTGTTTTCTCTGTCACCGATATGCTCATTCAGGAGATGCTGTACGGCGGGAATATCGCTGAGATGTTTCAGACATCGTTTACCACACCAATTCCAGTTTGGTTCACTGCTGGGATATCAAGCTTTGTTTCGGCTGGTTGGAATAAGGAATCTGATGATGCGGCAAGAGATTTTCTAGCGAATAACAGGCAAAACAAGTTCGTGAAGCTGGGCCCTGAAATGAATGTACTACTGGGGCAATCGATTTGGAACTTTATCACCCAAAGATACGGTCTGCGCAGTATTTCAAATGTTTTGAACTTAGCCAGAATATTAAGAGATGAAGAAACAAGTATCGAGCGAACTTTGGGGGTGCCTTATTCACAGTTCTTAAACGAATGGAGAGCATTTTACACGGGTATAGGTACTCAAATAGCACAGACCAACGATTCGCCAAATCCGGACTTTATCATAACTGGTAGGAATAGGAAAGATGCCACTTTTACAGATATTGAATTCAGTCCAAGTGGTGATCACTTTGCCTATGCGTCGCTTGATAATGGCCGCTTTGAAGTACAAGTAGTCGATACAAAAAATCAACGGATTTCAACATTGCACAAGGCAGGGGTGAAATTGATCAATCAAGAAATTGATAATCAGCTACCACTGCTGAGTTGGGTAGACGCCAATACTTTAGGTGTTGTATATTCCGAAAATGGTGAGAATATATTACTAGCGAAAAGGTTGGGCGAGAAAGGAGAACAACGCGTAGTTATTCCCCTGTTGTCAAATGTTCAAAGCTTTGAATTCAAAGAAGGTGGTCGAGTAGCCATTATGACAGGCGATATCAATGGAGTAAGCAATGTGTTTGTTTATAATTTAGTCAGGGGACAGATTCAGCGAGTGACTGATGATAATTTCGATGAAAGAGACGCCACGTTTATAAAGGGCACTAATCAAATCGTCTTTAGTTCTAACAGAAATACAGACAGTGTTTTTGTTTCTGGCCCTGCTACATTGGCTGAAGCAGAGGGCAACCAGTTTAACTTATTTACTTACGATCTAGACTTCCCAGACAGCTCTTTCAATAAGCTTACAAATGTATTGGCTACTAACTTAGAAGCGTATGCTCCTAATAATGTGGACGTTTATTATCTAAGCGATCAGCAAGGTATTAATAACTTATATAGGCATAATATTACGGATACAATCAGTACCCAAATCAGCAACTTTGCGCTGGGCGTGAAAGACTACTCCTTCGATCCGAATAATCAGCGATTGGCTTTCGTTTCAATAACAGATGGCAAAGAGTCAGTTTTTTATCAGTCGTTTGAAGGCGTTAATTCAAGGTTTAGTCCTGTTACACCGAGAAGAGCTTTAGAAGTTTCGAAAATTTTAGCCGATCGTAGAAATGACAAGATTGTATCAAATCCGGCGATACTAGATTCACTGACTACGAGACTTTCTGCACCTGCTGTAAAACCACCTGAGCAAAAGCTGGATTCTTTGAAAGAAGGAGCGATAAACACGGAAAACTATGAGTTTGCCTCCGAGTCTAAAGTTGATACGCGAGACTATCAATTCGAAAAGCCTCAAGAAGATCCAACGGTTTCTGGTAGAAGTTTTTTGAGTGTTTATCAAAATAGTGAGGCTGAAAAAGGTGTCCAAGGACCTTTCTTGTACGAAAATAGAATTCAGACAAATAATTTGGTGACTGGGTTCATGATCGATCAGATTCGAGGATTTGCACTTCAACTGCAAATTGAAATGAATGACTATTTAGAGAACCACCGTTTTTCAGCGGGGACTGTTATTCCTACAAGTTTGAACAGAGGTTATGATGTGTTTGCGGAATACAAATATCTGAAAGAGCGCATTGACCTAAGCGCCAGGTATTCACGCAAGTCTATTGTTGCTCTGGATCGCCAAGCATTCTTAGACCAGCGCTATAACCTAGACAAGATTGAGCTAGGCTTTAGTTATCCACTTAGCCAAACTACTCGGGTATCGGCTACACCATTCTATGCCAGAACGCAATTCATTGATAGAGATTTCAGGTTGTTGATTCCAATCACAGCCGTAAACCCACAACGTTTTAATGAAGATGCCAATCAGACAGCCTCTTTCTTAGGCTTGTCGGGTGAAATAGTTTATGACAGAAGTGTTGTAGTTGGTACTAATTTACATGAAGGAACTCGTGCAAGGCTTAGCATGGATCTGTATGGAGGCCTAAGTGCTGATGCAAGAGGCTTTAACAATGTCGAATTGGATATAAGGCATTATCAAAAAATAAACAAAGGCTTATACCTAGCGGCTAAGTTCTACTACGGATCGTTCTTTGGAGATGCTCCGAAGCGCTTCTTTTTAGGTGGAGTAGATAACTGGTTGCTAAACAGAACGCAGGTAGGCGATCCGTTGACCGATGATTTATCTTTCCAACCACTATTTAATTCGGTGATCAATAATACAGGTGTTGACCCTAATAAGAGTGCTATTCTATTCAATAGATTTGCTAACCTAAGAGGCTACGATTATAACACTTTCCAAGGAAGTAATGTATTGACTTTTTCTGCTGAAATACGTTTCCCGATTAATCAATTACTTCAAAATAGTCAGATCAAGAATAATTTTGTTCGGAATTTACAGATCGTTGGTTTCTACGATATCGGATCGGCCTGGGATGATCTTTCGCCTTTCGAAGACAGAAACAACCAAAATATTGAAGAGATTAGTACTGATGGTTCACCGTTTTCTGCAATCATAAACAATTTCAATAATCCTTGGCTACAGTCCACAGGTGTGGGTGTTCGTTCCATGCTGTTTGGCTATTATGGAAAGTTAGAAATGTCCTTCCCGATTCAGAATTTTGCCATCCAAAACCCACGTTTTCAAATATCCATTGGGTATGATTTCTGATTCTGTTTTAATAACAAGCTAATTGGGCTATTTTTGTCGCTAGACCACTTTAGTATGCTCAAATCAATGACTGGCTTTGGCTTATCCAAAGGACAACAAAATGGATATAGCGTTGCCGTTGAATTAAAATCTCTGAATTCTAAATTCTTAGATGCTCAGATAAGAATCCCGAAAAACTTCCTTGACAAGGAACTTGAGATTAGGGGCTTATTGACCAAAGGGTTAAATAGGGGTAAAGTGAATCTATCCATCGAGTTGACTACAGATACAGTCGCTGTAGAAGCCCAAGAAGTAAATCAGAAGCTGTTCAATGCCTATTATAAGGAATACGAGGGTCTTGCCGATCAAGTTGGTGCATCGAAAGATGACTTATTTAGACTCGCGCTACACAGTCCAGAGGTAATTGCACCGCAAGTAATAGATGAAGCAGCGATTAACGAACAGTGGGCCTTTATTCAGTTACATTTGGCAAAGGCTATTGAGGCGCTAGGAGAGTTTAGAGCGCAAGAAGGTGCCTCTTTAGAGCACGAACTCAAAAGTTACATTGCTAATATTGGCAATTACCTTAAAGAAATAGAGGAGCACGACCCTGAGCGTGTTAAAGTCGTTAAGGAGCGTATCCAAAAACATCAACAGGATTTATCTACTTCAGATGAATTTGATGAGAACAGGTTCGAGCAAGAGATGATCTATTACATTGAGAAGTTCGATATCAGTGAAGAGATTGTTAGACTCACCAATCACCTATCTTATTTTAATGAAGTGATGGCCGAGCAACAATCGCAAGGGAAGAAGCTCGGGTTTGTGTCACAAGAAATTGGTCGAGAAATCAATACGATTGGATCAAAAGCTAATTATGCACCAGTGCAAAAACTCGTTGTCTGTATGAAAGATGACTTGGAGAAAATAAAGGAACAGTTGTTAAACATCATATAAAAAGGGAGCCATTTGGCTCCCTTTTTATTTAAGAATAAATTTAATGAATAAGGACATCTGAGATTTTACTGGGTGTCCACGCTGCTTACCAGGATTCCATTGTGGAGATTGTTTTAAAACTCGAATGGCCTCTTCATCACAGCCACCACCAATACCCTTTACTACCTTGATATCTGATAGGTTACCTTCTGGATCAATTTGAAAACTCAGAAAAACCTTACCCTCTATACCACTACGTTTAGCTAGTTTTGGGTACTTAATGTTCTTTTTTAAAAATTTAACCCAAGCATTGGCTCCTCCGGGGAAAGTTGCAGGCTCCTCTATAATCCTGAAATCGTCAATTGGCCCTTCATAAGTCTCAGTATCATCCTTCCAATCCGCGAATACAGGCTCATCCATTATAGGTTCCTTTAGTATTGCCTTTACGACTTCTTTAACCGTTTCTTCTAGCGGTTCCGTTGATATGACAATGGACTTAGGCTTGGCAAGTGGCTTAATAGGTTCTGGAATACGTTTTTCAGGAAATGTAGTTCGAGGTATGATCGGCGTCCATTCTGGGAATGGCGCAAAATCACAATAGAAATCTCTATTGGCATATGCAGCTTTAGTTTCAAAAGCTAAGAAAATGATAAGTAAACTGATACATAGCCCAATACACAAGAAAAGCGATCTTAAACGGGTGTGATCCGATGAAGTATTCTTTTTATCCTCCATAGTTCAACTATTTTATTAGTTATTAA
This sequence comes from Roseivirga misakiensis, assembly GCF_001747105.1. NCBI lineage: Bacteria > Pseudomonadati > Bacteroidota > Cytophagia > Cytophagales > Roseivirgaceae > Roseivirga > Roseivirga misakiensis. Next base: position 2,601,535 of record NZ_MDGQ01000005.1, on the reverse strand, counting down.
GTATAAAAAAAGGGAAGTATCGTCTGATATGGATTACTACCTTAACTTGAAAACGACTCTTAAATTCATACGCTGAATTACAGGTTGACCTCTTTGCTTGCCTGGTTTCCATTTAGGAGACGACTTTAAAACCCTCATGGCTTCCTCGTCACATCCACCACCGATGCTTCTGGTAACCTGTACATCGTAAATGCTTCCATCTTTACCGACAATGAAGGAAAGGTGCACGCTACCATCGATATTCATCCGTTTCGCCATTTTAGGGTATTTTAAGTTCTTCTTCAGAAACTTATTCCATTCGCCAAAACCACCGGGAAAAGAGGCGTCCTCTTCCACAAAGAGAAATATCTTTTCAGCTTCTTCTTCTGGTTGCTCGGGCTCAAAAATCACTTCATCGATGATCATGTCATCCGTCAGGTCAACATCTAGATCAATTTCGATTTGCTCATCAATCTCTTCATCATCAGGAACCGCAATCACTTGTGGTTGTCTAACGGGTGGGGGAGTTTGTGGCGGTTGTACAGTGGGAGGGATTTCCAATAAAGCTTCAAAGTCATCTTCTGGCGGACCAAACTCCATTACTTCACCTAAGCCGTACTGTTTCCATTCGAAGGCCACAAGTGTTACGAGTAGGCTGGTTATTAGTCCTACCATAAGAAACATGGCAGACTTTTTCGTGATATCTAATTCTGGTATTTTCTTTACTTCCATATCTATTATAGTTTTAGTTAAACAACTAATTAATTAGTTAATTAGCTCAAAATAAGAGCCCAAATCAATGGGCTCCAATTTTTTATTACTTCAATCTGAAAACAACCCTTAAGTTCATTCTCTGGATTACAGCTTTACCTCTTTGTTTACCAGGCTTCCACTTAGGAGACGCCTTTAGTACTCTTACCGCTTCTTCATCACATCCGCCACCAATACTTCTTGATACAGAGATGTCGTAAATTCCACCGTCTTTTCCTACTATGAAAGAAAGGTATACATTTCCTTCAATACCCATTCTTTTAGCTTGTCTTGGGTATTTAAGGTTTTTACGAAGGAATTTATTCCATTCGCCCATACCACCTGGGAATTCAGCATCTTCCTCAACTATAAGGAATACTTTGTCTGCCTCTTCTTCTTCAGGTTCTTCTTCAAAAACGATTTCCTCAACTTCTGTTTCTTCAGTAATTTCAACGTCAAGGTCAATTTCAATTTCTTCCTCGATTTCCTCTTCATCAGGAATCTCAATAATCTGAGGTTGTTTCACTGGTGGTGGGGGTGGAGGTGGTTGCTCCGTAGGAGGAATTTCAGTCAATTCTTCAAAATCGTCATCAGCCATACCTAAATCCATTAGCTCACCTTCATCATACTTTTTGTATTCGAAGGCCATTAATGTGATTCCTAGGCTGACAATCAGGCCAACCATGATAAACATGGTCGATCTCTTGTTTACATCCGCTTTGGGAGTCTTCTTGGCTTCCATAATTCTAGGGTTAGACTTTAAAACTATAAAATTAGTTTTGAAATCACAAGGTTATTTTTCTTAAAGATATAAAAAACTATTACACCAAAAATAGTGCTCGCGACATTTGCGATAAAATCATAAAAATCGACGGATCGTCCTGGTGAAAAGTTCTGTAATAATTCAAGGCTTGTACTATATAAAACACAGATAATTGTCGGCATAAACCATTGCCGCATTCGTGTACCTGAAAAGTACTTATGTCTATGAACTCCTACCATAAATAAGAAGCTCAAGAGTCCGAAAACTCCAAGATGAGCCAGTTTATCGTATGAAAGGAGTTTGGATTCAGCAAATGAATCTGACGGCAAAAGCATTAAGATGGCTACAGTTATTGCCCAGATTATCGCAGGCAAAAGAAAAAGCCACTCTCGCTTTGTCACAGGTTCAAATTATTGACCGATGTGTGACTTGTATGCCGCAGCGTCTAATAAACCATCTATTTCAGATGGATCACTCATTTTGATCTTGATCATCCAGCCACCTTCATAAGGAGCATCATTCACACCTTCAGGTGCATCTTCTAGATCAGCATTAACTTCTAAAACCTCTCCAGAGACAGGCATAAAAAGATCAGAAACAGTTTTTACCGCTTCAACAGTTCCGAACACTTCGTTAGCATCAAGTGTCTCTCCTTCTGTTTCGATTTCAACGTAAACGATGTCTCCTAATTCACCCTGAGCAAAGTCAGTTACACCAACTGTCGCGACGTCTCCGTCTACTTTTACCCATTCGTGATCTTCTGTGTATTTTAATTCTTCAGGTATGTTCATAATGTGGAATTTCTAGCGCTCCAAAAATACATGCTTTCCTGATAATTGCAGAGATTATTGAGACAAATTGAAGCGAATTCTACCACCAAATGATGTTCGGGCATTTAAGAAACTAGTTGTCACTCTTGGCTCGTTCACATTCCGATCGAAATAGAGGGTGAGTTGTAACGCTTCATTAATGTTATAATCTAGCGTTGGGCTAAGTCTGAATATTTTAAGCCCATCAGTTACAATTGGATCTTCTCCAATCCGTCGTTGAACAGTCTTGCGATCATTGATGGTCAAGACCATATTAAATCTTAGTTCATTAGGCAGACTTTCTTTTCTTCCTTTTATTCTAAAAGGGACTTTTACACCAGTTCTTGCAAAACCAATATTCAGTGATATTTCGTTTGCGCTAGATTCGGTTACCTGAATATTAGAAAGGTTAAGCCCAATATCTCTTCGCCTATTGTAATCAAAGCCAAGGTCCCAGTTGCTTTTCGTCTTCACTCTTAGGCCTATAAAAGGAGCCATAGTTTCACTGAGTACCACTTGCTGTGCTAAATAAACCGGAACTAGACTGCCGTTTTCATTGAATTGATTGGCGAGGCCCACGTCCGTAATATTATTATCTAAAGTGAGTCCCAGCGTGTACAAAGGTGAATTCACAAAGTTGGAAACATTGTACTTGCTGCTGTAAGCATGGCTAATGTTAATGGAAGTAAAGATTTCGCTTAAAGTTGGAATTTTTGATAAACCACCATACTGAATGCTCCAGCCAGGTATTGGGAATTTAGGAAAAGGGTTAGTGTTTACTTCTTCAGGAGACTTACCACTGTAGGCGGCAATAAATGCGGGTATCACGACTTCCTGATCATTTTCCTCATAAGTACCCGCTTCATTTATACCGTCTAACCTTGTCTTCACTCTGGACCGAAAGGCTTCGAAATCTTGGAATAGAGGAGAATTATTATTCGAGTCATCGCTTTTAAACGCGGTTCTCAGCATATTAAAAGAGATATCATAAGTACCCGATCGGTTTGGGTTAATGCTCACAAAGGTGCCGTTGTCAGGGTCATTTCTAAAAATCTCCTGATAGTTTTGGGTAAAGGCTTTTCTACCCGTCACATTTATCCTAAACTCATTAAAAGGTTCCAATACTGCCGTATAAGAGAAGGTGGTAGTTCTATTTTGCCTGAAAGGATTGGTCAAAAATTGACTTGGCGCGTATTGGCCATTTCCAGCCAATCGGTTTCTGATTCCCGCATCCTGACCACCTAAAATGAATCCGAGACCAGGATTAGAGAACTCTTTATCAAGACCAAAAAGAAAAACATCTGGCATAAAACCTGGTAATACTGTGCCTTCCGATTTATCGTAGTTAAAGGTGATATTTCGGACGGACATCAAAGCACGAAGAAAAGCTTTGGTAAACGGGATTTGATCTAGCGTCCGTTTTTGTTTTACGGTATCACTCACCGATGGTCTGTTTTGTGGCCTTGTTCTAGATCTACTTCTTTGTGGTGAATTGATTTTCTTCAAAATGCCGATGTTATCGTATAGTTTGACCAAATCTAGTTTACCACTAAGGGCAATGGTTCTATTGTTATCCGCGTAGTTACCGAGGGTGTCTCGTTGACCGATGGCGCCAGCCTGCCAGTTAAAGGTAGTGTTGTAGGTAATGTCTGTACTAATCCAATCTGTAATCGGAATCTTGTCGAATGGGAGCTGGTAGGTTGCACCGATGGTATGTGTGTAATTTTTAAGCCGGCCAAAATTCTTAAGGTTCGTTCTTATCGAATCCCTTTTAATGTCAGAGTCAATCGCTCCTTCAGGCTCATCGATAATCGCATTGGCTACAGCGGTATAATCGAGTCCTAATTTTTCAGTTAAGTCCCAATTCATTGCATAGGCCCTATCCATGGTAAATGATTTTTCGAAATATGGATCAATACCTTCTATACCTAGGTCGGCATTCCGTAGTTGAGTCTTTAAGAAGGTTCTGTTCAGGTTAGCACTAACTGAAATGTTGGTTGGTATCGGATTAAAGTTGATGTCTTTTATGATTTTCAGCCATTTGGAGTTCAGCCACTTCGTGTTTTTGAAAGGCTGAATATTCATAGCCTTCGGCTGGTAGCCATACGTCACGGCCCCTCGATAGTTTCTGAAGTCATATTCGGCCGTATTGATGTTACTCCGGGTTATTTCGTTGTATGCATATGTAAAACTGAAGTTTTCTATGGACCATGGAAGGGTAGGTTTATCTGGATTGGTCTTGCGTTTCCTAACATTAGAAAAGTTTACACTCCTTCGGTTCGAAACGTCAATGACCTTATCGAAGTAGCTATCTCGTTCTTCTTCGGATTCGAAAGAATCGAGCACATCCTCTAGCGGTAAATCTGGATCAAGTGGGTCGAATTGTGGGACTGCTCTAGAATGCTCGAAACTGAAAAATGCTGGCAATTCTAAGCCCCAATCCTCAGGGAAGAATTTTTGCAGGTTCAGTCTTGTAGAAATATCGTACTGAGTTGTGCGCTCTCTAGTTCTGTCCGAGATTTTATCAGAGATAGTACCAAAACCGATTGAAGAGTGTCTTATCGAGGCAGAAACATTACCAAAATCTGCCAGTTGAGCATCTAGCCTTGCATTGGCAGCAAATCCTGATTTACTATCAAAATCAGTCACACGGAGCTCATTTGCCCAGAGAAAGAAAGTTTTTGGTTCGCCATCTGGAGACCCTGGATTTCGCATACCGATCATAAGTGTCTGAACTGTGCTGAGTTCAGGCCTTCCCACAACGGTGATATTATACCTTCCTACTTGCTCTGTAAATGGCAGACTTATATTAGAGTTCGATCTATTTCGGTTGGCCTTTACTTGGTAAAGGCTACTAAAAGCTACGTCTATTTCGTTTTCTTCTGGCCAAATTTCACGTGCCGATATTTGACCGTCAAGGGTCATGGTCAACGGTACTTCGATTTCATAGTAGTTTTCGGTAAAATCTGTTCCTAACCTTAAAAATGCTGTCACTTCCCCGGGAGCCAATAGGTCTGGACTATCGGCATGAAGGAACATTTTAACTCGGCCATAATTCACCATATCGTGACTCACATTTTTGAAAACGGCTCTTGCATCTTTATCACGAAGCCCTTCCACACTCAACTGTAGCGATTGTTCGTTTCTTCTTCTTTCTACAGCAGATGTGTTGTCTCTATCCCTTATAATTCCTGGTGGTAAGGTATAAGGAGGTCGACCATCGCCGCCCTGACTATTCTCTTCTATGCCAACTACAGAAACTGTAAAGTTCGGATCAGATGGCTCTGGAATTTCATTAAGTCCTTTTTCAAAAAGGCTTTCTTGAAACGTTCGCCATTGGCTACCAACTAGGCGGAAGTTTACCATTCTCAAGACGATCGGTTCGCTAAATTCAGTAAGGTAGGTTCTGATATATCGGATTGATTTAAAGCCATTGATGTTTCCTTGGACTCTGTCCGGTTTGCGAATTGGAATTCTAAACAGGTACCAGTCAACATTATCACCATTCACGTTTGCAGAAACTTTATCAACAATATTATTCCGGCCTACTTGAAAAGCTCCCGGGCGTACGTCCACCTCATACTCGTAGTACTCTTCCAAGTCCGCCAAAGTATTATCTCTATTCAAGTCCTCATTGTCAGGTAGGTTTGAGTTGGAAGGCGTAAATAATGCAGTACCGTTTGAAACTGGGCTGTTTCCTTCCATTCCGTTGAATCTTTTATAACGCTCAAGGATTTTAGCATCAGCGGCATCAAATTCTTCTCCCAAATAGTATTGAAAGTTGTCTCTAGACGGGTCGGCAAGTAAATTTTCTCTTGCCTGCGCACTAATATTTAGGCCGTTTAAGTAGTCAACAAAAAAGCTTTGTTCGTCGGTAGAATTGAGCCCATCCAGACCAATATCCTGATTGGCTCTCGCATCAATAGAATTATCAAATGCTGGGTTCAGGTAGGGTTGTCTGGTCACTCGACCCCATTCGTTCACCACTACTGCATCTCCATCAACAACACCATCGGCGGGCAAACCTTGCTCAAAAGCATGTCTTTCATCCTTCATCACATCTTCCGAAATACTCCCTAGGTTTAAAAACATCTTACCGCCAGTCGTATTGGCTTTTGGTGGGTTTATGCCATCATCTATAAATCCTCTCGGGTTGTTAGGCGTGCCATTTGAAATATTAATGAAAGGGTCCATCACCCAAAATTCCACGTATTCAATGTTCGTTTTATCAAAATCTACCTCGTTAGTGATGGCGCGAGTTATGGCGCCGTAATTTTTTTCTGGTTCAGTTAAAAAGCCATTGTTGTTAAGGTCAGGGTTATAGTTATACATCCCAGGTTCGCTAGGGTAGTAGGCAATGTCTAAAGTAGGTTCGTTGACTATGATTTGTTGATTGTCTCTTCTGATAACTTCTTGCTGGCCGATCGATCGGACATAGTGATTCTCTATATCCTCTGGTTGAATGTTTTCTGGTCTGGCACGTCCTGTTGAGCGATAAAAAACGTTGTCGATGGTATACCAAGCGATCTTAGCTCTTCGATAATTTGCCCCTAACCTGTTAGTGCTCTGATTAGTGAGGTCAAAACGGTTGTCGTCCGTTTTTGGTGTTGCGCCAAGTCGCCAACTTTGAAAACTACTAAGACTGAAAGGCGTAACTGATCCTTCAAAGTCGTCAATATAAGATGTGCTTTCTCCATTTACTTTATTCGAGGTTCCTGGTATAAGCTGGGCGAACTCTCCCCTAAAAGAAATAGTGGAAAGCGCCTTAGTATCTATGAATGGCAGGGCATCTACAAGTTTGGTGAGTAATCTTGAATCATCGCTGTAATTGGCGTCTAATCCCCACATGGTATTGCTCACCGGTTCATTTCCAATAGCAACTCTTGTGAGCTGAGGCCGCTCGTTAAGGTGCATAAAGGTTAAGCCAAAATTGGTTTTGTCGTTGTAGACGTAGTCGAGCCTGGTGCCCAGAAGGTTTCTGGCTTGGAAGTTAAAAAGGTCTGATTTTTCGTAGGTAACTCTGATCTTCTTACCCGAGTTTAATATTGAAGGGTTTAGAATGGTAACTGTTCCGGTAGAATAGTTCACGTTGTAGTCTGTACCTTCTGCGAGCGGTGTTCCTCCGGCGGTCACTACTACGCTTCCTTCTGCTACTTGAAATGCATTGAGGGTAATTTCACTAGATGAGCCAGATTGCAAACTACCTTGTATGAAAAATTTATCTAGCCTAGACACTAATTGTGCATCGGCCTTGGTCGTGTTATAAAGGGTGTCAAACACATATTTCTCTTTCAAGAATTGTTCAGAGGGTAGAAATTGATCCTCTAATCTACTGCCAAACGGCTCTAGGAAAGGAAAAATCATATAACCCCGATCAGGATTAATCGTGATGCCTTCTACATAATCAAAGTTGCCGTCTTTTTGAGGATCACCATTCTGATTGAGTCGGTCCAACCCCATAATTTCTATCAGAGGAATGTCTTTTGTGTTTTCACCTTCATGTAAACTTGGGTTGTCTATTCCAGTGTCATCATCGCGATAAATTACCCTCAACTGAAAGGATTGTTTGTCAATCCCAGCGGCATTAAGGTTGTAGATATTCTTCATCATCAAGTCCCATGTAGGAACTTGAGTGTTGATTTTACTAGGTCTAAGAAGCTTTAGGAAAATGACTTCGTCCTCCGTAAGGTTTTGGTAGTCTTCCGTAAGTTCGCCGACTTTAAAGTTTCTACCGTTCAAGTTGTACTCATAAGAAACTGCCAGAACTTCGTCGTTTTGTAGTTGTCTGTTTAGGGAAACGAAACCTAGTTCTTTGTTGAAAGTATATTCAGACGGATCGAGTTTTCTGGCACCAGTTACTCTTTCAAAGTCTTGACCTTTTTCTAGTGCATGCTGGTTTTCGAGTATCGTACTTACCTGGTCGGCCTGTCTTAGATTGGGATCGTTTTGAAGATTGCTAAATAAGCTGTTTGCGTCATTGCTTGTTGGTGTGTCGCCTTGTCCATTCCCAACGAAAGGGTTGCCGACTTGGAATGTGTTGCCTTCGCCCAAGTCCATAAAGCCTACAAAGTTTCTCAGCGTTTGGGTATTGTTGGTTCTGTTCAAGACATATACCTCGAGTCGGCTAATTTGAAGACCTGAAATAATGGCTGGGATACTTCGGTTCCAGCTTTCATAATTATCTCTGAAGTATTGGCTTAGGAAGAAATGTCTGTTTTCATCGTAATCTGAACCTCTAATTTGAAACTCATTTCTTTGAACACCGTCTTCTACCTCAATCGATTCGGCTGTGCCTCTTTGAGAAGCGGCCAGGGCTGTTACGAAAAGCCGACCGAACTGAAGTTGGGTTTTAAAACCAAATAAGTTTTGTCCACCGGCGATCAGACTGTTAGCGATCGGCATGCTGACATTTCCGATTTCGAGTGATTTGATGATATCCGATTCCAAGCCACTGAATTCTACTTTAAGCTCGTTTTCAAAGTCAAAAGAGTTGTTGTTGTCAAAAGTGGCATTCATTCTAAGTTTTGAGCCGATCGTTCCCTGTAAACTCATTTGAATGTTTTGATCAAACTCAAAGGTGCCATTCCGTTGTTGCCGAATAGGAATGGCCGGATTATCTACTCGCTGAAACCTGCCGCCAAAGTCTAGTAGCACAGAACCATTGGTGTTGATTAGGATTTGATCGCCACCAAATAGCCGATCGAAAAAGGGGTTGAGTGCAATAGGAGGGATGAGCTGCCTCCTGTTACTCACGGCACTTTCACCATCTAGGGCTTTGGCCTTTTCTCTGAAAAAGTCTCGGTTTCCGAGTTGGATTCTCTTTTTTAAAGCTTCTGAAAAGGGAACAAAGGTTGGTGGTCGGTAAAACGAGGTACCTATTTTTTCGCTGAATATATAATTCTTAGCTGTGTCTAGGGTGATGGTTTTTTTAAGGAAGCTCGGGTTATTGAAATAGAGTGGTGAACTAAGCCTTCTTCTAAAAAGCGGATCGCCCAAGGGGTAAATTGGTTTGTATTTCGGGTAGGCCGATCTTACATATTTACTCGTGTCACGTGCGGTGGTAGTTGTATCTTGACTTTGATAAAAGAGTGCATGGCTCGGCATAGAAATGCTGAGTAACATCATTCCAAAAAATGAGAAGATTAATATTTTCTTAACCGAGCTTAACAAATCTCAAGAAAATCCCTCTCAGGCGGCTTTAAGTGCTAGTTTTATCAATTCTTCCAGGCTTATGTCGTGCGTGCTCTCTTTCAAAATCTTATCGATGCCCTTCTGAGCCGCCACTTTGTTGATGCCTAGAGTAACTAACGCTGCCAATGCCTCATTTCTTATGGTATTTTTACTAGAAGCAGCAATATTTATTAAGTCTCCGCCAGCTGTGTCTTTCGCAATCTTATCTTTTAGTTCCAGAATGATCCTTTGAGCAGTTTTGGCACCAATTCCCTTGACACCTTGAATCGTACGAACATCTTCACTCACAATGGCATGTTCTACTTCTTTTGGGCTTAATGATGATAAGACCATTAGGCCAGTTGAAGGGCCGACGCCTGAAATTGAAACGAGGTGAAGAAAGACTTCTTTTTCCCTAGGCTCGGCAAATCCGAACAGCGTTTGAGCATCCTCTTTAACATGAAAATGTGTGAAGAGTTGGACATTCTCTTGATCCTTTATTTGCGAAAAAGTATGTAGTGAAATCTTGACTTCATAGCCAACTCCTCCAATGTCTATGATGACATAGGTTGGATCTTTATGAGCAAGTTTTCCCTTGAGATAAGCGTACATAGAATTGATTAGGTACTCAAAAAAAAGAATGGCAAGTTGAACTTGCCATAATGTTTAAAATTAATAAGAATACCTTAATCTAGGCTATTTCTAGCCAAATTTCATTAACTCACTCTGAAGGTGGTTAAGAGCGATTCCATTTCTCTGATCAGCTCTCTATGGTCTTCACTAGGGTGAATGACAAAACCTTCGATATAATACAAGCGCTTTGAGTCGTCGTCTACAAAAGTGTAGCTCACAAATGTACCGCCAACTGAAAAGTTATTGGTCTTCCAGGCACCTTTCATTTCAACTGTGTATTGGTTGTTGAAATTGATATTTCTGAAAACAGGCTCCATGTATTTTGTTTCGGTGGTCATGAATGACTCTGGGTTCTCTGGATCTCCGAAAATGTATTGTTTACCGATTTCATTTCTCAGCTTGATTATGTTTTCTTGTTCAAATTCTGATTCAGAGGTATAAGGTTTACTGTAAATGACGAGGTTTTTACTTGGTCCAACGGCAGGTAGGGCACGTACCCAGGCAAAGTCATCTTCGAGCATGGCGAGTTCATAGCCCGAAGGAATTTTAATATTAACACCGAGCTTGTCATTTACTTTTCTTAGAACTACTCGTGACTCACTAGACATTCTTATGCTTTTTGAAAGCCTTTCTTTTTCCGCGATGTTGAAGTAGTTCTGTACAATCTTGCTGTTTTTATTCAGGTTTTTAATGAGCGCATCGTCATCAGTTCCAAACAGTTGAAGGATTTTTTGCCCTTTGGCGTATTGATCTTCCGAAGTTTGCATGAAAAGGTCGGGGTTGGAGAAAATGCGATCTCTTGATACCTCGCTAAATGTATTTTGTAGCCATTGGTCGGCAGCTGAGCGACCTTCGTAGGAGATAACGTAGACTAGGTTTCTAGCTACTTTAAAGATTCTGTTCATTTCAGATGGTTCTATTACCCTGATCGTGAACATTGGTTCTGGTCTTGTTAGGCCTGGTACTGTTTCTCGGAAAACTGCTTTTATTGCTTCACCTAACTTCTTGTCGAACTTTTTCTTGTTCATAACAATGACAATCTCACCAGTTTCGCCAGCGGCATCCGGTAAAAAAGATTTGTTCTTTGTTTTTTGAGCCTTGCCTTCACCGTCTGTGGTTACTTCAGATTGTTCTTTTTCACCGACACATGAGGCTAAAATACAAAGGGCAATCAGGGCTAGAAACTTCTTCATAGTCGTAAATCTTTTTATCAATTTGAAACAAATGATTCTCGGTAATAATAACAAGAAAAATCTACTAAAAGTTTAGTTGATCAATTTTTCTATCCGATTCTTAATCGCATTCCGGGTTTTATAGAGCTCCCTCTTATTTTATTGAGTTCCTTGATTTTACCGATACTCAGTCCCTTGTACATACGAGAAATATCCCATAAGGTGTCTCCTGGTTGAACGATATGGATTTTAGAATCGGGGAGGGGTTGGTTGATGAGCTTGGCGGATGTGCCATCGTAGAAATCAGGACCTGTGTAGATGTTAAGGCGTTGACCCACTCTAATCAATGAACCTCTAATATTATTCCAAGCTTTTAGATCTTGTAGCCTTACCCGGTGTTTTCTAGCAATTGTTCCAAGAACGTCCCCTCTTCGTACTCTGTAAACCACCTTTTCTTTACCAAAAGTGCTGCCCGGCATATTTCTGGCCATTTTCTCAAATTCCTTTTTACCTTCTTCGGCTTTGGCCAAAATTTGTATCTGATTTTCGAGGAAATTGTCCTTTTGATCTTTAGGGATCTTCAGTTGGAATCCATTTTTCCTTTCTGGAATGGCGCCCTTTTTTATTTCTGGATTAAGCGCCTCTAATGTTTTTAGCGGGATACCACTTTCTTCTGCAAAGGCTTTTAGGTAAACAAAACTCTTGGTTTCTACGGTTTCATAATCTACTGGGTAGAGTGTCTCCTCGGTATAGATATTATGAATATCGGCGTATTCCATGGCATAAACTATGGCTGCAAACTGAGGCACATATGATCGAGTTTCTCTTGGTAAATATCTGTATATACCCCAAAAATCATTTTTGTACCCTGCTCGTCTAATAGCGCGTTGTACATTTCCTATTCCACTGTTATAGGCAGCTAGTGTAAGTTTCCAGTCTTTAAAAATTCCATAAAGCCACGAGATATACTTACAGGCCGCTTCTGTAGATTTCTCAGGGTCCATTCTTTCATCGATGTACCAGTCTATTTTCAGGCCTCTTTCTTTACCCGTGGCTGCCATAAACTGCCACAAACCAACCGCTCTTGGACCAGAAACGGCTTTAGGATTAAGCCCAGCTTCAATGATCGGTAGGTATTTTAGCTCCTGCGGTAAATCGTATGCTTTCAGGTGTTTCTCAAAAATGGAGAAATAAACTTCCTTTCGCTTCAACATTTCGCGGGTATAATCTCTATCGCGAACCGTGAAATAATTAATAAAAGCTTTTACACGATCGTTAAAGGCAATGTCTATTGTTAACTCTAGGTCGTCGTATCGCTTTTCTATTTCCTCATAACTAAAGTCAGGCGCATAGTCGTAAACTTCATAGAGTGCTTTGCTGTCTTGTGCAAAGCCTTGGATTGAAAGGGTAAATAGAATGATACCTGTGAGGATCTTCCTCATCATATTTTTAAAGATTATTTTTCCTCTAATAGACACTTTGAAAATGCAAAAAGTTTGGTTTCATCAAAAGCCCTTGACATAATTTGCATGCCGATCGGTAAATTATTCTCATCTATACCGATAGGGACTGATATGGCCGGTACACCTGTTACAGAAGCCTGTACTGTAAATAGGTCGGCCAGGTAGCTTTCGACTGGATTGTCGTGGTGTTGACCTAGTTTGAACGCTGTAGTTGGGGTTGTTGGTATGATGATGAAGTCGTATTCTTCAAGAATTTTTTCTGTAGCCTCTTTAATCAGTTTTCTAGCCTTTTGTGCCTTGGTAAAATAAGCGTCGTAATAGTTGGCGCTGAGTACGAATGTACCAAGCATGATTCTTCTTTTAACCTCTTCCCCAAAGCCCTCTGTTCTAGAGTTTTTGTAAAGAGACTCAAGGTTATCTGACGATTTGCTTCTGTGCCCAAAGTGGACGCCGTCATATCTAGATAAATTGGTACTGGCTTCGGCCGTAGTTAAGATGTAATAAGTCGGCAATACATAGTCTAGTAAATCGAACGAGGCTTGTTCAACGATATGGCCTTGATTTTTGAGTTTATCAATAGTTGAGGCCATGCTTTTTTTAATGGGCTCAGCAACTGCATCACTTTCTATGGATTCTCGTAAATAGGCAATTTTGTACTTTTTATCGCCGGGTAGTTCCTTTGCATATACGTCGACTGGTTCGGAAGAGGAGGTACCGTCATTCTGGTCTTTTCCTGCTATGATTTCTAATACTCGGGCGTTATCATCTACGGATTTTGATATGATTCCGATCGTATCAAAAGAGGAGGCATAGGCCAATAATCCCCATCGAGAAATTCTTGAGTAAGTTGGTTTTAGTCCAACTGTTCCAGTAAATGCTGCAGGTTGCCTTACTGATCCACCGGTATCTGTGCCTAGCGAAATTTGGCACATATTGGCCTGCACTGCTACGGCTGATCCTCCGGAAGACCCTCCCGGAACCCGCGTTTCGTCTATTGCATTTTTTACAGCTCCGAAGGCTGAGTTTTCATTAGATGACCCCATTCCAAATTCATCACAGTTCTGCCTTCCGATGACAATAGCGTCTTCGTCTAAAATGCGTTGTACTGCAGTAGCTGTAATTTGAGAATCAAAACCTTCGAGGATTTTGCTACTTCCTGTTACCGAGTGATTTTGGTAACAGATTAGATCTTTTATGCCAAAAATTAAGCCGGCTAACTTGCCGGCTTGGTTATGCTTTAACTTGTTGTCTATTGCTTTGGCTTGTGCTCTTGCTTCTTCATCAAACACCTCAAGAAATACATTGAGATGCAAATTTTCCTTAATGACTTGAAGGTGATGCTCTACGAGTTGTAGGCAAGAGACTTTTTGTAGCTTAAGATCGGTTTGAATCTCATCTAAACGATGATAATTCTTCAATGTTCTTAGGGTCTACTTTTCAATTTCTTTGCCTGCATCATCAACCTCTTTCTTAATTTCTTTGGTTGCATCTTTAAATTCTCTGATGCCTTTGCCGAAGCCTCTAGCCAAATCAGGAATTCTTTTCGCACCAAAAAGAAGAAGCAATGCTACAATAATGAAGATCATTTCTGGTCCTCCGGGCATTCCTAATGCTAAAATCGTTTCCATGGTTTCTAATTTCTTGTACTGAGTAAACAAAGATAGGCAAAAACTATTACTTGAGCAGTGCTAAACAGTAATGTTTAGGCACTTTTAACGCGATCATTTGCGTAAAGTTTTAGTGAGCTGTATTAGTTTTTTCTTTCGAGCCAGCTTTCTGGGTTCACATTTGCCTTCTGATCAAAGACTTTGAATTTGACTTCTGAGATTTCGTTGCTATCGGTTAGTACTTGACCAAGTGTTTCATTTGCGGCAACTTGCTGTCCTTTTTTCACGACAACTGCTTTTAACTTAGAGTAGGCTGTAAAATATTCGCCATGTTGAATCAACACGGTGTTCCCTTGCCCTGGAATAGACATAATGGCACTCACCTTGCCAGGAAAAACTGATTTTACTTTCGCGTTTTGTGTCGTTTGAATATCTATTCCTTTGTTCGTTAGGGTTACTCGTTTTAAGGTAGGGTGTTGAGATTTTCCATATTTCGAAGAGATAAATCCCTCTTCTACTGGCCAAGGTAGTTTTCCTTTCTGCTCCTCAAATGCTTTGTTAATATTGGTTAGGTCTACGGAAGAGGCCAGGGCGGCTAGGCGCTCTGCTTCTATAATAGCATCAATTTTCTCGTCTAATTCTTTTTCTGAATCTCGTTGCTTTGCTAGTTCTCTTCGGATTTTACTTTCTTCTTGCTCTAGTTCTGAAATCAATTGCCTTTGTTGTGACTGTAACCCTGCCAGTTTTTGGTTTTCGGAGAGCTCTTGGTTTAGGAGGTTTTGTTTATCTACTTTTTGGTTCTCAATTTCTCGAATCTGCTCGTTCAAACTGGCCTGCACAGCTTTTATTTGTTCACCCTGCTTTTTTCTTGCTTCAGAGTATTGTTGAATGTACTTCAGTCTCATAAACATTTGATTGAAGGTGCTGGAAGCGAAAATAAATGTGAGTTGGTTGAAGCCTGAACTTGTTTTCTGACTGGTATAAACCATTTCAGCATATTCTTTTTTAAGCGCGGTCAGATCGTCTTCCATTGCATTGATGATGCTTTGATCTTCGGAAATTTCTTCGTCTAAAAAGTCTACCTCGCTCTTGATGGCATTGACTAAAGAGCTTCTAGATCGTATTTGGCTATTAAGGGCTCGTAATTGGCCCAGTGAGTTGCTCTTTTCTTTGGTGGTTTGCGATAGTATCTTTTGGGTTTGTCTGATTCTATCTTGTATGGCTTTCTTCTGTTTTTCTAAGCGCTGGCGTTCTGTTTGGGCCACTGAAGAGGCAATGGCCAATATGGAAATGGTAATTATTAATGCTAGTCTACTTACGCTCATAGCGTGCTGGTATATTAAAAGGGAAACGTAGCGGTTTAGTTTCTATTCTTGCTCTATTGTGTTCTATATCTATGGTGGCTTCTTCTTTTTTGCCCTCCGGAAAATATGTGAGCGTCATTAAAGCTTTAAAAGCAAATGGCTTGTCATCTAACAGCTTAAAATCAGCATATTTTAATTCTAACGTGTTTTTATTCAGCGAAGTACTTGCTTTTAGGTTTTCTAAACGGCGTGTTTTAGAGCTGATTTTATTTCTAATAGTCATATCGCCATTGGTTTGCGCCACAATGTAGTTGTTGTTCTGTTTCTCAAGTACATCTTCTTGAGATACTTCAAATGGCATATCCCCAATTAGTACGGCTTGAAATAGATCGTAATTGAATTTGAATTTGAATTCCTTGGTTAAATCATCAAAGCTATATCTGATCACTTGTTTGTTTAATCGATCGATTAAAACCAGTGAATCTTGGGTGATTTGTCCTCGAACACCTTCAATTACTCCGTTGGTAAGGGTAAACCAAATAAGGCTGTCTCTTTTTATCCGAATATTGGCGGTCGCCTTATTCTTTTTGTTGCCATCCTTGTACTTGAACTTCGTTCGTGAAGAGAAGTAATCGAATTCTATTTCTTCTAAGGAAAGCTCTGCTTTGGGGTCGTAGCGGAAGCCTAAGAACTTTTTGCTACAACTCTGAATCGTTAGCGTGGCACTTAGGGCTAATAGCCAAAGGAGGGTCCTAGTTGTATTGTTTATTCTCAATTTTTTGATCTATTTTTTCTGAAGTACCTCCTAAGTTTTTTGCCTCTTTCCACTGTATTACCGCTTCTTCAACTCTATTGAGCTTAAAAAGGATGTCGCCTAAAAGCTCTAACATGTTTCCACGCCTTTGAACAGGAAATTCACTCAATCCCGAGTTTAATACTTCATATGCCCCAGTATAATCGGCTAAATTAAAAAGTGCAGACGCCTTAATCCTAATAAATGGCAGACTTTTAAAAGATGAAGCAAGCACTGGGTCAATTAATGCAATAGCTTTTTGAGGGTCAGATGTTGTGAGGAAGGCCGAATAGATGGCTAGACTTTCTGGGTGTGGAGGGTCTAAAGTCAAGGATTGCTCGAAAAGGCTAATCGCGGCTTGTTCTTCTCCTTTAGCTAGGGCTAAACTACCTTGTTTGCCTAGTACTTGACTTTTCAGCATTTGGTTACTGGCAGTCATTCTCAATGCCTGTTTTAAAAGACTTTCGGCTTCATCATACGCTTGAAGTCCTTGGTTTGCACTAGCGAGATACAGGTAAAACAGTACTTGATTAGGGAATAAATCCAAGGCTTCTTCAGCGTCTTTTGCCAGTTCAGACCATTTTTCATTCTCGTCTTCAAATGCCAATACTTTTTTCCACACCTCGAAATTTCCTGGGCTTAAATCAGTTAGTCGTTTGTATCGCTCAATAGCTTTTAGTTCAAAGTTTTCACGATCTGCACCCGTAGATATTTGTGCAAGCTTAGAATATATCAGTCCACCGTTTTCAAGCGCAATGGCTTCTTCTGGATAATCTTTTTCTAATTGTGTTTGAAGACTATCAACTAGATATGCGTTTTCTGCTAGATCACTCGAAAATGCCCATTGTCCGAGTAGCAAGGTTTTGATGCTTAGGTTGGCTTCAGAATCATTATAAACGGAGAGCAACATCTCCTTTTGTTTGTCTAGCAAACCGGCACTCAAATAGTTTTCGGCTAGTAGAAGTTTCAAGTCATTGGTGTTAAGCTTACTTGACTCCAATACTTCGATTGCACGACCGACTTGTGTGTTATTGGTAAGGGCAGAGGCATACCTAAATAATATATTAGCGTTCCCCGGATTCTGCGCATTCAAGTCGGCTAAATAATCGAGTGCAGCTTTTGACTTTCCTGTTTTGGTCAGTAAGTCTACTTTTCTGAATTTTTGGTCGAAGGTAAGACCTGTTTCGCTTTTCTCGGCTGCGTCAAGTACCGAAATAGCTTTTTCAAAAGCTCCGAATTCCTCATAAACTTTGGTGACCTCAATTAAATAGGAATTGTAATTGGAAGCATTTGCCATCATGAGCTCGTAGTAACGTGCCGCGCCTTGAAAATCATTACTTGCTTTATGAAGTTGAGCGGCTAAGACATAGTAGTACTTATTGTCTTGTTGTATCTCTATGGCTTTATCTATCGCTGTAAGGCCTTTTGTGTTTTCGCCAAGGATTAAATGAACTTCTGCTGTTTTGAAATGTGCGGCGTGGTTATCCGGGTCTACTTCTATGGATTGTTCAAGAAAGGCTAGTGCCTTTTGGTAATCTTCTAGTAAGAAGAACTTCTGCGCCTCAATCATGAGGTACTCTGCATTGGCCATTTCATATGGCGTTGTTTCTTCCTTTAAGTTTTCTTCGGCACCTTTTTTCTTCCGCTGTGCCACGCCATCAAAGATGATTGTGGAAAGTAAAAGTGTAATTAGTGATATGGTGGAAAGTGCCCTCAAAGGTTTAATAACTCAAGAAACGAATTAATCGGCAGTTAAGTTTATACAATTTAATGTGCTTGGGGATTGTTTGATTTAACTGGTTTATATTGAATGTTTCTACCTTCTAGCCAATACATTACAAACACAAAGACTAAAGTTATTAAAATGTCGATTCCGTAAGCCATCCAAGTATTAGAAATGACGATCAAATCTGCTCCGTAAACAATAGCGAGCGCTAGGATAAGGTAAATGAATAGTGGTTTGAAATTGTATGGTATTGGAAAGGCTTGACGTCCTTTTAGGTAACATAATATGCTCATGGTACCATAACAGGCCAATGCCGTCAAAGCGCTACCGTAATACCCAAGGTGTTTGATCAATAGTATGTTGCCTATTAGTGTAATTACCGCTCCAATTAAGGCATAATAAGTACCGTAAATTGTTTTGTCAGTCAATTTAAACCAGACACTGAGGTTTACATAAATTCCGTAAAAAAGTTTTGCAACAAGCAGAATCGGTAGTACGAATAAGGCTTGCTTATAGTCATCGTCTCTGAGGAAAACATCGCTAATCAATTCAATGTTCAGCGCAACCGCTACCAATACGACTAAATTAAAGCAGACAAAGTAGTGCATTATTCTACCAAATAAGGCGGGCGCTTGCTTATTATCGGCATGGCTAAAAAAGAACGGTTCGGCGGCATACCTGAAGGCTTGAATTCCGAGCATCATAATTACGCTAAGCTTAAAGGCACTACTAAAAATACCAAGCGCATCTTTCGGTGTAGTAGCCAAATCATCGGTAGCTACATGTTCTAAAATAAGTGCATAACCTTGCTCGTTGAAAATGCCTCCCAAACCCATTAAAAAGATCGGCCAGGCGTATCCTAGCATTGGTTTAAATGTCTGCCAGTCTATTTGTAGTTTAATCTGAATGAACTGTTTCCAAAGTAGTGGCAGGTATAAGGAGTTTGCGACTAAATTGGCCAGAAAAATGTACCCGATCCCATAATCTGGATTGTAAAATCTTTGTACCGAAGCCTGAAGACTTTCCAGGTAAGCACCGTTATAGATATCTGGCAAGACCGCTATGAATAGTAAATTCAAGATGATCGTGGCTGAAATAACCGTGACTTTAATAATGGCAAATTTGAGCGCTTTTTGTTCCAGTCGAAGCTTAGCAAAAGGCATCGCCACCATACCATCAATGAAGAGGATAACAGCCAAGTATTGGATGTACGACTCTTGAACCCCACTACCCAAAAGACCCGCTATTGGGTTTGCAAATAGGAAGATTAAAGTAGATAATATGCCCGATATTGTTAATACGGCAGTGGCACTACTGTTGTAAATTTTAGGATTGTTTTCCTTGCCAGAAAACCGAAAAAAAGCCGTTTCCATACCGAAGGTGAAAACGATCAGGCATAGGGCTACATAGGCATAAGAAACGGTAACTGCGCCGTATTGATCTGTTTCCAGCCGACCTGTCCAGATTGGTAAAAGCAGAAAATTTAATACTCTGCCGAGTATACTGCTTATACCGTAGTATGCGGTCTGTCCTGCAAGTTTTTTTATTTGACTCATTGAGCCATCATTGGTTTTAGGAATGGCTTAAAAATGCAATGTACAATTTTCAGCATGCGAAGTATGCAATATTCACCCTTCTTTGATGGTTGAAGCGCGAATTTACACCGCTTGCAAGCCGTTTATTAGAAGTTGCACTAAGCAACTTCTGTATCTCTGATTAGATTAATTGCCCGTAAAAGAAGCTTTTCTTTTTTCTAGAAATGCGGCAGTACCTTCTTCAAAGTCATCAGTTTTTGTACAAGCTGCAAATCCATTGGCTTCGGTCTGGTAGCCATTTTCTTGTTCATTTTGGACAGCATTAATGCAGTCTATCACAAGTCCTATAGCTACTGGCGCCTTCGCCATGATTTTATTTAAGATCTCTTCTGATTTTGCTACGCCTTCTTCGATAGAATCGACAACATGGTTGACTAATCTCAATTGTAACGCTTCATCAGCTTTTATCATGTCTCCGGTCATGCAAAGTTCAAAAGATTTAGCCTTGCCCACTAGTTGAGTCAGTCTTTGTGTGCCACCATACCCTGGTATAATACCAAGATTTACCTCTGGCTGGCCAAACTTAGCAGAAGCTGTAGCCACTCGCATGTGGCAAGCCATAGCTAATTCGCAACCACCACCAAGAGCAAACCCATTGACTAAAGCGATGACTGGTTTGTGGCAATTTTCTATCGCCGCAAAAGCTTCTTGTCCCGCTTCCGCAAATTTTCTTGCATTCACCTCGGTCAGTTCTGCAATTTCAGTGATATCGGCTCCTGCAACAAAAGCTTTTTCACCAGCTCCTTTTACAATAACTCCTTTGATGGATGCGTCGTCATAGATGACTTCAAAGGCCGACTTGATTTCAGCGATTGTATCTACATTTAGTGCATTGAGTTTGTCAGGTCTGTTAATTGTTAGGTGTACTATGCCGTCCTGATTTTCAAATAGGAGGTTTTTATAATTAGTCATGATTCTTAATTGAGCTAAAATTCAAAGTTAAGGGTCAGTAAGAGCTTACAAAAGTATACTATTGGCAGCGAATATTTTCCATTCATAAACAATGTTTCAAATTGAAGGTTTACAATTTCAATAATGATTCGGTGGTGATTACATTTGCCGTGAAATTTTGGAGGTAAATACTTTTTTAAATTATGAGTGAACAATCAAGGATTACAGTAGCCCACGGCGATGGTATTGGGCCAGAAATTATGGATGCTACTCTGCGCATTATGAATGCTGCGGAAGTGGGTTTGGCTTACGATACTATCGAAATAGGAGAGAAAGTCTATAAAGCTGGCCATAAGTCTGGTATAAGCCCAGAGTCTTGGCAGACATTAAGAGACAATAAGATTTTCTTAAAAGCGCCTATCACTACACCTCAGGGCGGTGGTTATAAAAGCTTGAATGTCACGATAAGAAAGTCACTAGGTCTTTATTCTAATGTTCGCCCTTTTAGAGCTTATGTTCCTTATGTTCCTTCTTTCTTTCCTAAAATGGACATCGTGATCGTTAGGGAAAATGAGGAAGATCTTTATGCAGGGATTGAGCATCAACAGACTTCAGAAGTTGTGCAAACGCTGAAATTGATCTCTGATCCGGGGAGTGAAAAGATCATTCGATATGCCTTCGAATATGCTAGAGCTTACGGTCGCCAAAAGGTGACTTGTATGACCAAGGATAATATCATGAAACATACTGATGGTATGTTCCATGAAATTTTTGACAAGATTAAGTTAGAGTACCCAGAAATTGAGGCCGACCACTGGATTATAGACATCGGGTCTGCAGTTGTAGCTGCTAGGCCAGAAACACTTGATGTGGTAGTTACGCTAAACTTATATGGTGATGTAATTTCTGATATCGCGGCTGAGGTTGCTGGTTCAGTAGGTATGTCAGGTTCATCTAATGTTGGCATGTCTCACGGAATGTTTGAGGCCATTCATGGCTCAGCTCCTGATATAGCGGGTAAAAATATTGCTAACCCTTCGGGCTTACTCAATGGCGCTACTATGATGCTCGTTCAGCTGGGTAAAGCAGACAAGGCAGAATTGATCCAAAATGCTTGGTTGAAAACGCTGGAGGATGGTATCCATACCGGTGACATATACCGAGAAGGTCAAAGTGTTCAGAAAGTAGGTACTAAGGAGTTTGCTGACGCCGTGATTGAAAGGCTAGGGCAGAAGCCATCTAAACTAGCCCCAGTTAAATACAATGAAGATGTTGCGATCAACGTGTCTGTGGCTGAGAAACCTGCCAAAAAGAAAGAACTGGTTGGGGTAGATGTTTTTATTGATTGGAGAGAGGACAATAGAAACCCTGATACGATTGGTGATAAACTCTTAAATGTAGCTTCTACTGAGAATTTAAAGTTGAAACTGATTTCTAATAGAGGTGTGCTTGTTTATCCAAACGGGATGGAGGAGACTTTCAAAACTGATCACTGGAGATGTAGGTTTACCAACCCTGATGGAAAGATTTTGAATAACTCTGATGTGATAGAATTGCTGCTTAGTGTACAAAAAGCTGGGTTTGACTTTATCAAAACAGAGCATTTATACCATTTCGACGGCGAAAGAGGTTATTCTCTAAGTCAAGGAGAATAAATAAAGACTATTAATAAAACGAAAAGGGGCTTTAGGCCCCTTTTTTAGTTTTCGAAGCTGCTTAAAACGTAGGTGCCAGTATCTTTAAGTGGATATTCTCTGCCATCGAATTCCGCGATAATATCAAATGACACATTCCATTGGTTATTGGATACTTTTTTACCACTGATTTCCTTTTTTATAAAAGTAAAGGGTTCTTCAAAGTAGCAGAAGCACGAGTGAACAAAATACACTGCTATCTCAGACTCAATTTGGTTAGCAGCTAAGTCTATATCGAATTCTGAAATGTCTCTCGGAATTTCTATATACAAAAGTTCTGTTAGTTCATCGTCAGAAATGTTTTTATCGTCCTCGTGTTGGTAGGAAAAAACGATCGCAGTTTTATCACCTTGTTCCCACTCCACATAAGCTCCTGGGTTGTCTTCTGGCAGAGTCAGGGCAACATTTTCGAAGTAGCGTCTTTCAATTCTTGACTCATTCTTATTATCGCAACCAAAGGTCACGGTAACTATCATAATGAGTAGGTAGATTTTCTTCATTTTTCAACGTTTGCCTTAATAGACAGCTGAAACAACTTTTTGGTTGTAATTGGTTTGACAGTTTGGTGTCAACTTACCCCTTCAATCAGTTCTTCGGTAGCCGGAATTGCCCCTCCATTGATCATATTGGATAAGTTATTCATGTATCGCTGAAGTCTCTTTAATCCCTCTAAATACCAATTGAATTCGGGCTTTAGGCTTCCGTTTCGGTTATAAAACTGAATCGGTTGATTTGAAATCAACTGCCTGTTGCACATGTCATTAAAGTCCGAAATGTTTTGACTAACGATTTGAACATTATCATAGCCACCACCCAAGCTTGCTGCTAAACCTGGATCTAATTGCGTAAAAACATCTTCGTTGAAACCCGCTTTTGTGATCAGCATAGGGGCCTGAAAATAGATGTTTAGTGGTTTAGGGTTGGGTTGATCCCCATCGGCAAGATTGGACTCAAAATCTAATATGGCCTTGTCAATTTCTTTTTGAACTCCTCTGATGTCCGCAGAAAGTTTGACCAGCTCAGACATGAAACTGTTAAAATACCTTTCTCTGATTTTGTCTTCTCTTTCAGCTTGTTGGTATCTGTTGAGTTCAAAGGCACCGTAAACACCAATGAAGACAATCAGTAATTCAGCGATAAACTTTAAAATGGCCGGCTTCTTTTTTGACATATCAGTAGGTTAGACCCCAATCTACAAGAAAATGTTGCATTTACGCTTTTTGAAAGTCACCCAAAAGCTCAGGTAAGTTTTCTAGTATATCGGATGTCATTTTCGTTAAATCAAAGGCGTGATCCCAGCCCCAATCCTCTCGTGCTTGGGCATCGCTAATGCTATTTGGCCAAGAGTCGGCAATGGCCTGCCTAAAGTCTGGTTTATAAGTAGCGGTAAAGTTTGGAATGTGCTCTTTAATGGACGCTACAATTTCTTTTGGCGAAAAGTCAATTGCTGAAATGTTATAACTCGATCGAATTTTGACCTGTTCCGCTGGGGCTTGCATTAAATCGATGGTGGCTTTAATTGCATCTTGCATATACATCATAGGCAAGTAAGTATCCTCGGATAGAAAACATTCGAATGGTTCTCCAGAAAGCGCTTTATGATAAATGTCTACGGCATAATCTGTAGTGCCACCACCTGGCAAAGACTTGTAGCCGATTAGCCCCGGATAGCGGAGGCTCCTTACATCCACACCATATTTATCGAAATAGTATTCGCACCATCGCTCACCAGCCAGTTTACTGATGCCGTAGACCGTATTTGGGTCCATAACGGTATGCTGTGGCGTGTTATCCATTGGGGTAGAAGGCCCAAATACTGCGATGGAGCTCGGCCAGTAAATTTTCTTCAAGTTTTTTTCCTTGGCTAACTCTAACACGTTCAAAAGACCTGTCATATTCAAATTCCAAGCCCACTGAGGGTTTTCTTCACCTTTGGCAGACAAAATTGCTGCTAAATGATAGATTTGAGTGATGCCGTGTGAATCTACTATGGTGGCCAACCGATCGGCATCCATTACGTCGAGTTGTTCGAAATGGAAGTTTTCTATGGCGGCATTCGGTGCTGAAATATCTGAGGCAATTACATTGTCATTACCGAAAATTTTGCCCAATTCATTGGTCAATTCAGAACCTAATTGTCCGCAGGCGCCGATCACTAATATCCTATCCATCGATTTCAATTATTTGCTGCAATATTAACTAAACAGCTTAATATGTAAAACGTTTGCAGGGTAAAAGGGGAAATGCTGTTGTAAGGGTGACCTTGGACTGAGTTTTTTCCGAAAAAGTCGATTTCAAATACGTTCTCTAAGCCGTAAAATCACATATATTTGTTGTGTCATGGACGAGATGAATTTCGAAAGTTACCTTATCAAAAAGAAGATTGACCCGAAAGGGTTTGCTCAAGGTGAACCAGAGAGATTCAGGGAATTTGAAGAACTATTTAACCAGGTTCACCCCGATAGCTTTACTGCCCAAAAGTTATTCTTAATTAACAGTACAAGAAGAGCATTTCCTTTACAGGAAGAAGAGGAAGTAAAGGTGACAAAAAAGCCAATGGCAAGACCAAAAATGGTAAAACCGAAAACCAACTAAGATGTACGATAAGTTAAAACCACAACTAGAAGCAGAGATTCAATCGATTAAAGATGCAGGTCTGTACAAACAGGAACGTGTAATTACTACACCACAATCTGCAGATATTAAAACAGATGATGGCAATGAGGTAATTAATTTCTGTGCCAATAACTACTTGGGTTTGTCGTCACACCCTAAAGTGGTGGAGGCTGCCAAGGCTGCTATTGATAGTCATGGTTTCGGGATGTCTTCTGTGAGGTTTATTTGTGGTACACAGGACATTCATAAGGAGTTAGAAAAAAAGATTTCTGAGTTCTTAGGAACAGAAGATACCATTTTATATGCCGCGGCTTTTGATGCCAACGGTGGTGTTTTTGAGCCATTATTTACGGCAGAAGATGCTATTATTTCAGATGCTTTAAATCATGCTTCTATTATCGATGGTGTGAGGTTGTGTAAGGCTATGAGATTTAGGTACAAGAATAGTGATATGACGGACCTAGAAGCTCAATTAATTGCTGCTGATGAAAAAGGAGCCAGACAGAAAATTATTGTTACTGATGGAGTTTTCTCAATGGATGGTACCATTGCTAAAATGGATGAGATTTGTGATTTAGCCGATAAGTACGGCGCCTTAGTGATGACCGATGAGTGTCATTCTACGGGGTTTATGGGGAAAACGGGTAGAGGAGTTCACGAGCATCACAACTGTATGGATCGAGTTGATATCATCACAGGTACATTAGGTAAGGCTCTTGGTGGCGCTTCTGGCGGATTTACATCAGGCAAAAAAGAAATTGTAGACTTATTAAGGCAACGATCTCGTCCTTATTTGTTCTCCAATACTTTAGCTCCTTCAATCGTTGGTGCTTCGATTGCTGTATTCGATATGCTCTCTGAAACTACTACGTTAAGAGATAGACTTGAAGAGAATACAAAATACTTCCGTGAGCAAATGACAGCTGCTGGTTTTGATATTAAGCCTGGAGAACATGCCATTGTTCCAATCATGCTATATGATGCGGTGCTTTCTCAAAAAATGGCGAGCGCTATGTTGGAGAAAGGCATTTATGTGATCGGGTTCTACTATCCGGTAGTGCCAAAAGATCAAGCTAGAATTAGGGTTCAAATATCTGCTGGTCATGAGAAGCATCATCTGGATAAAGCTATTGCGGCTTTCAAAGAAGTTGGTAAGGAATTGGGGGTTATTTAATCCAATTCTTACAAAAAAATAATTGTATGCCTCCTTTTTAAGGGAGGCATTTCTTTTTTATAGCATTAAGTGTTAGGCGGTTGGTTCATAATCGTAAATGTGTCTAAATTGAAGAAGGTCAAAATAAACACTCATGAATACCCTTAAGTCACGAATTCTCAATTTTGCATGTCTATTTCTTATTATTTTCTGTCTTAGCTGCGGAAGTGAAAAATCATCGACTGGCGATACAGAACTAACCAAGAAGAATGGATATCAGTCCTTCAAAATAGATATTAACGAAGAAAAAATACCCTTTGTTGATCTCATTGAATCGCTTCAAATCACTCGGCTTGAAGAAACGGAAGAGTCGCTATTGCGCTACGTAGGTCAAATTATGTTTCATGAAGACAGGATGATCTTCCCTGACAATCAGGGTACTTTTTACATCTACTCAAAAAATGGTGAGTTTTTGAACAAGTTTAATCATAAAGGACAAGGGCCAGAGGAATACTCAAGATTAACGGATGTTTGGTTAGAAGATGGTGTTTTAAGTGTTCATAGTACTGGTAAAGCAGTTAATCGATATGATTTGGCGGGAAATTTTATTGATCGGGATAGATTGACCGAGCGGGCGGTTCACGCTTTTCCCTATAAAGGAGGGTATTTGTTGGATATGAGCCTCAGGTATACGCAGGATTCTTTAAAGTATTCTCTTATTACCCTTGATGAAGAGCTTAAGCTCGACAAGACTTTTCTACCTTTTGATAAATCTTTAGGTTCTATATTTTCTTTCTCCCCTAATTCTATTTTCAAATTGGGTGATGACTTGCTTTATTTGCGTGAAATAGGGAGCATAGTCTATAAAGTGACCGCTGATACTCTTGTGCCGTATATTTTTTATGATTTTGGTGAGAATTGGTACTTCAAACCAGGCGTTGAGATAACCCCCAATTTTAGCGAAGAGCAGCGACGGAATAAGCAAGCTTGGTATGTATTAAATCACATAGGGCACAATTTCATTTACATCCATACAACTTTAGGTCCCAGAATGGATTACTCTTACCTAATTGATAGACAATCTGGTCGAAGCGTGAGTATTGAATCGAGAACATCAACCAATGAAAGTTTGGATGTAGTAGGGAGCGGTTGGGAAGGAGATGAATTCCTATTCACTTTACGATCAACCCAATTTATAGACCTTGTAGATCAACTAGGTGAAGAACAGTATTCTTTTACTGAAGGGTCATCGCTGGAGGAAATAGAATCATCTGAAAACCCTGTATTACTCAGGGTGAAGTTTAAAGATTTTTCAAAGAAGTAGGTATGGAACTGGGCGTTATTTAATCCAATTCTTACAAAAAAGTTATTGCATGCCTCCTTTAAAAGGGAGGCATTTCTTTTTTATAGCATTAAGTGTTAGGCGGTTGGTTCATAATCGTAAATGTGTCTAAATTGAAGAAGGTCAAAATAAACACTCATGAATACCCTTAAGTCACGAATTCTCAATTGTGCATATCTAGTTCCTATTATTTTCTGTCTTAGCTGTGGAAGTGAAAAATCATCGACTGGCGATACAGAACTTACTAAGAAGAATGGATATCAGTCCTTTAAATTAGATGTCAAAAGTGATGAAATACTATTTGTTGAATTGATTGAGAATCTTGAGATTATTCGCTTAGAAGAAACTGAGGAATCTCTTCTGAGTAATGTAATACAGATTGAGTTTTATGATGATAAGATGATCTTACCAGGCAAGGGAGGTGATATATACATATTTAGCGATGATGGAGATTTTATAAGAAGAATAAACAGAAAAGGGAATGGCCCAGAGGAATATCCTTACTACATGGAAATGTGGTTAGAGGGGGATAGAGTTTCACTTTATGTCTTTAGAAAGGGGGTTTGGCAATACGATTTCAAAGGGAATTTTATAACCTCCAAAAGATTTTCTATTCCAGCTGACCATATTCATCCATATAGAGGAGGTTACGCTTTGGACATGAATTTTAGGTTGGTCAACGATTCATTGAAATATGCTGTTGTTACGCTGGATGAAAATCTTCAGGTTGATAAACTTTTATTACCGTATGCCATCAAGCCCAAAGTTGGCTATGGTGTGTCCACTAAATCGGTGTTTCCATTGGGTGATGAAGTGCTCGTCTTTCCTCTTTTTAAAGATACAGTTTATAGGTTAACGGGAGATTCCATTGAGCCGGCATTTCACTATGATTTTGGAGATGATTGGTATTTTCAACCTGGAGTTGAGATTGTTGATGGGATGCTGGCTGAAGCGCGTAAGTCTGGCACTGTTTGGTGGCTCTACAATACTATTGGTTCAGAATATCTGTTTTTACGCGCCAATCATGGAATTGATCAAAGGGCACATTTTTTTATCAACCGAGAGACTAGTCAAACTATTAGGTTTAGTGGTGATATTGAATCTGGCGAGCAAGTTCAAATTTCAGGTATTAAATGGGAGGGCAATGAGTTCGTTTTTACACTACCATCAGCCCAGCTTGAATATTTAATAAGTGGCCTCGAAAGGAATCAATATCAATTTAGAGGACAGACCAGTTTGGAGGAAATTGAATCATCTGAAAATCCTGTTTTATTGAGGATGAAAGTCAAAGATTATTCTAAGAAGTAGGTATGGGCAAGACAAATAAGGCTTTCAAAAGTAAAGGTTTAATTGGCGATTTTGGATATGCCATTACAGTATTCCTTGCCGTAATAACTTGTAGTTGTTCAAATGAGAAATCGACAAATCAAATAATCAATAGTGATAATGAACAACTTCAGTCCTTCAAAATAGATCTCAAGGAAGAGAAAACACGTTTTGTTGATCTCATTGAGTCGGTTGAAATCACTCGGCTCGAAGAAACAGAAGAGTCGCTATTGCGCTCTGTAGGTCAAATTATGTTTCATGAGGATAAGATGGTAATTCCCGATAATGATGGAACTATATATATCTATTCAAACAGAGGTGATTTTTTAAGTAAGTTTAACCATAAGGGGGAGGGACCAGAGGAGTACATAAGTTTGACTGATTTATGGTTGGAGAATGGGATTTTGAATATTCATAGTAGAGGTAAGTCTATCACTCGATATGATTTAGAAGGTAGTTTTCTCAGTAGGGATCGTTTGACCGAACGAGCTGGACATATTTATCCATTTTTAGACGGGCATATAATGGACATGACTATGGCATATACCCAGGATTCGTTGAAGTA
Organism: Roseivirga misakiensis; assembly: GCF_001747105.1. Lineage (NCBI taxonomy): Bacteria > Pseudomonadati > Bacteroidota > Cytophagia > Cytophagales > Roseivirgaceae > Roseivirga > Roseivirga misakiensis. The sequence goes on along the minus strand of NZ_MDGQ01000005.1, from coordinate 2,572,184 downwards.
TTCTTTGGTGACTATTGACGAAGAGATGCAGCTCGATAAAACTTTTTTGCCATTTCAGACACATCCGGGTTTTCGGATATATTTACCCCTTAACTCGTTTTTCCCTTTAGGTGATGATTTGTTCTACATGCCTGTAACGAACAACACTGTCTACAAGATAACCCCTGACGAGGTAATACCATTTATACTTTATGATTTTGGTGAAGATTGGTTTTTCCAACCTGGTGTTGAATTGAATTCAGACTATTATGAAGATGCTAACCGCAACCAACAGGCCTGGTTCGTGATCAACACTTTAGGTCCCAACTATATTTATCTGTATACAACACTTGGTCCTAGAATGGACTATTCCTTTTTCATTGACAAGGAAACCAAACAAAGTGTTAGTATTAAATCAAGAACTACAAATGACGATCAGTTGGATATTGCTGCGATCGGTTGGGAAGGAGATGAATTTCTGTTCACTTTACGATCAACCCAATTTAAAGACCTTGTAGATCAACTAAATGAAGAACAGTATTCTTTTACTGAAGGGTCATCTCTGGAGGAAATAGAATCATCCGAAAACCCCGTATTACTTAGAATGAAGATTAAAGGTTTTTCGAAAAGATAAACAGTTAAATAAACGCGCTAATTGATAAAATATGAACAGAATGTATTTCGGAGTAATGGCTAGATGTATTGGGCTAATTATCCTGGTTTCCCTGCTAGGTAGTTGTAGTGGGGAAAAGACCACGCAAGAAGAACCAAGTTTACCTTTAATCGACGGTTTTCAATCCTACTCTTTAGATATAAAAGCTGAAGAAATAGGTCTGTCCGAGCTAATCAAATCAATTGAGATCACGCGTTTAGAGGAAACCCCAGAGTCTTTATTGGGGTACGTGAGGCAAATTGAATTTTATCAGAACCAGATGATTGTTCCTGGAAGTGAAGGTAATATTTACATTTTCAGTGAAGGTGGAGATTTTATCAGAAAGATTAATAGAAAGGGAGAAGGACCAGAAGAATATAGTGGTTGGAATGACGTATGGCTACAAAATGGTCAGATTTGTCTTTTCACTTATGATCAGCATATTAAACGTTACGACGTAGAAGGCAATTTTATTAGCACCGATAGAGTACCACAAAACGCAACGCATTTACACCCATTTAACGGAGGGTATGCACTGGACATGAACTACAGTTTAACAAATGATTCTTTGAAGTACATGGTTGCTATACTGGATAGTGAAATGAAAGTGAGTAACACTTTTTTGCCTTTTGAGAAGTTTCCAGACTTTGGGATTTCTATGAGTAATAAGAGTGTTTTTCCAGTGGGCGATGATGTGTTTTTTCTTCAGTTGGGTAAAGACTCTGTATACAAAATTGGCGCCGATTCTTTAATGCCATACATTCATTATGACTTTGGGGAGGATTGGTATTTTCAACCCGGCGTTGAGTTTAATACAATGATGATGGTTGAGGCCGAGAAGAGTGGGCAGGTTTGGTTCATGAATAATCGCATAGGTGAAAATTACATCTATTTGAGGGCTGTATCGGGAGCCCCTGCACATAATTTTTTCATCGATCGGAGATCAAAAAGTACTGTAAAAATAGACGACTCTTCTTATGCTGATCAGCGGTATGGTATCTCAAGTATTGGCTGGGACGGAGATGATTTTCTCTTTACCATGCAATCCACTCAACTCGAATCCTTATTGGGTAAATTAGATGAGAATCAATATCAGTTTATTGGAAGCGCTAATTTAGATATGATTGAGTCATCTGAGAACCCAGTATTAGTCAGGATGAAATTGAAAGAGAGTAGTACTTGGTAAAAGATGATCGGCATATGGAGTTTTAATTCAAATTAACTATAATTATAGTTGAATATGAATCGACTAAAACTACTACCTGTCTTATTTCTGTATTTGGCACTCTCATGTCAAGATAAAAAAGCTGAAGTCATTACGAATGACGATTCTTTCAGGACCTATAAAATCGAAATGGATGCTCAGAAAACCGACTTTTTAGATCAGGTCGAAAGCATCGAAATTCTGGGTTTGGAAGAGACAAGTGTATCTCTGTTAAAACCTACCGCGCTTTATTTTACCCATCAAGATGGTGTTGTTGTGATAGATGAAGATGCGGGAGATGTGACTTCCTTTAATAAGCTAGGAGAGTTTGTTTCACACTTTAACAAAAAGGGGCGAGGGCCAAAAGAGTACGCCTATATGTCTAGTTCTAATTTTAGGGATGGATTTATAGAGACGTTTGTTTATGAAGGTGAAAAACTCATGCAGTTTGACTTAAGCGGAAATTTCATCCAGAAGATCGATTTTCCCTACCCGATGGACGATGCCTTGTTTTTTGATGACGGTTATTTGTTGGGCATGGGCTTTCCGATAGGGATGGATTCCGTAAAGCATAACCTTATTATGACGGATGCTCAGTTAAAGCCCACCTCATATGCATTACCCTTAAATAAGCCTGGTGGAATTCCAGTGACCCCGCCCAATAATGACTTTCAGCTTTTTAATGATAAAGCACTTTTTAACCCTTTTTGGACAGACTCTATTTACCAGATTAAGGATGGGGTAGTAAAACCCTACGTGCATTTCGACTTTGGGGACGATTGGTTATGGAAGGAATTTCCTTTGACAAGAAACTTGGATGGTAAAACCATGGATGCTATGAATAAATCAGGAAAGATCTGGGGATATACCATGGTTTATGGGGAAGACAGAATTGAAATAGAATATACCTATAGCTTTGAACAACCACCACGACAGGGCTATATCGATAAAGCATCTGGAACTTTTTATCACTACGAACATAAGTGGATAGAAAGTGAAAGAATTCCTTTGGTACCTATCCGCTTTAAGGGAAAAAAGCTCATTAGCTTAGTCACACCAGATGCTATAGAGGAGCTGGTGTCGGCAGTAGGAAATGATAATACAAATTTGCTGGGGAGTGTGTCCTTAGAACAAATCTCTGAATCAGAGAATCCAGTTTTAGTTTGGGTAAATTTTAAATAAGAAGGTTGGAATGAAACAAGTTCTTTTTGTTTTATGCTTTTCGACTTTTCTGTTGATTCTTGGATGCTCACGATTAAGTAAGGAAAAGGAGCCTCTTTTGAGGGATTTGGATGAGTTTAAGTCCTATGTTGTTGATGTTGAGGAGAGTTTATCACCAATTTGGGACGCCATTGAAAAAGTCGAGATTCTAAAACTGGAAGAAACGCAAGAATCTTTTCTTTCCAACTTTTATAACATTAGTAAACTAGGTAATGACTTTGTCTTAGGAGATCCCAAAAATGGATCTCTTTTCATTTATGGACCATATGGGGAGTTTAAAAGACGAATTTCAAACCAAGGCGCTGGACCAGAGGAATACTCCTTTTTACTCAATTCTTGGGTAGAAGATGATATCATTGGCGTGTTTGATGCAACAGGCATGAGAATCCATAATTTTAACGTAAATGGCGAGCATCTAGGATCGAAGAAACTGCCTTATTCACCAAATGAAATGGCATTTTGGGATGGGAAATACTATTTAGATGTCAGTACTCAAAAGTTTGATAATAACCGGAATTTTTCAATTTTGATTCTAAATGAAGATATGTCTTTATCGAGTGAATCTATTCCGCTAAAGTATGTCAAACCATTCGGCGTTTTTTGGCGTAGTCCCTTTATTGCCTTTGGCGATCATTTGACTTATCACGACGCAATAAGTGATACTGTCTTTATAGATGACAATGGAGGCTTTAGGCCGTTATTATCTTTGTGTTTTGGAGATAAATGGGCTTGGAAAGATCAAGAACTGCTATCGGACAGAAGCAAAGCGAATGTCATGTTGAAAAGGAAGGGGTTTGTAAATAAGTTCCAAGCTTTGGTGGGGCCAGAATATATCTTTGTTCAATATTATTGGGGTGGAAAAATTCAGGCTCAACTAATCAATCGATTTACAAGTGATACCAAAAGGTTGGATTTGAGAAATAGTAAAAAGGAAAACTACTCTATTGATCCTTATTATTGGGATAACGATATGTTGTTAGTTAGTATTCAATCCACCGATGTTGCTGAATTTATTGAAAATGGGCTTGGTGAAAAAGTTGAATTGAAGGGTACTACACTTCAGGAGATTGAATCATCTGAAAACCCCGTCCTAGCATGGATATCATTTAAATAAAGCCTTAAGCAGCTTCTCCAGGTTCCTGACTTTCTGGTTCTTCTACTTTATTCTCTTTTTCCGTCTCTTGTAGGTATGCGTTAATGCGCCGACGGATTTCGGGTATTGAAAGGTTGCTATCCATTTGCCCGTTTCTCGCTAGAGACATTTGCCCGGTTTCTTCAGATACAATTAAAGTTAACGAGTCAGTGGCTTCGGACATGCCAAGCGCTGCCCGGTGCCTCATCCCAAATTGTGCAGGTAAGTCTCTTTCACTGACTGGTAAAATACATCTGGCGGCTCTCACCTTTCCTTGGTGAATTATAACGGCGCCATCGTGTAACGGGCTGTACTTATTGAAAATGGAAATTAACAACCTCTTGGAGATAAAAGCATCTATCAAGTCACCCGAATCGACATAAAATTTCAATTCAGAACTCTTAGAGAAAACCATTAAAGCACCAGTATTTGTAGTAGAAAGGGATTTTATAGCCTCTATGATCGGCGTAATGTTCGTGGTTTCCTTTTCTACTTTGCGTTTCCAGATCATTACTGATTGCAAAATGCCATTTTGTCTAAAAGTAGTTTTACCGAGGATAAGCAAGAACTTTCTGATCTCTTGTGAGAAGATGATGATAGCGGCTAGCACACCAACGCCCATGAACTGGCCTAAAATACCAGCGAGAAGTTCCATCTGGGCTGCTCGTACCATTAAGTAGACTAGGTATAGCACTAGGAATCCTATCAATACCCGTACGGCCACACTACCTTTTAAGAGCTTGTACAGTTGATATAACAGTACACTCACCAAGAGGATGTCCAGGATATCTATCCACCTAACTTCAAGAAACCCTATTTTAAACGCGAATATCAACCTTTGTAAGCTTCGTATAAAGTAATTGTCTCCGTTGCCGCTTTGACATCATGAACTCTCAATATTGATGCTCCATTTATTAAAGCCGCCATATTCAAAGCCGTGGTGCCGTTAAGTGCCTCATCAGCTGTAGAATCTAGCCTCTTATAAATCATAGATTTTCTTGATAGACCAGCAAGTATTGGATGATTCAATCTCTTAAATAAACCCAAATTCCGAAGGATTTCATAGTTCTGGTCAATGGTTTTTGCAAAGCCAAAGCCCGGGTCTATCAGTATATCATAGACACCATGTTCGATAAGTCGATGACACTTTTCATCTAGTTCAAACAAAATATCGTTGAGCAGATGGTCGTAGTTCACAAGGCTTTTCATAGTCTGTGGCGTTCCACGCATATGCATTAAAACATATGGCACTTTCAATTGTCCCACGGTTTCAAACATCTTGTTATCCAGGTTTCCACCTGAAACATCATTAACCATAGTGGCTCCAGCATCTACGGCTGCTTTTGCAACTTCGGCTCTAAAGGTGTCTATTGAAATAATGGCTTCTGGGAATCTCTGACTGATGCTTTTAATGGGTTCCACGACTCTTTCTAACTCCTCTGCGGGAGAGATGTCATCGGCACCTGGGCGCGTAGAATAACCACCGATATCCAAAATTGATGCCCCTTCGATTAGCATCTGCTCGGCTCTCTTTAAAATCTGGTCAATAGAATCTGCCCTACTTTCAGCGTAGAAAGAGTCTGGAGTTACATTCAGAATTCCCATAACCTTGGGCGTTTCTAATGAAACCAGATTTCCACGAATGTTCAATGTGGTTTTAACCTGAAATAAGTTATCTTTCGCCTTCAAGAATTGTCTGAAAATTTAAATAGCATTCACTTTGGAGGAACAAACGGTAGGCGAATATAAGCAAGTTATTGAGGCCTGTAAAGACATATTTCTGAAGAAAACGCAAGATTATGGAACGGCTTGGAGAGTCCTAAGGTTGCCTTCTATCACAGATCAAATTTTCATTAAGGCGCAGCGTATTCGTTCCATTCAAGAAAAAGGTACGCAGAAAGTGAACGATGATATTTCTGGAGAATTTATCGGGATTATCAATTACTGTGTCATTGCTTTAATTCAAATGAAACTGACTAATGCCGATCCTATGGAAATGGAGGCTAGTGAGTTGGAGCCCCTTTATGATAAGTATGTGAATGAGACCATGCAATTGCTCATGGACAAAAACCATGATTATGGTGAAGCCTGGAGAGATATGCGAATTGGGTCGATTACCGATATTATTCTAATGAAGCTCTTTAGGGTAAAGCAAATCGAAGATAATGCAGGTAAAACGATCATATCTGAGGGGGTTGATGCCAACTACATGGATATGATCAATTATGCCGTTTTTTGTATGATTCTGATGCAAAAACCTGAGTGATGAAGGCACTAAACACAGCGGCAAGATTTATAGTAGGAGGTCTCTTTATTTTTTCTGGCCTTATAAAAGTCAATGACCCTGTTGGCACTCAAATTAAACTTGAAGAGTATTTTACGGTCTTTGCCGTTGACATAGCACCTTTTTTTGAGGCACTGAAACCTGCTTCTCTCTTTCTTTCCATGCTGCTATCTACTTTAGAAGTAGTTTTTGGCGTGGCACTTCTATTAAAATACAGAGAGAAACTTGTAACAACCTCGCTATTGGTAATGATCATATTCTTTACCTTTCTCACTTTCTATTCTGCTTATTTCAATAAAGTCACCGATTGTGGGTGTTTTGGAGATGCCATTAAGTTGACGCCTTGGCAATCATTTATGAAAGATGTCATTTTATTAGTGCTGATCGTTCTTCTGTTCTTGAATAGGAAGAAAAATGAGCTTTTAGCGGCAAATAAGTTTAAGACAATTGCGGTCTCAATTACCTTGGTTTTTTGCCTCTTCATAGAAGTATGGTCGATCAACCATCTGCCTTCGATTGATTTTAGAGCTTATAAAGTTGGGACAGATATACCTACAGATATGCTGCCACCCTCTGATGATCCGGGAGCTGTGCCAAAAATCACTAACTATGCGATATGGGGCGATGAAGCGGATTTTACTTTAGAATCGCTTAAAGGGAAGAAGTTATTGGTGGTAGTTCATGAAACTGAGACGACAGATATTGAGTCATATGCCATGATCAATAGTCTAATAAGTGCCTTGGGCAATGATATTGAGGTAGCTGCCGTAACGGCATCTTCAAGTGCTCAGTTTGAGGACCTAAGACACACAGTACAATTACCAATACCGTACTATTATTCCGATAAAACACTTTTGAAAACGATGATTCGTTCAAACCCAGGGTTGGTGTTGTTGCAAGACGGAGAGGTGTTGAATAAATGGCATTACAATGATGTGCCTGGTGCAGTAGAACTGCTTTCAAATCTAAAGTAGATGAGTGTTAAGAAAGGGATATTTTTAATTGGGCTTGCAGGCTCGGGTAAAACTACCTTGGGTAAGTCATTAGCCAAATCCATAGGTTATAAGTTTATCGACCTAGATCAAGTTATTGTTGAGCGAGAAGGCCTGTCCATACCTGATATCTTCAAAAACCAAGGACAAGGTCAGTTCAGGCTTTACGAAAAAGAAGCATTACACGAAGTGATTGCCGTTGAGGATACATTCGTTTTAGCGACAGGTGGAGGCACTCCTTGCTTTCATTTTAACATGGATGCGATGAATGAGAGTGGCACTACCATTTATTTAGATGTCAACCCGGGAGATTTAGCGCTAAGAATTATTGAAGGGGGAGTGGAGAAACGACCTATGTTTACTAGCTACGATCATCAAGACTTGATCCAAGAGATTCGAGAAATGAAGAACATAAGAGAAGCCTATTACAGTCAGGCCCAAATAAAAATTAGAGATAACCGAATCACAGCGGAAACGATTATCTCTAAACTTAATGATCTTTGAGATTAGAAGTTAAGTCCAAGACTTATTCGCGCATTACCTAATTTGTTTTCGGTAGTAGCGGTTGGTCCAACACCATCAGCGAAAGTGTAGGATGTAAAAGAATCATTGAACTTGGTTTGCGTGTAAGCAAAGTCTAAGAAATACCTTCCCATATTTACGCCTACACCAGCAGAAACAACTGTTCTAGATCGGTCTACATCGTCCAATAATTCATTAGTTGGATCACCTATTGAGGCAAACCCACCTCTAAATCTAAACTCCTTGTAACGAAACTCGCCACCGATTCTAATATTAGTAGTCGCTTGATAGATGCTCGCAATTGTTCTGTTGTCACTATCAGCAGAAAAATCTGAAGACGAGACGTGGGAGTTAGCATAATTTACACGCTCAATATCGGCTGTTATAAATCCACTTTTTCCAATAAAGAAAGCAGCACCTAGATTAAACCGAGCAGGAGTTCTTAAGTCGTAATCAGAAAAGAATACGTTCGTTTGGCTTTGTAAGCTATTTAAAACCGTATCCTCTAAAATGACTCGCTGACCATTATCCTCAAAGCCCGATACATCAAAATTATTGTATTCGGAGTTGTAAATAGCATCACTCTCCTCACTGAAGTTATACCAAGTAGGGGTGGTAATGGAAGCCCCAATTCTGATGAAATCAGTTGGTCTCACAATTACACCTACGTTCGCATTGAACCCTGTGCCAGAAGCATCAAAGAGTTCGTCAATACTGAAAGACTCAAGGACAGTACCAGAGAAAGACTCTCTATATACTCTACTCATTTGATAGTTGCTGGAAACAATACCAAAACCTGCACCGATGTAAATCTTGTCATCATAGTTGGCACCCCCAGCTATATTGATTTCGTCCGTGTGTCCACTTCTAGTGATTGATTCTTCTTGAAAAGGAAAACCTTCTACAGGAGAAACATAAAAGTCTGGCGCATTGGGCAATGGATTAATTAAATAATGGTCAAAGCCAACCTGTTCAATACCACCTAATTCATTCGAGAAGAAACCATCTGCTCTGTCCAGCATGGCATCTATAATTGAGCTATTGTTATTGTTGGCACCGTAAGTCAATCTTTGATTGAAGTCGTTTTTCCTGTTATAAGTAACTGCAACTGAACCACCACGCCATCCGCCTGGAATAAAATCACTTTTATTAAAGTTGATTACTACGCCAAGGTTAGAAATCTCCAGTCTTGACTTCTCGTTGTTACTCCCTTGTCCTAAAAACGACGTGTTGTACTGGTTAAAGTTCAAACTTGGGGTAAAAACAAACTGAGATCTATTGTAAAGCGCGAGCCCGGCAGGGTTCAAAGATGCGGCACTTAAATCGCCACCTAAAACGGAGCCAGCGCCAGCCATACCAGCTAGTCTTGCTGTACCGATTGTATTAGATTGACTAAACCTAAGAGCATCTTGATAATAACCGAATGAACCGGGTTGTATTTGTGCAGTTGCGTTAAAGTGAAGGCAAAGCGCTGCCATGCCTATCACCATAAGCTTTATTTTATTTTTCATTTGATGAGTTTTTGTGTTGACTACCTAGTTACCTCTACCTGATGATCTTGAACCTCCGCTTCTGCTAGAAGAGCTGCTTCTTGAAGAGCCGCTGCTACTTCTTGAAGAACTACTTCTGCTAACGCCACTAGATCTAGAAGAGCTTCTTGAAGAACTACTTCTTACACCACTTGACCTAGAGCTAGAAGAAGAACGGCTCGAGCTTCTTGAAACGCTGCTTCTAGATGAGCTGCTTCTACTGCTAGAAGATCGAACGCTGCTTGATCTGGAAGAGCTGCTTCTACTAAAGGTTGGTCTACTGGAGCTACTTCTGCTAGAAGAACTTCTGCTTACGCTTGACCTTGAAGATGAACTTCTTGATGTTCTAGAGCTTACAGCAGATCTACCACTAGTTGCATTGGCACGTACACTTGAAGAACGTCGGCTTCTCGATGAATCATCAAAGCGATAAGCATCAGTGCTTGTTCTTCTTGATCGTGTTGATCGTGTGCTTGCTACAGAACTAGTAGAATTTCTAGTAGAACTTCTGCTAGAGGAAACTCCGCTAGAAGATGAAGATCTTACTCTACCGCTACTTCTCTGTGATCTTGATGCGATAGCACTTCTAGTTACCGCCGACCTAGAGTTTCCTGAAGTGGATGATAAACGCTGAGACCTTGTCGGTGTCACGCCATTCACGGCATCGGACCTTACACTTCTCACTGAAGAAGATTGCAGTCTTCCACCCCTAGTATAAGTTCTATTGTTTTGGGCAACGATTACATCTCCACGGTGAATGTACTGGTTACTGAAAATTGGTGGGCAGTATACATATGGGTCGTTAAAACCTCCCCAACGGTTAAAGCCTCCCCATCTATTCCAACGGTTCCACCTGTTCCAGCGATTAAAGCCATTCCATCCCCATGATGCATTGAAGAAAAATGGGTCGTAAAAGAATGGATCGTTGAAGAATGGATCGTAAAAACCATTTCCGAACCCGATACCGAATCCGTTCCAGAATCCTCGGCCAAACCCAATATTAGCGGTGAAACCAAATCTTGGTCTCACGACTACTGGGGCAAAACCATTAACTATTAGTCTAGACTGGTTAAAGTCCGAGAAAACGGCACTTCCAATTCTACCAGAACTAGCATTTAAGTACCTATCCATTCTATCGGACCTACCTACATAGTATTGTTCATACCAAGCAAGCCTGAACTCGAAATCATTGCGAACAAGATCATTAAAATAATTTTCGTCCCATTCAGTTTCCCAGTCGAGGGGTAAGGTATAGTTTGCTAAGAATTCGTTTTCATAATCAGAAATGAAATCTCTGTAGTTCAATTGGTTCGGCTTTTCAACCTTCGGTCCAACTTCACCTTGAACAAAGTATTCTACTTCAGAAGGAGTATTATTTGTGTATTTATTGACAAGTTTTTCGTCAACTGCTGCTCTTGAAGAGTTTGCCAAGGTAATAGCTTGGGAAATATCTTCTGTATCCGAAACTGGTTTGGTTATGACCTTCGGAGCCTTTTGTCTGTCAGATGATGTAAAATATACATCATCATATTCCGACGTTTGTTGATATTGGTTGGGAGCGCATGCAAACAGCGTGAGCATGCTGAGTGGTGCCATTAACAATTTGAGATGAATTCGACTTTTCATGACTTTCTTTTTTACTGGCCTAATGACTTAACGTCTATTTACTTTTTTTGGTCGAGAAAATATTCGAAAATTCTATATTTGTCGAACATTTTATCAACGCAAAAACAGCAAGGATCATACCAAATCTGAGAATATGAGCAAAGGATTGCCAAAAAGGAGTGAAGATTATTCATTGTGGTACAATGAATTAGTTAAGAAAGCGGATTTAGCAGAAAACTCTGCTGTAAGAGGATGTATGGTCATAAAACCCTATGGTTACTCGATCTGGGAGAAAATGCAGGCTGAAATTGATAGAATGTTTAAGGAAACTGGGCATACAAATGCTTATTTCCCTCTTTTTATCCCAAAGTCATACTTGAGCAAAGAAGCGGATCATGTAGATGGATTCGCAAAGGAGTGTGCCGTAGTTACTCATTATCGATTAAAAAACGATGAGGAAGGTAACGGCGTTGTAGTAGACCCGGAAGCCAAATTGGAGGAAGAGCTGATCGTGCGTCCAACATCTGAGACTATTATCTGGAGTACTTACAAGAATTGGGTTCAGTCTTATCGTGACCTACCAATTATGGTTAACCAATGGGCCAATGTGGTCCGATGGGAAATGAGAACGCGCTTTTTCCTAAGAACTACTGAGTTTCTTTGGCAAGAAGGACATACTGCTCATGCTACAAAGCAAGAGGCTATAGATGAGTCAGTACAAATGATGAATGTTTATGCGTCGTTTGCAGAGGATTTTATGGCTGTGCCAGTGGTTAAAGGAATAAAATCCGAAAGCGAAAGGTTTGCTGGGGCAATCGAGACGTATTGTATCGAAGCCCTAATGCAAGATGGTAAAGCGTTACAGGCTGGTACCTCACACTTTCTAGGGCAAAATTTTGCCAAGGCTTTTGATGTAAAGTTTGCAAACAGAGAAGGAGGCCAAGATTATGTCTGGGGAACTTCATGGGGAGTAAGCACTCGACTTATGGGTGCTTTGATTATGGCCCATTCAGATGACCAAGGTCTTGTGTTGCCGCCGAAATTAGCGCCAATTCAGGTGGTTATTGTTCCTATATATAAAGGAGAAGATCAACTAAATGCGATAAGCGAAAAAGCAGATGGCATCATCAAGGCATTAAGAGCAGTAGGTGTTTCCGTGAAGTTTGATGGACGTGATACTTACAAGCCAGGCTTTAAGTTTGCCGAATGGGAGCTAAAAGGAGTGCCAGTTCGTATTGCTATCGGGCCGAAAGATATGGAGAACAACTCTGTTGAAATAGCCAGAAGAGATACTGGTGTGAAAGAAACGTTTAGTTTAGAAAACGATCTGACTGAGAAAATCCAAGGCCTGATGGAAGAAATTCAGAATGCTATTTATCAAAAAGCACAGGATTTCCGAACTGAAAACACGCGTTCTGTTGAAACTTATGAAGAGTTCAAGGAGGTGTTAGAAAATGAAGGTGGATTTATTTCAGCGCATTGGGACGGTACTGCCGAAACCGAAGAAAAGATCAAGAACGAAACCAAGGCAACCATTCGTTGTATCCCAATTGATGCTGTAGAAGAGGAAGGTAAATGTATTTATACAGGTAAGCCTTCAAAAGTTCGTGCCCTTTTTGCGAAAGCGTATTAGTGGAACACAATTAATCGTATATTGAGTCTCCTAGTATAATTAATCATGGCAGACTGGATTTACATTGTTCTACTCATATTAATCGGGTTAGTGCTCGTTGTAGTAGAGCTAATCTTTATTCCTGGAACAACCATTTTCGGAATTCTTGGTGCCTTGCTGGTAGCAGTAGGGGTTTATTTCACTTATGAGAACTATGGAAATACCACAGGGACCTATGTTTTTATTGGTTCCGCAGTAGCCGGTGGAGGTTTGTTGATCTACGGCCTAAAAGCTAAGACTTGGAAGAGGTTCGCCTTAGGTTCCCAGATCAATTCAAAGGTTAAGGAAGGTTATGTAGATGCACTTCGATTAGATATGTCAGGTTTGGCCCAATCCGACCTCAAACCAATCGGTAAAGCCGAGTTTGATGGCAAAACATACGAAGTAAGTTCACAAGGAGATTTAATAGATGCTGGCAGCACAGTGAGAATTGTGCGAATAAATGGAAATAAGATAATAGTCAAATTAGCATAAGATAGATATGGAAAATTATTTGCCAATAGTTCTAGTTGTCGGAGGGGTTTTAGTCCTTTTTACCTTCCTATATTTTGTACCAGTAGGCTTGTGGATTACCGCTCAGTTCACAAAAGTGAGTGTGAGTATCGCAGATCTAATTGGTATGAGAATTAGGAAAGTTCCTCCAGGAATTATTGTGAACTCCTTAATTACAGCTACCAAGGCTGGGCTAAGTGTAACGAGTAATGAGCTAGAGACTCATTATTTGGCAGGTGGTAATGTCCCATCAGTAATTAAAGCCTTGATATCTGCTGATAAGGCTAATATAAACCTAGAGTTCAAGCAGGCAACTGCCATTGACCTTGCTGGACGAGAAGTGTTTGAGGCTGTTCAAATCTCTGTAAACCCAAAAGTGATCACTACGCCAAAAGTCGCTGCAGTGGCTCAAGATGGTATCCAATTAATCGCAGTAGCAAGAGTTACGGTAAGGGCGAACATTCAGCAGTTAGTCGGTGGAGCAGGTGAGGACACTATTTTGGCTAGAGTAGGTGAAGGTATCGTTACCTCGATCGGATCAGCTCAATCGCATCAGGCAGTTCTTGAGAATCCAGATAAAATATCGAAACTGGTATTACAAAGAGGTTTAGATGCTGGTACGGCATTTGAAATCCTTTCCATTGATATAGCGGATATTGACGTGGGTGCAAATATTGGTGCAACGCTCCAAACAGATCAGGCTCAGGCTGATTTAAAAGTTGCTGAAGCGAAAGCGGAGGAACGTAGAGCGATGGCGGTTGCCGAAGAACAAGAAATGAAGGCCAAGTCTCAAGAAGCGAGAGCGAAAGTAATAGAAGCTGAAGCAGAGGTGCCGTTGGCATTGGCAGATGCTTTCAGGTCAGGTAATTTAGGGGTGATGGATTACTATAAAATGGAAAATATTCAGTCAGATACGGACATGAGAGAAGCGATTGCCAATCCACCTCAAAAGAGCAGTTCTTCAAAGAAAAAAGACGATCCAGGAAAGAAATAAAGGAAACTAAAATAGAAAAAGGCCATGCTGAAAGCTCAGTGTGGCCTTTTTATTTAAGGTCAATTACGTGCCAAGTGGCAGATTCGGAAGCGAGGAATTGGTCTCCGTTCTGTATGATGTTTTCATAGACTATTGGTACAACGTCCTCACCATTTATGTTGATAATACCTTTAAGCCCAGCTCTCTCTACCAAGAAGAAGCCTTCTTTTAAAGCAGTGATATTATCAAACTGCGGATCTTTGGTCAGTTTGCCTTGAACGTCGGCAATACCAAGTAACTCATTCTTCATGAGCAGGATAAAGCCATCTTTACGCTCGATTTTCGCATATTTTAAGGCTAAAATTTCCTTCCCAGACCTATCAATCATCCCGTAGCCATTTGGCCCTTTTACAACACATAGCCCGTTGGTAAATTGATCAACTTCTTCATAAATAGGCTGTATCACAAAGTTTTCGTTTTCATCTAAGAAAGCCCATTTCCCAATGACCTTAACCGAGAAAAGACCTTCAGAAAACGTACCCACGGCTTCGTAACGGTTAGCAATTTTCAACTGACCCTCGCTGTTCAGATAGCCCCATTGATCGTCTATTTTTACAGGGAAATACCCTGAATAGTATTGTCCTAAGAATTGAATCCCATCATCCAAACGATAGTCAGATTTATCACTCGGTCTATATAGAAAACGCAAGCTGTCTCGGGTCAACAAATAAAGGTCGGAGCTGACCGCCGTTATAACATCATAATTTGGTTCCAGAAGGCGCTTATTCAAGTCGTTATACAGAACAAGGCCATCAGCCTCATTTTGATAATAGCCAAGGGGTAACGGCACCAACTGATAGTAGGAATTTGTCAATAACTTGCCTTCAAGACTGAAGACCTTATACTCACTTCCTTGTTTCGATAAGACTCTATTGCCCAAAATACTCAGGCTATCACTATAGGGCGTGATTACCCAATTGCCTTTGGCATTAATCGCCCCAAAACTATTTTGATAGCCTACTACCGCCAAACCATTTTTAAAAGGAGAGATGCTGTCATAAAAGAAGGGGCTTGATTCTTTACCGGTTTTAGGATCGAGAAAGCCATATTTTCGATTTCGAGAAGCTTCAATTACACCATTTTGCATCTTCGATATTCTATCATATTCATACAGGCTCTGTTTTTTTCCTTTTCTGCTCAGTACATTCCAATATTGACTGTTTTCGTTTCGAGTCTGAACAAATACCAAGTCGTCTGTAATCACTAGACTGTCATAATTCAAAGGAACTATCTGTTTTCCCGTTGCATCAATTACCCCACTAAAACCTGTTCGAATTTCTTTAACTATAGATAGGCCATTACTCGTTCTTTTGAAATTGAAGCCAGGTTTATAATTAATAAACTCACCAGTAGAATTTAAAAGCCCCATGTTGCCGGCGCTATTTACGGCAAAAGCATCATTTCGTACGAAGTCAATTTGATCAAAAAAAAGGCTTCTTTGAAATGATCCCGAGGAGTAGTAATCCCATTTTGTGAAAGGTAGTGCACGAGTCTTCCCATTAACCGAGGTAATCGACTTGTAGATAGGCTCTACAATGGTGTTTCCTTTCTTATCAATTAGGCCGAGCCTACCATAAGAAACTACTTCTAAAAATTGGTCATTGAGACTTTTAATGGATTCAAAATCAAATGCTGTCAAAGCCTTGCCATTATTATCATAAAGTGCTGCACGACCTTTGTTGTTTTTAACTTCAAAAAGGCCTTTCTCAACGCCTTTTACAGTGCTGAACTCAATCGGTATTAGCGTTTTTCCATTAGGACTCAGGACCCCCTTTCTGTATACGCTTGCCAGTTGTTTGGTTACTATTATTGTACCATCGTATGGTTCTAGATTAGTGTAGCCATGCGGTAAAACCGTCTTTCCTTTGCTATTGATAATGCCATAAGAAAGGAGTATCGATCCGCTTGATCTTTTAGCCACTATGAAAAGTCCGTCAATAAAAGGATAGAGCTCAGCATATAGATGATCGGTCAGTTTGGTGCCATCGAGTTTGTAAAGAGCCCATTTTTCATTCTGTTGAGCCCCTGTGAACCCATCCGATAACGCAATTGACCCTTTTGACCAACCTACAGATTCAAATTGGGCATCAACTACGGTATTTCCTGTTAGTGTATTCTTAATGCCATACTTTCCATTGGCAGAGAAAGACTCATACTTTTGAGCACTTAAGCTTAAGGTTAAAAAAGGTAAGGCTACCAGAAAAAGTAACAGTCGAATAGGGTGCATTAGAGTCTAATACGGAAATAAATAGCTTTGGCTGACGAAATTAGCGTTTGCTCCCTATTATTTTAAAGAAGATGAAATTTTATTTGCGAGCAGTTTCCTGATCTAATTGAAAAATGTCGGTAATCGCTTCCACTAAGCTATCAGCTTCGCCACGCTTACAAGCCGCTTTTAGCTCAAGCACTGGCAATTTCATGATTTTTTGAGTCAGACTTTTTGATAGCTTTTCGGCAAACTCTTCCATTTCTGGAGACGCGTTTTTCAAGTGACGCTGAAGCTCATCTTTTCGAATATCCTCTAAAGCGTTTTTCAGTTTCTGTATAGTAGGAGAGACGAGCATTTCCTTAGACCACTCCTTAATTCCCTCCATAGTTTCTGCGATGATGGACTCAACTTCTGGAATAGCAGCGATTCGTTTTTCTACCGCTTTAGATGCTTTTTCCTGAATTTCATCAATGTTGTAAACCGAAACCCCTTTCAATGAATCTACTTCAGGGTCAATCGATCGTGGGATAGAAAGGTCAATCAGGTATTGGATTCCAACCTCCTTATTATTCAAATCATCAGCATTGATGAAGTCCTTTACAGGTACGCTGGATATAATGATATCGTAATTCGGCAAGCTTTTCTTTACTTCCTCGAAAGCGATATAGTCCAAGTTTAATTCTGCACCAAGTGATTGAGATTTTTCATTGGTACGATTGCATAAGTTTACCGTGAAGGTTTCCTCTGATAAATGTCTTGCTAAATCTTCACCAATCTCTCCCAATCCGATCACCAGAACTCTTGGGTCTACGAAAGACTCTGAAATAGTTCTGACTAAACTAGCTGAAGCATAAGACACGCTAGCGGCACCATCTCTAAAAGCGGTTTCCTGAAAAACACGCTTGTTTGCGAAGAAAACCGTATGTAGAAGCCTATGCATGAATGGACCGGCTGTGTTGTGGTCTGCTGCAAGTTGATAGGCTTGTTTTACTTGATTAATAATTTGAAGGTCACCGATTACTTGGGCTTCAAGGCCAAGCGCGACTCTGAATAAATATGCAGAAGCTTCGAATCCGTCGGTGATGGACTTGAACATTGATAAGTATGAATCAACTTTGCCTAGTCCTTTTTTTGCGGCTATTAAGGCTATGATATCTCTCGATCTATCTTCTACATCGCTGTAAAAGATTTCTGTCCTGTTGCAAGTAGATACGATCAAGGACTCTTCTAAGCCAAGTATATCTCTGAATTCAGTTAATAAATTGCCTATTAGACTAGCGTCCAAAGCAATAATCTCACGGATCTCCACTGGAGCGTTTTTGAATGAGATTCCTACTACTTTGAAATGATTCTGCATTGTTTTTTTGTCGTTAGACTCACGCGGTGCAAAGATAAGCTCTGCCACATCAGTATAAAAGAAATAACACCCAATTTGTTCATTAATAAAACGTGGTGCCATGACATTTGCCCAACCTAAAAAGTGACAAAAATCATGTGTTTTCTCTTTAGATAAATTTATATTAAAAAAATTGTAAAATAATTATACAATATTGAAACTGAAAAAGCTGTTAAACGAATGGTTGGGTCTATCTAAATCGGAGATCAATGGAGTAGTTGTACTCATTCCACTCATCTTGTTACTCTTGTTAGCACCTTCATTGTTTAGGCATTTTTTCAGTATCAATTACCATACTGGAGAAACAGATAAAAGGCTGCTTGATTCCCTTACAGCAAAAATAGAGCAGGGGTTCCAAGAGGAATTATTGCTAGTTTTACCACCTCTAGAGCGATTTAATCCAAATAATTTACCTCTTGAAAAATTTAATCAATTAGGTATTCCTGAATTCTTAGGGCGAAGGATTGATAATTATCGCAATAAAGGAGGGACATTTAGAGTAAAGTTCGATCTGCTGAAAATTTATGGCTTTCCAGATTCAATTTATCGTCGATTGGAAAACTATATTGATCTACCAAATTCAGTGCCCAAGAGAGTAAGGAGAGAAGAAGAAAAACCAGTTTTACCCAAGCGATCGCCAAGACTACCGAAGAAAGATAAGCTGACAGAAAAATTAATCACTTATAATCTAAATACTGTGGATTCGGTAGGGCTAAAATCACTGAAAGGAATTGGTTCAAGTTACGCACGTCGGATTCTAGGATACCGAAAATTATTGGGTGGCTTTCACTCTATCAATCAGTTAAAGGAAGTTTACGGCATGAATGATTCCTTATTTGTGGCTATTAAGTCCAGATTGACGCTCGAGGAAAACCCCAAGCTCGAAAGAATACCTATAAATTTAGCCACCTTCAAGGTCATCCTGGCACACCCCTATATCGACTTTGAGCAAACAAAACAGATCATGAACCTAAAGAGTAGCAAGGGTAAGTTTCTGAAAGAGGCAGATTTATTCAGAATTACCCTAATGGACTCTTCAACAGTCTTGAAACTAGCACCTTACATCGTGTTTTGAACAAAATCATGTAATCCAAGCAGCCTTTCATGTAGCTACACAGTATTGACTATGAAAACTAGGCAGTTCTAAAGATGTTGGGCTCCCTTAACAGGGCAAAAAAGTGTTGCTTTTCTGAAGTGTGTTTGTTCTAATTAGAGCGAATCTAAAAAGAGTAATGCTGGCATCAGATTTGCTTTAAAAACCCCATAAAGAATTATTAACGTTTGTTAAGTGTCTTTTATTTGAAAAAACTATAACTTTAACTAAACCTTATTACATTAATAGGGGTCTAACTATATAATGGGAATCTTCAATCGCCATATTTCACCTGTAAGAATAGTCTTTGGACTAGTCCTTATGTTCGTGGCTTTTAGTGTTTCCGCGCAGTCTCAGCGATTAGATGCCATGGGTGCAAACTCAAATGAGAAGGCGAAAGTCGAAGTGTTTCCAAATCCCACTTCCCATTATTTAAATATTGATCTTTCGGATTTAGAATTAGTCAAGCCGAAGATTGAAATCCGAAGCATCATTGGGAAAATCGTCAAAATTAATTTGGAAAAGAACGGAGATAAAAAGTACAAAGTGGATGTGGAGTCCTTTCCGCGAGGTTATTATCTAGTTCTAGTCAGGGATGATAAAACCAAGTTCCAACAAACCGTAAGATTTAGTAAGAAATAGAAAGGCCGATAATATCGGCCTTTATTGTTTTGTCTTTAGAACGCTGCGCTGCCCGGAGTCCTCGGGAATGGAATAACGTCTCGTATATTCGAAAGCCCAGTTACGAAGATCATTAATCTTTCAAAGCCAAGACCAAATCCACTGTGCGGTGCGGTGCCAAATCTCCTAGTATCCAAGTACCAGTCCATGTCCTCCTCAGGAATGCCCATTTCTGCCATTCTACTGGTCAAAACTTCCAGTCGCTCCTCGCGTTGAGAACCTCCAACGATTTCACCAATTCCTGGGAACAAAATGTCCATGGCCCCAACAGTGTTTCCATCTTCATTCATACGCATGTAAAATGCCTTAATGTCTTTAGGGTAATCAGTTAGGATAACAGGTTTCTTAAAATGCTTTTCTACGAGGTAGCGCTCGTGTTCCGACTGTAAGTCAGTGCCCCAACCTTCAACTGGAAATTGAAACTTGCCTTTTTTATTTGGTTTAGAATTGCTCAGTATTTGGATTGCTTCTGTATACGTGAGCCTTTCAAAAGGATTTTCTACAACAAACTTCAGTTTGTCCGTCAAAGTCATCGGACTGCGTTCAGCCTGCGGTTTTACCTTATCCTCATCTATCAAACGCTTCTCTAAAAACGCTAAGTCATCTGCACAATGATCTAGTGCATATTGACACAAGAATTGTAAAAATTCTTCCGCTAAATCCATGTTATCGGTTAGGTCATAGAAAGCCATCTCAGGCTCTATCATCCAGAATTCCGACAAGTGTCTGGTTGTGTTAGAGTTTTCAGCTCGGAATGTAGGTCCAAACGTGTAGATTTCGCCAAGTGCTAGAGCACCGAGCTCGCCTTCTAACTGACCTGAAACAGTCAAATTGGTTTCTTTACCAAAAAAATCTTGGCTGTAGTCTACTTTACCATCTTCCGTTAATGGCGGGTTGGTCGGATCCAGTGTCGTGACCCTGAACATTTCACCAGCACCCTCAGCATCGGAGCCAGTCACAAAAGGGTTATGCCAATAGTAAAAGCCTTTGTCATTAAAGAACTTGTGGACGGCATAAGACATCGCATGTCTTATCCTGAAAATCGCGCCGAAGGTGTTAGTTCTGGGTCTTAAATGTGCTATTTCTCTTAGAAACTCTAAAGAGTGCTTTTTTGGTTGTAAAGGATACTTCTCTGGATCGGCTACCCCGATCACTTCAATCCGCTCTGCGGTTATCTCTACTTTCTGACCAGATCCTTGTGAAGCAACGAGTTTACCAAAAACAGAAATACTAGCGCCAGTACTTACTCCCTTCAATAAATCTTCGCCGATCGTATTTGGGTCCGCAACTATTTGAATGCTGTGGATAGATGAACCATCATTCAATGCGATAAAGGCAACATGCTTGTTTCCTCTCTTCGTTCTTACCCAGCCTTTAACATGGATATCTACATCTAACTCAGTGGCTTCTAAAAGCTTCGATATTTTGGTGCGCTGCATTTTCATAGTAAAATCCCTAATGATTCTCGGGGAACGCAAAACAATCATTTTTTAACCTCAATCACAACTAATTGATAATCATTTACAATGGTGAATTAGGGCTGTATTATTTGTTGAGACCTCTCCAAAAAATGCCTTATGGGTACAGAACCCTACTTTTAAATTTTTTCGCACGATTTTTGTTAAAAAGTGTCATCATTATATCGCTTCTTCGTTCTTTCCTTTAAATTTGAGAAAGAAGCAACAAAGTATCTCATTTAAAAGATGCAAAAACTCAGTCTTAACCAATCTTTAAGTCAGAAGCTGTCACCACAGCAAATACAGTTTATCAAACTGTTGCAGGTGCCAACTGCCGAGCTCGATACTCGAGTAGAGGAGGAGCTTGAAATCAACCCTGCCTTGGAAGAGGGTAGAGAAGAAGAGCCTGTCCAAGAGAAAGAGGAGTTCGATGATGCAGAAGTTAGTTCTACAGAAGACCTAAATGTGGAAGACTATTTGGGCGATGATGACTATTCTGGTTATAAAATGCAGGGTGATGGTAATTATAGCGATGAAGAAGATCGTGAAATGCCGGTTGCCATGCAGGCCTCTCTAAACGATCAGTTAGAAGCGCAACTGGGCTTTTTGGGTTTAGACGAGCGTCAAGAGGTTATTGCAAAACAGTTAATAGGAAGTATTGAAACGGATGGATATATCAGGCGAGAGCTTGACTCGATCGTTAATGACTTGGCATTTGCTCAAAATGTAGAGTCCGATACTGAGGAATTGGAAGAGCTTCTAGGTCAGATTCAGAAATTTGATCCGCCTGGTATCGCCGCTCGAAGTTTGCAAGAATGTCTTCTTATTCAATTGGAGAGAAAGGCTGATGATATTGAAGATGATCCAAGTATCATAACTGCCATAAAAATCATTCAGTTTTGTTTCGATGAGTTTACCAAAAAGCATTACGATAAAATCATCAAGAAGCTTAACATCGAGCATGATGACCTTCTAAAGGATGCCGTAAATGCAATTACCAAACTAAACCCTAAGCCAGGTGCAATTTCTGGTGGTTTAGTAAAGACACAATACTTAATTCCTGACTTTATTATGACTAATAATGATGGGGAATTTGACTTAACATTAAACAGTCGTAATGCACCAGAACTTAGAGTGAGCCAGTCTTATTCTGAAATGTTCTCTGCTTACGATAAGAGCGATAAAAAGGATAAGAAGCTTAAAGAAACAGTCTCTTTTGTAAAGCAAAAGCTAGACGCGGCCAAATGGTTTATAGATGCGATTAAACAGCGACAAAATACTTTGCTGCGGACAATGGAGTCTATCTTGAAGTTTCAATATGAGTTTTTCTTGGAAGGGGATGAGACTAAGCTTCGCCCGATGATATTGAAAGATATTGCCAATGAAATTCAGATGGACATATCCACTGTCTCTCGTGTGGCCAATTCTAAATCTATCCAGACTGATTTTGGGATATTTCCTTTGAAATACTTTTTTAGCGAAGGTATATCTACAGTGAGCGGAGAAGACGTGAGTAGCCGAGAAGTGAAAAACGTTTTAGCCGAAATGATCAGCAAAGAGGATAAGAAGAAACCACTTTCTGATGATAAACTAGAGAAATCGCTGAAGGCTAGAGGCTATAATATTGCCCGAAGAACTGTTGCCAAATATCGTGAGCAGCTAAATATACCTGTGGCACGTTTGAGAAAAGAATTGTGATTTGAGTTTTCTTGCCAAGTTCATAACCTATTTGTTCCAGCCACTGTTGATGCCCTCTTTGGTATTCTACACCATCTTATTTCATTTAGGTAATAGTACAAACTTGGCAGATAGTAGTAAGCGGACGGTTATTTCACTCATTTTCGTTACTACTTGCTTGGTTCCTGTGCTCACAGTTGTCATGTTTCGCTTAACGAAAGTGATCAAGGATTTACACATGACGAATCGAAAGGATAGATATCTGCCTTTTGTCTTTATTTCCCTTTTCTACATTGTGGTGTCTTTCATGATCCGCGGGCAAGCATGGATGACTCCCGCCATGAATGTAGCTTTCTTAGCCATTACCGCAGTTGTTGTAGTGACAAATGGTATCACCTTTAAATGGAAAATAAGTGCCCATGCGGCTGGAGTTGCTGGATGGTTAGGTTTTATTATCGCCTTTAAATCGACTTTTCAGGCAACTAATACATTATTTTGGCCTTTGCTAGCTGCAGTTACTCTCACTGGTCTAGTATCTTGGGCAAGACTTTACCTACATGCGCACAAACCATCTGAAATAGTTGGTGGTTGTCTACTTGGTTTTATAATTAGTTACGGATCAATCATTTTATTCCTTTAGCTTATGTATGACTTCATAAAATATGATTTAGCGGATGGCGTAGCCACCATAACATTGAATAGACCAGAGGTCTACAATGCACTGAATAACGAAATCACTTTTGAGCTTCAAAAGGCATTAAAGGAAGTAAAAAAAGACCCTGAGGTAAGAGTAGTGGTTTTAACGGGAGAGGGTAAAGCTTTCTGCTCCGGTCAAGATTTAAAGGCATCTTCTAAAGAACCTAATCGATCTTTTTCAGACTCTATACACAAGCGTTATAATCCGATTATTAAGGCAATTAGAAATTTACCTAAACCAGTGATTTGTAGATTAAATGGAGTTGCTGCTGGAGCGGGTTGCTCGTTTGCACTGGCTTGTGATATCGTAGTAGCTTCCGAGAGTGCCAAATTGATAGAAGTTTTCGTGAACATTGGTTTGGTTTTAGACTCAGGCTCATCCTATTTCTTACCACGATTAGTGGGGTCTGCAAAGGCATTCGAGTTGTCAACTATGGGAACTAGGGTTTCTGGGAAACAAGCCGAGAAAATGGGATTGGTCAATAAGTGTGCGGCCGATGACGAATTGGATGCTGCAGTAAAGTCCTACACCGATTATTATTCAAAAGCACCGACTAAGGCGATCGGCTTAATGAAGAAAATGCTTAATAAGTCGCAGAATGCTACGCTAGACGAAATGCTAGAATATGAAGCATATAATCAAGATATAGCTGGAGCTACTCACGATCACAAAGAAGGGGTTACTGCCTTTTTGGAGAAAAGATTACCAGAATTTAAAGGAAACTAGACAGGTCTTTAGAAACCTGTTAGAGAGATACCAAACGTAAATGTTCTAGTATTTTCACCATCAGTTGGGGCTATATCCCACTTGTCTGACAGTTCATAGAAACCGAAGACGCTGAATCCACCAAAACCGACGCGACCTTGGACACCATATCTAAACCTGTTCAAGCCTAAATTTTGTCTAGTCTTTACAAGGTTGTCATCGCCCGCTGTGTCCTCATATCTAAACTTGGTAAAAGAAGAATAAAGCACACCTACTTTAGCCCCGAGCGCAGCTCTGAAACCTGTGTTATAGCGGTTGCCACTCGCGTACCAACGAAATTCGAGGGGTAAATCAACATAGTTCATAGCAACTTTCGACTTGCCAAAACTGAAGCCATCATCAACAATGTTATTAATGTTAGCTGTAGCGATTGATCTTTCGCCAGCGTTATTGATTGAAGTGGTTAAAGTGAAGTTGTTCTGTAAAGAATATTTCTCTAAGCCCAAGCCGATTCCAGGCGTGAAGGTAAAGCCCTTGTTTCCGATGGGAAAGTCGTAGTAATACGTCAGGTTCACACTCTTTGATTGAATACTATTCAAACTAACATTCTCTGGAGCACTGCTCCAGTTATTAATGCCAATATCCACAATCAATGCGCCTGGTAAATCAGGTCTTTGCGCCTGAACAGACAAAGTCATTAAAAGTAAACCAGTTAGTGCAAATAAGAACTTCTTCATGTAGCTGAATTTAAGCGGTAGCAAAGATAGTATTTTCAAAAGTATATCGACCCGACTTTTGCAAAGAAAAAGAATTAATTACCTTTGCAGACCATTTTAACGGACTTTAACTTCCGTTTATTTTGGCCTCGTAGCATAACTGAATAGTGCACTTGATTACGGCTCAAGAGGTTACAGGTTTGAATCCTGTCGAGGTCACTAAAAATAGACTAAGCTCATCGTTTTTCGATGGGCTTTTTTTGTATTATCAGCCCCAAAACTCCACTTTGATCTAGGTAACAAGATCTTGCCGAGAGAGGATTGAATTGTTATGTAGGCGACAATTCAGGCAGTTCACCGAACATAAAGGAAATTAATTTTGAGAATCACAGGTTAAGCCTCTAAATTCCCATTACATGTCCATCGGAAATACAGCGATCCTCTTCTTTTCAAGAACTCAGCACGATGAGTTTAAAGCCAAAACCTTTGGCCTAAGAAAGGCGCGCTTTGCCGATCTGTATAAGTTCCTGGTAAAGAAATCTCTAAATACAGCAAAATCTACTGGTCTTCCCGTGATCGAAATATATTCTGATCAACAGGAGGGTAGTGATTTTGGTGAAAGGTTGACGGCTGCCCTGAAAACTGTTTCTGATCGAGGTTATTCGAAAGTTATAGTCATTGGAAATGACGCACCTGAATTAACTGTGAACGATATTTTGACAGCTGATAAGCAGTTATCAGCAGGTAAACAGGCTTTGGGTAAAGATCGGCGCGGAGGTGCTTATTTAATTGGGCTAGATATTACAAAGGATTACAATTCGGTCATCAAGGATGTTGATTGGGGTAGTCATAAAATTTATGAGCAGTTAAGTAGTAAACTAGGCGAGGTTTATGAATTAGACCGTAAAATCGACTTAAACTACAAGCAAGATATACGCTTACTGATATGTCACCAACATCAATTAACTAGGGGAGTACTAAAGTTTTTCAAAAGCTTTATCAAACCATTTTTCTCTCTGGATTTCTCGCCTGAGTTTCAGAGCGGTGATTATAATTTTGCCTATAGCGATCGCGGACCCCCAGTGTTGGTATAACCTTCACGAATTCAAATCACCAAAACAGCGTTTTGGTATCACTTAAAAACAAGCAAAAAATGCCTAAAACATATTATAATCCCGAGGACTTGAAAAAGTTCGGGAACATTACCGAATTACAGGAAGAAATGGGTACCAAATTTTTCGATTGGTACGGTTCCGTGTTTAAACCTGGAGCACTTACTGCTCGCGAAAAAGCTTTAATAGCATTGGCAGTTTCTCATGCCGTGCAGTGCCCTTATTGTATCGATGCTTACACAGACTCTTGTATGAAAAAAGGAGCAGATGAAGAGCAAATGATGGAGGCGGTGCATGTTGCAGCGGCCATAAAGGGCGGTGCCGTGCTAGTACATGGCGTTCAAATGATGAACGAGATGGAAAATAAATTAATGTGATATGGCGCTGGCTACTAAAAGCTTAAAAAAGACGAATCACTGGCTCTCTACACCTGAAAAGCAAATTGAAGTATTGAGTGACTTCAAATCAGTCGGTATTAAATCTTTCGGTCAAAAGTTGAATGAAACGGATCTACTGCCACTCAAACCAACTGGAGTTCAAGTGTTTCAGATTAATGTGGGTAAAATGTGCAATCAAGTCTGTCAGCACTGCCATGTAGATGCTGGGCCTGATCGTAAAGAGATTATGACAAGGGAGACCATGCAGCAGTGTCTGGATGCGTTAAAGGACCCCAACATTACCGCTGTTGATCTAACAGGTGGCGCACCTGAAATGAACCCTGATTTTAGATGGTTTGTAGAGGAGCTTTCAGAATTGGGTAAGGATATTATCGTAAGATGTAACCTGACCATCATATTGGCAAATCCAAAGTACCACGATCTGCCCGCTTTTTTCAAAAAGCATAAGATTAACGTGGTGTCATCTCTTCCTTCATTTACCGCCAGACGTACTGATGCCCAAAGAGGCGATGGTGTGTTTGAGAAATCAATTAAAGCATTGCAAATGCTCAATGCTGAAGGTTATGGTCAGGAGGGTACGGGCTTGAAATTAGACCTTGTCTATAACCCATCGGGCGCCTATCTACCAGACGATCAATCGGTACTTGAAATGGAGTATAAACGAAAGCTAAAAGACACTTATGACATAGTCTTCAATGATCTATTTGCCATAACTAACCTTCCTGTCAGCCGATTCTTGGACTATTTGGTGCGAACCGATAACTACCAGGATTATATGAATGAACTCGCTAATGCCTACAATCCAATGGCAGCTGCTGGTGTCATGTGCCGCAGTATGGTGTCGGTAGGTTGGGACGGTTACTTGTATGACTGTGACTTCAATCAAATGCTAGAGCTTAAACTCAAAAATGGGGTGCCAGATCACGTCCGAGATTTTGACTATGAAAAAGTAAAGAATAGAGAAATTATCATTAACCAACATTGTTTTGGTTGTACTGCTGGTGCTGGTTCCAGTTGTGGCGGTACTACAACTAATTAAATTTTATGGAAACGTATTTAGAAACAACAAAAGATATATATAAAGCTGCCGCAGAGACGCCAGACGTTGGATTGTGTTGTACAACCACACCAGTTTGGTCATTTCCCGAATTAGAAATTCCACAGATCATGTTAGATATGAATTATGGATGTGGAAGTACGGTACACCCAAGAGATTTAGTCAACTCGCCTAAGATTCTTTATGTAGGAGTTGGTGGAGGAATGGAACTACTACAGTTTGCCTATTTCAGTCGTCAAAAAAATGGAGTCATTGGGGTAGATGTTGTCGATGAGATGATGGACGCTTGCCGAAATAATATGGGAGAAGCAGCTGATAAGAACGCCTGGTTCGACCCGTCTTTTATCGATGTCAGAAAAGGGGATGCCTTAAACCTACCGATCGATGACGAATCGATCGATGTGGCTGCCCAAAACTGTCTTTTCAATATCTTCCATGAAGATGATTTAAAGAAAGCGATTGCCGAAATGTATCGTGTATTAAAGCCTAGAGGCAGATTAGTGCTTTCTGACCCGATTGCTGAACAAGAAATGCCTGACTCACTCAAATATGATGAAAGGCTACGTGGTCTTTGCTTAAGTGGTGCCTTACCACTAGATAGCTATATAAAAATGCTCACCGATGCAGGTTTCGGTACGATAGAGATTAGAGCCAAAAGACCATATAGAATTTTGGACACAAAAAATTATGATACGCCTACACCAATTCTGATTGAAAGTGTAGAAGTAGCAGCCATAAAAGACCCGATGCCTGAAGATGGTCCGTGTATTTTTACGGGAAGAACAGCCATTTATACTGGAGATCAAGAATATTTTGATGACCACAAAGGGCATGTTTTACTTCCGAACCAACCACTATCAGTTTGTGATAAAACTGCAGGAAACCTTACAGCTTTGGACAACGACGATATTTGGGTATCAGAAAGCACCTATTTTTATGATGGCGGTGGTTGCTGCTAGTCTTTATTGATATTTATACTCGAGATGCCGGCTTTCAGTCGGCATCTTTTGGTTAAGGACATTTGGTTTTTTAGTTGGTACGGTGCATTTTACCGACGTTCATTGCTTAAACTTAGACTATGAAGCAGTTACGTACGCCCGAACCCGATGATAATAGCAAACCTGAAACTGATGAGGGTAAATTAAGGAGGTGGGTATCAAACCTTCAATTAGAAAGTTGGCAATTAGAATTACTGATCACTGGTTTTTCGATTTTCTTGCTGGCCACAAGTATCAATGAGTACGAGAGCTTTCAATATTCTTTCGGCTTTAACAAGCTTGTAGCCACATCCTCATCGAACGTTATTTTTGTTGACTCTGGGCGGTTCATTATCAACACAATTCCAATTGCCCTCAAGTTCTTTTTAGTCAGTTTATTGATACACCTACTTTTAAGAGGTTTCTGGATTGGAATTGTTGGCCTAAGTTCTGTATCAAATACTATTAATATCGAAGGCCTGAATTTAAAAGGTCCTTTTAAAAAACGAATTCCAGAAAAAGTAAGATCTCTAGATGATTTAATCTTCTATTTGGATCAGGTATCAAGTGTGATTTTCGCTTATACTTATTTGTTGGCCTTTTCGATTATATCGGTGGTTCTGGTAGCCTCATTCCTTTTCTCAATGTTAGGTTTAGGCACCTATTTACAGGTCGCAATTGGGTCTAATGGAGGAGTAACCGCCTTAATTCTCTTATTAAACTTCCTGCTCGTAGCACTTCTGTTTATCGCGGCTATAATTTTCTTTTTGGACACTATTCTTTTTAGTGCATTCAAAAAATCTAAATGGTTTTCGGTGTTGTACTATCCGATCTATCGATTTTATAGTGTGATTTCCTTGTCTTTTATTTATCGAAGTATTTATTATCACCTCATCACTAACTACACCAAAAAGCAAATTATCTCGGTGTCCTTAGTGTTAGGGGTAACGTTATTCTTTGTTTTCAAAATCAATAATTGGAACTCATACGCTTATTATCCAGAGGTAATTAATGCCAATGAGTATACGATTAAGAAATCAAATTATGATGATGAAAGGACAGGCGGATTTGTTGGCTCGGCAAGTATCCCATCCAGGTATATTGAAAGAGACTTTTTGCCCTTATTCATTCGTTATTCGCCCTCAAGTAATGAGATATTAGATTTTCTGTGCCCCGAATTTAGGGGTTTGGAAAGGCGAGCCTCGTTCACGGAATCTTTCAATGCAGGAGTGCAATCGACAAGAGATACCACCCTTACAATAGAAGATATTTTAGGTACCGATGAAAACTATGAGTCGCTTGTAAAATCATCGCTAGACTGTATGAGTACACTCTATGAGGTTTATTTGGACGGTGAACTGATAGAGAATGTTGAGTTCTTTTACACCAGGCATCCAAACGAAGGGGAGCATGGTATAGAAACGGTGCTTGATATAGCTGGCTTAGCACGAGGGAAACATGTGATTTCTGTGAGTAGGTACCAATTCCGAGGCAATCCATTGATGAACGAAAGAATTACTCAAGAGCGGCTGAATATGAAAACATTCGTCAAATTTCCTTTCTGGAAAGAGTAGGGAGCTCACAAATCAGTAACTAAGGGCACCAAACCAGCCCCAGCTTGTAAATTCTTCTCCCTCTTGCACCAGCCTTTCTTAAAAAGGTCAAACGGAGACGTTTTAAAGAAAATCATATTTTTACTTGACTCTGACGTAACGTTAGCCTGTTTCTTTGAAGCCAATGGAAAATGATAATCAATTGTATTCGATTAAAGCGTTAGCGGAACTGGCTAATGTAAGTATCCGAACCTTACATCATTACGATAACATCGGATTGCTTAGTCCAGCGAATAGATCGGATAAGGGGTATCGATTTTATCAGAAAGAGGAGCTCTACAGACTTCAACAGATCATGTTTTACAAAACACTCGGCTATGAGCTCAGTGAGATCAAGCGAATTCTGGATAGTGAAAGTTTTGATCTAATTGATTCTCTGAATCGCCAGAGAAAAGCATTGCTCAAAAAATCGTCAAACCTCCAAAAGTTGATCATCACCATTGACAAAACTATCAATGAACTAAAAAACAAAGAAGGTATGATTACGGATGAAGAAATGTACGAGGGTTTCTCAAAAGCGGATGCTACGGCATATGAAGCCGAAGTTAAGGCCAGATGGGGCGATGAAGTAGAGGAGGCGAAGCAAAATATCCAAGCCATGAGTAAACAGGGGTGGAAGGATACGAAACAAGAGGCCGAAGAGATCAATCTCTGGCTAGCCAATTTAATCCATAAGCCAGCGAATGATAGGGAAGTACAGCAAGTGATTCAACTGCATTTTCAACATATTCAGAAGTTCTACGAGGTGTCAGAGGAGCGATATCGAGGACTAGCGAATATGTATTTAGAAGACGAAAGGTTTAAAAAACATTATGATGAAGTTAAACCCGGGCTAGCTGAATTTTTGAGCCGAGGCATGCATCAATTTTGTGATAACGGGATGAAAGTTTAGGAACAACTACCGCCATTTTATCCTATTGAAGGTCTTGGCTTTTTTAAAGTGATCTGGAATATGGGAAAGAATGGCGGCTCTAAAGTGTTCAATAAGCGCCTCTTTGTTAAAACTTTGGTGCACGACTAAACTAATTTCGCGAGTAGGCTCAGGTTGTTTAAATCGGATAACTCTTTTGTCGGTCTGATCATCCGCTCTCACCGCCAACTCAGGCACAAGTGTATACCCAGTATGATTTCTCACAAGGTTTTTTAGCGTTTCAATCGAGCCACTTTCATAGCTTAGGTTATTGTTTTGAGCATTCCTTCTCTGACTACAAATATTCAATACTTGGTTTCGCAGGCAGTGGCCTTGATTTAATAGCCAAAGCCCTTTTACGGGTAAGCCAGTGGCGTCAATTTCTTTTTCTTGATATAATGGGTGATGCTCTGCGGCGTATACTAGAAAAGGTTCATTGTAAAGTGGAACCTCTCTTAAGCTATTTTCATCTAGCGGTGTCGCTAAAATCCCGATGTCAAGCAGATCATTTTTGATATCCTGAATGATTTGTTCAGACTCAATCTCTCGGATAATGAGTTTGATTTTGGGGTTTGCATCCGTAAAGCTCTTTAAAAACAAGGGCATTAGATATGGCGCCACAGTAGGAATGACCCCTATTCTGAAAGTGCCACTCAAATCGTCCTTTTCTGTGTTTACAAACTCCTTCAGTCTATTAACCTCCCTTAATATTTGTCGGGCGCTTTCAATTACCGTTTCTCCTGTTTTTGTCGGTGCTATCGGGTGCTTGGATCGATCGAATATTTGCGTACCCATTTCTGTTTCAAGCTTTTTGATCTGTAGCGTGAGCGTAGGTTGTGTAACGAAACAACTCTCGGCTGCATTGACAAAATGCCGATGGGTATCTAGGGCTACGATGTACTCTAATTGTTGCAATGTCATATAGATAATAACAATATTATTGAAGGGACATTAATTTAGTAAATAGGGTTTTCATATCAAGAATATCAACGCAAAAAATATAGATATGGAAATTTTAAATAAAACAGCTGTGGTAGAAAAACTCAACCAATTGTTGATTAACTACCAAGTACACTATCAAAATCTCAGGCTTTTCCATTGGAATGTAAAGGGACCATTTTTCTTTATACTACATGAAAAGTTTGAGGAATTGTATAATGAAGCCGCTTTGAAAATTGATGAAGTGGCGGAGCGCATTTTAGCACTAGATGGGACACCAAAAGGGTCTTTAAAGAACATCTTGGCCAATGCAAATGTAGAATCGTATGCAGAGTTATTAGAGGCTAATAAAATGGTTTCGGCCATCGTGGATGCCAATAAAGTTTTAATCGAGAATGTAGATGAGTTGCTCAAAGAGGCTAATCAAATTGGTGACGAAGGAACGCTAGATATTTTTACTAGCTATATTCAGGAGTTACAAAAACAGAATTGGATGTTGAAATCATTTTTAAACTAGGCCTATGAATTTTCAAACAAGAAAATGGGTAAAACCAGAGGATTTAAACCCTAACGGAACGCTTTTTGGCGGTAGACTGCTAGAGTGGATAGATGAGGAAGCTGCCTTATATACCATTGTGCAGCTAGAGAATAGGCATATTGTTACCAAGTTTATGTCAGAGATCAATTTTATAAATGCCCCTGTTCAAGGCGATATTATCGAATTAGGTATCGAGGCAATTGGGTTTGGTAACTCTTCCATTACACTCCGGTGTGAGGTTAGAAATAAACTCACGCATCAGGAAATATTGAGCATAGAAAAGATTGTAATGGTAAACTTAGGGGCAGATGGCAAGCCAGCGCCTCACGGTAAAACGAAAGTAGAATATGTAAAAGATAGACTGCGCTAAAAGGCACAGTCTACGTTTAGCTAATTATGAAAACTTGTTCTTATAATCTTCAATACTCTGTTGGAAGATTTCTTGAGCAAGTTTTCTGTTTTGAAACCTTTCTACTACCACCTCTTTATCCTCTAGCTTTTTGTAATCCTCGAAGAAGTTTTTCAATTCATTAAGGGTATGTTCAGGTAACTCCTCAATGTTTTCAATATGACTGACAGATTTATCATGTTCAGCCACTGCAATAATTTTGTCATCCGCTTCGCCTTGATCAAGCATACGCATCACGCCTATAATCTTGGCTTCCACAATACACATGGAAACGATCGGTATTTGAGAAATGACAAGAATATCTAAAGGATCATCATCATCGCAATAAGTCTGCGGGATAAACCCGTAATTATGAGGGTAATACATGGAGCTATAAATCACCCGATCCATCTTTAGAAGTCCACTTTCCTTATCTAATTCATACTTTGCCCTATTATTTTTTGGAATCTCTATAATCGCATTTACTGTAATTGGGAGGTTGTCCCCGGGCGATACGTCATGCCATGGATTCATAAGTAGTTGTTTATCTTCTATTATCGTAATCTTCAAGTATGCTCAGATAGCTATGATACCTTGAGCCTTCAATTTCTCCAGCTTCAAAAGCAGCAAGAACCTCACAGCCCGGTTCATTCGTATGGAGGCAATTATTGAATTTACATTCCCCTAAATAAGCCCTCATTTCAGGGAAATAATGACTTATTTCCGATGCTTCCATATCGACTAAACCAAGTTCCTTAATACCAGGCGTATCGATCAATTTCGCGTTTCCATCCATTTCAAACATTTCCGCAAAAGTGGTGGTATGAGTGCCTTTGTTGGCATAACTCGACACTTCACCGGTTTTTTGTATCTGATTTGGAACGAGTAGATTGAGTAAGGTGGACTTGCCTACACCTGAGTGCCCTGCGATTAACGTGGTCTTATCTTTTAACAAACCCTTTAGTTCATGGATACCTTCTTCGTCTAGAACGGAGATGAGACATCCCTTATACCCGATGGATTCGTACATATTGATCAAATCTCTGCAAAAGTTGATGCCATCTTCATTCAATAAATCTTTTTTATTGAAGACAACCAATGCAGGGATTCTAAAGGATTCTGCACTGACCAAAAAACGGTCAATAAATCCAAGGGAAGTCTTGGGAAAAGTAACGGTGGCCAAAAGTAAAGCCTGATCGATGTTCGCGGCTAGAATATGAGAATGGCCCGTTTTGCGAGTCGATTTCCTGATAATGTAGTTTTGCCTATCGTGAATTTGAGTGATTACTGCGGATTTATCGCCCTTTTCCTCTTCTTCAATTTCTACCCAATCACCAACCGCTATGGGATTGTTGATTTTAATGCCTTGCGTTTTGAATTTGCCACGCAATCTGCTTCTGTAAACCCTGTTCTCCTCGTTTTTAACCTCATACCAACTCCCCGTCGATTTAATCACTTGCCCTCTCATGCGTTAGTACGTTTTAGGAAGTCCATAATATGATCGGTAGCACCAGCATTTTCTTTGACATAGTTTAGGCAAACTTGACGAGCCTCTTGTCTAAGATCTTCGTCCAACAAATTTGAGAGGATTTTGGTAGCTTCCTTTTGGTTTGAGACAGAAAATCCGCCATTTCTATTCTTCAACTCGATTGATTCAGGAAATTTGTCCAAACCTTTGTTGCCATAGACAACAGGTAAACCGAAGGCAACGGCTTCAAGAATATTGTGCAAACCATCTCCGAACGCACCGCCAATGTAGGCAAAATCACCGTATTGATAGACTGACGATAGCATCCCTATGGTATCTAAAATAAGCACTTGGGCATCTTCAGGGATGGTTTTAGAGGTTGAGTATCGATAAGTTTTTAGTGCTATTCCCTCAATTATTTTTTTAACGTGCTGATCATCAACTAAGTGAGGAGCGATAAGGATTTTCAAGTCCTGACCGGCTGAATTGATAAAGGGTAGCAAGACCTGCATGTCGCTCGGCCAAGCACTACCCACAATCATGAGTTGAGCGTTTGATTTGAACGATTCGATTGCTGGAAAAGAGTCAGGGAGGGCAATGGTATTTAAAACACGGTCAAATCGCGTGTCGCCAGAAATTGAGGCTTTTTTAATTCCTAATTCCGCTAATAAATCAAGCGAAGACTGATTTTGAACAAAAGTATGGTCGAAAAAACTGAGCATTTTACGGTGAATGCCTCCATACCATTTAAAGAAGATGTGGTTTGGCGTAAAAAGCGCTGATAAGCTATATAATGGAATACGCCTTTTGTTTACAGCCTTTAAAAAGTGAAACCAGTATTCGTATTTAATGAAAAAAACTTGAGCCGGTTTTACTAAATCGAGAAACCTCTTTGCATTAGATTTGGAGTCAAAAGGCAAGTAACAAACAAAGTCCGCAACAGGATGATTTTTCCTCAACTCAAATCCTGAAGGGGAGAAAAAAGTGACCAGAATACTGTGGTTAGGAAAAGCGGATTTATAACTCTCCATAACAGGCAAACCTTGCTCAAATTCTCCTAGCGAGGCTGCATGGAACCATGCAATGGGTTGATCAGAAGCTTCACAGAATGTTTTCAAACTTGAAAAAACATTGTTTCTACCCAAAATGGCCTGTTTTGCCTTTGTATTAAAAAGACTGGCTATTCTGATAATTAAAAAGTAAAACCTTGTGCTAAGGTTGTAGAGTAAAAGCATGGAATGCAAAAATAGGAAACAAAGTCAGATTCCTTTTGACAGAAGCTTAGTGATTTGAATTGATGGCCTTACATAAAAAAACATGTAGAGTGTATATAAAAAATTGTAACTTTATCATCATGAAAAAGCTGAGTTTACTTTTAGTTCTATTGATTTTTATGGCCTGCGAGGAAGGAGTGATAATCACTGTGCCTGCTTCAAGTAGCTATTCTTTCACAATGCCGTCAAGCCAAATAAATGCTGCCGATGATAATGTTTTTTCGGGAAGCCAAGTCGTTGACATTACCCAATTTTTTAATGAAGATGCTGAACAAATCGAGAGCATTAAACTGGATAAGCTTACCTATGAAGTGTCTGGTTATAGCAATAATTCTGGGAATTTGGTATTGATGGACTTAAGCATAGCGACGCGATTGAATGGTACCACTACAGAGATTTTAGTGATCACAGGCCTAGTTGTTGAAAATACGGGAGAAGTCATCGCTTTTGAAGATGGAAATCCTGCTTCGGCTTTAAGTGCTGCGCAAGTGGCCAGTTTGGAATCTATCATGGACAACTTACAACCTTTCGATATAATTGTAACGGGAGATTTCACGGATGATATTGACGGTGATTTTGATGTTAGTATTTCTTGGGATATTACGGCATCAGTGGCTCAACCATCCACGGGCGGAGGGTGATTTTCCGCTAACTCTGTATTAGGTCACTCCCTATTAAGAAATGAGACTGCCATTTGCCCATTGTAGAATCAATAGGCATTGGGCTAAATGACTACTATTACGACTACTGACTTATTTTTTGAATTTTTTCATTAAAATTTAGCGAGGAAACACATTCATTTGTAATTCCAACAACTTCACATTTACTAAAAACTGAACCAAATGCGTAAGTCCTTTTTTCTTTTCGCTTGTTTATCATTGGTCTTAATGGGCTGTGGTGATGCAGGCGTAGAATCGGATGTCTCTAAGAATATAGACATCGATCCAATTTCCGTTCAAATTTCTGTACCAGCAATTGCAGTTGGTCAGCTAGTCGGACAAACTCCTCCAATTAATGTCAGTACAGGCCAAATTAGCTTGAGTACTGATGAGTTTGATGAATATCTAGAAGATGCTGAACGTTTCACCATCAATTTGATCACCTATACTATCGATAATTTCCCAGCGGGGAGTTCGGCAGATCTTGCTGTGGATATGAGTATCTCGGTACAAGGTCAGGGTAATGCTCAGCCACTATTGAGCATACGAATTGATAATGTTCAAAACAACCCTGTAGATGTTTTAATCTATGATAAGAACGCACCCGGTAGTGTAAGCCAAGCGGCAATAACAAGTCTAGAAGATGCCTTGAAGAACGGATCTTCTTTTGAAGTAGAAATGACAATTGTGGGAGAAGACGTAACGCTTCAAACACAGGATGTAGATTTCGATTTTATTTTCGGTTTCGACGTAACTGCCAGAGTTCAATTAGATAACTAATCATTAAACATCTTAGACATGAAAAAAATAATAGCAATACTTTTTGCGGGATGTTTATTGACAGCCGCACCCAAGCTAACAAAAGCTCAAGGTCTTGATTTCGATACATTTTTAGAGGCCGGTTTAGCAGATGCTAATCTATTATTAGAAAGTTATTTACAGCCAGCCTTCGAAGGTTTTGGTTTTGGAATGAACAGTGGTTGGTATAATACCGCTAAACCACATAAATTCTTAGGCTTTGATATCTCAGCGAGTCTTTCATTGGCCCGTGTCCCAGATTCAAGGCAATTTTTCCAATTGCCAGCAGGATTGACTAACGTATCGTTGACTAATCCTAATGATTCTAGAAGGTTACCGACCATATTTGGTCCCAATCTAGGAGCAGATGATCTTCCCGAACTTAGATTCACTAACGATAGTGGAGAGGAGTTGATTAGAATTTCATCTCCAACGGGTCTTGGTATCGATAACGAGCTTCCTTTTAATGGAGTGCCTACACCAATGGTTCAACTCGGTGTGGGACTTTTTAAAGGAACAGAACTTAAAGTGCGATTTGTTCCTGAACAAACTTTTGATGACGGTAGTGTTCAACTATTTGGTGTTGGTGTAATGCACGACATCAAGCAGTATCTACCAGCGGAGAAATTATTACCTTTCGACCTTTCGGTTTTCTTGGGATACACTAATTTAAAGGCGTCCGTGGATATTGATGCAGATGCTAATCAATCTGCTGAATTTGAGGCTAATGCATTTTTGGTACAAGGAGTGATTTCTAAGAAAATTCTATTTTTCACCGCTTTTGCGGGCTTAGGATACTCCAACTATGATATCAATTTCAGTATGCTTGGAGATTACTCTACTGAGACGACAACCTTCGTTGACCCCGTTCAACTGCAATATAAAGACAACGGAATTCGAACTAATGTTGGAGTGAGAGTTAAGTTACTATTCTTGACATTGACTGGGGAGTACGCTCTTCAGGAATACAATACACTTACTGCTGGTGTAGGTATTAGTATTCGATAAGACTTTACTACTAACTATTAAAAAGGGGCTCCGAAAATTCGAAGCCCCTTTTTTTATCACTACTCTTTAGTCTTAATCTTAATTCCCCTTAAAGTCAGGCTTTCTTTTCTCAACAAAAGCATTCATCCCTTCTTTCTGGTCGTTGGCTGAGAAAAGCATATAGAAGTTCTTTCTTTCAAAATGTAACCCTTCTTCTAAATGAACCTCAAAAGATCGTTTCACAGATTCTTTGGCCATCTGCACGGCAATAGGTGACATCGTGGCAATCTCTTTAGCTAGTTTTACGGCTTCCTCTAAATACAATTCAACTGGCACCACTCTGTTAACCAGTCCATAACCGAAAGCTTCCTCAGCGCTGATAAACTTGCCCGTTAGTACCAATTCCATCGCTTTTGCCTTTCCTAACGCTTTCGTCAGGC
Organism: Roseivirga misakiensis; assembly: GCF_001747105.1. Classification (NCBI taxonomy): domain Bacteria; kingdom Pseudomonadati; phylum Bacteroidota; class Cytophagia; order Cytophagales; family Roseivirgaceae; genus Roseivirga; species Roseivirga misakiensis. The sequence continues at coordinate 2,533,678 of NZ_MDGQ01000005.1, read as the reverse complement.
GCTGCGTACCCCCTGCACCTGGCATTACACCAATTTTGATCTCAGGTTGGCCAAATTGGGCAGTTTCTGATGCTATCATCATATCGCAAGTCATAGCGAGCTCACAACCCCCGCCCAAGGCAAAACCTGAAACTGCCGCAATGATCGGTTTTCGTGTCTTGTTGATTTGATCCCAAGTGCTAAACTGATCCACTTTCCACATATCAATCGTTCCTTTACCAGCCATTTGCTTAATATCAGCACCTGCAGCAAAAGCCCTTTCGTTTCCAGTAATAATGATGGTTCTTACCTCATCATCTTGGTCTAGTTCCTTTAAGGAATCTCTTATTTCGCCCATCAACTTTAAATTCAGGGCGTTTAATTCTTTGGGACGATTGAGTTGAATTAGTGCGACGTGTTTAGCGTAAGCTTTCTCTACTTTAATGAATTCCATAGGTTTGATTTGGATAGGCAATTAATTGATAATTCTATCGCTAATTTAAGCCTCTAATTTAGATCAATGAATAAAGTTAAAGTCTTATTTGTCTGTTTGGGAAATATCTGTCGTTCCCCTTTAGCCGAAGGTATTTTTAGACAAAGAATTAAGGAAAGAGGAATGGGCGATCGTTTTGAGGTGGATTCCTGCGGTACGGCAGCCTATCACATTGGTAAGTCTCCAGATGAAAGATCGGTGGCGAACGCAATTAAAAATGGAGTAAACTATGAGCACGCTGCAAGGCAGCTAAAAGAATCTGACTTTCTTAATTTCGATTACATTATCCCTATGGATAGCTCAAATCACAGCAATACGCTGCGCTTAGAACCTAAGAACGCCAGAGCGAAAGTGATTAAAATGCGTGAGTTTGATGACTTGAATAAAGGCGATGATGTTCCTGACCCTTACTATGGCGGCGAAAATGGATTTCAAGAAGTCTTTGAAATTCTAGATAGATCGGTTGATAACCTGTTAAGCCATCTGGAAAAAGGATCTGAACCTAAATTCTAACCTAAGACTTGTACACCATTTGAAAGTTATTCCGAGATCGCTGTTCGATGATGATTTCTTTACCTTCCATCAATTCGGTGATTGTTTCTTGGTCGTAATTTTTAACCGTAATAATCTCTAAGCCCTCGTTATAATAGATGAGGAATTCCTCCATCAGCGCAGTCCTTAGTTGCTCGCGTTTTTTCGGGTTGTCATCCAAACAAATGGTAAAAGATGTTGCAGAATTTTGCATCAAGTTGATCACTAGATTCAGCCTTTTGATGTGTTCAAAAATCAAGTGAATATGATGCTCATTGATAAAAGAGAAGTCACTGATTTTAAATGAAATTACGGTCTGCTTATCCTTGTGAATAATAGCTGGAGCTAAATTTGGCACAAGACATTCCTCTATGACAGTGCCTCTTGCCGAAGGGTCTTGAAAAGATTTAACTAACAAAGGAATACCCTTCTGAGCTAGCGGTTTAATAGTCTTGGGATGAATGACAGATGCACCATAGTATGTCATTTCGGCCGCCTCTTTATAAGGAAGTCTCTCGTAAAGCTCTGTATTGTCGAACTTTTTAGGGTCTGCGTTAAGTACACCAGGTACATCTTTCCAAATAGTAACCGACTCGGCCCCTAAAGAAGTACCAAAAATCGCTGCGCTAAAATCACTGCCCTCGCGTCCGAGAGTAGTGGTTTTGAAATCAGAATTACTTCCAATGAACCCCTGCGTTAGTACGACTCCCTCTTCAATCTGACGATTCACTTGAGATTTGATCATTGCCTGAGAAGCACCCCAATCAACTTGCGCCTGTCTATGCAAACTATCAGTTTTGACCACTTTTCTTGCATCCAACCAGCTCGTAGCGATGTCTTCTGAGTTCAGAAAAGTAGCAATAATCTTAGTGGAAAGAACTTCGCCAAGCGATACGGTTTGGTCATACATGTAATCATACCCCATACTTGAACTAAACTCACTCAGCCCGTTCTTCAACTGCTCGAAGATATCGGTAATATCTTTTTCCAATACGGAGTCCGAACCTAAGCCCAAACTAGCGACAATATCTAAATGGTAATCTTGAATTTCTTGAAGAGCCTCACTATGGTCTTTTTCCTCCATAGTCAGTCCTAAGAGGCGCTCAAAAGCATTCGTGGTTTTTCCCATTGCTGAGACCAATACGAGCAAAGGCCCGTTTAAATTGGCCTTAATAATGGCACTCATATTCCTTACTGAATTGGCATCCTTCACTGAGGCGCCACCAAACTTAAATACTTTCAAGGGACGTGTATAAATTTTGCTAATTTCGCTGCAAGTTATTAACGATTTCCGATAAAAAAATTATCGATACCTATGGGAAAAGCGGAAAATTCGAGGATAGCGTTGCCAGTGGGCTCGAACCTTGACCGATTTATTATGAGAAACCAGGAAGACTTTCCATACGCCAGTGGAGAGTTGTCACAGCTAATCAGGGACTTAGCCTATGCTGGTAAGGTGGTAAACAGAGAAATAAATCGAGCTGGGCTTGCTGGGATCACTGGTGCTTATGGTGCCGAAAATGTTCAAGGAGAGGAGCAACAAAATTTAGATGTGGCCGCTGATATACGATTTACCCGCGCGCTGAAAAAAGGGGGAGAGGTAGCAGCGATCATTTCCGAAGAAGCAGAGGAAATTATCGACTTACAAAATCCAAGGTCTAAATACATTGTGGCTATAGATCCATTGGATGGTTCTTCAAACATAGACGTAAACGTATCTATCGGTACCATTTTTTCCATTTACCGAAGAGTTTCACCGTTGGGAGGGCCAGTTCAGATGGAAGACGTCTTGCAGCCAGGTAAAGATCAAGTGGCCGCAGGATACATACTTTATGGATCGTCGACCATGTTTGTTTACACCACAGGAAAAGGCGTGAATGGCTTTACTTATGAGCCATCGCTTGGGGAGTATATTTTGTCCCACCAAAATATGCGAATACCAGAAAATGGATCTATTTATTCTATTAATGAAGGGTCATTTAATTCATTTCCAGAAGCGGTACAAGACTATGTAAATACCTGTAAGGAGAGAGAGTATTCGGCCAGGTACATTGGTTCTTTGGTGGCGGATTTTCATAGAAACGTACTGAAAGGTGGTATTTATATTTACCCGTCTACTGCAAAAGCACCTAATGGTAAATTAAGACTCTTGTACGAATGCAATGCGTTGGCTTTGATTGCTGAAGAAGCAGGAGGAGCAGCAACTGACGGTAAGGGTAGAATATTAGAAATAGAACCATCGGAGTTACACCAACGGGTACCGTTTTTTGTAGGGAGTAAAGCGATGGTGGAAGAAGCTTCTAACTAGGATTGAGAATACTTCTTTCTCGTTTCCACTTTTTGGAGCTGCCTTTCAATAATCATATTAGCGATAATTGAGGCAGGGTTGTCGTTGGTGATGGCCAGTGCCTCTTTCAGTTTTTCCTCAGAGACATCTATTCGGTAAAGCACATTAATCAATTGATTAAAGTCTCTGGCCATTAAATCCTCTACAACTCTCATTACAAGCAGAAAGGCCTGATCGTAACCAATTTCTGTTCTTTCAGACAGGTTTAGATAAGACTTTTCAAGTTTAAAGTCTTTTTCTACCAGCGCCAAGCCACTCATTAAGTCTTGAGAGTTGTTTGTCATTTCATCTGTTATTCTTCACTCGTAGTCTCTTCCGTTTCCGCAGTGTCTTCTGCTGTAGAAGCGAAAGACTCAGGTGCAATTTTAGAAAGCAGGTTATACCATGTAACGAGTTTTTTGATATCCGATACATAAACTCTGTCTTCATCGTAATCAGGAAGTACGTGCTTTAAGAAAGACTTAAGCTCATCAGGACCAGACTTTTTGTCTAAACCAGTATCACCCTCAAATTCAGCATGAATTTTTTGCATCACCTCTTTTAAAGGCGTAGCGCCATCAGTAGTATGCGTATATATTGAAATTTCGCTGAGTATAGAGACCTGAGCATCTGCGCCAACCACGAGTTTAGACTTTTTTCCGTCTAATGACTCCAAGATTACACCAGTCTTGGTAGGCTTCAATACCGTAAATAATCCGCCCTTGCCTGATACTGCTGCTATTTCTTCAAACTTCATAAATCAAATAATTCAAATGAGGCTCAAAGTAAATTCACACCGTGGTGTAAATCAAAGAAAAACTCAACTTTCAAGAATATGGGATATGTATTCAGATACTTCCTCTTTTCCAAAACCTGTAGCCGATGAGGTAAAAAACATCATAGGAAGCTCTTCCCACGTCTTTTTCATTGTTTTCTTGAACTTGGCAATAGATTGGTGCCCTTTATTGAGCGACTGCTTATCAGCTTTAGTAAAAATTAGGGCAAATGGAATATTTGACTCCCCGAGCCATTGGATAAACTCAAGATCTATTCGTTGAGGGTCGAGCCGAGAGTCGATTAGCACAAAGACGATTTGTAGGTTTTCACGATTGATCAAATAGTCTTGGATCATTAATTCCCAAGCGGAGCGATTCTTTTTACTCGTTTTGGCATAGCCATAGCCAGGTAAATCGACTAAATACCAGCTCTCATCAATAAGAAAATGATTGATCAATTGAGTTTTGCCCGGACTTGCCGATGTTTTGGCCAAGCTTTTTCGTGCCGTGAGCATATTGATAAGCGAAGACTTGCCCACATTTGACCTTCCAATAAAGGCAAACTCATGCCGATCGGGTTTAGGGCACTTTCTATAGTCGGTGTTGCTTATAACAAACTCAGCTTTATCAAACATGCCGCAAAGTTAATCAACTGAATCGTTAATCATTTTGTACTCATATATGTTTTTGGCTGTCTTAAGTGAAAGGCTTTTCAAAATAATGGCCAGGATTGCCGGCTTTATTTTCTGCTTCAGTGATAACATCTCTCGGGTCAGAAATTAGCTCAAACTTTTTAAGCTTACTCACATCTCCATCCAAAAGGTACAGTATTGCTCTACATAGCTGCTGACTACCTACGTTCCATTCTGTTAGAGCAATTTTTTCTAGTAAATGTCGAACTGAATGATGTTCAGAGTTAGAACTAAAATCTTTTAGAATCTTATTTTCAATGTCCTTTGTTAAAATCATCTTTTAAATGTGAAGTTAAAGGGGATAAAAAATTGATAACCTATTGCTTTTAAGGACTTAATTTTTCTGTCGATTGTCATTCTATTTCCAATAGGTCGAATTTTTGCAATATTCTGAGGACATGAGAATATTATTACGCATAACTGCTTAGTTCAATCTGCAGTCTATATTTATCAACATCGGCATATGAAAATTTAGGCAATAAATCCGTTATAATATTTAATGAGTGATATCACACTTTCCATTGAAGAATGGCTCCTTATTTTCGTAAGTGGTTAAAAGTCAATTTTCCGGAAAGCCACTGGTCTACTACAATTTTTGCAGAAAAAGAAATTGATTTGTGATTTTCTTTCACTAGTTTTTCCAGGATGGTAAGAGCAGGTTTTTCATCTACCATCAAAAAATAAGTAGCTGCACTATACCTCACAGGAGGGGCTTTGTGAGAAAGTAACGGCTTCAAAGTACTAAGTTTGTTTGTATCGATAAGACCTTGAACGATTTGTAATTTGATTTTCATAAACTTATTTCCCTTGACATAATCTCCCTCAAGGTTGGTCTTGTGATGCTCAATTGAAACTCTGATAAATTCTCCCAGCTCATCACTTAGTTTTCGTCTATTTAATTTACCCAAACCCATCCGAAATCGATTAATTTTTTTAAGCCAAACTCATATTGAAATTCATAACTCTGTTCGTTTAACCAATGTCTTACTCTTTTACCTTCAGAAAAATCTTGAATTGAGTTGTAGAAGCCAGAAACCTTATTGTGTATTGTTCCACTGCCATGCGGCAAGATAATAAGGTTTGCGCTATTATGAAGGGCCTCAGGCGGAAACTGAGCTTTGTTCATTGGATTTTGTTCAACTATATGATGCCATGCATTACCCGTTCCTGCAGTGCCTTTAGTTCTTTTGAATGCTTCAAAAGAACTAAATGACTCAGTTGTCCTTACAGCTTCTGTTAGATCGTACTTCTTTATGTATGCTAAATAGGAAGCTCGAAGGGTTGGTATGCTATTAAGTTTTTGCAGAATGTTGACTGCCAAGGAGTTTCCTTTCAGAATTCCTTTTATGGCTGTCGTACCAATGAAGATACTGAGTACTTCAAAAATTAACTTTCCCTGTTCATACATCCCTTCTGGTGTCCAGCTAAAAGTCGTACTCAAGTATTGGTCAAAAGTAGTTTTTAGTGTGTCGATAAATTGTCTTCTGAATGAGCTGTTTGATATCAATTCATTCATGAAAATCACCATCTGATAGGTTTCTTGACGTATTTCAATGGCTTTTGCATCAACAAGCGTAAGACTAGACCATGCCCATAAAAATTCTCCAATTGAATACACACCATCGATTGTTTCCCATAAGGCATCTATAAAACCTGCTAGATGAGGTGGGAAATGACCGTTTTTCCATAGCCGCTCAGGTATTAATGATGGATCTATCGTGTAGAGTTCTTCTGCTAAATGGAACTATTTAAGAAAGTCATTAAAACTGTTTGGTAGTATGCCTACATCACCTTCCCCTATTCCCAAACACTCGGATTCAGCAGTAACTGAGTGATTTAGATAAACTGTTTGACACCTGCGAACCTTTACATATGATAGCTCCGGTTGTGGTCCACAGTCTGGATTCCAATAAAATCCTTGATTGAAGATATCCCCACTTGAATTACCGGCATACTGATAAATTTCGTTTGATTCTATCCAGCAAGGGTCTGAATAATCAGCTTTGAAAATATCATAACAGTAAGTTATGTAAGAACTTCCTCCTCCATTATCACCATTTGGTCCGGGTCCGGGTCCTCCCGTATCTCCAGTTAGGTTTGTGTTTCCAGTTTGTCCATCAGTAAAGTCCAATTGAGGTTCACAATTAGAAGAAGATCTTGAATCGTTTAAATTGGCCGTAAAACCATCGTTAAGGACTACACTACTTAGAAATTCAAAAGTCAATATACCGTTGAAGTGTTCAAGGGAAAACCCACTGTTAATGTATTTCTCCTTGCCTTCTTCATCGACCTGATAGTGTATGAGATATGGTGACTGTATTGTCTGGTTTTCTACTCTAATAATCAGGTTTGTGAAAGAGAAAGGATCAGAATCTTCACTTTTTACTCTGAAAGTATAGTGAGTATTATTTAACGTGTCTATGACTTCCATAACACGCTCTAAATTCAAGTCAGAGAGTTCTATAGTTGCAGAAGTGTTAACCGCCGTTGATCTATTGCTCACATTAGACCTATTAAAGGAATCCTTTAAAGCCTCTAGAATAGCTGGCCTTTCTGCAGCGCTTATATAGTTTATTGTACGTTCACTTTGAGCGGGAGTGACATCTTCATAGAGGTCATGACATGATATTATTGATACTACAATTATTAAAAATAAAGCGGATTTTCTCATTCTAATGTGTATTTAATTCATATCAATATAAATAAAGTAATTAGAAATAATATTAAAACATTTGAATATGTGAAATTGAATATTGTTGATAATTTGTTTGTAAGACTTTGGATTAGTGTTTTATGCCATACCTTTGCCAGCCATTTAAAACAAAGGAAAATGCAAACAGCAAAGAAGGGTGATCAAGTAAAGGTTCACTACACAGGGAAATTAACAGACGGAACTATTTTTGATTCATCTGAAGGCAGAGAACCATTAGCTTTTGAAGTTGGTGCTGGCATGATGATCAAAGGATTTGACGCAGCCGTAGATGGAATGGAAGTTGGCGCTAAAGTAACTGCTGAGATTCCAGCAGCAGAAGCTTACGGAGAATCAAGAGAAGATATGATTTTTGATGTTCCAAAAACAAACCTACCGCCAGATATGGTAGCGGAAGTAGGACAACAACTGGCAATGAGCCAACCAAATGGTCAGCAAGTACCAGTTAAAGTGAAAGAAGTTCATGAAGATAAGGTTGTGATTGATGCGAATCACGATTTAGCAGGAAAAGACTTAATCTTCGATATAGAATTAGTAGCCATAGGCTAAGCCATTTGCAAAGTATCAAATTAAGAACCTCATTTAATCAATGAGGTTTTTTTTATGCCTTTTGTAACCTTTGGTTATAATTAATCATCCTTGTTTCGATTAGGTAGTACTGAGCTTTAGTACGAACTCGTTTTAAAAGGGCTTTGAACAAAAACGAACAAAATAAAATTGTAGATGGATGCCTGAATGGTAATCGGAAAGCACATGCCAAATTGTATGATGCTTTTAAGGATGCCATGTTTGGGATATGCCTCCGCTATGCAAGTTCAGAGTCTGAAGCCAACGATATGTTGCAAGAAGGCTTTATTACAGTTTTTGCCAAATTAAAACAGTTCGAAAGAAACGGTGCCTTACCCGCATGGATTAAAAAAGTGATAATTCATGCTGCGCTGGGGCACTTGAGGAAGAACAAAAAGCACACAGAACACCATGTCACCTTGGATGCTAAAACGACGGATTTGCCCTTTAATCCAGATAGTAGCCAAAGTACAGACGAGTTACTCTATCTAATTCAAAATCTTCCGGAAGAATATAGAACGGTATTTAACCTCTTTTCAATTGAAGGCTATTCACACAAAGAGGTGGCAGAAATGCTTGAAATCAGCGTGGCCAACTCAAAAGTAAGGCTGATGCGTGCGAAAGAAGTTTTGAAGCAACAAGTTACAACTCAAAAAATGATGTGATGGAAGGCGAAAGAGATAACATAGATCAGTTTTTCCAAGACCACTTTTCGGCTTTCGAAAAGTCACCTTCTCAATCAGTTTGGGCTGGAATAAAAAAATATGGACTCATGGCAAATGGAGCTAAACTAACATACTTAGGGAATGCGGGATACTTGATTTTAATCACTATCCTAGCGGCGGGATTAATAACTCTAGGCGTAATAAAGAGCAATATTTTTGATACAAATGCAGCAAATGAAATTACCAAGGAATATTCTCCTAAGATTAACAAGGGTTCTGAGGTAGCCACCTTAAAAAAAGAGGATAGTCAAAAAGAAAAAGAGCAACTCAAACCAGTCTCAAAATCCCATAATAACGATACTGTAAATGGATCAGGAACTTCAGAAAACTCTCGTGACAATGATGATCAGTCGCGAACCCTAAAAGAGACTACTGAGGAAACTTCAGTCAGTCACTCAGGAGCCTCGGCAACGGAAACTAGAGTAATAGGAAAGGGTTCTGGAGGTGCAGCTTCAGAAGTAGTTAAAAGTGCTCAAGAGAATAAAGATCGAGAAAGCCAAACTACTTACAGCCTTGATCAATCTAAAGATAACTCAGAACCATTGCAAAGAACGAATGAGATAGTATCCAATCGTACTTTTCAATCAGATGATTTAAAAATCACAGAAGATTTCGAAAATGAAGATCAAGGTTTTTCAACGCAAAGTGTGGGTGATCTGCCAGAGGATCAAATAAACAATAAGCTTTCGAATCCATCGCGTGGTCCACTACCAATTGTGAAAACAGGGGTTCGAAAAGATATCAGCTTAATTCAGAAACCCGAGTTACCCGAACTAAATGGTGATATAGCACTAGTAAAACCTTCCACTAGCCTCACAAGAGGTATGGAGATCATCAATGAACACCAGGTAGTTGATTCATTGAGGTATAATGGCTGGGCCATTTCAATATTACAGCGGTATGAAACCACCTTTGGCTCAGAGGTGAACCTCGACGTTGCATATTATTTATCTAGAAATTCATTTATTGAGGCGGGCGCAGGCATAGCCAACCAGTTTAACAATGACTTTAGAGTGTCATACAATTACACCTTCGGCAAGGGGCGCATAAAACCATATGCGATTGTTCAATTAAATGGTAGTGGCATATTTTCTGACAATTCAATAACGGCTGGAGTAGGTTTGATTTATGATGTTATAAAAGAAGGTCGATGGAGAATTTTTACTTCCGTCTTACCCACAAGACTTACAAATTTCGAATCAGTCACCCTTAGGCTTGGGCTTCAGTACAGGTTTACACCGCCATCTAAATACGAATACTCACTTCCTGAGTCAGAATATGCTTGGTTTTTTTCAATGGCATATCAGGGCCGATTTGGCGGAGATGCCAACATCCTCGGTTTACCGGCGGTGGAGGCTCAAATGGGGAAATTTATTGCCAAGAGAACTTTCTTTAATATTAGTCTGAATACAGAATTAGTTGCTGGGGTAAAACTTGAGCATTATTTGCTAACCACGAAAAGACTAGACTTAGGAGCGGGATTAGGACTTGTAGCCAGTTTAAAAGGCTCATTGCAATTTGATCCGATGCCAGAAGTGATAGCCTATTACAAAGTTTCAGATCATTGGAAAATTTTCAGCAGGTATACCCTGAGAAGAGAACCATCCCAAATCATGCCAGAGCATGTGGCAATTGGTTTCCAGAGAGGTATTTTAAGGCGCAAAGAGTAAGTATGGTAAACTTCACCTTATTTCCCTGAATCTTTTGATGAACAATTAATTTAATCGGCCTGTTTCCTTCGTATTATTGCACCCAGATTGTGAAACAGATGGCAGTTGTACCCTATAAAGAGAAGGAAAGCGGAAAGAAAGAACAAGTGGCTGAAATGTTCAATAACATCAGCCATCGATACGATTTCCTAAATCATTTTTTAAGTCTCGGTATAGATATACTTTGGAGAAAGAAGGCCGTCAAATTATTGCAAGCCGATCAGCCAAAGCAGATACTTGATGTAGCAACTGGTACAGGAGATTTCGCATTGGAAGCTTTGTCATTAAATCCCGACAGAATTGTTGGTGTTGATATTTCAGCAGGAATGCTGGAAATGGGCAAAGTTAAAATGAAGAAAAAAGGAGTCGATCATATCATCGATATGCAAATGGGGGATAGTGAAAAGCTCCTCTTCGATGACAATACTTTCGATGCCACCATCGTTGCATTTGGAGTAAGGAACTTCGAAAACCTGAAAAAAGGACTCAGCGATATGCATAGAGTCGTAAAACCAGGTGGAAAAACGGTGATTATTGAATTTTCAAGGCCACGTCGGTTTCCAATGAAGCAACTCTACAATTTTTATTTTAAATCGATTCTGCCGATTATTGGAAAACTGATATCTAAGGATCAATCAGCGTACACTTATCTGCCAGAGTCGGTAGACGCCTTTCCAGATGGCCAAGATTTTCTGGATATTCTTAGTGAAGTTGGATATAAGAAGATCGAATGCAGACCTTTGACTTTTGGAATAAGCTCAATTTACATCGGACAAAAATAGTTGTCTTTACCTTACTTATTGCCTTACCCTTCGTAGGAGCAAAAGCCCAAAGCCGAAAGTCTGGTGTTACCCTACACAGGCTAGAAAGTGATCAAAAGACTTTCAAATACGGGTTTTTATTAGGTGTACACACCAATAGCTACGGTATTCAATACTCAGATCGATTTGACACACCTGCGTACGACCAAACCTCTGCAATAATTTCGCAGCAGAATACAGGTTTTGATTTGGGTTTCATGGTAAATTTCAGGTTGGCCGATCAGTTATCGATAAGAGTGGTGCCGGTAAAAATCGGTCTCTACCAAAATGCAGTGGAATACCATAATGTGGATGGTTCTATCCAAGAGCAGCTGATTGAAAGTACGCGAATAGAACCAGGTATCTTCATGAAATATAGAAGCATAAGACGTAATAATACACGTATGTATTTGGTTGCTGGTTTGAGTGGTTCGATCCGATCGGGTCGAGAAGATCTTGTGACAGATGAAGATCGGTTAGAGATCAGAAAAGTAAATATGAAGTTCGAGGTAGGTATAGGAATAGATAACTACTTTGAGTTTTTTAAATTCTCGCCTGAATTTAGATATGCCCGCGGTTTGGCCAACGTTATGAATTCGCAAGACAACTTCTTTCATAATGGGTTGCGGAGAATTACCACCCACAATTTTACTTTATATCTTCATTTCTCCGACTAATCAAACTTTGTCTACATCGTTGGCTAATTTCTCTTAAATTCACTCCACATTAAGATTGAATTGAATGAGTAAAATTGCATTGGTAACAGGCGCTACTTCCGGTATCGGATGGGCAAGTGCCCTCTTGTTAGCTGAGGAAGGTTACGACCTTATTTTGTGTGGAAGAAGGGAAGAGCGACTGGATGAATTAAGCGAAAAGGTTAATACAAAAACATTAAAACTGGCTTTCGACGTGCGCGATCGTGACCGTGTAAAAGAAGCCATTTCTTCCATTCCCGAAAACTGGAAATCAATTGATATACTCATCAACAATGCTGGTAATGCACATGGGCTTTCAAAGGTCCAAGATGGAAATATCGATGATTGGGATGCCATGATTGATATTAATGTAAAAGGCTTGCTGTACGTCACCAAAGCCATAGTTCCGGGTATGGTCGAAAGAGGGGCTGGCCATGTGGTAAATATTGGTTCTATTGCGGGTAAAGAAGTCTACCCAAACGGAAACGTTTACTGTGCATCAAAACATGCCGTAGACGCCATCAACAATGGAATGAGAATCGATTTAGTCGGGACAGGGGTTAAGGTTTCTCAAGTTTGTCCTGGACTGGTCGAAACTGAGTTTTCAATGGTTCGGTTCAAAGGAGACGAAGATCGTTCTAAAGGAGTTTATGAAGGTTTTGATGCTTTGACGGCTCACGATGTGGCGGATTTGATAAGGTTTATAGTCACGCGCCCAAAACATGTGAATATCAGTGATACCATGATATTGCCTACAGCACAAGTAGCCTCAACAATTGTAGATAAGAACTAGAAAAAATTTAAGGTGGAAGAACACAATTCAGAAGAAGAGAATCAGCCGGAGGGTTTGCCAATTCCTGAAATTTTCTTGAATAGCGATACAAAAAGCCCCATTACCAATTGTGTACAATGCGATTATGATCTCCTAAGTGGAGGCCGCTATTACGTTATAGAAAAGGTATTCAAGAAATACCCTTCATTTCAGAAAACAGAGATTCTATTCGAATATGCTGTTTGTTCCAAATGCTACGAAAACATGCGCGGGCAATTGTCAAAAGAGAGCATGGAGAATTTGGCGGCCTATATGGCTACAAAAACGGATGTTCAAGCCTTACAGACACGGATGGCCCTTTATCCCGATCAGCCCGAAGAATGGTTGTCTCATTGCATGATTAAAGGCACCCCTAAAAGTGAATTGACTGAATTTCAGATGGGTGCATGCTTTAAAGGTGATCGTTTAATGACAAACTATATGCCGCCGTTTATGATTGGTGGCCTAGCCCTAGAAGAAATGAATGCCCTTTTATCTCAACAAACAAAAGATGAAATGGATGACTTTATGGGAGATAATTTTGGTATACCACCAGAACTGAGAAAAGACCTAATACTGATTTAAAATGATAAAGAAGAATTTCTTAACGCTATTGCTAATACTCATTTTGGTAGCCTGTGGGTCCAAAGAAGAAGTAATCGAGATAGAAAAAGGCGTTTCGCTCGAATTAGCGAACTATAGGAAAGAAGTCCTCTCCATTGTCAATTATAAACTTGAATTTAGAGTTCCCCGAGACTTCAACCAAAGAATTCAAGCGTTAGAAGATCTATCTTTTAATCTTTCTGATAACACTAAAGACCTTCAACTAGATTTCAAAGAAAGCCTTGACCATCTAAAGGGAATAATCGTGAATGGTGTAAGCCAAGATTTGGCTATTGAGAATGAACATATAGTGCTCAAGAAAGAGAATCTAAAAAAAGGGTTCAATAGGGTAGAGCTTAACTTTTTTGCTGGGGAATCTTCGCTGAACAGAAAAGAAGATTTCCTATACACCCTTTTCGTTCCAGATAGAGCTAGAACAGCGTTTCCAGTGTTTGATCAACCGAATTTAAAAGCAACTTTTGAACTTACGCTGGATTTACCAGAAGACTGGTCCGCGATCGCCAATGGACCGATTTATACAGCGACGATCAAGGATGGTAGGAAGACATATGAGTTCCAAAAATCTGATTTAATCAGTACCTATTTATTCTCCTTTGTCGCTGGTGAGTTTGAGTCAATCACCAGAAGTGTAGCAGGTAGAGAAATGACCATGCTGCACCGAGAAACGGATGAAGAAAAAGTGAAAAGAAACATTGATTTTATCTTTTACTTACATGGCGCCTCTTTGCAATGGTTAGAGCAGTATACGGGTATCAAATACCCGTTCAAAAAATTTGATTTCGCTTTAATTCCGAGTTTTCAATACGGTGGAATGGAGCATGTTGGAGCCATCCAATATAGAGCTAGTTCACTTTTCCTAGATGAAGATCCATCGCAGAGCAGATTATTGGGACGTGCAAGCCTCATTGCCCATGAAACTGCCCACATGTGGTTTGGGAATTTGGTGACTATGGATTGGTTTAATGATGTTTGGACCAAAGAAGTATTCGCCAATTTCATGGCTGCGAAAATGGTAAACCCGAGCTTCCCGACAATCGATCATGAATTGAATTTCTTAGTAAGACACTATCCATCGGCTTATGGGGTGGATAGAACGAAAGGGGCCAACCCGATCAGGCAGTATTTACCAAATTTGAAAGAAGCGGGTCAGATGTATGGACCTATCATTTACAACAAAGCCCCGATTATGATGCGTCAACTTGAGAAACTTGTTGGTGAAGATAAATTTCAAGAGGGCATGCGAGAATATTTGTCTGCCTTTTCTAATCGAAATGCGACTTGGCCTGACCTCATCGATATTCTTGATCAAAAGACAACTACTGATCTAAAAGAATGGAGCGAGGTTTGGGTAAATACACCCGGACGACCTGATTTTAGTTTGTCCGTGAAAAAAGAAGAACAAAATGTTGTTGCGGCTTTGTATCAGAATGATCCGAAGAGTGATCGCGTTTGGCCGCAAAGCTTGAAAATGAAGCTCTATAACCTTCAGCAACAATCTATAAAAGAGTCGACCATAAATTCTGGGGGCGAACCTTTTGAATTGAAAATGGACTCAAACTGGGAATTTTTCGAAGCATTGGTCAATTCAGATGGTATGGGTTATGGCCTTTTTCCACCTGCCTATCAGTTGGTGCAATCCAGATGGTCGGCATTATCCGATCTTGAAAAAGGGACGCTTATTGTCAACCTCTATGAGAATTTGATAGAACCTGAAAACTATGGAAAAGAAGGTCAATACACACCAGAACAATATGTAGGTTTGATTAAATGGATGGTAGTCAAAGAAAAAAATCAGTTGATTCTAAATCTCGTTCTAGGTCAATTGAACACTGTTTATTGGAACTTGTTGACACCAGATCAAAGAAACCGAATCTCACCTGATCTCGAAAGAACGCTATTTCATGCGATGAATGATCTTACGGAAGATCCTGCAATTAAAAAGACCTTCTTTAATGCTTTTAGGAACGTGAGTATCAGCAAAGTCAATCTGGATAGACTTTATAACATATGGAAAACTGGGCCTGGACCAATTCAAGGGTTGAGACTTTCGGAAAATGATAAAACCAGCTTAGCTGGTCAACTGGCTATTAAAATGCCAGATCGAGCGGGAGAGATTATACATGAACAATTGACTAGGATTAGCAACCCCGATCGTAAAAAGAGATTTGAGTTTTTAATGCCAGCCATGTCAAGTGATGTGGCAGAAAGAGATACCTTTTTTGAGTCGCTTAAAGACGAGAAAAACCGTGAAACTGAATCATGGGTATTAGCAGGATTAGGCTTTTTACATCATCCGTTGAGGCAAGAGTCTTCTTTGAAGTACGTAATGCCAAGTCTAGAATTACTACAGGAAATTCAGATCACTGGAGATATTTTCTTTCCATCGAGATGGCTTGGACAAACGCTTGGGAGATATAATCAGGAAGAAGTGACTGAAATAATTGATGACTTCTTAGCAGCTAACCCTAATTATAGTGAGCAATTAGCAATGAAGGTGCGTCAGTCAGGAGATATGGCCTTAAGATCAAGTCAAGTCTTGAAAAAACTGAGCTTACTTCAGAATCAGTAGTGTAATCAGGAGGGCAAAAAAATAACCCCTCTTTCGAACGGTTGCTTAATGACCATTTTTATCGACTTAGGGATGTCTCTTGCATTATAATTGCCCCATGTTATAGCGACTTGGGTTTGTCATTTCGTTTATAAAACTAATTAAAGGACAATTAAGTTCCATTACCCTCAAATTACCTTATGATCAATAATTCAAAAAAAATAACCCACCCGAGGTTTCAGGTAGGTTAATTATCAATGTAAAATAGTTCTTCTCTTAAGAGATTCTTTCGATCAAATCCGCCGCTCGGTTTGAGTAACCAGCTTCATTGTCGTACCAACCAACTACCTTCACTAAGGTTCCTTGAGCAGAAGTTAATTGAGAATCGAAAATATTTGAGTGAGGGTTTCCGACGATATCGATAGATACGATTGGATCCTCAGTATATTCCAAAATACCTTTCATTGGTCCATCAGCAGCAGCTTTCATTGCGGCATTGATTTTCTCTTTCGTAGCTTCTTTTTTAAGCACTACTGTAAGGTCAGTTAATGAACCATCAGGAATAGGAACTCTCATGGCTATACCATCTAATTTACCTGCTAAGTGAGGCAATACAAGTCCTACAGCTTTAGCTGCGCCAGTAGAAGTTGGGATGATTGAATAAGCACCTGCTCTAGCTCTTCTCAAATCTCTGTGAGGAGCATCTTGTAATCTCTGATCTGAAGTATAAGCATGAACCGTAGTAATGTAACCATGCTCAATACCGAAGGCATCGTCCAATACTTTGGCCATTGGTGCCAAGCAGTTAGTTGTACATGATGCGTTAGAAAGGATAGTTTCTTCACCAGTCATTGTATCATCGTTAACACCTAATACAACAGTTGGAACTCCTCCTTTAGCAGGGGCAGAGATAACTACTTTTTTAGCGCCAGCTTCTAGGTGTTGTCCAGCACCAGCTTCATCTAGAAAGAAACCAGTAGATTCCAAAACCACATCAACAGCCAAGTCGCTCCAAGGGAGGTTTCTTGGTTCTCTTTCAGCGTATATTTTAATTTCCTTACCATTAACAACAATGCCGTCTGCAGTTGCAGATACAGTGCCGTCAAATCTACCATGTACAGAATCGTACTTTAAAAGGTGAGCAAGGGTTTTAGTATCAGTCAAGTCATTGATTGCTACTACTTCAATGTTTTCTTTTTTTAATAATGCTTTGAAAGTTAATCTACCGATTCTTCCAAAACCATTAATCGCTACTCTTGTCATAGACATAATCCTTAACGGTTTAAAGGTTATTTTTCGAGGTGCAAAGCTAACAAAGCCCTACGCCTTTTCAAATATAAATGAACCTAACTCTGGGATAGTTCCTTTGGGATCGATTGAAATTTTTTACCAATGATTTTTTTGCAAATAAAAGTGGCACATCTATATTTGCAGACCGTTAAGAATGGTCCGTTCGTCTAGGGGTTAGGACGCCAGGTTTTCATCCTGGTAACAGGGGTTCGATTCCCCTACGGACTACTTTAAGGAGCTCAGCTTTATGCTGAGCTTTTTTTGTGCCCTAAGAGGGCTTACCCTAAAGGCTGGCCCTTCGCTATATTCTTGCGCTGGAAGAATTTTTAACGCTTAGTCCTCCTACGGACTACTTTAAAGAGCTTAGCTTTTTTTATTTGTTCACTGATCACTCCCTTGCAGCCATCCAAGAAAACTGTTATAATGCATAGAAATAGATAATGTTATGATTTTAGGAGTATCAGGTTGGGTTGGCGACAAAATGGGATTCACAGAACAACAAGTTAGAATCGGATTTGTAATCGGATTCTTTGTTTTTGGAGTAGGAGTTGGTCTTTACCTTATTCTTTGGTTAGTGAAGGTAATTTCAGGAGAGTGATTTCAGGCAAATAGCTCCTCTGTACCGTTCACTATATTAACATCAAAGAACCTTGGCGATATCCCAAAAGCCTCTTCGTATCTCCTAGAGATTGTGCTTTTGAATTCGGCTATCTGCTTTGTCTCAAGTAGGTTGATTGTACAACCACCAAAACCACCACCCATTAGTCTAGCACCGAGGATATAAGGCATCTGGTGAGTAGTATCCACCAAGAAGTCCAATTCTTGACAACTGACTTCGTACTGGTTTTTTAGTCCTTCATGTGAAGCATATATCAATTGCCCGACTTCACTTAGATTACCTTCTTCTAAAAGTCTGCTGACTTTTTCCACCCGATCATTCTCTTCGATTACAAAATTGAGCCTTTGTCTTATGATTGGGTTTAAGTCCTTCTTCTCTTTTAACATCGCAGAACTAATTTCTCTAACACTTTTGACACCAAAAGACTCGGCCGCTTTAATACAATCATTCTTCCGATTGTTGTATCCAGAAGAAGCAAGAGAGTGTTTAACTTGAGAATCGCAGACAATGAATGAGTAGTCTCCCAAAGCCAGCGAAGCATATGAAACCTCTTGTGATCGGCAGTCTATTTTCAAGACTTGATCTTTTTTGCCCAGTAAACTTGCCGATTGATCCATAGTACCGCACTGAAGGCCTACATATTCATGTTCAGTTTGCTGAGCCACCAATACCAGTTCTTGCCGACTCAATCCACCATTGAACAATTCATTAAGCCCAAAGGCGAAACAACAGCAAATCGCTGCGGAAGAAGAGAGACCCGCTCCTATAGGTATGTTACTAGAAAAAGTGCAATCGACCCCAGTAACTTGAACCCCTTTCTCAAGGAGTATTTCGCATACCCCGATAAAGTAGCTTGACCAATGCTCTTTTGGATCGCTTTTACTCCCAGAAAGCTCAATAGAGATCTCCTCATCTATATCTAAGGCTTTCACTCGTATTAAGCCATCATTATTTTGAGCAATGGCTATGGTTACATACTTATCAATTGCGGCAGGTAGCACCAACCCCATGTTGTAATCAGTATGATCACCAATTACATTAATTCTACCAGGTGAACGAAAGTATCGGGGTGTAGCAGCTGATAATTTGCCAAATTCTTGCGCGATCGATCGGAGGCTCGTCATTGAAATACGATGTATAAAACGGTTAGTATAATGCAGATCCCCACGGCTCCAATATTAAAAGCGGGACTAGTCTTAAAATTAAAATTGCCAATTGTCAATGCCTTCGAAGATGGTTGCCCTTTACCTTCAAGTAGTGAGGTTACAATCATCAAGACGCAACAAATCAAGAATACGTATCCCATTCGATCTAAGAATGGAACATGATCCATAAATTGCTTAAAGAGAATCGACGCGATAAACGTGGCAAGCCCTCCGACCAAGGCCGCGTTTGGTGTTGTCTTTTTCCAAAACATACCTAGCAAGAAAATAGCCACCACGCCAGGGGTTACAAATCCCGTGTACTCCTGTATATATTGGAAAGCTTGATCTAATTCGCTCAAAAGGGGAGAAACCAGCACAGCGAGAACAAAGCCGATCAAAGCGGCCAATCGACCCACTTTTACCAACTTAGTTTCAGAGGCATTCTTACCAATATACTCTTTGTAGATATCCATTGTGAAAATGGTGGCGGTACTATTGGCCATAGAAGCTAAAGAGGATATGATAGCTGCAACAAGTGCAGCAAACGCTATTCCCTTAAACCCAGAAGGCAGAAAGCCTAAAAGAGCAGGGTAGGCCTTATCTTTTTTCACTTCCATTAAATCAGGATCTACCATCACCTTCGTAATGCTTTCATCTCCAAGCGAATTAAAGGCATCACTCGCAATTTGCATATTGCCAACATCTACTAGCCCTTCTTTTTGAACGAGATAGTAGGCTGCAATACCCGGCACCACAACTATTAAAGGCATAAGTAACTTTAAATAGCCGGCAAACATAACCCCCAATTGTGCGTCTTTTAATGATTTTGCAGCAAGTGCTCTTTGAACAATATATTGGTTTAAGCCCCAATAGCTGATATTGGCGATCCACATTCCACCAATGATAACGCCCCAACCAGGAAGGTCTTTGAAGTACGGGTGGCTTCTATCTAAAATGGAATCAAAATGGCTTGAAGTTTCTGCCATAAGCGTTTGAAAACCCTCAATAGCGCCAGCACCGTCTCCAACTTGATCGAGCGCGAGGTAGGTAGTTGCCAAACCTCCTATCACCAAAACGATCACCTGGATAACATCCGTCCAAGCTACCGCCGATAAACCTCCATAAATAGAGTAACCCATTGCGAATAATGCTAAGGCTATCGTAGCTGTCAGCCGGTCTACACCCATGACTGTTTCTATAGCAAGAGAACCTAGGTATAGAACAGAGGTCAAGTTCACAAAAACGTAAACCCCAATCCAGAAAGTAGCCATGACTGTTTTTACGTTTTTATTGTACCGCTCAGCTAGAAATTGAGGCATGGTGTAAATCTGCTTCTTAATGAAGATTGGGAGCAAAAATTTACCAACAAGTAAAAGCGTTAATGCTCCCATCCATTCATAAGACGAAATGGCTATGCCCAAAGCAAAACCAGAACCTGACATACCGATGAACTGTTCGGCAGAAATGTTTGCGGCAATAAAAGAGGCACCAATGGCCCACCAAGTCAATGATTTACCAGCTAGGAAATAGTCCTGCGATGTTTTTTCAATGTTCCTCTTTCGAGTAGAAATGTATAATCCAACGCCGATAATGATCGCGCAGTAGCTGATGAAAACAACTAAGTCTAATGTTGACATTTCGGAATATAATAAGAAGATGTTTAAACTGATCAGCTAGGTCTATCGAAAAGTCAACAATGATCGATACTAGAACAAACCTGACTGCCATATAAGTCAGCATTGGGGCTTGATATTTTGTTCTTAAATTAAAGGCAAATGTTCATGATTTTATGATGACTCAAATCAGACTTATCGCCATTACGCTTGCCTTTATTTTTTCATCTAATGCATTTGCACAAACTGGAAATGGCTATTGGAAAATAAAGAATACCAACGCCATAGCGTGGGAGTTAAAAAGCGATCATCAGTTGCCACATAGTGACAATATAGAAATGGCGGGTAAAAGGGTCGCTGGTATTGTGAGCTATGCTGTGGATGAAAATGGAATACTTACTTTGAGTCGGCAAGTCTTTTTCCCACAGTTACACCCATTCATTAAGTCCACTGATCCCGGGTGGTATGTTTTCAGGGCATATTTAAAGGATACTCATGAAGATGACATTTTGCCAAAAGTATTTTTAGGCGATAAACGAATTGTACCAGGAACATTGAAGAAAGTCACGATCGATGGGGTGATTAGCTTCGACCACAACCCTTCCAAATCGGGGATTTCTATTTCGCGGAAACTATTTCCTTCATCCTCTGAGCGGATGTTCGTGGAAGAATTGACTTTAACCAACACAACTTCTCAAACCTTAGATTTAGATATCGGTCATGTGACCAAGCAGTATTCAGACCGAGGTGAAAGCGGTGAATTTATCACAACTATTCAATCTGATGCGCCAGAAAAAGTAAGCTTAAACGCTGGTGAATCCTTTTCGTATGCCGTCAAAATAATGGCGCAAATGGCTTCAGAAGTTTTACCTCGTCAAACAGCTGAACAGGCTTTGGCAGAAAGAGAAGCTTTCTTGAAACAGATGTCTGATGCGCTTATACTGGAAACACCTGATAAGACGCTGAATACCTTATTTGAATTTTCTAAAGTCCGAGCTTCAGAAAGCATTTTTGAGTCAAAGTTGGGGTTGATCCACTCACCCGGTGGTGGCCGATATTATGTGGGTATTTGGGCAAATGATCAGGCGGAATATGTTAGTCCATTTTTTCCATTTTTAGGGTATGATGTCGGAAATGAATCCGCCATTAACACTTATAAAGCTTTTGTAACAGATACCGATGACAGCTACACTAAAATTAGATATGCGTTTGAGGTGGAAGATAAAAGACCTCCATCACCATTAGATAGAGGGGATGCCGCTATGATCGCTTATGGAGCGAGTCAGTTTGCCTTGGCACTAGGAGATAAAGCTGTGGCCAAAGAAATATGGCCGCTGATTCAGTGGTCATTAGAATATAACCGCCGCCAGTTGAATGATGAAGGGGTAGTAAAGTCGGAATCCGATGAAATGGAGGGTAGAATTGAAACAGGGGACGCTAATTTATCGACCGCAGCGCTCTACTATGGTGCTTTGGATCATGCCGCCGACTTGGCAAAGGCCTTAGGAGAGCCAAAGAGGGTATCTAACACTTATAGAAAACAAGCGAAAACGCTCGCGCAAAACATTGAAAATTACTTCGGGGCCAATGTTGAGGGATTAGATACTTATAAATACTACAAAGAACATAAATACCTGAGGCATTGGATTTGTCTCCCACTGGTAGTGGGTATAAATGATCGAAAAGATGCTACTATTGAGGCGTTATTCGATCGATTGTGGACTGAAAATGGCGTTCACGTTGAAAAGAACAGCGATAACGAAGCCGTTACCAAAATCTTCTGGGATCGCGGTACATTATACGCCCTTCGTGGTACATTCCTTTCTGGTGCCACAGATGTCTCTTTAAGCAAGCTCCAAGAGTTCTCCAATACTAGGCTGTTAGGGAACAGAGTGCCCTATGTGGTAGAAGCCTTTCCAGAAGGTAGCATGGCGCATCTTTCGGCAGAAAGTGGATTGTATTGCCGTGTGTTTATTGAAGGCATGTTCGGCATGAAAATTACTGGGTTTGACAGTTTTAAGTTGCAACCAAGACTTCCAAACGGATGGAATGAAATGGCTTTGCGAAGCATCCGTGCCTTCGGTAAAAACTTCGATCTAGAAGTGAAAAGAGATGGCGATAGGACGAATATCAAAATCATTGATCATGAAAGTGGCGAAATTCTTATGAACCAAAGCACTGACCTTAGTAAGGCAATGTCCTTCAAATTCAAATAGACCTATAATGAGAAACTTATTTTTACTCGTCGTACTTGTATTCGCAATTTTTTCATGTGATAAGACCACCTCATTGCACAACATTGAAGGAGAATATGAATTGAATGCCGTACCAATGCCACAATCATTTACTCCTGTAAATCAGGTGGTCAGGTTTTCAAATGCTAGCGAAGTCTTTGCATCAGACGACGCACTGAAACCCTTAATTGAGCTTTTTGTCGAAGAGTTGGCTTCCGTTTCTGGTCATTCCTTAGCCATGGCCGAATCAGCAGGAAGTTCAGCAGATATTGTTTTTTCGCTAGACGATTCAATAGCACCTGAGACCTATAAAATCGAGATATCTGAGACAGTCAAAGTTAGTGGAGGTAGTTATGCTGCATTGGCCATGGCACGATCTACGCTTTTACAAATCGCTAGTGATGATGAAGGTCAATTGGCATTTCCGGTAATGACCATAGAAGATACACCTGATTCAGAATACAGAGGCTTAATGATCGATTTGGCCAGAAACTGGCACACGGTAGAAAATCTAAAGAGCTTAATTGATATGGCGTCATTCTACAAGTCGAACTATGTCCATCTACACTTTACTGATTACCAATCATACACCTTGCCTTCGAAGAAATATCCGAATCTTTCAACCCCTGATCGCCATTATACATTTGAAGATTTAGAAGAATTGGAGCGATATTCTCAGAAAAGAGGTATTACAATCATACCAGAAATTGACATACCAGGTCATGCGAGTGCTATTGTGAAGGCTTATCCTGAATTATTTGCGCTAAAAGACATCAAGGAAAACCCTTGGACAATTAATATGGGTAAAGAAGAGGTTTATACGGCACTGGATGAGATTATTGGTGAGCTAATCCCCGTTTTTAAGGCAACGCCTTACTTCCATATCGGTGGAGACGAAGCCATATTTCATAAAGTGGAAAGCGACCCTGATGTTCAGTCCTATATGAAGGCTAATAACCTTGGAGAAGATGTTCACGAATTATATCGACACTTTCTAGTTAGAATGAACGATATCGTCAAAAAGCATGGTAAACAAATGGCAGTTTGGGAAGGCTTCAGAACCGACGGAGAAGTCGAGATTCCGAAAGATATCATAGTCTATGAATTTGAAACCAATCGCTATTTACCGAATGAGCTGGTCAGAGACGGCTACACTGTGGTGAACACCTCTTGGAAACCACTCTATGTTGTTAACAGAAAGAAATTCGCACCAGAAACAATCTACAATTGGAATGTTTGGCGTTGGGAAAACTGGTTCCCTCGGGCACCTTCCTTCGTACCGATCCAATTAGAGAGAACAAACCAAATAGTCGGAGCTCAAATGTGTGCATGGGAGCAACCGCAAGCCTCAGAGTTTAGGAGCTTGAGAAAGAGACTGCCAGTAATGATGGAACGCATTTGGAGTCATGATCAGAGGCAAGCGTTTGATGTATTTATGACCAAACTGGAAGCAACAGATCAAGTGCTATCTAAATTGAGCGGTATCACCGAGCAAGACGATAAGCTTCACGGGTATGACTATGTGGATGATCGACCGAACAAGTAATCTAAGGCTATTCGGATAGTAGCTTTAAGAGCACCCCATTCGTCCAACCGAAACCATCTTGAACAGGGTATTCACCGCCACCACTAAGTAAGTTGGTGTCAACTACATTGTATTTTTCCATCATCTTGCCAGTGTTTTGAAAAACCTTTGTATTCAAGGCTACCCAGTTCTTCTTAATCTGATCAGCCAGATCATTTTGTCCATAATTACGAAGACCTTTTATGGCCATCCATTGCAGCGGTGCCCAGCCATTAGGTGCATCCCACTGTTGGCCCGACTCAAAATTGGTAGTTAATAAGCCACCATCCATTAACAGTTCCTTTTCCATTATACTGGCTACAGCTACCGCTTGATCTTGGTCGCAAATTTCAAAGAAAAGAGGGTAGGAGGCAGCGGCGTTAATTGACGCGGTCTGGTGACCTTCAACCCAATTAAAATCATGAAAATAGGAGGTCGTACTATTCCAGAAATACTTTAGAATAGCCTGCTTCCGATCATCTGCCATTTTAGAATAGTGACCGCGTTGATTTGAATTGTCACTTGCTTTGGCAATGAGTTTTTCCAAATAGTATAGTAGGCAATTCAAGTCAACTTGCACCAAATCAGTAGTCCGGATAGTCGCGAGACTTTCTGGTTTTTCGCACCAACGAGAGCTAAAATCCCACCCAGATTCACAGGCAGCTCTAATATCCAGCAATGTCTTTTTACCAGCATCTCCTTTAGATTCGATCAACTCAACATCATCAGAAAACATTTCAGCTCTTGGATTGGGAATATTGTCGAAATGCCTATTTAGCAGGCTGCTATCAGGCATGCGAACAACTCGTTTAAAGGCCGGTTTTCCATCAGTGACTTGGTCGGCACCAGCCATCCAAAAATCGTGTTCTTTAATTAAGGCAGGTAGAAAAGTGGCTAGCACTTCGTCGCCTTTCTCTTCGGCCAATAAGGCCACCATAGGGGCGAAAAAAGGAGGTTGCGATCGGCCTAGGTAATAACTTCTATTACCATTTGGGATAAAACCGAACTCATCGATCATATAAGCGAAGTTCTTAACCATCGCTTCTATCATATCTACCTTTCCACTCACAGCCAAACCCAACATGGTGAAATAACTGTCCCAATAATATATTTCGTTGAACCTGCCACCTGGTACTATGTAGGGGTGTGGTAATTGTACAAGGGAAGAATGAAAATCCGAAGCCTCTGGTGTTCGAGAGAGAACTTCCCAAAGCTTTTGAATATGATCTTCTACGGGAGCCGTGGTATCACTTTTATAGTCTATTTCTCTGGTGGGTGCCTTACTGAAATAACGCTCGAAAAATGCTTTGATATCAAAACCCTCCTTATCATTTTCTGATCTGTACTTTGCAAGAATTTCTTCTGGAGCCGTAAAGGTTATGGCATCAGAAATTTCCTTTCCATCAGCCCAAAGGCCAGAGGCATGTAAATCGACGAATAATTCCTGTAAGTCATTTTCCAGATGTAAGAGTTTTCCCATGGGCTTAAATTAAATGAACTGCTCGTGCCTTTAAGTTAATGGATAGATTGTATAAATTCATTGAGCAAGGAAAAGGAATATGTCAAAACGAATTATCGTAGTAGGTGCTGGTGCTTGGGGTGGCTGGGCAGCTTATCATTTACAAAAATCGGGTTGTCATGTTACCTTGATCGATAAGAATGGACCTGGAAATGCATGGGCAGGTAGTGGAGGTAAAAGTAGAATCATTCGTTTAGCTTATGGCGGTAATAACGACTACACCAACTTAACCGAAGAGTCTTTAAAACTTTGGAAAGATTATGATGAAAGATGGAATGAAAGTCTATTTCATCAAAAGGAAGCCTTGTGGCTTTTTCGAGGTATTCCCGCCACTTATGCCGATCTATCGGTTCCTTTAATGAAGGCCAAAGGCTATTCCCTAAATCAAGTTCCGATAACTGGATTGGTAGAAAAGTATCCAGAGATAAATTTTTCAGATATCACTAGCGCCTTTATTGAGCGGGAGGCGGGATATCTAGAAGCAAATCGAGCATGTGGTGTTGTCAAAGGTAAATTCGAGCAACTTGGCGGTAGGTATCTTCAAGCAAATGTAATTGCCCTTTCTAAAGCAGAAGGTCGAGTAAATGGTGTAATACTTGATTCTGGAGAGGAGTTGTCCGCGGACTATACCGTTCTCGCTTGTGGACCGTGGCTATCTCAACTTGTTCCAGCCATAAAGGCACATATCCATATTTCTCGACAAGAAGTCTACTACTTTGAGGCGCCATCCCAATATGCAGCACTTCCAATTTGGTTAGAATTTAGAGGTGCCGATCAGATGTATTACGGCATACCCGATCACTTTCAAGAAGGGTTCAAATTTGCCTATGATGAAAGAACTTGGGCACTAGACCCAACTAAGGATGATAGAGGAATCACCGAAGAAATTTTAAGGCAAATGCGAAAGATTTTGGCTAACCGATTTCCAGCACTTGCCAAGGCCAACGTGTTAAAACATCACACCTGTGTCTATGAAAACGCTCAAGATGGAGACTTTATCATCGACGGTATACCGGGAACAAAAAATGCAATGATGTTGGCAGGTTCATCGGGCCATGGTTTTAAAATGGGACCTGCCATAGGTCGATTGATTTCAGATCATTTGCTAGAAGGTAAACCGATACCAACCGCCTTTTCCCTCCAAAGATTTGCCGATAGCTGCCCTAGAAAAAGTCAATACGAAGTAAATTAGTTGGGGTGTAATCTATTGATTGTCAGCGGATTGATTTATTTTTTCAAAAAAACTTCTACATGCTGTAAGAAATAGTGAATGGCTAAGTACTAACTTATTGACAATTCGCTAAATGAAAGAACAACAACAAAACGAAGTCTTTAATGACTGGTTGCAAAAGCACAAGGGCATACTTTTTAAAGTAGTCCGAGCCTATGGAGCCAACCTTGAAGATCAAGAAGATCTCTTTCAAGAGATTGCTGTTCAAGTTTGGCGATCTGTCCCAAAATTCAGGAACGACTGCGCAGTTTCCACCTGGATGTACCGCATTGCCTTGAACACTGCTATAAAATGGAGCAGTAAAGAACGCAAGTACCAAGAAGGGAGAGAAGACATAGCCAAAGCACACATTCTGACCGAACAATCAGAGTTTAAGGATGAAAGACTTGGCTGGCTCTATGAGCAAATTGCCCGACTGGACAACGTAGATAGATCTTTATGCCTCTTATTGCTGGATGGATTCAGTTATAAGGAGATGGCCAAGATCGTGGGAATTTCAGAAAGTTATGTCGGTGTTAGAATAAACCGGATTAAAAAGCACTTGACCCAACAATCAGAAAAAGTATCATAAGATGGAGTTTGAAGAAATGAAAAAGATATGGGATGCGCAGAATGGTCAAGCCATGTATGCAATAGATGAAACTGCGCTACACAATAGAGTAATTAACAAAAAGCAGAAAGCGCGTAGAACCGCTGACTTAACTGAGAAGATATTTATTGCGGCTAATTTCATAGCCAGCGCAATGATCATCGTACCAACAATCATTAAGAATAAAGTGAGTGTTTCAGGTATACTCATGGCCATAGTGATGTTAGTATCGGCAGGGTATATTATCCATAGAAGAAATAAGCGGTTAAAGACGCAGGACAACTTCGATGAGAGTATTTTGGGAGATTTAGACAACGCAATCGCAACCGCCGATTATCAAGTCAAATTCTCTAAAACAAGTCGTTTTTACCTGCTTAGTGTGGTTGTATTATCTATGACAGCACTACTAGAGTCAGGTACGCCTTGGTGGGTGCTAGCCTTAGTAGCAGTTTTCTTTTTTGTCACTTATATAGCGGCGAGATGGGAGCATAGAACATTTTATGCTTCGCAAAAGAGGGACCTCAGGGCCATGCGTGAAAAATTAGTGAACATGGAAAATGAAGAGCCTGAATCACCGATCGATAACATGATTTAAACGCTTTCGATTAGCGGACCTTCAAAGCCGCTACCCAAAAAACAATACCTAAAGTTTTAGAGCAAATACACTTTGGATAGGAATATCCTACGGGAAACGTATGGCCAATTTTTAAAGTAAAATAAAACCAAAATAAGATGACAAGAGCATTGATATTATTAGCGCTAGCACTGATGACCGCCATCGGTTTAAGCGCACAACAAATAACAGGAGATTGGTATGGAGAATTAGGTTCAGGAGAACAGAAAATGCAATTCATTTTCCATGTCAATAAAAGTGCAGATGGACTTCAAACCACTATGGATATTCCGATTAGGAGCCTGAAGGGAATAAAAACTCAAAAAACAACATTTTCGAATAACCAGCTGCACATTGATGGAAAGAACTTTGGGTTCGAATACAAAGGCGTTTACGACAGTGCCACCAAACAAATGAACGGGCACATGATCGAAGGACCAAATCAGGTGCCATTAAACTTGCAACAGGAGAAAATTGAAATTGCGAGAAAAAAGGCCCGTCCCCAAGAGCCAATCAAACCATATCCTTACAAGGCGGAAGAAGTGAAATTCTATAATGAAAAGGATGATGTTAAATTGGCCGGAACTTTGACCTTACCGAGCGAAGGAAGCAAATACCCAGCGGTAATTTTAATCACAGGCAGTGGTCCGCAGAATAGAGACGAAGAGATATTTGGGCATAAACCGTTTCTTGTCCTAGCCGATCATTTGACCAAATTGGGCATCGCTGTACTACGCTATGATGATAGAGGCGTAAATGAGTCAACCGGTACTTTTACCGAGGCCACTACGGCTGATTTTGCAACCGATGTGGAAAGTGCGATCGAATATTTAAAAACGAGAGACGATATTGATCCCAACCAGATTGGCCTCATAGGTCATAGCGAAGGAGGAATCATAGCGCCATTGGTTGCCTCTAAATCCAACGACGTCAACTTTATAGTCTTGTTAGCGGGTACTGGGGTTTCGGGATACGAGACTTCTAGAATTCAGGCCAGAACTTTAAGAGGAGGTCCAGTACCAGATGAAGAAGCATTCGATAAGTTTATTACCGACGCCTTGGATATTGCTTCGGCTAAAGGGGAAGTAGATCAGATTCAGAAAGAGCTTACGGCATTCTACAATAACTCACCTTTTTTCAACGCCATGGCTGGAGAGAGCCCACAAAAAGAGCAAATAGTAAAAGGTTTGGTGGAAATGAGAACCACAAAGTGGATTCGTTACTTTTATCATTACAATCCTGCCGATGCTCTCGAAAAAGTAAGTTGCCCAGTACTCTCACTCAACGGAACTAAGGATCAGCAAGTGCTGGCAGAAGTAAACCAAAGAGGTATTCGCGAAGCTCTGGAAAAAGGAGGCAATCAAGATTTTCAAGTGGTCGCTTTGGAAGGAATGAATCATTTTTTTCAAGAGGCCGAGACTGGGGCAATGAGCGAGTATGACGATATAGAAGAAACCATTTCGCCAAAGGCTTTGACTATGATTTCAAGTTGGATTTTGGAACGTGTGAAGTAAAAACAGAAAGGAGGTACTTAGATCGATTGAGTGCCTCCTTTTTTACATAGAAAGATTGATAATCAGGTTAACTCAATTCGCATAAGGTAATCATCTTGAGGTTCGTTCCCGAGTTGGAAAGTACGCACATCGAAAATCTCCATGCCTTGGCGTTTATAAAAGTCAATGGCTTTTTTATTCTCTTGCCAAACACCAAGCCAGAGCCGTTTTGCCGATCGCTCTTTGGCGATTCCTAAAGCTTTAGCATAAAGTGCTTTTCCAATCTTACGCCCTTGAAACTCATGCTTTACATAAATACGCTCTATTTCAACATCCTCGTTCGTCAGGTTTAGTTTCAGGTAGCCCGTGATTTCTCCATCAAGTCTGGAAAAGTAGAAAGTGGTATTTGGGTTTTGGAGTTGAGACTGAATTTTCTCTAAGGTGAAACTAGACTTCAAGTAATCTGCTAGGTTTTGTGGGTCATTTTGGTCTTGAAAAGTCTCTCGAAATGTTGTCTCACCAAAAGATCGGAGTACTTCTGCCTCCGAATATTGAACGGATTCTATTTTAATCGAGAAAGAGCTCATTTTCCTACTGTGCCTAATTCAGATGTTTAATGGACGTTGTAAAAATAGTGGAGTAGAGCATATCAATCAGAACATTGACCGACAATTGTGTAGAAAACGATCGCTTTTATGTCAGTTTCAACCCATGCGTCATTTATTTTCAATCAGTTGCATTCAAGAATGAGCATCTGCTAGGACAGGTCTGCATAAATGTTAGTTTAGCATTATAAAAGCACTCATCATTTTTTAGCTTAAATACATGGAGCCCACGATCAAGAAAATCACCAAACTTTTAGTAGCCAACAGAGGAGAAATCGCTATTCGAATTCTAAGAGCAGCATCCGAAATGAAGATTAGGACCGTTGCCATGTACACCTACGAGGACCGCTACTCGCTTCACCGATACAAAGCGGATGAAGCCTATCAAATCGGCACCGATGATGCACCACTTAAGCCCTATTTGGACGTGGAAGAAATTTTGACCGTTGCGAAAAGGGAAGGTGTTGATGCCATACATCCAGGGTACGGTTTCCTATCAGAAAACGTCACTTTTGCCAGACGGTGCCGAGAAGAGGGGATCACCTTTGTGGGGCCAGCTCCTGAAGTAATGGAGAAGCTTGGTGATAAAGTGCAAGCCAAGATTGTGGCGATTAATGCCGAAATACCAATTATTCAGGACAGCGAAAGGGAATTAATCAATGGTGAGATTGCCCTAGAGGAAGCCAAAAAAATTGGCTTTCCTGTGATGGTAAAAGCTGCTTCTGGTGGAGGTGGCCGAGGAATGCGCGTGGTGAGAGAAGAAGGTGAATTGGTGAAAGCATTCAATGAGGCAGCCAGCGAAGCACTAAAAGCATTTGGCGACGATACCATTTTTATAGAAAAATTTATTGATAGCCCTAAGCACATTGAAGTGCAGATAATGGGTGATAACTATGGCAACTTGGTGCACTTGTATGAACGCGATTGTTCAGTGCAGCGACGCTATCAGAAAGTAGTGGAAGTTGCCCCATCAATCGGGTTGAAACCAGAAACACGACAAAAACTCTATGAATATGCCCTCAAAATCACCAAAGAGGTTAATTACAATAATGTCGGAACAGTTGAATTCCTAGTAGACGCAGCCGAGAATATTTACTTTATAGAGGTAAATCCTAGGGTTCAGGTGGAACATACCATTACCGAAGAAATTACGGGGATTGATATCGTTCGGTCACAGATAGAAATTGCACAAGGTTATCCGTTAAATGATCCCAGAATCTTTATCAGAAGCCAAGAAGACGTTCAGATTAATGGTTATGCCATACAGTGTAGAATCACGACGGAAGATCCTGCCAATGGTTTTAAACCAGATTATGGAACTATCATCGCCTACCGATCGCCGGGAGGGTTTGGTATTCGGTTAGACGCTGGTAACTGTTATGCAGGAGTAACCATATCGCCGTTTTTCGATTCAATGTTGGTGAAAATTACGGCATCAGGCCGTACGCTTACTGGTGCAGCGCAACGGTTGGAACGTGCCCTGTCTGAATTCAGAATTCGGGGTGTCGTAACCAATAAAGGCTTTCTAGAAAATGTATTAAGACACCCAACCTTTTACAAAGGAGAAGCGACCGTCAAATTCATTGAAAGTCACCCTGAACTATTCAGTATGCCACGGTATATGAACCGTGCAACTCGTCTGCTTAATTATTTGGGTGAGGTAGCTGTAAATGGAAACCCCAACGTTAAAAAAGTTGACCCATCGGCGAAGTTCAGAGTGCCGAAAGTGCCAGAATTCGATCGATTAGGAGATTACCCTTCGGGAACCAAACAAATCCTTGAAAATGGTGGCCCAGATGCCTTGGTTCAGTGGATTAAGGACCAACCTCAAATCCTTTTTACCGATACCACCTTAAGAGATGCCCATCAGTCCTTGCTCGCCACAAGAATGCGAACACTCGATATGCTCAAGGTAACGGAGGGCTTTGCTAAAAACCACCCGAACGTATTTTCCATGGAAATGTGGGGAGGTGCCACTTTTGATGTGACCATGCGCTTCCTAAATGAGAATCCATGGGATAGGCTCAAGAAGATCAGAGAAGCCGTTCCGAATATCCTGCTGCAAATGCTTTTCCGTGGTTCTAATGGCGTAGGTTACAAGGCATACCCCGACAACCTTATCGAAAAGGTGATTGAGAAAAGTGCAGAAAACGGCATGGACGTTTTCAGGATTTTCGATTCACTGAATTGGGTGGAAGCGATGAAAGTTAGTATCCGAACGGTAAGAGAGAAAACGAATTCACTGGCTGAGGCCTGTATCTGTTATACAGGTCATGTATTGGATAAAGACACCAAGTATAATCTTCAGTATTATGTGGATATGGCTAAAGCGTTGGAAGATGCTGGGGCACATATTTTGGCGATTAAAGACATGGCAGGTTTATTAAAACCGGATGCAGCCACAGAACTTATTGGGGCACTCAAGCAGACAACTGATTTGCCAATTCATTTGCATACGCATGATACATCTTCTATGCAGGCTACCACTTACTTTAAAGCCATAGAGGCTGGGGTAGATATTGTTGATGTCGCTATTGCTTCAATGTCTGGGCTTACATCTCAACCGAACTTTAATGCCTTGGCTGCTGCTTTAGATGGCCATGTGCGTGACCCAAAAATTGATGTCGCTTGTTTGAATAAGTATTCCAATTACTGGGAAGATGTCAGAGAATACTATTATCCATTTGAAAGCGGTTTAAAAGCAGGTACGGCCGAGGTATATGATCATGAAATTCCAGGGGGACAATATTCGAACTTAAGACCCCAAGCAGCCGCCTTGGGCTTAGAAGATCAGTTTGAAGAGGTGAAGAAAAACTATGCTTTGGTGAATCACATGTTTGGCGATATCGTGAAAGTGACGCCATCGAGCAAGGTAGTAGGGGATATGGCAATTTACATGACGTCGAATGGTTTGACGCCCGAAGATGTGCTGGAAAGAGGTGATACGCTTTCATTTCCTGAGTCTGTAAAAAGTCTCTTTAAAGGGGAGTTAGGCCAAGCTCCAGGTGGCTTTCCACAAAAACTATCAGAGATTATCCTAAAAGGAGAAAAGCCATTTACCGATAGGCCAAATGCCCATATGGAACCAGTAGATTTCGACAAGGAATTTGCTGCTTTTCAGAAAGAATTTGATCAGTATTGCGATGAGCTTGACTTTCTGTCTTACAAGCTTTACCCTAAGGTATTCAAGGATTTTTACCAGCACTGGCAGAAGTACGGTGAGGTATTGCAGTTACCGACTAAAGCATTTTTCTATGCACTAAAAGAAGATGAGGAGGTCTTTGTAGAGATCGGTCGGGGTAAGCATATCATTGTAAAAATGGTGTATATCGGGGAACCTGATGAAGAAGGACTTCGCAAAGTTCATTTTGCCCTAAATGGCCAAAGTCGGGTGATTAAGGTGAAAGATCAGGCCTTTAACGTCACCAAAGTCACGAACCAAAAAGCTGAGGCTGATCATGAAGTTGGGTTGCCGCTTCAAGGACGTTTGGCCGAAGTGAAGGTAAAAGCTGGAGATGTAATCAAAGACAATCAAGCGCTCTTTGTGATAGAAGCCATGAAAATGGAAACAACTGTTTCTTCACCGATGGCAGGAACTGTCAAGAAGGTTTATTTGGCGGCAGGAGCAATGGTAGAACAAGACGATTTGGTTGTCGAGTTAGAATAACCAGCACTTAAAGCCTCCGCTTAATTTTAACGCTTTATGCCCTAGTCAGCGGACTAGAGAAAAAGCGTTAGAACTTTTTATACCTAATGTCGTTATGTATATTTACCTAATAACATTATGTATAAAAACTATGGCATATAAAACACTGGTCGCTGCTTCTACAAAGCCCCTTGTACTCTCCATTTTATCCTATGGAAAGAGTTATGGCTATCAAATCATTAAAAACATCGAACAACTCTCCAATGGAGAACTGGAGTGGACGGATGCTATGCTTTATCCCGTACTCCATCGCATGGAGAAGGATGGCTTGATTGCATCTGAGTGGATTGTTTTGGATAACGGTCGTAAGCGAAAATATTACAGCATTACAGAAAGCGGTAAGGAAGAACGAGAGATGGCCAAGGCGCAATGGAACAATGTAAATATGGCATTTAACAGGCTCTGGAAAGGTAATTTAACACTTGATTTGGGCTAATATGAAAGGTTTCGATTTAAAACAACAGGTAAAGCATTGGGCCAGTCGACTGAGGTCAGAACAAGGGTTTGAACCAGGTGATATTGAAGAATTAGAAGCCAATCTATGGGATCGGATTGATGCACTTTTAGAAGAAGGGCTTGATGAAAAGTCTGCTTTCGAAAAGGCAACAGAGAAAACCTTGTCTTCTTCCAGAGAACTCGCCAATGAATTTTATAAAGCCAAGTCGAAGGGTAAAAACAGTCAGCCACCATGGGAGAGACCTACCAGTTTTGTAGCTAGACTACCCACAAATTTCAAGGTGGCCCTTCGGCATATGAAAAAGAGAAAGTCATATGCTTTGATGAATATCATGGGGTTGGCGGTCAGTATTTCTTTTTCCTTACTCATTTGGATCTATGTACAAAATGAAAGTGGCTACGATCGGCACTATCGAAACGCAGATCGTATTTACCGTGTCATTTTCGATGTCAAACATGATGGCTTGCATATACCACAAGCAGATATCGGGCAGCCAGTTGGCCCTACTATGAAGTCCGATTTCCCAGAGGTGATAGAAAAAACGAGACTAAGACGAATTGGTGCCACAAACACCTTTTCAAAGGGGGATGTATCCATTGAATCCACAGATTTTTTTGTGACCGACCCTGACTTTTTTAAGGTGTTTAGCGCACAGGTGCTATCGGGTAATCAAGAAACGGCTTTAGTTGAGCCCAATACCGTTGTTTTGACGGAGTCTTTGGCAATGCAGTTTTTTGGAAGAACTGATGTAGTGGGAGAGACGCTGGTTTATTCTGGGGTGATGCCGCCAACAGACGTGAAAATTACGGCGGTAATAAAGGATTTAGGTAACAAAACGCACTTGCCGATGAAAGCCTTGATTTCTTATAGTACCTATTTTGACGAGCGAGAATTAATCAACTGGTTAAGGAAATCATATACGTACGTTTTGTTAAATGAACAGAACGATGTTGAGGTACTATCGAGTAAGCTGCCCGCTTTTAGCGACAAATATTTGGCAGAAGTTTTACGTCAAAGGATTAGTCCAACGGCCACCGTCAAGCTACACTTACAACCATTGACAGAGATTTATCTGGCCGATGAATATTTGGGCGAACCTTATCCACATGGCAGCCAAAAGAATCTAAATATCCTCAGCACCATCATGGTATTTTTATTGGTAATGGCCTGCATTAATTACATTAATCTATCAACGGCGACCGCCATGGAACGTGCGAACGAAGTGGGCATTCGCAAAACACTGGGTTCTTCAAGAGGTAGTTTGGTTTTTAAATTTCTGTCGGAGTCCATCTTGCTCACATTTGTGGCAGGTTTAGTAGCATTGATCATCTCTGCATTGTTGCTGCCATATTTTTCGCAGATTACTGGCTTAGAAATGAACGTTTGGCGACTTTTCACCCAAACGAATGTCATTTGGGTTTTAGCGCTAAGTCTGCTCATGGGTTTTTTTGCTGGTCTCTACCCAAGCTTGTATATCTCCCGCTTTAAGCCCTTGACTGCCTTAAAACCAGGTAGTGTTGGCGTAGGAAGAGGAGGTTGGCTCCGAAAAGGATTGATCGTTATCCAATATGCGATCGCTGGAAGCCTTATGATTTGGATTTTTGTCATCGGCCAGCAAGTTCGGTTTGCAAAACAGCGAGAAGTAGGATTCGATAAGTCTAATATTTTAGAATTAACACTACCGAACGAGCAGGCGGCGCTTCAATCAGTAGATGCTTTTTTAAGTGAGCTCAATGAATTCCCCGAGGTACGAGGAGCAACAAAGACCACTTTTGATTTGACCTCTAATTATGGTGTTGGGAGTTATCTGATGAAAAGCCCAACGGGCGAAGAAGTCAATGCAAATCTTGCAGCTATCAGTGTTGGATATGGTTTTGTGGAGTCTTTGGGGGCTCAGTTTTTAGCTGGCGAAGATTTTAATGAGCTTAAATCCTCTGAAAAAGGTGTTTTAATCAATCAAGCAGCGATGGACCAATATGGATGGAATGATACTCCGCTTAAGGTTAAATACCTTTCAAGAGATCGGCAAGGGGCAGTTACGAACGAGTGGAATGTTATTGGTGTGGTCAGTGATTTTAAATCCGGCGATGCTTTTGAAGAAGTTAGTCCGTTAATCATATTCTTGGACGATCGTACGATACCAGAAATGAGGATTTTGGTTAACATAAATCTAGAAAAGCCAGAAGCCTTTGCCCCACAACTTGGAAAGCTCTGGGAACGACATTTCCCCAATCAGTTTTTCGAATTTCAGGTGATAGAAGATCGTTTAAATATGCTTTATGCAAAAGAGGAAACCTTTCAGGAATTACTTGCTGTCCTTAATTTGATCACTGTTTTCATCACGGTTTTGGGTGTTGTCGGCCTGATATCGTTTACGACAGAAGTCCGCAAGAAGGAAATCGCGATTAGGAAGGTTAGTGGTGCTAGAGTTGAGACTATCATGGCCTTACTTTCGAAGCAGTTTCTAATCCTTTTGCTGATAGCCTTTGCCATAGCTGGTCCAGTTGGTTATTACCTATCGAGTAAATGGCTCGCTGATTTTACCCTGCACACAAAATTGACGGCAATACCGATCGGCTTCACCTTTTTAGTATGCCTGCTCTTTACGATAGGAGCTATTTCCTATCATTCGCTTCGTGCGGCCAATGCAAATCCGGTGACAGCATTACGTTATGAATAGTCTGCGATGCGGGGAAACCGCTTGATCGCTTAGGGAAGGTAGAAGAGTTAAAAGAAGGATTCCGTAAGATTGAATTCCTCCTTTCAGAGAAATAGCGTATGCCCAAATGAATTGGAAATCATTTGGGCAAATATGCTTTAGTCGATAGCGTAGAAAAACTGCTCTGAGACAATTTTACCATTCTCAACTCTGTATAAGGCGATTTCTTCGTCAATTCCTCTCGGGCGACCTTTCATGGTGATGTCCATTTTCATGGTAGCTGTAAAGTGGTTTCCAGCGACAATTGGCC
Source organism: Roseivirga misakiensis (assembly GCF_001747105.1). NCBI lineage: Bacteria > Pseudomonadati > Bacteroidota > Cytophagia > Cytophagales > Roseivirgaceae > Roseivirga > Roseivirga misakiensis. Next base: position 2,496,045 of record NZ_MDGQ01000005.1, on the reverse strand, counting down.
CATCAATTTCCAATCCGTGGAACTCTTCGACCATACTTTCCCAGATTTTTCCTTTTTCCAGGATGGCTTTCATGCCTTCTACTCTTTGCGGGAAACCTTGTGCGCCTTCCATTTCAAGACTCACACAGTCCTGACTGTAAAGTTCCTGTAGTGCTTTGTCCATTTGACCAGTTCGGCAGTAGGCTGCCCATTTTTCTGCAATTTCTTGTGTTGTCATGATTGATGATTTTTGTTTGATTATATAGTAAAATTAAAAAGTCATTGTGACATAATATGTCAGGGGTTGTAATCAATTTCTGAACATCTTACAAAATATTGGGCGAGATCAAAATGTCTGTCTTGAAAGACTTCGTCCAAAATCCGAAAGTTCTGAATTCGATCGAGCCGAAAAGCACGGTAATCTTCTCTTAGATGGCACCAACCCAATACGATCCATTTTTCATTAAAACTATAGATAGCCAATGGTTCTATTTTTCGCCAAGTGGTTTCTTTGCCTTTGGCCTGATAAGTCATTTCAATCATCTTAAAATTGATGATTGCCATTTGCACATGGGAGAGTGAGGAAGTTCTAGTCGGATCAGGATCGTTTTTGAAAACGCGCATTTTGCTTTCCAGCATTTCCCCCTTTGTCTGAAGACTACTTTTAAAAACGGACTTGATTTTCTGTAGCGTCTTCTCAAAGTGTTGAATGAGCGAATCGTCATTGGTCTTGGCGATTAATTGCTCAGCTGTAATTAGAGCATTTACCTCCATTTCATCGAACATGATCGGGGCCACCATATATCCATCCATAATGGAGTAGCCCCTTCCCTCGATAGTGATAACAGGCACACCAGATTCTTCGAGCTTCTTAATATCGCGGTAAATAGTTCTAAGGCTAACCTCAAACTTCTTGGCTAATTCATTGCCCGTCACCACCCGCTTGGATTTGAGAATGGTCAGTATGGATAAAAGTCTAGAAAGGTGATTCATTATTCTTGTGCGACAACTTACACACAAAATATGACATATTATGTCAGGGGTTGGTGGGCTTGTTAATGATGTTTTATTAACTGATTGTAACTGTTGTTATTGATTAGACGGAACAATATGATAACTACCATACAACCCTTGCTAGGTCTTGTTAAAATTCAAAATCAAAACCAGACTTTAATGCAACTTTTATCATATCTCTTTGTTCTTCTTTGACCTTTTTTTTTGACTTTTCAATTGACTCTTTATTGAATAGGTCTAGTTGGGCTTGGAGGTCCTGTTGAGCTAATTTCATTGCGCATATACCGTAGACTCGAAAAAATGGGTCTGAGATAAACCAAGTCTGACTTGGTATATCGTAATTTAGTGCATTACCTCTCTTATCATGAGTCAATTGTTGTAACAAATATTCTAATAGAGCTTTTTGTTGAGGGTGTTTATGTTTTTTGAAATAAGAGTGAACATCATTAAGTGATAAGTTGTGTTTTTCTGAAATAATGAAGCTTCTGAGAATATGATAACATAGTGGAAGGTGGTATTCCGATGGTTCATCAATAGCTTTTTCATAACGATCATGTAAGTAACCTGAGTTGGTAATAATATAATTAGCCAAAGCTTCACGGAAATCATCATTATTAAATGTCAAGTGAGCTTCTGATGTTTCGTAAAGGTCTTTACTTGTACACAAATTATAGGATAATTGATGTGTAACAGCTGGTAATCCAGTTGAGAATTTGACTATTTCATCTTTGACGTTCTCTGTAATGGAGATATTGAGTCTAGACTCACCTTTGGCAATGATCTCTTTTAGTTCGTCCCTCGACATGAAATGAACTTGAATTTCAGAAACTCTATTGTTCAATTCATTGTCAAGTTTTAGTACTTCTTTCGCGGTACCAACTGCCCCAATGGCCACTATTTTTACATATGGATAGTTGACCGATTCATCCATAAAAACCTTCATATATTGAGCTAGTTTCTTTTTTTCATCCTCTTCCATTTTATGGAAGTCGTCTATAACCCAACATGAATTCGATGAGCCAAAGAATGCAGCCAGTTTTTGCGGAGTGAGTTGAGGTGCAATAATAGGCTGAAATTCTTCGAACTTATTTTTTGATTTAGAATAACCTAATGAGCCTTTAATTAATTGGTAATCTGTTGATAATGAAGAGTTGATACTTGAGGATAAGTGATTCGTCTTTTTACTAATGAAGAACGTGCCTAGTTGATCAAAGGCATTACTTACGAGCTGGTTAAAAGATAAGTCAGAAGTGCACCTCGTGATTATATAGTCATCATATGTCTGATTTAGTTTATTAAAAAGCAATGTAGTTTTCCCAGTTCCAGAATGTCCATAAATGATTAGTTGTTTTCCTCTGGTTCGAATTGCATCGACTAATAAATTGTTGATAGCGGGTCTATCTACAAATGTGTGTGTGGCTGGGGAAGAGGGCGTGAATATTTCGTTGATATCGTATTTTTTCATCTTTTATAGGCGGTTTAGAATAATTCTATTGCCAATCAATCATTTTGGAACTCAACTCTAATTCCATTCTCAATAGTTGCAATGACTCGGTTTACTATCGTGTTTGTTACTTTGATATTTCCATCTGAATCAATCCTTCTTACTTGGGTCATTTCGACTTCAATAGAGAAAGTATTTGAAAAGTGTACATCACCTCTTAGAACGTGAGCTTTGAATGCTTTATGCCCCATTTCGAAAGTGATGATATCTTTGTCATAAAATCCTTTCCATCGAAATTTACCTGGTTTGATAGCTGGAGAAATTACGTCTATGGAACCAATTATGCCTTCAAGGTTAGGCAAATCATCTGACTGCAAAACAAAGTTAGGAAATCTTCTTTTAGAGATTTTTCGTGAAGGTCCTACAGGTAGAAAGTCATGTTGTCTTTGTACTTCGATAGAGTCGATTTTTGAATAACCGATCAATTTTTTGAATAAGTTTGACTTCCTCCAAGCTACTTTATAGTTTTTTTTGACCAGCTCAACTGAACCCTTCAATAATTCATCACTTAAACCTTCGTCATCAGGAATGAACTCCAAGTTGAGTTTTGCCAGTTCTTTTCTTTTGATGTCATTATCTAATCTAAGGTTTTCAATCTGTAATTCGGTCAATTCTTGGTTTTCTGCTGGAAACCTTGTTAAAATAATTGCAGTAACACTGATCACCAGTGTCAGTTGAGCCGAATTTTGACCAAGTAATTTCCAAAACTCTTTAAAACCTCCCTCGGCTGGAGGCAGGGTTTGAATATCAATATTCAAACCCAAGGTAATTGAAACCTCATTAAAAAGGTTTAGAATTTCTTTTTCACATTCATTCCTTGTTATAGAATCAATAGAATGAGAGTCATCTTGAAAAATGTAATGGAATTGGAGGCTATTAGATTTTTCTATCATCTTAATCCTTTGATAAATTCTCAGGTATACTGCTTAGTAAGTACATCTTCTCTTTCTAAAAATGCCATCCCCATAAATAGCCATTTTGACATGTGGCGATTATAGGTTGTCTTATCTCAAACAATTGATCAATTGTTTTTGAACAATCCCATAATCAGGGAGTTACCTTAGGTATTACAGTTATGTCTTTTGCACTTTTAGTCAAATCCTACCTTCTAACAACCGTCGTATTTTTTGCGATCGATATACTATGGTTGGGCATTATTGCCAAAAATTTATACAACAAACACCTCAGAAAACTTTTGGCACCAAAGGTGAATTGGGCTGCCGCTATTGTGTTCTACTTACTCTTTATAGTCGGTATTTTCTACTTTGCCATAGTGCCATCGGTGGAGGAGGCCTCACTGGAGGCGGCAATGCTAAATGGTGGTCTTTTCGGTTTTTTCACCTATGCTACATATGATTTAACCAACCTCGCTACCCTCAGAGGCTGGCCTATTAAAATTGTATTCATCGATATTATTTGGGGCGCTGTCCTCACAGCATCGGTCAGTACAGCAGGCTTTTATATCACCAATTGGTTAATGGCATGACCAATCTGGTGACCAATATTCTTTTACTTGGACTGGCTTATGCCAACTTTTGGTTTATTGTATCATTGCTCACCAAGCGAAATGATATTGCCGATGTGGCTTGGGGTATGGGATACGTTGGAATCTGTGTTTTTCTCTTTTTAAATGGCTATCAATCCGATCTCAGCCTACTTGTCTATGTTTTGGTTGGATTATGGGGCGGTAGATTGAGTTTATATATCGGCTTAAGAAATAGTAAAAAGAAAGAGGATTTTAGGTACAATCAATGGCGAAATGCGTGGGGGAGTAACTTCTATTGGAGGTCCTATTTACAAGTCTATATCCTACAAGTGGCCCTTTTAATGATCGTAAGTATCCCGATCGTGTTAACCGCCCAATCCACCAATGCCGAATTGACTTTTATTTCTGGTTTGGGCACTGTGCTTTGGGTGATTGGCTTTTACTGGCAAGTGGTGGGAGATCGCCAATTAAGCAAATTCAAGAAAATCCGAACCGATAAAGAACAAGTACTCCAAACAGGACTTTGGAAGTATTCACGACACCCTAATTATTTCGGCGAAATCTTAATGTGGTGGGGTATAGCTGCCATTGTTTTACCAATGCCCTACGGATGGATCGGATTAGCCAGTCCCATGTTAATTACCTACCTATTACTTTTTGTCTCTGGGGTGCCGATGCTCGAGCGACGCTATGCCAAAAACGAGGCATTTCAGAAGTACAAAGAGAAAACTCCTCCTGTTTTTCCAAAATTATCGATCAAATAATCTAGGTCTTATCGCTAAAATGAGCCTTTTTTGATTTTTTCTATGTCTATATGTTCTATAAAGTATAACATATTAAAACTTCTTCCGTACATTAGTTCTATTAAATAGAACATATAAATGGAAAAGGAGCATCTAGGAGAGCTTGAAGAGTTGATTTTACTCTTGGTTGTCATGCTGAAAGAAGAGGCTTACGGTTTTGCCATTAGAAAAGCATTGAAAGATCAAGCCAATAGAACAGTAACCATTGGGGCGGTTCATGGAACGGTAAATCGCTTAGAGAAAAAGGGGTTTGTTGAATCCGATATGAGTGATGCTACCGAAGTTAGAGGGGGAAGGCGTAAAAGGATTTTTACGGTGACGGCTTCGGGCAAAAAGGCCCTTCAAAAAAGTCAAGAATTAAAAGTCAGTCTGTGGACTCAGATTCCAGAGTTTTCATTGGGTAATCAGTAAAAGGAAGGTTTTGAAAACGCTAAAGTCAAATAAGCTATCGCACAGGCTATTAAAACTGCTTTGCCGCAAAGAATATATAGAGGAAATCTTGGGCGACTTGGCGGAATACAAGGAGGAATTAGCCTCAAAACCTGCCTGGAAACGAAAACTCTTTTATTGGTTCCATGTCTTCAATTTCCTCCAGCCTTGGGCACTTAAAAATATCGACGGTAGTCAAAAACTCAATCAATACGGTATGTTCAAAAACTATTTTAAAACCTCGGTCAGAAGCCTGCTGAAGAATAAGGCTTTTTCAGGAATTAACATCCTCGGGTTGGCCATGAGCCTATCGCTAGTGGTGCTCATGATGTTGTTTCTAGGCGAAATTTACTCTTTTGATGATTTTCATGAGAATAGAGATAACATCTATCGGGTTACATCTACAGAAGTTAGAGGAAATCGCGGAGCAGTTGTAAAACAGGCCACAGGGTCTTATTTCATTGCAGACCAATTAGCCCAAGAAGTTAGTGGTGTCGGTGAAGTTTTAGTGATGACCAACACTTTTACTAAACTGGATATTGGTACTGAGGATAAAGCGGTTCCTGTGGATTGCTATTACGCCGGTTCTACTTTTTTCAACCTGTTTTCTTTTGACCTGATCAAGGGAAACCCAAACACTGTCCTTTCATTACCTAATCAAGTTGTTTTAACAGAATCAGTGGCTTACAAACTGTTCGGAGACCAAGATCCAATGGGCCAGTTGCTAACCGCCGAAATGAGCGGATACTTGCAAAACGGAGCAACGGCTGAGTCAGACCTAAAAAACGGAGTTGTGTCTGGTATAGTGGCGGACCCACCTGTGAACTCTCATTTACGATTTGAAGCGCTCATTTCTTTGAAAACAAAAGAAAGGGCCATTATAGAACGTAGTCTGGATCACCAGACTAACCCTGGCTATAACAGTAATTTATACGTGTATCTGGTATTAAATGAGGGAGTGAAGCCACAGCAAGTAGAAGAGGCCATGTTCAATTCACTAAAAGCCTTTAATACTGAAAGGGAAGACAATCCACTCATACACAACCTCCAAAGTATGTCCACATTCATCACAAGTGATACATATCACAGTGCGGGACCTACATTTGCCAAGCGTAAATTGCTCATCATGCTGGCCTTAACGCTTATTGTTTTATTATCGGCATGTTTCAATTATACCAATCTTTCATTGGCTAGAGCTTTAAGACGTTCGAAAGAGGTTGGTGTTAGAAAAGTGATTGGCGCCTCAAGGTTTCAGGTATTTTGTCAATTTCTAGTGGAAGCCATTGTCATATCAAGCATGGCTTTGATTATTGGTATAGGTCTTTTTCTACTGATCAAGCCCTTTTTCCTATCGCTTCCCAACCCTTCGGCTAGAGGGTTTGAAATGTTTGAGCTCGCTATAAGCTTTGAACAGGTTTTGTATTTCTTTCTCTTGGCGATTTTAGTCGGACTTTTGGCTGGGATTTTACCAGCACTTTTTCTTTCTAAAATCCAGACTATAAATGCTTTCAAGAATTCGCTCCAGTCAAAACTTCCAGGAAAAATAAGTGTAAAAAATATCCTGATTGTTTTTCAATTCACCATGTCGATTGGACTAATCATGTGCGCTGTTTTAATCAACGATCAGTACAACTATACGCTTTCTTATGACTTGGGCTATGACACGGAAGATATATTGACCGTTGAAATTCAAGGTGATTATGTAGATGTACTGGCCAATGAGTATGCGAAATTATCGGAAGTCGAAGCCATTTCTAAGTCAGGATGGGTGCTAGGTGTTGGGGGAGATGGACTGACTGCTGGGATGTTTTTCTCTGAAGATAGAAGTGCAAGAACGCTTTCACTTTTAAACCAGATAGACGACAAGTATATCCCTATGCATAATATTGAGATACTGGCAGGGGAGAGCTTTTACGAGCCTTTAGGGCGTGATGTAGCGGCTTATAATATACTGGTTAATGAAGCTTTTTTAAAAGAACTCGGACTTGGTGCACCTGAAGAAGTACTTGGTCAACAAGTGCTTTATAATGGGGAGAAAATTAGGATAAGGGGCGTCTTTAAAGATGCCGTGAGCATTGGTTTGACTAAGAAATTTCTGGAGCCGATGGTCTTTATTCAAACCAATAGCGCCACCGATTACAAAGCGCTTAATTTGAAAATTGCCAGTAATGATATCATGGGTATGCTCACGAAGTTGGAGGAAGTGTATGCCAAACATGATCAAATTCACCCATTCAATGCCTCTTACTATGAAGATAGTATTGCGGAAACCTATAAAGCAGAAAAAGGGACTTATACCATCATTTCCTTCTTGGCCATTATGGCGATAAGTATTTCCACACTGGGCCTTCTTGGAATGGTGATTTTTAATACCGAAACACGCCAAAAAGAGATCAGTATACGGAAAGTATTGGGTGCAGGCATAGGCAATCTCGCAGTATTATTATCTAAGAACTTTGTGCTGCTCATCCTTTTGGCAGCGTTAATTGCAATTCCGATAACGTTAGAAATCGTTGAGCGTCAAGTCTTAAATAGTTTTTGGGATAGAGCGCCAATAAGTATGATGGAGACGCTTTCTGGTTTCTTTATAGTGCTTCTTATTGGGCTTTTCACGATTGCAATTCAAGTTCAGAAAGCAGCTCGGGCAAACCCGATCAATAGTCTAGGAAGTGAATAATTATCTCAATCACACGACAACTAAATATCTACAATTCCCAAGGGGCATTTAATCTTAGCCTTTAAAGCCATCGTTTGGGCTTTATGGACTTTCATATCAACTCCTAATTGATGCATCAAATCCTTGATGGACGCAGGTGCGGGGTGGTAACCTTCTAGATTTAAGAGTTTACAATGTGTGTCGAGAGCATTTGTGGGGTGAACATTTTTATCGCCCCAATTGATAGCAAATGGGAGTAATTCTACGGTAGGGTGTGCGAGAGGCATTAGGAGTTCCCATGCTAAAAGCGAACCATCTGCAGTATGTCTTTTGCCAGCATTTATGTTACCCAATTCTGGATTGGCTTGCTGTAGAATACCAGCATCTTTTTTTAAGTTATTCGATTTGATGGCCCATCTGGTAAGCTGTGGTCGGTCTATTAAATCGACCCCCATCCACCGAGTTGATGTTACATTTTTGTTCTCATGATCAATGGCTATTAATTCCAGGTATTGATGATTGCCTAAACCGATCAATGCGTTTTTGGTACCCTGCGTAGGATGATATCCACCAAAAGTAGGTCGAACGCCCAGTAACTTCTCAAAATCATCACAAGCCTTGTCCAAATCCTGAACTGCATACACAATATGATCAAGTGCTCTTTGCATTTTAATCGGGTTTTTGAGAAAAAATGAATTGAAAGGTAGGGTAGTTCCAAACTTCCACGGTGTAAGGGTAAATAAATAATCATAAAATTAAAACAGCATGAAAAAGTTAAGATTAATATCATCGGTGTTGGTAACAGTTTTGGCCATTGGATTGTATTCGTGTGATAATGGAGATGGTGTTGAGCCAAGCTTAGACGACGAATCATTAATCGTTGCGATAGAGTCGGCTTCGAACAGAATTCCTGTTGAGTCTAGTGATTTACCGAGTAGTTCATTAGCCGTGATCAGTTCGGATTTTTCCGAAAGTATAGTGGCTAGTGCGGAAATGGCACCGGATTTAGGTTTTACGGTAACGCTACTGCGTGAAAGTGGTGCAAGGGTTGGAGAGCAATCATCCGCATTTTTTGATCTAAATGGTAGAGAGCTAAGGTCAGATAGAAGAGAACGTTTTCGTCAGAGAAGAAGGCAAGCCAGGGACTGTTTTGACTTTGTATTTCCAGTTTCCCTGACTGTACCCGATGGAACTGAATTGACCATAGAAGATGGTAATGATTGGGGCCAAGTGAGAGAATGGTATCAGGCAAATCCAGACGAAAGAGCGCGTCCAGAATTCATTTTTCCATTGGATATAACGTTCGGCGATTCGACTGTGACGGTAGACAATAACATGGATTTGTTTAGAGCTAGAGGCGCTTGTGAAGTAGATCGATCAAATAGTAGATGTTTTGACTTCGTTTTCCCGATAACCTTTATAATGGCCGATGACTCCGAAATTGAATTAGGATCAAATGAAGATTGGCACTTAATAAGAGCATGGTATGTGGCCAACCCAGATGCCGAAACTAAGCCAGATCTTGTTTTCCCAGTACAGATTACCTTGGAGGATGGCACAGTAGTAACTGTTGATAGTGAAGAGGAATTAGAAAATCAAAGACAAGGCTGTCGAGATTAGTTTTAAGTTGAGTGTTGTAAATTAGAGTAGTGCGGTTGCATGGCCGCGCTACTTACAATTTTAGTCTTTTGACCAAAGAAGAATTTAAAAACTGTTTTGACGATTGGTTCGAAGAAATTCGAAACTTCATAAACTCACGTTGTTGTGATGCAGAACTTGCTACGGACATAGTTCAGGAAGCATATACAAAGCTGTGGGAGAAGAAATTCGACTATCAAGGAGATAGAACCAAAGGCTTACTCTATAAAATCGCGAGCGACTTATGGGTAACGCAGTATCGAAAATCAAAATCAGAGCAAAAACATCGATTGTCACTTTCAATCAAAGAGGGAATCAACGAAACAGAACAAGATTACAACTTTAAAGAGCTGAAACAGCATTATGAAAAGGCGCTTTCTGTAATGCCTGAAAAGAGGAGGGTTGTTTTTTTGATGAGTCGGATGGAGGATATGACTTATACCCAAATAGCCGAAAGGTTGGAGCTTTCGGTGAAAGCTGTAGAAAAGCGAATGAAACTTGCATTAGTAGAATTAAGAAACACTTTGAATCATGGAAAAGGACAAGTACGATAAGGATTTGACCTCTGGGGAGGAGCAAAAACTCTTCTCGAAACTTGAATTCACCTATTCAAGGTCGAAAGAAGACGTTTGGAAAGTCTTAGATGGGCTTACCGAAGAAGAAAGCGAAGCAGCGACTAATACAGCTCAAGAAGAACCGACTAAAACCGTAAAAATGAGCTGGTGGTCTATGGGAATAGCAGCTTCTATGACCATCTTACTATGTTATGGCCTTTTTGCCAGGTTTTACACCACTACTATCAGCGCAGCTCCAGGTGAAATGGCAAGTCACACTTTACCAGATAACTCTGTAGTTACGCTCAATGCCGCTTCTTCCATTACCTATTCTCCATACTGGTGGAAATTTGAAAGGGCATTAGAATTAAAAGGAGAAGGGTTTTTTGAAGTAGAAAAAGGCGAAAGTTTCAAGGTTCATTCAGCCTATGCGACTACCGAAGTGCTGGGTACTTCCTTTAATATTTATGCCAGAGATGAAAGTTATGAGGTTTTTTGTGCTACCGGTAAAGTGAGTGTAAAAAGCATAGATGCTAAAGAAGTTTTGTTGAAACCTGGTGACTTTGTGCGACTGAACCGAAGTACTTTCGAAAAGAGTAGTTCAAAAGACTTGTCTAAAAGTGTATTGTCATGGAAGAATAATAAGTTTAACTATAATACCACACCACTTTGGAAGGTGTTTTCTGATTTAGAAAGGCATTATGGTGTGACTATTCAATTTGATGCTCAGGAAATAGATGATAATGCCACGGTCGTTACGGATAGGCCAGAAACCGTCACAGAGGCCTTAAATCTGATCCTAAACACAGATATTTATGATATTGAAGAAACAAGTGAGAAAACATACGTAATCAAAAAAAGATGATGTGACCTATCGCTTAACCCTTTTTACATTTTTTGCGCTCTGCTGCACTTTTAAATCATTTTCGCAGACAGTAACGCTTGAATATGAGGAAGAATTGCTCAACGAAATCCTCCTAGATCTGAACGATAAATATGGCGTTCAGATTTCTGTGAATGCAGCCTTGTCTAACGGTTGTTCTATCAGCATTAAAAAAGAATATCAATCGATGGACCAGGTCATGCAAGCTTTAGCAGATGCTTGTAAACTGAAGCTCGTTAAAATCGGCCAAGTCTATGCATTCAGAACGCCCACTCCGACCAAGGATAAGCCAAAGATCATTGCCCAGAAATCTTATTTATACCAAGGAACTGTAAGGGAATATGGAACGGACGAAGTGCTGCCTTTTGCCGTAGTGAGTTTAGGTGACAGAAACTTAGTAACCGATGAAAATGGAAACTTTTCGATCAAGTCCAGCGGAGAAAGCGAAAATCTATCTTTCAGAAGTTTAGGGTACATGGCTATCGATACTACTGTTACTAGCAGTAATCAATTAAAAATTTACTTAAGGCCGAGAATTACCGAGCTGGAAGAAGTCATAGTATTCGGTCAGGCGCCAGATGAAGCCATCACAAATGTGGGAGAGGGCGCTGGACGCATCCAATTAAATAATATCACAAATAACCTAGTCCCTGGATTGAGTAATAATCTGGTATTCAACAATTTGAGATTGTACCCAGGGGTTATGGCAGCTGGGGAGTCCATTGCTGACTTTGTAATCTGGGGATCATACGCAGGACAAAGTCATGTCATTTACGATGGTATTAGCCTTTTCAATAGCTGGGGCATTAATGATGACATGGGCCGTGTAAATCCTTACATGGTAAAGCATGTGGAAGTTTATAAGGGTGGCTATAACGTCCTCTATGGGGATAGAATAGGAGGGGTGGTATTGATTGATGGCAAGTCTGGCAATCCAAACACGATTGCATCAAATTTCAGCGTTACAAACCAACTGATTAATGGGCATGTAAACTTGCCACTTTTGAATAAGACTTCTTCTTTACAGTTAGCAGTAAGGCAATCATTTGAAGATCCTTTTAGCCTTTCAGCGGAGTTTGAAGAAGATTTAAACCTCATCGTTCCTAAGTATGAGTACAGAGACGTACATTTGAAATTCACCAGTCAAATTGACCCAAATAATTTACTGGAAATCAGCTCTTTGATCAGTACAGATACCTACAGAGGGCGCTTAGGTAATCGGTTTGGACAAGGCCAGGCGTTAATCAGGGATATTAATATTGGGTCTGATCAAATAGGAGCATCTATAAATTATTCGCGGAACTGGCGTGGTGGAGGCTCAACTTCACTCATGTTTTCAACGGTAGACTATAGGCCTGAACTGACCACCAATTACTTTATCAGTCGAAATATAAATGGGCCTACTTTTGAGTTAAGAAGCGATGTTTGGAATAATCCAGTTAGGGAAACTAGGAGTGAGTTTAGCCATAGAATTCCGAGTATTTCGAGGCATCAATTTCAGTTGAATGCGGAATATGTGAGCAATGAAGTGGTATTTGAATCTGGTAGTCCAGAAGGTGTTCTAAACAATAGAGTTGATGGGTTGGAGCGGATCGGGTTTGCTGTACATGATGATGTGCAATGGTCTGATAACTTTTCAATGCAGTTAGGACTAAAGGTAGATGTGCCAGAGGCTCTAGGCAAAGCTTATTGGCAACCTCGCGTTAATGGCCGACTAGATTTAGATGATCGATGGAATATTCATTTTGGCTGGGGACATTACAATCAGTTCATAGTTCGTAATACCGTAGTAGATACCCTGCGGAACAGGACAGATGTATGGCAAGTAGCTGATGGTGGCGGTGTTCCTGCCTTAAAAGCAGTGCATCATGTGATCGGTTTGGGTTATAAGGCGAATAATTTTGAATTGAATCTCGAAGGGTTCTATAAAACATCCGAAGGCTTCGTAAGGTATTTGATCAATAGAAACGAGGCGGGTACCAGACGTTTTGAAAGTGAGTCTAGAGCGCGTGGATTAGATATGTTCATTAAAAAGACCATTGACAAGTACGAGTTTTGGCTTTCATATTCCTTGGCCAAAGTAGAAGAGAGGTTTGTGAACCTTTTCAGGTTGAGGGAAGATGAATTTCGCCTTGCACCACAGAGCCAGCAACACGAATTAAAAGCTGCGGCCATGTTCAATTTTGGTGTCTTGAGTTTTTCACTTGCCAATGCCTATGGTTCGGGCTTTCCAAATTTCACACTCACACCAGACGAGGTTGAATTGGAACCATATTGGCGCACTGATTTAGCCGTACAGTACCAATTCAATATTGAAGGGCAGCCTGTCGAAGCGGGTCTATCGATTCTTAACCTCTTCAATAGAAGAAATGTCAGACTCAATCAATCGGTGAATATTCCTGGAGGTGACAGAATAAATACTGCAGGAATTCCCTTCACTTCGACAGTCTACTTCAATATGAGTTTTTAGGGCTTATAGACTCTCATTAAAAGCCAATAAAGCGAAATTACTCGCTTCTAAGTCCTTCTGTTGGACTAGTCGTCATCACCTTCTTGACCTGTGAAGAAACAGTGGCAAAAACCATAATTACAACGATAATTAAAGCCATTAAAAACGGAATAACCGTAATTGGTTTATGTACCTCGTACACTGTCTCAAAAAGCGTATCCATCAGTAAGTAACTGATTGGAAGGCCTAGGATCAAAGCCACGGCCAAGAACAATACAAATTGTTTGTTGATGACAAAGGCTAGGTTTTTGAGGCCAGCACCGAGCGCTTTTCTGATACTGAACTCTTTAGTACGACTCGCTACATTGAGTGAAACCAATCCATACAAGCCCAAGCAAGACAAGATGATACACATGGAAGCGACAATTCGCATCAACTTGCCATGTCCATCGATTTCTCTAAAGTAATTTTCCAATGTTTCCTCTTGATAAAAGCCATTGAAAGGTTTTTCAGGGAAGATTTCAGCCCAAGTATTTTCAAGTGCCTCGTAAGTAGCAATAAGACTTCCGGGTTTTACGCGCATCGAGATAAACGCATATTCATCTTCTGGACTGAGCTTCAAAATCATCGGCTCAATGCGTTCTGAAAAGTTGTATTGATGAAAGTCCTTCAAGATGCCGATTACTGCGAAGTTTAGGGTATCCGATTTGAAACGTTCGCCAAGTGCACCTTGAGGATTAAGCAGCTTGGCCATCTGCTCGTTGATCAATACATTTTGAAAATCTGTTTCTCTGTTTTTTTCAAATGTTCTGCCTTCGAGAACTTCTAATTCCATAGTTTCTACATATTCAGGACCAATCTCAAGGGTCAGAATATCGTAATCCTTCTCTAAAATTTGAATTTCCATTCTTGTCGATCGTCTGCTCAAATGGTGTTTCGAAGGAGCAATAGATGCGATGTTTGGATTTGACTCCATAGCAGCCATGAGTTGCATTGCTTCAGTGGCAGGAGAAATATTGGTGCTTATGGTCGCTTTTTCATTGTAACCCCAGTCTTGGCTTTTTTGGAAAGCCGTGTTTTGCGTAAACATAATACCGCCAACGACAGCAATACAGGCGAGTATATATTGGAAGGTGAGGAAGATTTTCGTCATCTTATTTTTTCCTCCAAACTTCAGCCGTCCCCTGAAAATGTTGACTGCGCTAAAATTTGAAATGTATAAGGCAGGATAGGCCCCAGAAGCTAAACCAGTAAAGACCACTAGAATTAGTAAGAAGATCCAAAGCGACGGTTGGGCGATGTCGAACTCCATGCCAATGTCAAACATTTGGTCGAAACCTGGAATAAGCACTGTCACACCCAAAATAAAACCGAGTATAAGTGCTATCAGTGTAAGAAATACATTTTCCGATAAAAATTGGAAGACCAAAGATTTGCGAGTACTTCCCATTACTTTTCGTACACCGATTTCTTTAAGCCGTTTAGTAGCAGAAACGATCGCGATGTTAATGTAATTGAAGATGGCCAGCACCAAGATAAACCCTGCGATAATAGATAAGACAAGACTTCCTACTCCGTCCGTACTGCCCGTAACTGTATTTCTCATGTCATCACCTTTTAGGTAAAGGTCTACCCAAGGGAAGAAGCCAAAAGCGGTGGCCGGATAATCCTTGCGGACTTCATTTTGTAGCGCTACATATTGCTGAACATTTTGAGTAATATTCGCAACGGCACTTGGGTTATTTGTTTGAATAAAAGTACCGTCTAAAAATGTACCCCAATCAGTGAGTTTCACGGCTGGATCAATTTGTTTTAGCTGATCGAAATTGACCAAGACGCGAAAGTCCATACTTCTTTTATATGGGAACTTTTCTGCTACACCAGCGACTTCAAATGTGTACTTTAAAGCACCAAATTCGAAAGTCATAGACTTCCCTAAAGGGTTGGTATCACCAAAATATTTAATGGACGTATTCTCGCTAATAATAATTTTATTAGGCTCATTCAATGCGGATTTGTTACCCCACTTTAAGGGGAAAGTAAACATATCCAAGAACCCAGGGTCCACAAAAGTGAAAGTTTCGTTGAACACGCTGGCGCCATTCTTTAAGACTCCGCCTCTGTGTTCCATTCTGATAACCCGATCGATTTGAGGGAAATCATTCATTAAGATTTGAGCGTAAGGAGCTGGGATAATGCCATACTGTGCTTCCTGACCGCTTCGGCTTAGCGTAGAGGTAGCCATATAAATTTCATGTTTGTTCTCATGAAATTGATCGGTAGTGTACTCCATGTCTACAAAAGAATAGACCATTATGGCTACTCCGAGAGCCATTGCTAAACCGAAAATGTTGATAAATGAAGCTAGCGGACTACGTTTGATAGTCCGCAAAGTTGTTTTGAGGTATGATTTTAGCATAACGTTGTTGGTTGACCTTATGCAGATCAGATGTTGATTCCTCTAGGAAGGTTGCATCGGTTATTTGTCTTTTTTCTTGATGCAGGTAAAGAACTGATCAGCCTCTGAAATCCTTAATGAAATCACCTCTTTTTTCTTATCTCTTTCGAATGACATCATCAGTCCGCCAGTATTGGCTAACTCAAATTTATCTTCCGATACTTTTATGAGTTGTGCTGGTGGCTGAGATTCGTTTGAAGGTTGCGCATAAAGATTACCGTTTTCCTCTAGCCAAACTGTCACATCAAAACCCATATCAGTGTTTTTGTCGAATTCATAAGCTCCCACATATGCTTTTAATGCTTTGTCGTTCGTTTTTTCCTTCGCTTTTGCCGCAGTCGTTTGACCGAAAGCTGAAAAGCCTAAAAGAGCAAGAATCAATGTCATAGCTGTAATCCTTGAAAAGTTATTGACCTTTTTCATAGTTGTTTTTTTAACTACGATCCACTTTTTAAAAAATAGGTTACACTCTCCCTAATTTTCACACAATAAAAACTATAAAGTTAGTTATTGTAATGAGGTGCATGATTAACTCCTCAATTTTTTATCTTTCTTAGGTCTTCGGATCTCCACAATTTAATAGAACTGTTATGCCCGCAAATGCCCATCTTCGGCTTTTTAGTCTTGTCCTAGTATTCGTCATAGTAGCCTGTAGCCCACAGAAGCAGGAAGAGGAAAATTACGATCAACAGGCAGATGAAGATTTCAACGAAATTGTATCGGCATATACTTCTGGTAAGATTTCAACCCGATCACTGATCACGGTTCAATTAAGTTCAGATGTGGAGGCTAAGTATCAGCGTTTACAGAATGTTTTAAGCTTTTCTCCGAAAATTTCAGGAGAGTTAAGATGGGCTACGCCAAGGGTTTTAGAGTTTGTACCAGCAACGCCTCTCAAAAATAATAGTACCTATACCGCTAAACTAGATTTGGAAGCCCTTGGTCTATCCTTCGATGAAGGTCAAAAGGAGTTTAAGTTTAAGGTTGAAACGATCAAGCAAGACTACGATATCAGAATTCTGGGTCAAATAAGTGATGAGGCTGACCCAATGCGAAAGCAAATCGTAAAAGGAGAATTACTGACAGCTGATTATGTCGATACGCTTCAGCTTAAAAAGGTTTTAACGGCGCGACAAAAAGGAGAAGATCTTAAGGTCAGTTGGGTATTCGATCAGAATAACGGGACTAACCATCAGTTTCAAGTTACTGGACTCACCAGAAAAGAGGAAAATGAAATAATGACCTATGCTTTAAATGGTAGCAGTATAGGTGTAGATAGGCGATCGAAAGGGGAAGTGGATATACCAGGCCTAAATGATTTTAAGGTATTGAACACCCGCGTTGTTCGAGAAGGCGACGCTCATGTAGTTTTAAATTTTTCTGATCCACTTGATGAACGCCAGGATTTAAGTGGGCTTATAACATTAGAAGGCGAAACTGACCTGCGATTTTCTATTAAGGATAACGAGGTTAAAGTATATGCCTCCCAAGCGAAGTCAGGCGTTAAGCGCTTGTCGGTTTACCCCGGTATCAAAAACAAATTGGGGTATGGGATGAAGAACAATTTGGACTTCAATGTTTCTTTTGCTCAGACCAAACCGCAGGTAAAGCTGATATCAAAAGGGACAATTCTACCAAGTACCGATGGACTTGTCTTGCCATTTGAGGCTGTCAACCTTCGAGCAGTCGATGTGATGATTATTAAAATCTATGAAAAAAATGTCGTCCAGTTTTTACAGACCAATAACCTGAATGGAAACGATCAATTGAGGAGAGTCGGTAGGCCGATTCACAAAAGTATGGTACAACTTGATCCTTCGGGTGTTATGAACCTGAGTAAATGGAACCGGTTCAATCTGGACATTTCTGACATGATAGCCACTGAACCTGGAGCGATCTATCAGGTTAGGTTAAATTTCAAAAAGGCTTACTCGCTTTATGACTGTGGAGAGCCAATTTCGGATGAGCTTATTGTATCAGGCAATATCGAAACAGATGAATGGGATGATTATTCAGGAGAACGTGCTGGAGGCTACGATAGCTATTATAATTATGGATATGGTAGAGGGTATGTATGGCGTGAGAGAGAAAACCCTTGTCATGTGAGTTATTATGCTGGTAGAAACCGACTGGTTTCCACTAATATTTTAGCCTCTGATTTAGGTTTGATTGCCAAAATGGGCAATAACAGAAACCTAGAAGCTTACGTCACGGACGTTAAAACAACGGAGCCTTTGTCTAATGTTCGGGTAGATATTTATGATTATCAACAAGAGATAATTGAGACGCTCACTACTGATGCTGACGGTAGGGTATCTCTTGACCTTGACAGAAAGCCATTCCTCTTGGTCGCTAATAGAGGTGATGAAAGAGGGTATTTGAAACTTTGGGACGGTAGAGCCCTTTCACTCAGTAATTTTAATGTCGGCGGAGCGAAAGTTCAAAGAGGTGTACAGGGTTACATTTATGGAGAACGCGGTGTTTGGCGGCCGGGCGATCATATCTACCTCAATTTTATCTTGGCCGATCCCGATAACAATTTACCTGAGGAACATCCCGTGGTAATGGAGTTGATCGATCCCTCAGGAAATATTAAAACCAGAAAGGTAGAAACCACATCAACCAACGGTTTTTATCACTTTCCGCTTAAAACAGATATCGATGATCCGACAGGCAATTGGTTGGCAAGAACTACGGTAGGAGGTGCCACGTTCACGAAGCGGATTAAAATAGAAACAGTAAAACCGAATCGGTTGAAGATTGACCTGAAATTCGATAAGGATCGAATCAGTGTAACAGACAACACCCTAAAAGGTGATTTAAATGTGCAATGGCTCAGCGGTGTGTCAGCTAAAAATTTGAAGGCTGAGTTCGATTTGATCCTTACACCCACAGCAACCAGTTTTAACGATTATCCTCAATATACTTTCGACGATAAAGCCAAAGAATTTAGTGCTGAAACGCAAAGAATTTTCAGTGGGTCGGTTGATCAGACTGGTAACGCAAAAGTTAATGTAACACTGAGCAAACAAACTACAGCACCGGGAAAATTGATGGCTACTTTTAGTGGTAAAGTATTCGAGCCAGGAGGAGATTTTAGTATAGATCAATTCAGTATTCCTTTTTACCCTTACAGCAGTTTTGTGGGCATTAAGAGGCCTGAAGGAGATAGGAGAGGACAGTTATTGACCAATAAAGATCATGAACTTGAAATTGTTTCCGTTGATGCTAATGGGAAACCTGTCGACAAGAAAGGACTCGTGCTTGAAGTCTTTAAACTTAATTGGCGGTGGTGGTGGGATCGCTCAAATGATAATTTGGCTTATTACGTGAGTCGTAATTATAGCAGCCCGTATCATCGAGAGCAAATCAATACGACAAATGGCCAAGCTAAGGTAAAATTGGCCATTCCAAATAAGGATTGGGGACGATACTATGTGCGTGTTCGCGATACCGATTCTGGTCATTCGGCCGGCTCTATTACTTACTTTGACTGGCCAGGTTGGGCCGAAGAGTCGAGGCCTGGCGGTGCAGCACTTTTAAATTTTTCTACTGATGCTGAAGATTATGGTGTAGGGGAAAAGGTCAAAGTGAACATTCCTGCAAGTACCGAAGGACGCGCATTAGTCAGCGTAGAAAATGGTAGCAAGGTAGTAGCCTCCTATTGGGTAGAAACTACTGAGGGGTACAATACTTTTGAATTTACCACAACGGAAGAAATGGTGCCAAATGCATACGTGAGTACAACGCTCCTCCAGCCACATATGCAGACTAAAAATGACCTGCCGATCAGGCTGTATGGTATCGTACCGATTAATGTTTCCGATCCGAATACAAAGCTTAATCCTGAAATAGAAATGTCAAGCGTATTGGAGCCAGAATCCGAAGTGAACTTAACTGTTAGCGAAGCCGATGGTAAACCGATGACCTATACCATTGCGGTAGTCGATGAAGGCTTGTTAGACATTACGCGATTCAAAACGCCCGATCCATGGAATACTTTCTTTGCCAGACAGGCATTAGGTGTTAAAACTTGGGATCTTTATGAAGATGTAATTGGGGCTTTTGATGGCGATTTATCTAAACTTTTGGCACTGGGAGGCGATGGATCGGCCGCTAAGCCTGAGAAAGCAAAAGCTAACCGATTTAAGCCTGTAGTAGTCCATTTAGGACCTTTTGAGCTAGAAAAGGGAGAAAAAGCAAATCACAAATTCACCATGCCAAATTATATCGGTTCGGTAAGAACAATGGTAGTGGCTGGTGAGAATGGCGCTTATGGAAAGGTAGAAAAAGCGACACCCGTTCGTAAACCACTTATGGTACTTGGTACTATACCAAGAGTTGTTGGCCCTGGGGAAAAGATCAGTTTGCCAGTGAATGTTTTTGTTTTAGAACCCGCCATCAAAGAAGTTGAAGTTTCTGTGGTTGGAAATAGTCTCTTGAATTTTGGAGCTTCTACCAAGCGGACTATTCAATTTGATGAAATTGGTGATCAGATCATTGATTTTGACTTCGAAGTTGCCGAAGCTCTCGGAGTCGGCACTGTGAAGATAGTGGCGAAGTCAGGGAGAGAAACTGCCACCTACGAATTAGAAGTACAGGTTAGAAACCCTAATCCTGAAGTAACAGATGTAACTGAGAAAGCCCTTCAGAAGGGAGAGAAGTGGAGCGAAACCTTTGCACAAGTTGGGATAGTGGGTACCAATGATATGACTTTGGAAATGAGCTCTATCCCACCGATTAATCTAAAAAAGCGATTGGGTTATTTGATGTCTTATCCTCATGGATGTATCGAACAAACTACATCGGCAGTATTTCCTCAGTTATTCCTCAACGATATGGCTGATTTATCAAACGAGGAACAGTTGAAAATTCAAACCAATGTTACTAATGGGATCAATCGGATTCAGAAATTCCAGACGCCGCTGGGTGGTTTTGCTTATTGGCCAGGCCAAAGCGACGACAACGATTGGGGAACCAATTACGCAGGTCATTTCCTGTTAGAGGCAAAAGATAAAGGCTATTTTGTCCCTGCGAAGCTTTTAAGTGATTGGACCAAATACCAACGGAAGCGTGCCAGAAGCTGGAGCAAAAATTCGAGTTATAATGACGATCTGGTACAGGCCTATAGGTTGTATACCTTGGCCAAGGCTCAGTCGCCAGAACTTGGTGCCATGAACAGGCTTAGGGAAAATAGTTTATTAAGTATCGCGGCCAAATGGCGACTTGCCGCAGCTTACGCCCTTGTTGGTAGAAAACAGGTGGCTATGGAAATGATTAATGATTTGCCAAGGCAAACCAAAAGAAGAAACTACTACTATTACTATGGTTCTAAGCTCAGAGATGATGCAATGATTTTAGAAACCCTCGGGCTTTTAGGCTTGCAAAATGAGGGATTAACCTTGATGAGAGCTATCGCGAAACTGTTGAGTGAAGATCGTTGGATGAGTACACAAACTACCGCTTATGCTTTACTATCCATTATTAAGTTTGTTGGTGCCGATGGGACAAGTGATGGAATTAAAGCTACCTACCAGGTCGATAATGGTAATCTTGTTGACGTGAACTCTGCGAAATCAATGATCCTAGTGGACGCCGATGTAAAAGGGGTAGAGCAAAAGAGTTTTAGCGTAGATAATACATCGGAAGGAATACTATTCGTCCGAGTGTTGAAACGAGGCCAACCGATGGCAGGTGCAGAACAAGCTGTTGAAAAGGGTTTGCGATTGAAGATCGTTTATTCTGATCGAAACGGGAATGTCATAGACCCAGTCACTTTAGAACAGGGGACAGATTTCTTTGCTGAGGTATCAGTTTACAATACGGGAACGAAGGGAGTTTATCGAGACTTAGCCTTGAGTCAGGTTTTCCCTTCTGGTTGGGAGATTTTGAACGATAGACTGAATGAAATCCCTGGAGTGGCCACCAAGGCGAATTACGAATACAGAGACATTAGGGATGATCGCGTGTATACCTATTTTGACTTGAGGCCAAGCGAAGAAAAGAAGTTTAAGGTGGCATTAAATGCAACTTATGCTGGAAGATACTACCTGCCAACGGTCAAAGTGGAGGCGATGTATGATGATACAATTAATGCGCGATCGGCAGGCAAATGGGTGAATGTAAATAGAGGAAATTAAGGCTAGGGATAAGTTTCAGTGAAATTTTTGTCTACATATAAGAAATGGATTTTCTCCCTGATGTTGATCGCAGGGATAGGGTATTATTATATGCTCCCAAAGGAACTATTTAACGACCCCTTTGCCACTGTTGTCAATGATTTTCGCGGTGAATTGCTTTCCGCTAGAATTGCCGATGACGGGCAGTGGCGTTTTCCAGAAGTAGAAGCCTTACCGGAAAAATATGAAGTGGCTTTGCTTATGTTCGAAGATCAGCACTTCTATCGTCACCCGGGAGTTAATCCTTTAGCAATTGGTAGAGCACTTTGGCAAAATTTGACAGCTTCTGAAACTGTCAGCGGCGGGAGTACCATTTCTATGCAGGTTATCAGACTTTCACGTAAAGGTAAGTCGCGATCAGTTAAGGAAAAGTTGGTAGAAATGGCTTTGGCTACGCGGCTTGAACTCCGCTATTCCAAATCAAGTATTTTAAAACTATATGCGTCGCATGCACCATTTGGTGGAAATACGGTGGGTTTAAATGCGGCAGCTTGGCGTTATTTTCAGCGTCCTCCAAAAAACCTTTCTTGGGCGGAAGCAGCCTTATTGGCTATTTTACCCAATCAACCTTCGCTTCTTTTTCCTGGAAAACGTAATGAAAAGTTGCTTGATAAAAGGAATAGACTGCTCCAGCGACTTTACAATGCTGGGGCAATGGACGAAATATCTTTTGAGTTGGCAAAGGCTGAACCACTGCCTGACGGACCAGCAAGATTGCCCCAAAAAGCGGATCATTTTCTAAGTTATTTGGCTCAATCTGGGGCAAAGGGAAAGGTGACGAATTCAAGTGTCGACGGATTTCTTCAAGACAGGGTGAATAGTGTTCTTAACGCGCATCACGCACTTTTGAAAACAGATGGGATTCATAATGCCGCGGTTTTAGTGTTAGATGTTAAATCTAATCAAGTGATGGCTTATGCAGGCAATGTTCCTGAAAGTGGTTCGGAGCATGCTGGGGCCGTGGATGTGATTCAAGCACCGAGGAGTACGGGCAGTCTTTTGAAACCGCTTTTGTATGCAAGTCTATTGGATGAGGGCCTCATTTTGCCGAAAACCTTAATTCCAGATGTACCTACTTTTTATACCGATTTTGCACCAAAAAATTTCACTAGAAAGTATGATGGCGTAGTGCATGCGGATATGGCTATTTCAAGGTCTTTAAATGTGCCCGCTGTGAATATGCTTAAAATGTATGGCTACCCGAAATTCCATCAAAAGTTGAGGGATTTGGGTATGACAACCCTAAATAACCCACCTGGTTTTTATGGTTTATCAATGATTTTAGGTGGTTCCGAAGGCACGCTTTGGGACATGGCTAACATTTATGCCGGCATGTCTAGAACATTAAACAATCATAGCAGCAGGCGTTTTACAACAGATTATCAAGGTTATGCATTTGCTTCCTTTGAATCGAAGGATTTTGAAGCAAATCGAGAGGTTCCCTCTTTAAATGCTTCATCAGTTTGGTTTGCCTTTAAGGCTATGTTGGAGGTCTATCGTCCTGCTGAAGATGCCTCGTGGAAGTTGTATAGCAGTGCTAGAAAAGTTGCCTGGAAAACAGGTACTAGCTTTGGCTACCGCGATGGATGGGCGATCGGCGTAACACCTGAATATGTCGTTGGCGTTTGGGTTGGGAATGCCGATGGTGAAGGAAGACCAGGTTTGACTGGAATTAAAGCTGCGGCTCCTTTAATGTTCGATGTGTTTGATTTACTGCCTGAAACCACTTGGTTCAAACCTCCAAAATCCGAACTCGTCACCGCAATCGTAGATCGAGAAACTGGCTTTTTATCTTCACCTTATTCCGCCAAAGTGGATACGGTTGAAATTCCTAAGGTTGGTTTGCGAACGACGACGAGCCCGTATCACCAAAGGGTGCATTTAGATAAGACTGAGCGCTTTAGGGTAAATGCGGGTTGTTACCCTTTAAAAGATATTGTAACCAAGAATTGGTTGGTTTTACCTCCAAAAGAGGCTGAATATTATAAGAAGAAAAACCCAATGTACTTGGACTTACCACCCTTGATGCCTGGGTGTGAAGACACGAGCCTTTCTTTGATGGTTATGGATATGATTTACCCACAGGAAAATGCTGCTTTGTACATACCGATCGCTCAAGATGGGGTGCGCAGTGAGTTAGTATTCGAAGCTACACATCGAGAAAGTGATATAGAACTGTTTTGGCATTTAGACGATGTCTATATCGGGAGTACTTTATCAAAACATGAGATTAGCTTAAAACCATCTCCGGGAGATCACATTATCACTATTATTGATCCTGAAGGCAATCAATTTAAGCGCAAATTTCGAGTGTTATCGAAAGAATCTGAAGAATAGTGAAAAGCAATCCAACTTTTGGGAAGGCTAC
This sequence comes from Roseivirga misakiensis, assembly GCF_001747105.1. Classification (NCBI taxonomy): domain Bacteria; kingdom Pseudomonadati; phylum Bacteroidota; class Cytophagia; order Cytophagales; family Roseivirgaceae; genus Roseivirga; species Roseivirga misakiensis. The sequence goes on along the minus strand of NZ_MDGQ01000005.1, from coordinate 2,471,645 downwards.
ACTGTCTAAGGAATTAGAGCTCAAAGGTTAACCAGCTCATACAATCGTGAAAGTTGATTAGATTAAATAGAAAGGCTCCGAACTCAATTTGAGCGGAGCCTTTTCTTTTTCTTAATAAGTGAGCTTACTCAGGTTTCAATCTGCTGGAAAACATGGCTCTTAATTTTTGAATTTTTGGGTCAATAATTACCGTGCAATAGCCTTGACTTCTATGCTCATTATAGTAATTCTGGTGGTCTTCGCCAGCAGGATAATAAGCACCTAAAGGGCTTAATTCGGTTACTATTTTGTCGTCAAAATAATCTGCCATTTCTTCCATGACTTCTGTCGCAATACGCTGCTCTTCCTCATCTTGAAAGTAAATAACTGAACGATACTGTGTTCCTTGATCATAACCTTGTCGGTTCAGAGTGGTCGGGTCATGCGTTGAAAAGAATATTCTTAACAAATCCGCATATGGAAGCTCTTCTGGGTTGTAGGTAATTTTAATCACCTCTGCATGCCCTGTTCTACCTGTACATATTTCTCTGTAGGTTGGATTTTTGATCGCTCCGCCAGAATAGCCAGACTCCACGTGACTCACTCCCTTTACCCGTTGAAAAACAGCCTCAGTACACCAAAAACACCCGCCACCAATAACAGCGGTGGTTTCCTTATTGTCATCTTCCAATAGTTGCATTGAAGCTGAATTAATACAGTACCTCAATCCACTAGGTTCGGGTCCGTCAGGAAATACATGGCCTTGGTGAGCATCGCAAGTGTTACAGACGACTTCAACGCGTGTCATGCCATAGCTAGTGTCCTTTATATAGCCAATTGCATTTTCCTTTACGGGTTGGGCAAAACTTGGCCATCCCGTGCCTGATTCAAATTTTACCCTTGAATCGAATAGGGGGGTGCCACAACAAACACAGCCATAAAGTCCTGGCTCGTGGCGTTCACAAAATTCACCAGTTCCTGCTCTTTCTGTGCCTTTAAGTCTTGCAATTTGAAATTGTTCTGGGGTAAGAATCTCTCTCCATTCTTCCGCAGTTTTTTCGACTCTTTTGTCTGGAGTCGGGTTGCCATTATTGGCAAATTTGATCACATCAATCCACGTGAGCATAATTATCCTTTCTTTGAATTTCTTCAACAAAAGATAAGTCGCAAAAGTTTAATTTTTTGAGCTTAGATACTTTTGGAATTCTGACGTCAATAAATCGGTCTCACTAGGCCTTGGGGCATCATTATTGACAAGTTCACCTGCTTGGTTGTAAATCATATATCGTGGGATAAATGGGATGTTTAAATCTTCCAATCCTTGAGAGGTATTTGCGTTAGTTATTCTGTAATGTAGGCCTGATTTTAAATTGTTTTTATCGATCGATTTCTTCCAATCAGCGGCACGCCTGTCCGTGGAAAGATAGATGAAAGTGATGTCATCATTTGCGTAGGTTTCAGTCATCCTTTTAGATGCTGGCATTTCTCGAATGCAGGGAGCACACCAACTTGCCCAAAAATCAACATATACTGCTTCGCCATTATAAGAGGCAATTAAATCTTTCAGGGTGCTTTTTTGTCCCTCTAGAGATTCTACCTGAATCTCGTCATCTATGCGAAACTCAATCTGAAATTGCTTCATTAAATCATTTACCAGAATTGTATCTTGGAAATCATTTCTGAACCGAGTGAGATACTTTAATCGCGATGCGATGCTAAAGAAAGTAGTTTGAGATAAGATAGATTTCAAATTATTGTATTGAAGTAATTTCTTCTCAACATCAGTCAGGTCGGTTCTGATCCTCAATGAATCATAAAGTTGACGATAGTCTCTAGTGCTACCCCCACCACCACTGGTTTGTTGTGAAATCATTGGAACGGTGTTACGATAAGCAGTGACAATACTATTGGACAGGCTGCCTGAGTAATTCATCAAGTATAATAGAGAATCGGCCCGGCTCATTAATTCAGGAGATTTACTTTCAAGTTGCTTAACGACTGAGTTGACCAATGAAGATTTGGAGTCTTCGGGTAAAAAGGTAAGTGCATTCTTTAGAGTGATAAGCCTTGCATGAAGTGATCGCATGTGCATTTTGTATTGTTGCTCATCCATCTGATCATTCTGAAAAAGTTTATCTAGCCGATCGACTTCTTGCTGAATATCACTTTTAAAAGTTCTGGATGCATCGGCTACGATCGCTTCATCTCTTGCCTTAAAATCTGAAATAGAATCATACTGATCCCAAAGTAGCATGGGTAGTCTGATAATATCGCTGCTTAAATAGTCATTTGTAGCTATAGAATCTCTCAAGTAAAGCGAGAAGTTAGTCGTGTTATAAGCTTCCTCACGGTTAATAAGCCTAGCTATTGGTTTAACCCCGTCATAGTTGAATACAGTTGTATCACCATTTTTGAAAATGTAGGTCAGATCGTCCACCCCTTTGTACATAAGGGTAACTTCCACCCAATCTCTTTTAGATTTTAAAACGACGGTATCTGACTTTTTGGAAAAATCTATTTTAAGCTTTCTATAGATGTATTGATCGTCAATGTACTGTATTTCATCGCCGTTGCGTGTTCTGCCTGCCGAGCTTCCGTTGGAGAAAGTGAAGAATCCATTTTGGACAGGGTCATTAAAGATCAAAACGATCTGATCTGGAGAAGTTTTGGTTGTTTTGAAAACCTCTTCGACGGGTTGCTTGTTACAACCCATAATGCATAAGGAGATGAATAAAAAGGTTATTGACGTGTGTTTCATTCTGCTTTTTTTGAAATCTACTATAAATATAGTAGAGTAACTAATGGTTAAGGAGAAAGTAGGGATTGATTATGGTAGTAAGCTGGCTGGTACAACGGTAATTGCTTACGAGGAGGGTGATTTTATTCAGCTTTTAAGGTCCAAAAAAGGTGAGGATGCGGACAAAATGATTCGAGATTTTGTAGTTGAACACCAATTGAGAGTAATCGGGCTTGATGCGCCACTTTCATTGCCCGGTATCTATAATAAGATTGTGGATTGTAATGACTATTTCTACAGGTCGTGTGACAAAGAATTAAAAGCTATGTCTCCAATGTTTCTTGGCGGTCTTACAGCAAGGGCTATGAAATTGAAAAATGAGCTAGAAACAGATGGGCTCAAAGTGTATGAGGTTTATCCGGCAAGGGTAGCCTTTAACTTAGCGCTTAAGACATACGGTTATAAAAGCAAAAAACCAGATTACCTCCAGATGATGATGGTTATGGAAAAGCTTGGTTTGGTATTGGCACCCGCATTAGAAATTGAAACTAGTCATGATTTTGACAGTTTATTGGCTCTTTATGCGGCCAAGCGTATTGGTACATCTGGGGAGTGTAGTACTGGTAACCCACAAGAGGGGTTAATATATTATTGAACCTTCTGTAAGCTTAAGCGCTAATTTTCTCATCAATATATTCCACAGCCTGTCCGACAGTCTGTAGCCTTTCAGCATCGCTATCTGGGATTCTAATATTGAATGATTGTTCAAACTCCATGACAATTTCCGCGTAGTCAAGGGAATCTATTCCTAAGTCTTTTATGAAGTTGGCGTCAGTTGTAGCCTCAGTCGGGGCTATTCCTATTTTTTCTACAAGGATTTGGATGACGCGGTCAAGGGTGTTGCTCATTATGAGTTATTGAATGAATGTATTTGGGAAGATAAATGATTCCTGAAAGATATTAAAACGTTAAAGTAAATTCTGTGCCTTCGTTCATTACCGACTTTACAGTGATCGATCCACCATGTTTACGCATAATTTGTTTCGATAAACTAAGCCCGATTCCCGAACCTTGTTTTTTCGTCGTAAAAAACGGGATGAATATTTTGCCTAGAGCTTCTTCGTCTATTCCCACACCGTTATCTCTAATTGTAAGTGTCGGTCTGCCGTATTCGTTGATAAAGGCGTTGACGATTAGCGCTTTTTCGCCATCATTTTCATCCAGTGCATGGATAGCATTTTGCAATAAGTTAATTAATACCTGATCTAATAATTCTTTGTCTACATTGAACATTAGCCCAATTGGCGCTATGTTCACGATGTAATCGATATTCTTATTTTCAATCTCAAGCTTTAGCAATAAGCTAACGTGATCAAGAACTTTTTTGACTTCTATTTCATGAAGTTTCGGCTCAGGAATTCTTGTTAGATTTCTAAAGTCCGATACAAACCTGATCAACCCTTCGCTTCGCCTTTTGATTGTTTGAACTGCCAAGTAAATGTCTTCCAACTCGTCTTTTTCTATCGGAACATCATCTTCTATGTTATCAACCAAATTAGTTTCAACTGTGGCGGCCAAGGATGAAAGGGGAGTAACAGAATTCATGATTTCATGGGTAAGCACTCGAATCAAGTTTTGCCATGCCTCCATTTCTTTTTCTTCCAGTTCGCTTTGAATATTTTGAACGGAAACAAGTTTAAATTCTTCTCCTCTCAAAACGAGTTCAATCACGTAAACCGATAGCTGAGTTCGAGTACCCTCATTCGTCAGCTCTATCAATGCGCTACCACCAGTTTTTAATTTCACCAATGACTCCACAAGCTTGGCGCTCACTTTACTGAGTTCAAAAATGTTGTTTAAGGATTCAACCCCTATGAGTTTTTTGGCAGAGCTATTTATGATCTGAACATCTCCTAGTTTATTGAATGTGATTAGTCCAATGCCTACGTGTTGTACAATTGTTCTGAAGTAATGATAGTTAGCCTCTTTATCGGCACGGATTTCACGAAACTTTTTGATGACATTGTTGAACTCTGCGTAAAGCTCATTCATTGATTTACCTCTTCCATGAGTAGGGTAGGTGGTCGTGAAGTCATCGTATTTGATAGAACTTAAAAACCCAGATATTTCTCTATTCGTCTTGTCGATCGATCTAACTAGTAAGACAATTTGAATGATAATCAGAATTATCACGAAGGTGAGGTTTACATTGTTAGGAGCTTGGTAAAAGACATAGCCCAGTAACAAAATAGAACCAATGAGTAAGATTAACCTTCCTATTAGAAGTAAGCGTAAGTTTTTAAAGCCCATGCTTTTCTAATCTTCTGTAAAGAGAGGCTCGTGTGAGACCCAATTCTTTCGCGGCTTTTGAAATGTTTCCGGAGTGTTTATTTACTGCTTTTAGAATCACATTTTTCTCTACATCATCCAAATTCAGGTTGTCACTGGCTTCTGTATTTCCATCTGTTTTCTGTACCAAGAAGAAGAAATCATCTGGCATTAGAATATTTCCTTCACTCATGATAATAGCCCGCTCAATGGCGTGCTGTAATTCACGAATATTACCTGGCCATGGATATTTGGCCATTTTCTTCAAAGTAGAAGCGGCTATTTTCTTTGGTGGCTTTCTATACTTTTCACAGTAAACTTTCACAAAGTGCTCCGCTAGGAGGTTTACGTCATCCTGTCTTTCCCTCAGTGGAGGCAAATGTAATTCCACCGTGTTGATCCTATATAGCAGGTCTTGTCTGAATGTATTTTCAGCAACCATATCGTAAACAGGCATGTTTGTGGCACATATCAGTCTGATATCTATATCTACGGATTTGTTAGAACCGATTCTTGTGACCTGTCTTTGCTGAAGTACTGAAAGTAATTTTGATTGGAGTGGCATGCCCAAGTTGCCAATCTCGTCTAAGAAAAGTGATCCGCCAGTAGCTACTTCAAACCGTCCGGCTCGATCTTCTTTGGCATCCGTAAAGGCTCCCTTTTTGTGGCCAAAGAGCTCACTTTCAAAAAGAGTTTCTGTAATCGCACCCATATCCACGCCCACAAAGACATTCTCTTTCCTTAAAGATCTTTGATGAATAGCGCGGGCTACTAGTTCTTTACCTGTACCATTTTCACCAAGAATTAATACGTTGGCATCGGTACCTGCGACTTTGTCTATGATGCTAAAGACATTTTTCATCGCAGGACTTTCTCCCAGGATATCTTTAAATGGCTTATTTATATCATCTTCAAGCTGCTTTTTAGCACTTTTTAGCTTGTTAACCTCTTTGTATGACTGTTTTAGTTTAATGGCCGCAGACAGCGTACCGATTAATTTCTCATTTTGCCAAGGTTTTAGCACAAAATCAGTAGCACCTTCTTTCAGCGCTTTTACGGCCATTTCTACATCACCAAAGGCCGTGATAAGAATGACTACTGCTTGTGGATCGGCGTCTAGGATTTGTTCTAACCAATAAAAACCCTCCTTACCACTGGTAATGTCCTTACTGAAGTTCATGTCGAGAAGAATGACATCGTAAGTGCCATTATTCATTAAGAAAGGAATCTTCTTGGGGTTCTTTTCAATGATAACCTCTTTAGCGTGCTTCTTCAATAAGAGCTTAGCCGCAATTAATACATCCTCGTCATCATCGATGATTAAAATCTTACCTAATTCTTTTTCCACAGTATCATTAGTTTTTAGAATGCTGCTGCTAGAGCTTAAATAGTGCCAATGCAGCGTAATGGTGTAATATATAGTTTTTATCAGTTTCTGTGTCCGATTATGTTACATAAGTTGGACGAATATGAACAGCTTCCTCTTTTTAACCATAGTATGCACTATGGAAATATGTAGTCCGAGGTAACGCTTTTCGGTAATATTAATTATTGCATGATGAACTTTAATTAAATGAGTATGTACATGTGTTTCGCCAGCCATCTGAAAAAAAATCCAACATTTACGGAACTAAGATTTTGCGAAAGACATTTTAGTACATATATTGCAAGCGTTGTTTTGAATTAATTTAAACGTTAATTCAGATATTTTGAGTTTTTGACCTTTGGGCTCGGTACTGACCATACTGAGCCTTTTTTTATGTCCTCCTTCGAATAAGCAACTGTTCAAAAGTGTTCGATTACGATCAATTGTTGTGTTATAATTGTACACTTTCACTTCTGCCAATGTTCTAGATTAATTCATAAGACCCTGTTTATCAGTTATTTGAAAAAGTGGCACCCTTGTTGTCTATGGGTGGCCGGATCGAAAACATTTATAACGACAGCAATGGACAAAAAAATCAAAAAGAAAATCTGGACCACTAAGAGAATCGCGACCATCCTTGGTAGTGGTGCTATGTTATTCTTAATACTCAAAGTATTTGTATTTGCAGATAACGCAGCAAAATTGAATGTGGATGCTGAGAAAATCAGTATGGCCGACGTGGTTGAAGGCCCATTTCAAGAATATATTCCAATTGAAGGTAATGTACAGCCGATAGCTACTTATAGGCTTGATGCAAAAGTAGGAGGTAACGTTCAAGTTAAGTTTCTCGAAGGAGGTGTGGAAGTTCAAAAAGGAGATACTATCCTTAAACTGGAGAATAGTGGTCTTGAAATGAACTACATAGGCCAACAAACTCAAACAAACCGACTTAGAAATGAGATTGAAATCACAAACAACAATCTTAAGCAATCACTATTTAGATCAAACGCCCAAGTAATTGCGATCGATTTTGATATTGATCAGGCTAAAGATGTTTATACCCGGAATCAACAGCTCTGGAAAGATAAAGTTATTTCTGAACAAGAATTTCTTAATTCTAAAAGAGCATATGATAGACTTGTTGCAACAAGAGTGAATACTATACAAACCAAAGAGTTTGACTCTTTAAATTCTGTAAACCAAGTAAATCAAAACAAACAACGCCTAGTTACATCTCAAGAAAGTTTAAAGATTGTGGCTGGTCAGTTAGATGATCTTTGGGTAACTGCACCTGTTGATGGTTTGTTATCAACGGTAAATGCGGAGATAGGTCAGAGCATCAGTCAGGGTATGACTATCGCTCAGATAGATGATTTAAAAGGATTTAAAATTCAAGCCAACGTAGATCAGCATTATCTGCCAAGAGTTTATGAAGGGCTAAGAGGTACTTACGATTTTGCTGGAGCGACATATGGGCTAGAGATCAGAAAGAAATTTCCGGAAATTAACAATGGCACATTTGTAGTAGAAATGGTCGGTGAAGTTCCTGCCGGGGTAAGAAGGGGACAAACTATCTCTATTAGACTACAATTGAGCGAAGAGAAAAACGCTATCCAAATCCCAAGAGGAAGCTTCTTCCAAACTACCGGCGGTAACTGGATCTTCGTAGTTGACGAGTCAGGAGAGTTCGCAACAAGGAGACAAATCCGCATCGGAAACCAAACACCAAGACATTATGAAGTCCTAGAAGGCTTGCAACCTGGAGAAAAAGTTATATTTTCATCATACGAAGGGTACGAAGACAAGGACAAATTAATAATCAAACAATAAATTAATTCAAACAACTGATAACTTTTACATTATGGAAAATGGTAAAAAAATCATCACAACAAAAGGTCTAAAGAAGTTCTATTATACGGACGAGATCGAGACAACTGCACTGAATAACGTAAATCTTGCGATTTCTGAAGGTGAGTTTGTAGCGATCATGGGACCGTCTGGTTGTGGTAAATCTACACTTTTGAACATCATCGGATTATTGGATAATCCATCTGAAGGAGAATTCTTCTTCTACGATGAAGAGGTGTCAAAATATTCTGAAAGACAAAGAGCTGAGCTTAGAAAGAAAAACATTGGCTTCGTATTCCAGAGCTTTAACTTAATAGACGAGCTTACAGTATATGAAAATGTTGAGCTTCCTCTTATTTACTTAAAATACCCTGCTGCTGATAGAAAGAAAAGAGTAGAAGAGGTGCTTGAGACTATGCAGATTATGCACAGAAAAGATCACTTCCCGCAACAACTATCAGGTGGTCAGCAACAAAGGGTAGCTGTAGCTAGAGCTGTTGTGGCCAAGCCTAATCTTATATTAGCGGATGAGCCTACTGGTAACTTGGATTCTACTAACGGTCAAGAAGTAATGACGCTTTTAAGCGACCTTAATTCAAAGGGTACTACCGTAATTATGGTAACTCACTCAGCTACTGATGCTGAATACGCTCATCGAGTTATCAATCTTTTTGATGGTCAGGTTGTATCTGAGAATATCAATTCAAAAGAAAACTCACTAGTATAATATTTCCCCTTTAAAGGGTATTCGTTCATTTGCCAATAAGCAAATGAACGAATTTTAAAAGCCTGAAAATGGCTTAATGACATAGTATTGCCTTTAGGATAGAAAACACTATTATGAAAAAGTTTATATATACAGTCGTACTAGGACTATTGGTGAGTGGAGGTGTATTCGCTCAACGTATCTTAACGCTGGAGGAGTGTATTGATATTGCACTTAAAAATAATATCAGTATCAAGACAGCTCGAAATAACGCGATCAGCGCAAAAGCTGGCTTCACACAAAGCAAATTCAATTTTTTACCTTCTTTGAATGCAAATGCAAGTCACAACTGGAGTGAAGGTCTTCAGTTTGACCAAACGGTTGGAGACCTAGTCAATACGACCACCCTTTTTGGTGGTGGGTCATTGAGTGCAGGTGTAACGCTTTTTGATGGGTTCAGTAATCGACTGATTATGGGACAAAGAAAACTTGAATATCAGGCTGCTCTACAAACAATAGAAAGCAATATTCAAGCTACTGAGGCTTCAGTGATAAATGGATTTTTAAGTATTATTTCAACGAAAGAACAGTTGAAAATATCAAATCGGACACTTGAATTATTGAATGAGCAGCTACAAAGGCAGGAGAGAATTGAAAGGGCTGGGACCGGTAGTATGGAAGAGGTTTATAATTTCAGGTCTCTTATTGCTCAGCAAAAACTAACCATAGTGAATCAATCTAACACTTTGGCCACTAGCGAACTGGCATTGATTCAATTATTACTTTTAGATGCCAGTGAAGATTATGATTTTGCTGGTATTACAGTAAACGACGCAGAACTCGAAGTAGAGATTGAGGAGTTTAACTCGGTTTACGACAAGTCTATTGCTTATAGTCCTGGGTTAAAGTCTGCTAATATTGCTTTAGAAGCCTCAGAAAAGTCACTTAAGAGGGCAAAGTATAGCTGGATGCCAAGTTTGGATGCGAGTGCTTCTTGGGGTACTAATTGGTCTTCGAACTTCGTGAATGTTTTAGAAACTGACGCAGAAGGTAGACCAACAAGAACAGAAGTTACTGATTGGAGTACCCAATTCGAACGTAATGAAAGTAAGAGTGCGAGTCTGAATTTGAGAGTTCCTCTGTTTACAAGGTTTGCGAATAGGACAGGGATACAACAATCAAAAATGCAGTTGCTAAATGCACAGCTTAATGTAGAACAAACTAAAAACACGCTGACTAACCAAGTCCAACAAGCTTACCTGGGTCTTGTAAATGCTAAAACCGCATATGCCGCCGCAAAGGAGAGTTTAGTTAATTTAAACACGTCTTTTGAGTTTTCAAAGACTAGATACGAAAGTGGTACAATCGACTTCGTAACTTACTTGCAAAGCTTAAATAATCAAATTGGTGGGGAATTTCAACTGGTACAGGCGAAGTATGGGATTATGCTGAGAAAACTCATCTTAGACATTTTCACTGGAGAATCTCGACCAGCAGGGTCTAATTAATCTTAACAAGATCAACAGTTTGATTACGGATTAAGAATAGTTTATTGTTTTCCATAAAAGCAAATTGATAAGGGAGATCGGGTATTCTGATCTCCCTTTCTTTTTTTGTATAAATATCTCTCAGGATGAGTTTTCTATGAGTTAGATAAATTAATTCGTTTTTAGAGAAACTGAAAAACGCTATATCCGCTTTAGGTATTATTTGTTCAATATAATTACCTAGGTTGTCGAACATTAATACGCCTAATTCAGCATCTGATATAAAGAGGTAATTCTGGTAATCACGAATGAATTGAACCTCCAAGTGATCAAAATCTAGTTGTAAGTTCAGTTTAGTTTCAAAAAGAACCTCTTGATTATTAATATCTATTTTTTGGAGGCTGAGCTCTTGTTCATTGATCGCCCAAAGATTGTTATCACCAGATAAAGTAACATGACCAGAAAAGTTATTGCTTTGGCTAAAATCCAATGAATAGCGCTCTGAATTATTAAGAAATCGGTCTAAGAAGAGATATTGCTGTAAGTCCTTATAATGAACAAAGATTCTTAGTTCTTGCCATGCCTCTATTATACTAGGTTTGCTTTTACGTTGAGGGGAAAAATGGTAGAGAAGTTTGCCGTCTTGATCGTATTTATCAATTGCCCCACCAGCGTTAGCAAAGTATAAGTTTCCTTGCCGATCGATTGACGCCATGACGGGTTTATAATCTATGTCAAAAGAGGTCTTTACACCATTTTCCTGACCTAATAAAGCAGTGGAGAAAAGAGCAAACGCTATAATTAGGTTAGCCTTCAAAAGTTTTAAGTTCAATATTTCCATTTGAATATTGGGCGTAGGTATCATAGTTCAACCACTCACCTAGATTTATGTATTTGGCTTTATCACCCACCTCTAAATCTAACGGTAAATGTCTATGTCCAAATATATAGTAGTCGTGATGCTCTTTTTTCTCAATGGATTTAGAGTAGTCCCAAAGCCATTCATCGTCCCCCATAAACTTTTGTTCGGTGTGATTAGCCTGTGCTCGACTTTTACCCGACCAAAAATTTGCCAATGCTATGCCGATATTAGGATGAAGCCAACGAAAAGCCCATTGAAAGAATGAGTTTCGAAAAATCTTCTTGAGCATTTTATACCCCTTATCTCCAGGACCTATACCATCACCATGTCCAATGTAAATCTTAGTGTCATTCAGGTATAGTTGTATTGGGTCATAAATAACTTTGGCTCCGATTTCCTCATCAAAGTAACCAAACATCCATAAATCATGATTTCCAGTAAAGATCACGAGCTCAATACCAGCGTCGACGATTTCAGCTAACTTTCCTTGAAAACGAACAAAACCTTTAGGCACGGTCGTTTTATATTCAAACCAAAAATCAAACAAGTCTCCTACTAAGAAGATGGCATGAGCATCTTTTTTACATTCATCAAGCCACTTAATTATCTTTTCTTCCCTAGCTTGGCTAGTTACCTTATCAGGTACTCCAAGATGAAAATCTGAGGCGAAATAGACTTTTTCATTATTATTAGGAGTGAGCTTCATCATTGGATTAAGACAAAAATTGTAAAACCCCCTTAAATAAAAAAATCAGGCCGAGACCTGATTTTTTTATTCTACTATTTTCTTGATGCTTATGCATCAGTCTTTTTGTCGTTCGGTGTTTCTTCTGAATCAGAAGTGTCAGTTTCAGACGCTTTTGTTTCAGCTGGTTTTTCTTCTTTCACTTCATCGGCTACAACTTCTTCAACTGCAGAGTCACTATTGTTACCGTTAGTATACGCCTCATAAGTTGTTTGTTTCTCAAACGGTCTCTTTCCGATTAAGCCTTCAAGATCAGACTGGAATAGAATCTCCTTTTCAAGTAACTCTTGAGCAAGGATTTCTAATTGCTCTTTTTTCTCAGTCAACAAGTTTATGGTTCTCTTGTAAGCCTCATCGACGATTTTCTTTACTTCTTCATCGATAGTTTTTGCCGTATCTTCAGAGTAAGGTTTAGAGAACCCTCCATAATCACTCTGCTTAGAATCATAGAATGAGATATGACCAATTTTTTTGTTCATACCATAAACAGTCACAATACTGTAAGCTACTTTTGTTACTCGCTCAAGATCACTTAATGCGCCAGTTGATATCTTGCCAAATATGATTTCTTCAGCTGCACGTCCACCTAGGGTCATGCACATTTCATCCATCAATTGTTCCGTCTGATAAAGGAACTGTTCTTTTGGTAAGTACTGCGCGTAACCAAGTGCTGCAACTCCCCTTGGAACTATTGACACTTTCACCAAAGGATCGGCATGTTCTAGGTGCCATCCTGCAACGGCATGACCTGCCTCGTGGTAAGCCACGATTTGTTTCTCTTCTGGGGAAATGATTTTACTTTTCTTTTCTAAACCACCAATTACTCTATCAATGGCATTATTGAAGTCGTCCATGTCGACAGACTTCTTATCGCGTCTAGCAGCTATTAGAGCAGCTTCATTACAGACGTTGGCGATTTCTGCTCCGGCAAACCCTGGTGTTTGGGCCGATAGCTTTTTGGCATCGATGTCTTTGGCCACTTTAATAGGGCCTAAGTGTACTTTGAATATTGCTTCTCTACCAACGATATCTGGCTTGTCTATACTGATCTGTCTATCGAAACGACCAGGTCTTAAGAGTGCAGAATCAAGAACATCAGGTCTGTTGGTTGCCGCCAAAATAATTACACCAGAATCGGTTGCGAAACCATCCATCTCTACTAAAAGCGAGTTTAGGGTATTCTCACGTTCATCGTTAGAGCCAGGCATTTGGCCTTTTCCACGTGAACGTCCGATAGCATCAATTTCATCGATGAAAACTATACAAGGAGCTTTCTCTTTGGCTTGTTTAAATAAGTCTCTAACTCTTGCTGCTCCTACGCCGACGAACATTTCTACGAAGTCAGAACCAGAAAGTGAGAAGAAAGGCACGGCAGCCTCACCAGCTACTGCTTTAGCCAATAAAGTTTTACCAGTACCAGGTGCGCCAACCAAAAGAGCTCCTTTTGGTATTTTACCACCAAGTTTCGTGAATTTTGAAGGGTTCTTAAGGAATTCAACGATTTCCTGAACTTCTTCTTTTGCTTCATCTAAACCCGCTACATTGTCAAAGGTAATTTTGACTTTGCTTTCTGCATCAAAAAGAGCAGCTCTAGATTTACCAATATTAAAGATTTGTCCGCCCGGACCAGCATTACCTGTCATTCTTCTCATCATCAACCAGAAGAATAGAATGATAAGGATAAGGAAGCCCCAAGTGCTAAGAAAGTCCATCACAGTAGTCCGTGTGTCGAATTCTAGCGGTACATCCTGAGATCTTGGAATGTTGTTGTCTTTTTTGAATTGCTCATAGTACTCTTCAAATCTTTCAGATGAGTTAAAATATTTTTCAAGTACGTATTGTGGGCCACTATTAAAACCGAACAAATTATTACCGTCCAGCTCTTGTTTATATTTGGCGTTTTGAAGCGCTTCTTGTTTTAGTGTGATTTCGATTGTGTTTTGACCATTAATGAAGACGACTTTGGCGACATCATTACTTTTGATCATTTCTTCGAAACGGAACTTTGTAATCGGTATTCCTGAACTTTGATTGGTCAGAAGAGACACAGCTAAAAAGACGACTATTAACGACGTAATAATCCACACCTGATTGTTTGGTCTTTTACCTCCCGGTCCAGGTTTCCCTAAAATGTTCTTCTTTCTTGGGCTATCGGCCATTCTAAATATTTTAAATTTTTATAAACCTACTTTATAACGCGCTTGAATCAATAAAGTTAATTAAGAATTATTGACGATCTCAGTGATTTCTGCATCACCCCAAAGGTCTTCTAGTGCGTAATGATTGCGCTTTTCTTTGTCAAAGACATGAGCTACGACGCTCACATAATCTATAAGAACCCATTCACGGTTGTTAAATCCCTCTTTTTTCCAAGGAGCCTCCTTTGAGGTTTTCTTGGTTTCGACTTCAATTGATTCCGCTATGGACTGAATATGAGTATTTGAATTCCCTGAACAAATGACAAAAAAGTCACTCACAGAACCCTTTACATTTCTGAGATCCATTAGTACAATGTTCTCAGCTTTCTTCTCTTCCATCCCCTTGACAACGATGCTGCTCAGCTCTTCAGAATTCATTAAGACTCTTAAGTGATTTTTGACTTATTTTGGTGTTCAAAATTAACAAAATTTCATTGTACAAAATTCTTGCTAACACCTTATTTCTAGGTAAAAAGGTGATTTATATGCCAAGTTGTCATTCGACCAATGACTTAGGTCTACAAATCATTCAAAACACTGACACGATTGAAGGTACTGTCATAGTTACTGATGATCAAAAGAAGGGTCGTGGGCAAAGGGGAAATTCTTGGATTTCAGAGCCTAATAAAAACCTGATGCTATCGATAATTCTCAAGCCTTCATTTGTGAAGCCTGCCGATCATTTTGTGCTTAATATGGCTGTTTCTTTAGGTGTTAGGGCAACTATTGCCGATTTCTTGCCAAGTACTACCTGTAATGTAAAGTGGCCAAATGATCTGTTTATTGGAAGGTCAAAAATAGCTGGAATTCTCATTGAAAATTCAGTCCGCAGTGGTTCTATAGAGAATTCCGTGATCGGGATTGGCCTGAATGTAAATCAGCTTGACTTTGGTGGGTTAGAGGCTACTTCCTTGTTGTCAGAAAATGGAGGGAAAAAGGAATTTGATAGGATTCATGTTTTTGAACAGTTAATCTCAAATATTGAAGCTCAGTATTTAAAGGTGAAGTCTAATAAAACACAAGAGTTAAAAGAATACTACTTACAACATCTACTTGGATTTAAGCAGTCTATGAAGTTTAAATCTGAATATGATTTCGAGGGAATTATTGAGGGTATAGATTCAAATGGCCGTTTAATGGTCGGTGTAAATGGTAAAGTCGAAGTCTTTGATTTCAAGGAGATCGAATTTCTCTTATAAGGCGTCAGCTTTTTTTGAAATTGGGTAGGCTTTCTCTTACCTTTGCAGCCAAAATTAATGTATAAAAACATGCAGGAGACATTAGCTTACAAAGTAAAAGATATCAATCTCGCAGATTGGGGTAGAAAAGAAATAGAATTGGCCGAGGCTGAAATGCCAGGCTTGATGTCATTAAGAGAAGAGTTTGGTCCTTCACAAATCTTAAAAGGGGCTCGAATTGCTGGTTGTCTTCACATGACAATTCAAACGGCTGTATTAATTGAAACACTAACTGCTTTAGGAGCCGAGGTTTCTTGGTCTTCTTGTAATATTTTCTCTACGCAGGATCATGCCGCTTCAGCTATCGCAAAATCTGGTGTTCCGGTGTTTGCTTGGAAAGGGATGAACGATCAAGAGTTTGATTGGTGTATTGAGCAGACAATTTTTGCATTTGAAGGTGGAAAGCCGCTAAACATGATTCTTGATGATGGTGGTGATTTGACGAATATGGTACTTGATAAGTATCCTGAATTAGTACCAGGCATTAAAGGTCTATCAGAAGAGACAACTACTGGTGTTCATAGACTTTATGAGCGTATGAAAAATGGAACTTTGCCATTGCCAGCTATTAATGTGAACGATTCAGTGACTAAGTCCAAATTTGACAACAAATATGGTTGTAAAGAGTCATTGGTCGACGCAATTCGTAGAGCTACGGATGTCATGCTAGCTGGTAAAGTAGCAGTAGTTGCTGGTTACGGAGACGTTGGTAAGGGATCAGCCGCTTCTCTAAGCGGAGCAGGAGTAAGAGTTATAGTCACTGAAATCGATCCGATTTGTGCTTTACAAGCTGCAATGGATGGTTATGAAGTTCAGAAAATGGACAAAGCTATTCCAAGAGCAAATATTATTGTTACAGCAACTGGTAACTACAATATCATCCAACAAAGACACTTTGAAGCGATGACTGATAAAACGATCGTTTGTAATATCGGTCACTTCGATAATGAAATTGATATGGCTTGGTTAAACGAGGCACATGGTGAAAGCAAAGTAGAGATCAAACCTCAAGTTGACTTGTATAATATTAATGGCAACGATATTATCGTTTTAGCAGAAGGTAGATTAGTTAACCTTGGTTGTGCTACTGGACACCCTTCATTTGTAATGTCCAACTCATTTACAAACCAAACACTAGCGCAAATTGAGCTTTGGACAAACAGAGAAGCTTACGAAAACGCAGTTTACACGCTTCCTAAACATTTAGATGAGAAGGTAGCAAAGCTTCACTTAGCTAAAATTGGAGTTGAGCTTGATGAGTTAACACAAGAACAAGCCGAATATATTGGTGTAACTGTTGAAGGTCCTTACAAGCCAGAGCATTACAGATATTAATGAATACAGAATTCAATTAAAAAAGGCCTCGATACTTCGAGGCCTTTTTTTGTGGAGAAAACGTTATTTTTGCCCACTGATTCAGAAAGTAATATGTCTTTAAGTCACAAGGTTAGCCGATACAGTTCACTGATTAGTCATTTTAAGAATTGGCCCCAATTTCTTTTCTTCAAAATGGGAGGTAAGGACACTTTTTCCTTTAGGCTTAAAAATGGTTTCCAGATCGATGTACCACGTAAGATGATGCCGCCGTTTAAGGAAAGCTTTTTTGACAGGGTTTACCTTAAGAATTTCCCAAATGGTCAGCTTAAAACGGAAAATCCAACGATTATTGATATTGGTGGAAATGTAGGGTTCTTCAGCCTATTTATGCTATCTCAGTTTCCGAAAGCTAAGGTCATCGCTTTTGAACCAATGCCATTTAATTTTCAGCAATTGGCCCATTATCAATCCACTTACTCAACTCTCGACTGGACGATTGAAAACAAAGCGGTTTCTTCAAACAGAGATGGAATTAAGCTTTTTTCGAGTACAATTGATGGCTTTTCGACAATGGCTAGTGTATTTACTGATCAGGGAAAAGGAGAGGAGATTAACGTGGAAACTGTTGTTTTTAGTGATGTGATTGAAACATACGGCTTGACTAAAATCGATTTAATGAAGCTTGATTGCGAAGGGTCTGAATACGCCATACTATACGGAATGAGCGACGATCAATTTGACTTGGTAAGCAATTTCAGTATCGAGACACACCCTGGGCAGTCGGGTAATCAAAATCATTCAGCACTGGTAAGCTTTTTAAAGGAAAAGAAGTACGATTTAGTCGATCAAATGAATAGTGATGGTACAGGATATATCTGGGCTTGGCGCTAACCTATTCTATATCCTTAGTGACGACATGATATTTTGCAAACTTTGAGAAATCCCCTTTCTCAGCATCAAGGCAGGCTAAAACGAATTTCAAAAATTGAGACTCGCTAGAGAAATCATAAATCATTCCACTCCAAATAGATTTAAATCCCACTAACTCAGAAAAATCTTCATCTCGAATTAAAGCGAGGGTTGGAGCTTTTAGACCGTTGTTATTTATTTCTTCGATGGTCTGGTCTCTAATCGCCAATCTTTCGGCATAGTAAGGGATATTATGGATAAGTGTTTCTTGAATTTGTATCGGTATTGACTTACTTATTTTTTGTTCAACATTAATAACATTCCCTAGCTCATCATAAGGTCGAAAACGTTCCATTCGCGGCAAATAAATCGCAAAACATATCAAGAAAGCAGTTATTGACCAGAAAGGAATCATTACATTCCAATCGGGGTCATTCCCTTTGCGCAGCCATAGCACAAAACCTATTAGCGAGAAGACAGCTAAACTATAGAGCAGCACATTTAACCCTAAAAAATAGATGGCATAAAACGTTGCAGCAATGATCAAAATGGAAGGAAGTGCGAAAGTGGTCTTCCAGACAGTACGCCAAAATTTTGCCTTAGGTGAGTATTCGAGCAAAAGTGGAACTATCATCAAAAGCATAGCGGGATGCGCTTGAATCATGTAAGTCGGTATTTTTCCTTTTGCCGCGGTGAAAATGATCAACATGGCAGCCACCCAACAAACGGGAAACAAAACTTTTGAAATATTCTTCCTATCACCGAACCATCGCAAAACGGCGAAGAAAAAAGTTAGAGAGTATGGAATAATACTCCAAGAAATTACCTCTAGATAAAAGAAGGGTTTTGGTCCATTGGTTTTTTTACTGAGCGCTCGGCCAAAGGTCTCTCTATAATAGACCTCCCAGAACTCTTGGCCATCTTTTAAATACATAAAAATTACCCAGCTTAAGCCAATAAGAAGGGCAATGGGAAGGCCAATATGGAGGTTTAAAAACTTGACTTCTTTCCATACCCTTTTCCATTTATCGGGCCCTTTTACTAAGATGAAAATGCCAATAATACTTGCGATGACAATGATATAAGGGAAGCCTTTCGTAAGTACTGTAAGCCCAAGTGCTACATAACTGAGCAGGATGTATTTTTTATTTCTAGTCAAGAAACCCTTAATGACATAATACATGGTAAGCGTAAAAAAGAATGTCAACGGGATTTCAGGAGAAGCATACTGTTTGACAGCTAAGACTTGTACAGAAAAAGCCATCATGACCATGGCATATAAACCACCTTTTTCGCCATAAAGTAAACGACCGATTAAATAGGTAAGCCAAATACTGCCTACTCCAAGAAGGACGATAGGTAGCCGTATACCAAATTCGTTTAAGCCGAAAATACTTGATGATCCAGCAATCAACCAATAAGTCAATGGAGGTTTGTTATACCGCGGTTCGTAGTTGTAGAAGATTTCTAGAAAGTTTCCCGACTCAAACATTTCACGAACCGCTTCGGCATAAAAGCTTTCGTTAGGTGTCCATATGTCATTCACATGAAAGTTTAACAAGTAAACTGCCGTGATAACGGTCATCAAGAAGTAAACCTGTGGCTTATGAGGCCCTCTTAGTAGCAAGTAGTCATAAACTTTCTTCATTCTTCTATTGCCTTACCGTTGTTTAGGTTCCGTAAATAAGCATACTTCAAAAAAGTAGTATGACTACTAGTTCCACAAATAACTAAGCCGTAGAACCCATCTCTAATCCCACCACGTAGAAAGTAATCCTGTACAAATCTAAAACCCGCACTGCCGATCATCTTTAACAAGCTGGCCTTTTTACCCTGTTTATAAAGCGCTTTGGCCGATATTTTAGCATACTTGGCTGATCTCAGCACATGTTCTTCCATGGTGTAGTAGGAATAATGTAGTAGATCTCCTTTCAGGTGTTTTGCTTCTATATTCGACGATAATTCAACTGAATCGTGTGGGTTTGTACCTCCCCATTTTCCATTTCGTCTATCCCAAAGCCTAGTTTTTGTGTCAGGATACCAGCCACTATGTTTGATCCATTGACCACAATAGTTCGTGAATCGATTAAATCGATAGGCAGGTTGCTGCCAGTTTTGTTTTACAGCCAATATGCTTTCTTGAAGTTTCGGAGAAAGCGCTTCGTCTGCATCTAAAGAAAGTACAATATCATTAGTCGCTTGGGCCATGGCAAAATTCTTTTGCTCGATATGACCCTCAAATGTGTTTTCGACAAACCTAACTTGGTGTGCTTGGCAAATCGCTTTGGTACCATCAGTTGAAAAAGAATCGACTACCACAATCTCATCACAAACTTCTTTTAGAGAAGTAAGACACCTTTCAATGTTTCGCTCCTCGTTGAAGGTGATAATTACACCACTAATTTTAACTGGCTTACTCATTTGACCACGCAAAAATAAAGAAAACGGATAGATTCTCGCTTATTGAGACCTTCTATTCATTTGTAGCCTATCGTACCGATCTGATAGGTTAATTTGGTTATTTTTGCACCAAAACCACTTCTTATGTTCAGTTATTACAAGCGAAAAAGGGAAAAGAGAGAACTCAAGCGAACTTTTAAGGAGTACGGATACGAAGTGAAGCAATTTGACATAGAAGGCTTAGGAAAGGTCGAGTATGCTCAATGGTTACACCCTTTTGAAGGCCCAAAGGAAGTATCTAAAGAACAGATTAGCTTTTATCAAAAACTTTCGAAAGAGGGAGACCTGATTATAGACATAGGAGCGCACACAGGTGATACGACAGTTCCTATGGCTTTGGCCGTCGGTAAAGAGGGACTTGTCATAGGACTAGAACCGAATATTTACGTTTATAAAATCTTAGAAAAGAACGCACAGCTAAATCAAGAACTTACGAATATTGTACCGCTTCCTTTTGCTGCTACGCAAGAAGATGGTGACTTTGTTTTTCACTACTCAGATGCATCTTTCTGTAATGGTGGCTACCTCTCTCAAATTAAAAACCAAAGACATAACCACAGTTATGAGTTAAAAGTAGAGGGTAGGAATTTTAGCAAATACCTACGCGCTAACTACAAAGAATGGCTTCCAAAAATGGGGCTTTTAAAAGTTGATGCTGAAGGATATGATAGCGCTATTCTGGACGATATGAGCGATATAATAGCCGAATTCCGACCCAATATAATGGCAGAGTGCTACAAGAAGCTTTCAATGGAAGAGCGTCATGCCCTATATGATTCTATTGCTAAACATGATTACACTGTTTACATGAACGACACCAATTATTTGGAGGATGGGTTTGTCGATAGTGCTGACTTGGTAAAGCTTACAAGAGACAACATGAAAATCAAAAAGCATTTTGAAATCCTAGCCACACCTAATTAAGCCCATGATTCTCATTCAAGATGCGGTAATAAGCGACGATATAAAAGACCACGCCTTCGTTTGCGACTTAGAGAAATGTAAAGGAGCCTGCTGTGTTGAAGGAGACCTGGGAGCACCTTTGGAAGAATCCGAACTTAAAGAATTGGAAGATTGCTACGACGTGGTAAAACCCTATTTGTCGGCGGCTGGCGTTGAGGCTATTGAAAAAGAAGGTTTGTACATTAAGGATTTCGAAGGTGACTATTCTACAACGACTATCGGTGGCAAAGAATGCGCTTTCGCCATTTATGATGAAGAAAATGTACTGAAGTGCGGTATAGAACAAGCTTATATTGACGGTAAGACAACTTTTAAAAAACCGATTTCTTGCCATTTATATCCAATTAGAATCACAAAGTATGATCACTATGAAGCCCTGAATTACGACAGGTGGTCCATCTGTTCTGCGGCGTGTACCTTGGGCGAAAAACTTGGAGTACCAATCTATAAGTTCTTGAAAGTTGCGCTGATTCGAAAATATGGTGAGGCATGGTATCAAGAACTCTGCGATGATATTGAAGGAAATTCCTAATCTACGCTGAGCACCTATTCATCTACTAAGTTGCCCTGAACTTCTATTTCTTTTTTATTGACTAGCCCTTTTTCTTAAATCAAGTTTTGTAAACTCAAAACAACAAAACCATGATTAAGAATTATCTAAAAATGGCTTGGCGAAACTTGATCAAGCACAAAGGGCACACAGTTATCAATGTATTCGGGCTTGGAGTTGGAATGGCCTGCTTTTTACTGATTCTATTTTACGTTAAGGATGAATCTTCTTTTGACAAGTTTCACAAAGATTATGAGCGTATCTATAGAATTACAGAGGTTAACTATACCGAAGGTGGAGATAATTACTTAGCAAATGCCTATAGCGCTATTGGTCCAGCGCTGCAAAACGATTTCCCCGAATTTGAAGCATTCGTAAGGTTTCATATCGAAGAGTTTTCTGTTGAGAATGGACCTGAGAAAAAATTTCAGGAGCCACTTTTTGCTTTTGCAGATTCTACTTTATGGGATGTACTGGACTTTGATTTACTGGAGGGTGATAAAAAAACTGCCTTAGCGGATCCTTTCTCGATAGTGATCACCGAGACGATGGCCCAGAAATATTTCGGGGATGAAGATGCTATCGGTAAAGCCTTAAAAGTTGATGGTCAAAACGACTTTCAGGTTACTGGTATTTTAAAGGACGTACCGAAAAACTCTCATATCCAATTTAATTTTTTAGCCTCTTTTATCAGTTTGAGACAGCTACAAGGTGGTTGGATGTTTAATAATTGGTATTGGCCACCGATGTATACCTATGTAAAGGTTCCACAAGGTGTAAGTGTGGGTAGGGTGGAAGCTAAATTTCCTGATATGGTCGAAAAGTACCTGGGCAAGCTGACAGCACAACAAAGAGGCTACAAAATGCAGGCATTAGAAGATATTCATACCACCACCGATTATGCCAATGAATTGGGGAAAACCTCCAATAAGACGTATCTACTTATTCTTACAACCACAGCATTTCTGATACTGGCGATAGCCTGCGTTAATTTCATGAATTTATCGTTGGCTCGTTCAATCAGCCGTTCAGGAGAAGTGGGTGTAAGAAAGGTTTTTGGTGCCATTAGAGAGCAAATTGTCTTTCAATATTTAAGTGAGTCTGTTTTGGTTACAATCATTGCAGCGGTAATAGGATTCGGCTTTTTTATGCTTGCCATGCCAGCCTTTAATGGGCTAACAGAAAAGTCGCTTGTTGTAGAGCTGGCAGATGTGCCACTAATTTTAGGCGGGCTTATCTTAATCGCCTTAATTGTTGGGTTTCTCTCTGGAATCTATCCAGCGCTATTCTTATCAGGTTTTTCGCCAGCTGCTATTTTGAAAGGTAAAGTGGCAAAGCAGAGCCCATTCGCTGGTTTTTTCAAGAAAGTCCTGATTACTTTTCAGTTCGTTATTTCTGCTGCCTTGATCATTTCCACTTGTATCATCTACTTTCAATTGCAGTACATGCGAAACAAACAGCTGGGCTTTGATAAAGAGCAAACCGTAGTGTTAGAAGTTAGGTCACTACCCGATCAGACAAGAATTAAAACTTTTAAGGATAGGTTAAAACAGCTTCCACAGGTCAGAGGGGCGGCCGTATCTTCCAGAATACCAGGACACGAAGGTTTTTACGATTATAATGTTCTACCAGAAGGTGAATCTGCTGAAAATAACATGCTTTTCATGCGACTGGAGACGGATTTAGATTTCAGTGATTTATTTCAATTTGAGATTGTCGCAGGTCGTGGTTTTGATAATCGTTTGTCTACCGATTCGCTGGCTTATCTTATCAATGAAACTGCCGCTGCTCAGCTCGGTTGGGATGAAGATGATTTGAATAAGAAATTGAATATGGGAAGTTTAAGCCAAGATGGTTCTTTTCGAGCAGTGCATACAGGTAGTGTGATCGGTATAGTAAAGGATTTCAATTTTGTGTCATTACACAACGATGTTGATCCAGTAGTTATAAGCATTATTCCGAGTAGTCAGCCTTATATGCAGGGTAAAATATCTGTCAAATTGGCGCCTGGAAATTTATCTGAGTCCATGGCGGCGATAGAAAAAGAATGGCGAGATTTTTCTAATGCTGCTCAGTTTGAGTACTTCTTTTTAGATGATTCTGTCGAACGCCTTTACGATGCCGAGAAACAACTTGGAAAAGTGTTTTTAACATTTTCCTCTATCAGTATTATTCTGGCATGTTTAGGGCTTTTTGCCATGACTACCTTATTAGCCACACAGCTAAAGAAAGAGATCGGCATACGAAAAGTTTTAGGGGCAACTATCGGCAGCTTAGTATTGCTAATGTCGCGCGGGTATTTGCAGTTGATCGCCATCTCATTTGTCATAGCTTCAGTCATCACTTATCTTGTTATGGAAAAGTGGCTGGAAAATTTCGCTTACCATATACAAATGCAAGTTTGGTATTTCTTATTGGCAGGTGTAGTGTTAGGCCTCATTTCCTTTTTAACTATGAGTTTTAAATCATTAAAAGCGGCTTATGGCAATCCAGTGGATGCCCTAAGATATGAATGAAGACTAACTGGAAACTTATTGCTACGCATCTGCTTTTTTGGATGCTTTATGTTGTTATCTGGAGTATTCGAGATATGGCATATGCCCCAACTTTTTGGGACACGGTAGATGCTAATGTCATCGGGGCGCTACTCTATGGAAGTGGAGTGTATATAAACTTATATGTTTTTGTGCCGAAGCTTCTTTTAAAGGGCAAGCGTCTCTTATATGGGCTCGTAATGATTGTTTGGCTTCTGTTCATGGCTTATTTAGGCTCCCAAACCTTTGTTTTCTTATATAGAAATGTAAGTCCTAGTACGAGTGAGTTTTTTGGTTCAGCGGGCGGTTTGGCTAGTACTGCTGTAGAATTTATGGTAGTATATGCTTTGGCCACAAGCCTTTATTTTATCAATGAATGGTATATTAAAGAGCGCCGTCTAAGAGAACTAGAGAGTCAAAATTTGAAAGCGGAATTGGATATGCTGAAAGGACAGATTAATCCTCATTTCCTCTTTAATGCATTAAATAGTGTTCATGTTTTGATTAGGACAAACCCAGAACTAGCCTCCAATACGTTGGAAAAGTTTTCGGATTTACTGAGTCACCAATTGTACGAAGTTGAAAAGGATAAAATTACTTTGGAACAGGAAGTTCAGAACTTGGATAACTTCATCCAGCTACAAAAACTTCGACATCAAGACCATGTTCAGGTGAATTGGGATTATAGTGGTGTGTTAAGCGACAAGCCGATCGCGCCCATGCTATTTCTCAATTTTGTTGAAAATGCTTTCAAGCATGGTGAATCAGATTTAGAGGCCCCCGTTCAGATTGATATCTCGATCGAGGTGAACGAATCGACACTTACTTTTAACTGCGTGAACTCAGCTAAGAAAAAAGCTGATGATAAGGAGAAAAGTGGATTGGGTATAGATAATATTAAACGAAGGCTAAACCTAGTTTATCCTAACAGGCATACACTTGAAATTGATTTTAAGGACAATTTGTACCGCGTACAATTAGCACTCAACCTGAATGAAGATTAACTGCATAGTAATTGATGACGAGCCCCTCGCTAGAATGGGGGTAGTAGACTACATCCAAAAGGTGAAATTTTTGAACCTTATGGGGGAGTTTAAAAGTGCAATTGAGGCAAAAGAATTTCTTGAAGATCATCCTGTAGACCTTATGTTTTTGGACATTAATATGCCGAAAATGAATGGATTGGATTTCCTTAGGTCAATTGCACAACCACCAAAAGTCATATTTACTACTGCCTATCGTGAGTATGCCACGGAGAGTTATGACTTAGATGGGGTAGATTATTTACTAAAGCCAATTGCATTCGATCGGTTTTTGAAGGCTGTAAATAAGGTGTATGACTTGTTCGAAGTACAAGAGGAGACTGGAACTGACGATCACTTCTTTGTAAAAGTTGATGGAGTCATTAAAAGGGTTTTGTTAGACAACTTGTGCTATATCGAGGGTATGAAAGACTATGTGAGGATTTATCAAACTGACGCGTCAGAACTGATCACTTTGGTCTCACTGAAACAAATGGAGCAGCGCTTACCTGATAATTTCATTAGAGTTCACCGATCGTTTATTGTAGCGGCGGATAAAGTGGAAGAAATAGAGGGTAATGTTTTGAAAGTAGGTGGTAGTGAAATACCTATGGCACCCCAGCTAAGAACATCAGTGCTGGATAAGATAATGGGAGGGAAGTTCCTTAAAAGATAAAAGCCCCGTAAGGGGCTTTTATTATAAAGTTGAAAAGTCGAAATCTTCTAAGAAGGCAGTTGTGAAATCACCTGATTTGAAGCCTTCGTCATCCATAAGTTTGATATGGAAAGGAATTGTTGTTTTAATCCCCTCTATCACAAACTCTTCCAATGCTCTCTTCATTCTTACAAGTACTTCTTCACGAGATTGAGCACTAACGATCAGTTTAGCGATCATTGAGTCATAGTTTGGCGGAATTGAGTAGCCAGCATAAACGTGGCTGTCTACCCTCACACCATGACCACCAGGTAGATGTAAATTAGTAATCTTACCTGGAGAAGGTCTAAATCCGTGCGCAGGATCTTCCGCGTTAATTCTGCATTCCATAGCATAAAGCTTTGGATAGTAGGCATAACCAGTAATAGGAATTCCAGCCGCAGCTTTGATTTGTTCTTTGATTAAATCAAAGTCAGTTACTTCTTCAGTTATTGGGTGCTCCACTTGAATCCTGGTATTCATTTCCATGAAGTAGAAATCACCGTGTTTATCTAATAAGAACTCTACGGTACCAGCCCCTTCGTAACCAATGGCTTCTGCAGCTTTTACAGCAGCAGCTCCCATTCTGTCTCTTAAGTCTTTGTCAACAGCAGGAGAAGGTGTTTCTTCCACTAGTTTTTGATGTCTTCTCTGAATAGAGCAGTCTCTTTCAGAAAGGTGACAAGCTTTACCGTTAGCATCTCCAACAACTTGGATTTCTACGTGACGCGGCTCTTCAATAAACTTTTCAAGGTAAAGTCCATCATTTCCAAAAGCTGCCGCTGACTCCATTCTGGCATCATCCCAAGCTTTTTGGAAACCGTCATCATCTTTAACAATTCTCATTCCGCGACCACCGCCACCTGCTGTGGCTTTCAAGATCACGGGGTATTTCATTTTATTGGCGATTTTAATACCGTTTTCAACAGTATCTAAAAGACCATCAGAACCTGGGATAGTCGGTACACCCGCAGCTTTCATTGTAGCTTTAGCTGTAGCCTTATCACCCATTTTTTCGATCATTTCGGCACTCGCACCAATAAACTTGATGCCATACTCATCGCAAACGCGAGAGAATTCAGCATTTTCTGAAAGGAAACCATAACCGGGATGAATGGCATCCGCATTGGTGATTTCAGCTGCTGAAATGATATGAGGTATTTTTAAGTAAGACTCATTTGATGGAGCAGGACCAATATTGACCGCTTCATCGGCAAACCTTACATGTAGACTGTCTTTGTCTGCCGCGGAGTAAACAGCTACTGTTTTAATCCCCATTTCTTTACAAGTTCTGATAACTCGTAGGGCGATTTCTCCTCTATTGGCAATTAATATTTTCTTGAACACAGTGATTCAATTAAAGATGAAACATAAGAGGGAGTTTGTCCCTCTACGCCATTATGATGGATCAACCAAGAAGAGTGGCTGATCGTATTCTACTGGTGAAGCATTTTCAACCAGAACCTTCACGATTGTACCTGAAACTTCAGATTCAATTTCGTTGAAAAGTTTCATTGCCTCAATGATACAAACCTTGTCACCATTACCAACGGTATCTCCAACACTTACAAATGGTGGATCTTCTGGTTTAGGTGTTCTGTAGAACGTACCGATCATCGGTGATTTTATTTCTACATACTTGCTGGTATCTTCTCCTGCTGGTTTTGCAGCTGGAGCTTCAGGAGCGGCCGCTGGAGCAGGAGCAGCAGGTGCAGGCGCTGGAGCAGCGGCCACTGGTGCTGCAGGAGCCGCTGCTACTACAGTAGCTTCAGCATCTCGCCTTACCTCAATTTTGAATTCTTCAGTTTCAATGTTCACTTCAGCCAAACCAGATTTGGCAATGAAGTCTATCATGTTCTTAATTTCTTTCGGATTCATGCGTAGGAAGTTATTCTTTTACTCGCTCACCATATGAGTGAGTTCTTGTGTCGACTTTTATTTTATCCCCTAAGTTAATGAATAATGGCACTTGTATTTCAGCGCCTGTTTCTAGGGTTGCAGCTTTAGTAGCATTAGTGGCAGTATCTCCTTTTATACCAGGTTCAGTATAGGTGATTTCCAAAGTAACGTAAGCAGGCAATTCACAGGTGAGTGGTAGCTCAGTTTCGGCATGAAAAAGAATATCTACCTCTTGACCGTCTTTAATTAATCCTGCACCCTTACCAATCATTTGTTCCTCAATCATAACTTGCTCAAAAGTCGCGCTATTCATGAAGTGGAAGCCATAATCATCTTTATATAAAAATTGATGACCTCTTTTCTCTACTCTTGCTGTTTCGATTTTATGTCCAGCTGAAAAAGTGTTGTCAACCACCTTTCCACTTTTAACATTCTTCAACTTAGTTCTGACAAATGCAGGACCTTTACCAGGTTTAACGTGCTGAAACTCGGTAATCATCCAGAGATCGTTGTCTTTTACTATACAAAGACCATTCTTAATATCTGCAGTAGTTGCCATGTGATGACTGTTATTTGTTAGTAAAAAAAATTATTTCGGGTCGTAAGCCCATTTTAGCCAGATGGCCCCCCAAGTAAATCCGCCACCAAATGCGGCAATTACAAGGTTGTCACCTTTTCGAAGTTGTGATTCATAATCCCACAAACAAAGCGGAATTGTTCCACTGGTAGTATTGCCATATCTGTGGATATTGAGCATTACCTTTTCTTCCCCGATGCCCATTCTTCTGGCTGTGGCATCAATGATTCTTTTATTTGCTTGGTGAGGTACTAAAAATGAAATATCATCACCCACCAAGTTATTTCTTTCCATGATTTCGGCAGAAACGTCTGCCATATTAGTTACGGCAAATTTAAAAACCGAAGACCCTTCCTGATAGACAAAATGCTCTCTGTTCTGCAGCGTTTCTGCGCTAGCCGGTTTACGACTACCACCCGCTTTCATATGTAAGTGCTGTGCACCAGATCCATCAGATCTTAAAATGGAATCCATAATACCGAACTCTTCCTCACAAGGCTCTAGCATTACAGCGCCGCCGCCATCACCGAAAATAATACAGGTTGTACGATCAGTATAGTCTATGATTGATGACATTTTATCGGCACCTACCACAATCACTTTTTTGTATTTACCAGTTTCAATGAACTGTGAACCAGTTGTTAATGCGTAAATGAATCCAGAACAGGCCGCCTGTAAGTCATAGTTGAATGCATTGACTGCCCCTACAGCATCACCAATAATGTTGGCTGTTGCAGGAAAAACCATATCAGGAGTTGTAGTGGCGCAAATGATAAGGTCGATTTCTTCTGGGGAAGTATTTGTCTTTTCAAGAAGCCCATTGACGGCTTCTATGCCCATTACTGAAGTGCCTTGATTGTCCCCCTTTAAGATTCGGCGTTCTTTGATGCCAGTACGGGAAGTGATCCATTGGTCATTGGTGTCGACCATGGTAGCCAGTTCGTCGTTAGTTAAAACATATTCTGGAACGTAGCCTTGGACACCCGTGATTTGAGCTCGAATGTTTGTCATTAAGTATTGTTAAGGTCTAAAGTCGACCTGAAGTCTAAATTAGGGAGCCAATATAAGCGTTAAGTAATCAGAATTAAAATGGATTCGGAATTATGCTTAGAAAAGCCCTTAAATAAGTACTGCTCCTGAATTAGAAATCCAGGAGCAGTAATTTAAGTTTTTGAAATTTAGGCTAGCACCTCTTTCTCCATTACAACCTTTCCTTTGTAATAAAGTTTTCCTTCATGCCAGAAAGCTCTGTGAGGCATGTGAAGTTCTCCAGTGGTTGGGCAAACCACGAGTGTTTTAGGGGTCAATTTCTTGTGAGTTCTACGTTTGTCACGTCTCGTTCTTGAAATTTTTCTTTTAGGATGCGCCATTTTAAATTCTATTTAATCGCTTTCGCTACTTGTTATTCTTTAAATTTTTGAGTGCTGCCCAACGCGGATCAACATCTCCTTCTTCTTCCTGTTCGTCTCCTTCTTCTTTCGAGCTGTATACTACAACTAGTTCATCGTCATTGTCATCTTCTTCCTCTTGGAATCTTGGGTGAAGCTTCTTCATTGGAACTTCCAGCCCGATAAATTCAAAAAGTAAGTCAGCAACATTTATCGTTTGGCAATCTTTAGTGATCACCATCACGTCTTCTGACAATTCTTTCTCTTCATCGCCGTATTTAAAGAGCATCCTACTTTCAAAAGAAAGGGGATGGTCAAATAAATCCAGACTTCTATCGCAGGTTAATTCAACGATACCTTCAACTTGAAAGTCCATTTGAATCATACTACTCGACTTTTGGAGTGAAACGTTGGCAATAAGTTTCCCTTTGCTAAACATTTCATTTTCAAACAGTTCAAAGAACGAATCTGAAATATCAAACTGGTAATTGTGCTCTCCGTTAGAAAGCTTGAAAATGTGAATATCAAATTCTCTGAGTGCTTTCAATTTCCTTGCTTGAATTTCAGGTCTGCAAAGGTAGATAAATAATCACTAACCAGAAAACTAGATTAGATAAAAAATAACAGTTTCTATGATCGCTCCAATCTGGTCGTTTTCAATCAAATGGCTGCTGCCATAGTCTTATCTTTCGCTTCGAAGTTCGAGGCCTCTTCTGGACTAATTACAAGCTCATTTAAAGACTTCGAATAACTCGATAAATTCAAGTGTTTCATACAACACATAGAGAGTTTAATGTTTTTGTATCGAGCACTTTCTTTAAAGTCATTGATTATCTCTAATACATCGTGCTGAATGTAAGTTGTTTTAGAGGCGTCAATTAAAAGAGATGAATCATTTGGGACTCTATTGAGCTCTTTTAGGATTTGAGCTTTATTCAAAAAGGTCACCATTTCGGCTAAAATAATTCGATAATGTTTCTTAGATGCGTCATGTGTTTCTTTCATGACAAAAGGGTTTTTCAAATTATTCAGGAGTATGTAGAAAATAGCTACCGCCATTCCAATGCCAATGCCTTTCAATAGATCGGTAAGGACTATGGCTAAAACAGTCACTACAAAAGGAATGAATTGAGGATAACCCGAAGCAAACATTTGTTTGAAAAGCGCTGGTTTAGCCAACTTATAACCAACTACTAATAGAATGGCTGCTAAACTGGCAAGTGGAATCATGTTCAGGATATTGGGTATTAACATTGCTGATATTAAAATCAGGAGACCATGAATCAACGCCGAAGCTTTTGTTTTACCGCCTGATTGGATGTTTGCGGAGCTCCTTACAATTACCTGTGTTACTGGCAAGCCGCCTATTAGGCCAGCCACCATATTACCAATGCCTTGTGCTCTTAACTCTCGGTTAGTTGGGGTGACTCTTTTTTGTGGGTCAAGTTTATCCGTTGCTTCCACACATAGCAAGGTCTCCAGACTGGCTACAATCGCGATAGTGATACCTAAAACCCAAACTTTTGAATTGGTGATAGCTCCAAAATCTGGTAAGGTAAATTGATTGATAAAGCCAGTCACATCTCCTGCCACAGGAATATTTACCATGTGATCGGAACTTATGGCCAGCGAAGAACCATTAAAGCCAATGGCCATTAAAATCCCAGAAACTACCACTACCAATGGACCTTGGATGATCTGAGTGATTTTTATTCTTTTCATGAACTTTTGTTCCCAGAGAATAAGAATGCCTAGTGAAATAGCAGCGATGGTCAATGCCCCGGGGGAAATGAAGTTGACCATGTTTAATAGCTCAGAGAATGTATTTTCGCCATCTGCTTGAATGAAACCTAGGTCACCTTCCGGATCGGCATCATACCCAAAAGCATGTGGAATCTGTTTTAGAATTATAATAACCCCGATAGCGGCCAACATGCCTTTTATGACGGCACTAGGGAAGTAGTATCCAATAATTCCCGCTTTAGCAATACCGAGTACAAATTGAATAACACCCGCTATAACAACAGACATTAGGAAAATATCGAAGGCGCCTAAATCCTGGATTCCAACGAGTACAATGGCTGCTAAACCGGCTGCAGGGCCACTGACGCCAAGGCTTGATCCACTAAAAGTTGTGACTATGATACCACCGACCATACCGGCAATAATCCCTGAAAATAGGGGTGCTCCAGAAGCTAAGGCAATACCAAGGCAAAGTGGTACTGCAACTAAAAACACGACTAGGCCAGCTGGCGCATCGTTCTTTAAATTTTTAAAAATATCTGTCTTCATAAAAATAGGGTGTGCTTTCGGCACGTTAGGTTATCCCAGAATTGAATTAAAAAATAGTTGTGAATCGAGCTAATAATTCAATGCTCTGGAGGGGGGACGGGTATTTCTTGATAAAGCCTGAGGAGTCGGTGGCTTTCATGCTCGGCATTTGAGCACAGGTTCCCTTGCATCGATTCAATAGAAGCAAACTGATTTTTTGGATTTTCTGAAATACTCTTCTCGTTCTCCTCTAACTCATTATCCTTTTCGGATTCTTTTTCAGAGTCATTCTCAAAAATCTCTAAACCGTCAATTTCAGCAATAGAAAATAGGCCACTGTCTAACACCAGAAGGTTAGAGAAGGAAAGTAACAATACAATCGCTGTGGCTTTAATCAATGCTTTTGCGTTCTAAAAGTTAAAAACGTCGCGTCCAATCGCGGGTTTATTAAATCGATACAGGTCAATAATTAATTGACCAACAACCTAAAAATACAACTAAACGTCCAAATTTCTATTCTTAATAACATCAATCGCCATATAAATAGCCGATCGCATGCTCTGTTCATGAGCAATGCCCTTACCTGAGATGTTATATGCGGTACCATGGTCAGGGGAAGTTCTCACGATTGAAAGTCCAGCTGTAAAATTGACTCCATCCTCAAAAGCTAGTGTTTTGAAAGGTATCAACCCTTGGTCATGATACATGGCTAAAATGCCGTCAAATTTGGCATAGGTACCATTGCCGAAGAAACCATCGGCAGGATATGGACCATAAACTAGATGCCCTGCGTCCTTTAATTCCTTGATCGCTGGGGATATAATTTCTTCCTCTTCGGAACCCAACAAGCCATCTTCACCCGCGTGTGGATTCAAACCGAGAATGGCCACTTTAGGTTTTCGAATGCCAAAGTCTTTTTTAAGCGATTTAAGCATTAGGTTACCTTTTCTCAAAATAACTTCCTTCGTTAGATGCTCTCCAATTTTAGTTAATGGAATATGACCAGTGGCGACACCAATTTTTAAGTGTTCATTACACAAGAACATTAGGCTGTCTTTAGCGCCAAATTTTTCCGTAAAAAACTCCGTATGACCTGGGAATTTAAATTCTTCGGATTGAATATTGTTCTTGTTAATTGGAGCCGTAACGATGCCTTGAATTTTATCATTTTTCAGGTCTTCACTCGCTTTCAATAAAGCCGCTAGCGCCAATTCTCCCCCTTGCTTAGTTTCTTTGCCAGTATTTATAGTCAGATCGGCATCGACGCAGTTAATGACGTTTAACTTTTTGGGGTTAACCTGATCAATTGATTGAATTTGGTTAAAACTAAATTTCTCTCGATCCAAGAGTTTTTTATAGTGAGAAAGCGCTTTACCATGGCCATAAACTAGAATAGTGACGTATTGAAAAAGCTTATTATTCTCTACGGCCTTGATGATTACCTCTGGACCAATACCATTGATGTCTCCAATGGTAATGCCGATGATTGGGTTAGTTCTTTTGTCTCTTTTTTCCTCGTTCATATCTTCTTACAAAAAAGCTATTAGTTTTTACTTTCGATCGAAAGGCTCATTTTTGCGCAAATTAATGTTTTTTACCTAAGTTGTCTTCATGTCATCAGTACGCCCCAAGAAACACCTCGGTCAACACTTTTTAAAGGATTTAAGCATAGCCGAAAGAATCGCCGATGGGCTTACTGGACATGGTGAATACAACACCATTTTGGAGATAGGTCCTGGTACGGGGGTACTTACACAGTTCTTATTAAAAAAAGAGTTCGAGACTTGGGTAGTTGAAGTAGATCATGAGTCTATAGATTATCTCAAAAAGCATTATTCGTCGTTGAGTGATCGGATCATTTCAGGGGATTTTCTCAAGCATAATTTTTTTGCCAATACTGGAACACCACTAGCTGTGGTTGGTAATTTTCCATACAATATTTCTTCTCAGATATTTTTCAAGGTCTTAGATCATCACCAAGAAATTCCTGAAGTGGTTTGTATGATCCAAAAAGAAGTTGCCGAAAGGCTGGCTTCACCTCCTGGAAATAAAACCTATGGAATTTTAAGCGTACTACTGCAAGCCTACTACGACATAGAATACTTGTTTACAGTTAAGCCTAATGTTTTTAATCCACCACCAAAAGTGGATTCAGGTGTGATTAGGCTTAAACGGAACAAAATCAAGGCTTTAGATTGCGACGAAGCTTTATTTAAAAGGGTTGTAAAAGCTGGCTTTCAAATGAGAAGGAAAACGTTGCGCAATGCTTTAAAAGCTATAAATTTGCCAGCTGAGTTATCCGACCATCCAACACTTGCTTTAAGGGCGGAAACACTATCGGTAAATCAGTTCGTAGCACTAACAAATCTAATTTCGTCGTGTCAGCAGAGCACTTAGCATTTGAGCTTTCCAAAGAGTTTTTGGAATCCATCGTTCAAGCTGTTGAACGTAAAGATGCGGCCTTTATCGCCAGCTCACTGGAAGGGGTGGATCCAGCTGATATTTCCCTTTTACTCGATGAAGCCGATTCTGAACAGGCCAAGTACGTCTTGGAGGTGCTTAACAATGAAATCAGTGCTGATGTAATTGAAGAATTTGAGGAGGATACTCGTAAAGAGTTCTTAAATGAGTTGAGCTCAGAGGAGATTGCACAATACATCGAGGAAATGGAATCCGATGATGCGGTTGATGCCATTAATGACTTACCCGTTCGGACGCGCGAAGAGGTGATCGCAGCGATCAAGGACGAGGAAAGCGCAGCGCACATTCAAGAACTCATGCGCTATGACGAAGACTGTGCAGGTGGTCTGATGGCCAAGGAAATGGTTGTGGCCAATGTCAATTGGAACATTCAGCAAACCATTGAAGAAATTAGGCGCCAGGGTGAAAATGTTGAAAAACTCTATTCCATTTATGTTGTCGATGATAACGAAAAGCTTCTGGGCAAAGTCTCAGTCAAAAAAATTATCCTGGCCAATGCTAAAACTCAAATAAAAGATATCTACGATGAGGATATCAAATCGGTAGAGACTTACCTGGATGAGGATGAAGTGGCCGATATTATGCAGAAGTATGACTTGGTCGCCGTACCAGTGATCAATCTGCAAGGGAAACTAGTCGGTAGAATTACCATTGACGATATCGTTGATGTAATCACCGAACAGGCCGAAGAGGACATGCAATTAATGTCTGGTATTTCCAATGATGTGGAGGAGGATGACAGCATTTGGGCAATTTCAAAGGCTCGTCTGCCTTGGCTACTTGTGGGACTGATCGGTGGGACTTTCGGGGCATGGGCAATCGGCTTTTTTGAAGGAGATTTGGAGAAAAACGCTGCTTTGGCATTTTTTATACCATTGGTTATGGCTACTGGTGGAAATGTCGGGATTCAGTCCTCTACACTGGTTGTTCAAAGTTTGGCAAATAAATCAGCCTTTGAGGAGTCATTTGGTCGTAGAGTCGGGAAAATGTTACTCGTGGCATTGCTCACAGGCGTTGTATTGGCAGCCATTAGTTTTGGTATAGTCTTATGGTGGAAAGGTGGCGAAGAAGGTTTACCAAGTGTAGTGGCTATATCTTTGATTTGTGTCGTGATGCTTTCCTCTTTTATGGGGACAGCTACACCTTTAATTTTGGACAAATTCGGTATTAATCCAGCCCTTGCCTCAGGACCTTTTATTACTACTACGAACGATATTTTAGGAATCATCGTTTACCTAGCCATAGCAAATCTTTTACTACTTTAATTTATGCGTAAAAAGTGCCTTATAGTGGACGAGATGCACAAAAGCATCTGTGAATTACTATTGGAAATTGGTATAGAACCGGTTTACAAGCCAGAACTAGATAGAGCAGGTATTCTAGAAGAAATTGGAGTCTATCATGGTATCCTCATCCGAAGTAAAACATCTGTCGATAGAGAATTGGTTGACCGTGCGGGAAAACTAGAGTTTATCGGAAGAGCAGGTGCAGGTTTGGACAAGATTGACGTGGAATACGTGGAGTCTAAAGGCATAGAAATCCTAAATGCTCCTGAAGGAAACAGAGATGCTTTAGCTGAGCATGCTGTTGGCCTTTTGCTTAACCTATTAAACAATATTAATCGTGCCGATCAAGAAGTTAGAAACTGGATTTGGGACCGAGAGGGGAATAGAGGTGTAGAGCTTAGTGATAAAACCGTTGGGATTATTGGTTATGGCTACATGGGGCAAGCTTTCGTCCAGAGACTTAGAGCGTTCGACTGCCGCGTATTGGTCTATGACAAGTACAGAAAAGGATTCGGTACGAAAAACGTGGAAGAGGTAAGTCTAGAAAAAATGTTTGCCAAGGCAGATATTCTAAGTTTACATATTCCATTAAATGAGGAAACTCGTGGCTGGGTAGGTGAAGATTTTATCAACCAGTTTAATAAAGATATTTACTTGCTAAATACTGCCCGCGGTGAGATCATTCCTATTCAGGATATGATCAGTCTGTTAGATTCTGGTAAAGTATTGGGAGCTGCCTTGGATGTATTGGAGAAAGAAAAGTTCGATCAGTTATCAGAAGTTGAGAAAACCAGATTCGAAAATCTATTTCAACGAAAAAATGTTGTTTTATCTCCACATGTAGGAGGATGGACCTTCGCATCATTCAAGCGAATTAATGAGGTTTTGGTAGGAAAGATAGCCACACATTATCGCATTGATTGGAATGCTTAAACTTTAAGGTTTAGTAAATTTTAGCTAAATTTGAAGTCTAATCGCCTGATACGGCGATTTTATTTGTTTAAAGGAAACGGTTTCATTCGAGGCCGTTCATTGTTTATAGAATACAAAATTTAGAATTATGGCAGGTGTCAGTTATTACACTGAAGAGGGATTGCAGCGATTGAAAGATGAGTTGCATGAGTTAAAGACAAAGGGAAGAGCCGATATGTCTAAGCAAATTGCTGAGGCCAGAGATAAAGGTGATTTGAGTGAAAATGCTGAATACGATGCAGCGAAAGACGCTCAAGGATTAATGGAAATGCGAATTGCGGAGCTTGGTACCGTGATTGGTAATGCTCGAATTAAAAAACAAGAAGATGTAGACCTTTCCAAGGTTTCAATACTCTCTACAGTCAAGATTAAAAATCTAAAGAATGGCATGGAGGTTAAATACACGTTAGTTTCTGAAAAAGAGGCTGATTTAAAAAGTGGTAAAATCTCTTACGAGTCACCTATTGGGAAAGGTATCCTAAATAAGAAGGTTGGGGAAGTTGCTGAAGTAGTAGCACCAGCAGGTAAAATGGAATTCGAAATCCTTGAGATTACTTTAGAGTAAGATGCCGAGTATCTTCACCCGAATTATTCAAAGAGAAATACCAGGTTACATCATCGCTGAAAATGATGATGCAATAGCATTTTTAGACATTAACCCACTTAATGAAGGACACACTTTAGTAGTGCCAAAGTTAGAGGTGGATAAATTGTTTGATTTGGATGAAGATACTTACCTCAAATTACAAGCATTCACGCACAAAGTGGCTCAGGCCATAGAAAAGGCTATACCCTGTTTAAGAGTTGGGGTAGCTGTAATTGGCATAGAAGTCCCACATGCTCATATACATCTTATTCCGCTGCATAGCATGAGTGATATCGATTTCAGCCGCCCAAAGCTAAATCTGAGCCCTGAGAACTTTGAAGAAATTGCCGTGAAAATCAGATCAGAAGTCTGATTCTTTTCATTAGAGGAAGTAAATCGTCATGCTGGTACGGTTTACATCATACCTCCTTACTTTATCTAGGTCATACTTGCGATTTCCATCAATTACCAAGAAGCCATTTTCGAGACTAAAGTCTTCTTGGTTAAAGAGGATTGAAGTCTCACCGAAATGGATCGTGATGTTATCGATTCGAAATTCATTAATTGCTGCTTGGAGTTCTGTCTGCATTTGTTCGCGATCCGTAACAACGTCTTCGCCACAACTAGCCAGAAAGAAAAATGAGAATAAAGTGAATAATGCGAGGTGTGTTTTTAAGCTCTTCATAAATAATATTATGGTTTAAGAATTGGTTGAATTTTAAACAATAATTATGCCTAGAATAGGTATTGAGATACTGATTTTGCATCCAAAACACGATCTAAACTTTTTACTTATACTGAAAAAACTACGACTTGGTTTTGGTTTGATAAGTCAAATCCTTTTTACCTGTTTTAGGATTCAACCCAGCCCATGATTGCATTGGCTACAAATCGAGGTTCTGGTGGTAAAGAGTAAATGTCAGACTCATAGTTTTTGTTGTAGGGGGAAATATTCATGATTTTGTCATCGACTACGAGGGTACTGCTCCCGCCCGGATCGAACCCCATGGCTTTATGCATCCCATACTTCATTAAAATATCGGCCATATCAAAGTGAGTGGCACCAACTGATTCGCGAATTCTTCCATTGACCATCAAAACCATTAGCTGGCCTGCTTTGGTAATGCCAACGGCAATTTTAGGGCCTCGCATATCGGTGAAATCCAATCTGGCGGCTTGTGTTTTAATAGAATTGGTAGTTTTCCAACCCTCGACTTCCATATTTAATATTTGTTTGCCCTGATCAATCAACATAGGGCCGGCCTCTATCGCATAGGATATTTCATCCCATCGGAAAGGAGAAGTCTCAGGTTCCACTAATTCTATATTGAGAGCTTTGCCTACTATAAAGTCGTCGGTGGAAAACAAATTAGCTGGAATAGATAAGGTTATGCCAACGGGAATTATATTAACTGATTCATTTTCGGAAGTACTGATGACTTCTTTAACCGTATTTCCTGCAATTCTCACGATAGTATTTCCATCGGCCTTGATCGTTTCATCGCTGTAAGAAAGGTCATAGAAACATGGGGCAGTTTTGCTATGGCGATTATAAAATTCTGCCTGAAAATCAAGAGTTTGCTTGACACTCTTAACACGGAGTCCGGCTGTACAATTGACGCGTCTTATGTCTACAGTACCATCCTTGTATATAATAAAGGCAGGTTTGTTAAAAAGCGGTGGACAGAAAACCTTGCCATTCATAATCAGCAAACCCAGCGGTGAGCCAATATAGGTTTCTGGTAGGCCTAGTTTCCCGACGAGTTCTGGATTAAGAATATATCCACCATTCCAGGCGAGTTCTATTTTATGCGGGTTATGGCTTTTTTTCTTATACTCTTTGATGAGTGCTGGAACGTTTTTTGGTTTATCGTTGGCGATGTGAGCAGCAAAACGCCATAAATGTTGTTTTGTATCCACCTCGGCGATAACACCACTCCAAGGCAGGCCATCGGCATATACACCACCGGCAAAAGAAGATTTTACCTTCTCTTGAATCTTTTCGCCATTTAAGTTTTCGCTCAGCTTGTTCAGGAGTTTATTAATTGGTGTGCCATTCTCAATAGCGTCTTTCGAAATAACTTTCAGCAGGGTTTCTTCACCCATTTTAGCTTTTAGATCATTATATAAATCACTCTTCAAGGCCAATTCAAAATCCTTGGCCGTTTGGACCGGTGTAGGGTAGGCCAAGGTGGTTCTCACGCCCGACGGGACAAACTGAATAAAACCACTACCTTTTGGTATACCCATGATTTTGGCCGTCATGTTGTCTAATACTTTACCGATGTGGAAGTGATCGATTTCTATAGTATCCGTCATCATAGCGGCATATTCTCCATTCGTTATAATGAAGCCTTTCGAGGCTTTTATCTCGCGTAAAACCTTAATGGCCTTAGCACCCATTTGTGGGAAATGAACTCCTTCCGACCATTGCTTGGTTTCAACAATCTGTACGATGCCAGCTTTGTATAAAAGGCCGAGCTCAGGTTCTTTATCGCTTTCCAGATATTCCTTAATGTTTGCACTAGAAAACCACTTCGTTAGCCTTGGTTCGTGAATGAAAATGTAGACTTTTTCCAGTCCATGCCCTTTAAGGTCCAGAACTTCTTTCGTTAACTCTTCTTCAATCGTTAATCGAAGCTGAGAACGGATAGGTTGTAGGACGAAGTATTCCAGTTCGTGCTTAATATAGCGGCCAGGGAAATAACTTTTTGGTACGTTATTCTTTAATTTTTGAGTGAGCGTTTTTCTATCATCAATGCCTAAAAACTCACTATTGGTCAATTGAAATAATGCTAATTCCCAATCGGCGAAGAATTGTGGGGCTAGGGTCAAGTCAGTTAAATGCGTCGGCTTAAAAACATCACTGTAGATCATGTTCACCAAACCTGTCAATTCTTGAAATGTAAATGCTTGGTAAGCGAACGATTTTTTATTTCTATGTCTGTAGGCTAGCGCATGATCGTGCCTTAATTCAGAAGTGCCATCTACATACTTAAAGATGTCATCTATGGCGTTATAGTAATCATGGGTAAGGGATAAGTTTTTATTGACAGCGTCTGGAATATCGCTTTCCATCATACGAGCGTAACTCATGATTTTTCCTCGAATGAGTTGTTCTTCCACTCTAAAAAAACTTGGGTCAATGAGGGATTTTAAGTAAATCATAAACGACAATCGACCATAACCAGGTAGATAGTGTCTGGTTTCTTTATTGAGGATAGCCTTTAGATCATCGTTTTCAAAATTGACAATTTCTTGATAGCGATTTAAGAGTTTAACTACCTGTGGGTTGACTTCTTCAGATATTTCTTTGAGCTGAATGTGCAATCTGGTTAGAATGGATTGCATATTCTTTTGCAGCGCTTCAATGCTATACCTTTTGATGATCACGTTTCTGTTATGCGTAACATCTACCATCCGATTCTGCGGGTAGAACACATGGTCACAAATTTTTTCAGCCAATCTTTTCGGAACTTTAGCACCCTTAAATTCCAAAACATTAAGTCTTAAAGATTTATCAAGGTGACGGCCGATTACCTCGTCATAGACTTCTCGCGGCTCATATTGGCGGCAGAAAATAGGCGTACCGCAGGCGGCAGCCTCTATAATTGGTAGTCCTCTACCTTCTGTCTGGCTTGGTAAAAGGATCAAGGAGGCAACATCGTAGAGTTGCTCGATATCTAATGGTTTTTTGAATTTTTTCTTGAACTCGTTTTTATCGAATTCGCTAAATAAAAAGCCTAAAAGCACCCTTGACTTAAACTGTTTGGGTAACTGGTTTAAAAAGGCTTCAAAATCAGACTTCAGCGCGCTGTAATAACCTTGCTGTCCGTGAGGAATTGGTCCTGATACAATTAGCGAGAGCTTTAACTGAGGGTTAGTGATGAATTTTTCAGTAAAGGCATCGTAAGAAAACAGTCGTTTGATAAGCTTGAAATTGAGCTCAATGGATTTTCTGCTAATCACTCTTGTAGGCTGCAAAAAGACGATGTTGTTATTGACAAAATCGAATTCTTGGATTGTCTTATGGCCGAGAAGAATTGGTTTAAGTGAACGTTCGCTATTGGTGTGTTTTACCGCTGCATGTACAGTAATAGTATCTTTTTTATTCGCAAAAATGGTAGAAACCTGCATAAACGCTTTGATAATATCACGCTTGCTCATCTGATGTAGCTTAGTATCTACAGCAGTGCCAATTAAAGCTACATTTGCTGGGTTGTGACCGTTTTTTTCAATGAGGTGATTCTGTTGAATTTGGTTGATGTTCACATTCATCCAAGATCTACTTTCCCAAGGGTAAATCATTTCGATGACCGAAAAGAACTCACCAACATGGGCATTGTGGAAGAAGAAATCACGAGGCCCTTTTTTTAGCCCCTTTTTCTTTCGTTCAATTTCTCTGTTACCGCCCTCCCAATAAAAATCATGATTGTTATTGATCACAGGTAGCCCTAAGTGCTCAGATATCAGTACTGTGGCTATGGCTAACGATACATTGCCAGGGTTAGAGCAAACATTGATCAAGTAGAGCAATGAAATATTATTTTCTTCAATGTAAGTGCCCAGTTTTTTGACTAACACGAGCACTTCAGCCCAAAGTTTTCCGATTAGCTGGTTGTATGCCGTACTGCCACGTTCCATCTTGATTTTAAAGAAATCCTCGTAGAGGGGCCATGCATCGAAGGCCTCCATTTCTGGGATTACTTTTTTAAAAGCAGTACCCGGAATCAGTTCATCAGCCTCTGGTTTAATATCTCCAGCTATAAAATGAATGGGGATGTCAGGGTATATACTCTTGAAAGTTTTAGCGTACTTTTCAGTTTCTACTGTAATGCCATCTATGGTGAAGTAGAATGTGAGAAAGGCTACTCCTCCAGTTTGAATGTAAGTGTCAAAAGAGTTTGAATCTCCTTTAAAAGATGCTTTTGATTGTTGCTCTTTGAATCTGTCAATGAATAAACCCAGATCAAACCAAGTGCCTATTTTTTCATTGTGGAGTTGTTCTATTAGGCCGTTGATCTTCGATTTATTTTTTATCATTCTTGTTTTTTTGGTGACTTAAAATGTGAATAGATGCTGGAGTTTTGACTCCA
The DNA here is from genome assembly GCF_001747105.1 of Roseivirga misakiensis. Classification (NCBI taxonomy): domain Bacteria; kingdom Pseudomonadati; phylum Bacteroidota; class Cytophagia; order Cytophagales; family Roseivirgaceae; genus Roseivirga; species Roseivirga misakiensis. Next base: position 2,429,146 of record NZ_MDGQ01000005.1, on the reverse strand, counting down.
GTACATCGAAAGAGAAGTGTTGCTGGCCAAGTTTGAAATTGTACTCTCCAATTTCTCGGCACCGATCAGGGTTGTAAATGATCTCTGACATTTGCCGTACATGTTCATCGGTCAAATTGCTGTCTTCAATCATTACGGTTTCAAAACCTTTGCTCCCAATGTCCTGCATGTAAACAGGCTTATAGTTATTGACGAAGATTGGTTTTTTGGCCAGTACGCACTCTACGAAAGCATTGCCAAATCCTTCATAGGTGCTGAAATATGTACAAGCTCTGCCATGAGCATACACATCGGAAAGGTCTTTGTGATCTAGCACTTTATGTGCTGCAAAAATGACTTGACTGGATAAATTGAGGTCATGTATTTGATCGATCAGTTCGTTGTAGTACTCCTTATTTTCGTCGTCATTGTTGTTGCCAGTAATGACCAACTTGAGCTTTTTATCTTGAAGCTTATCTATTAGGGAAATAGCCGTTTCTATGCCTTTTCGCCTAACAATTCTGGTTACTTGAAGTAGGGCAATTTCATTTGGGGCAACACCGACGTCTTTCAAAAAGAATTTATTCTCCTCTGTCGGAATGCCATAAGACCTACTAAAGTCCATGACATTCGGTACCAAAGTTGCGTCAATGTCAAACCTGTTTTTAAAGGTTTCTACGCCAAACGTATTGATTACTGCATGCTTAACATTAGGTAAAAGCAAAGGGAAATTATCATCGACGTATTGATTGATTTCTGGATGTACCGAAACGTATCGTTCACCTCTTTCCCAGTGGAAGTCATGATCATGCGTAACGATCGGCAAGCCTGTATTCTGGATGAGTTTTTTAATGGCTACACCCATCGATAAATGGCAAGGTAAGGCCGATGCATTTTCTGAGAGTAAAACGTCAATCTTTTTCTCGGTTACCCAATCCCTCATTGCCTTTTCAATCATATTAGATGCGTTTTCTACATGATCGAGCAGCGGGTCAGGGTCATTATCGGGTTGAAAAAAAGCTTTTCTTTGACCCCATTCTGCTTCTACAGAAAAGAAAGATAGAGCTGGGAATAAGTAATCGTGTTCATGATCAATTTTCCAAGACTCAAACTCGCCGGACATAATAAAGACTTTATGCCCAAGCTTTTTCAGTACACTGATCCATTTTTCCGTTTCAAGAGCAACACCATCCACGCCGCCAATTCTTCCAATGATAATTCCAATTCTCATGTTAGGTTTCTGTTTATTCCAACCTGTTTAAAAAATGGTTTAGGTTGGTTTGCAGTAAGTGCTATCAGATGTAATCCGTTCAAGATTCTATATGGTCAACACAGTGTTGAATTATCTTGGGATTGCGCAAACCTGAAATGCTAAAATGTCGCTTATACCATACAATATAAATCCATACCCAGTAGGTACATAGTGATCTGCGAATGAATGCATGATATCGATTGCAGGGAATGACCCGGGTTTTGAGGGTTTAATTCGCTTTTGCCTATCTACTAAAGCCCTGAAAAAAAATGACTACTTCACCCTTCCTGGGTTATCACTCACAAAGTTTTTCCAACTTTTGGCTCGGCTTTGTGGACTGCCATTTTGAAAGTGATGACATACTGCTACTGCCAGAGCATCCGTGGCATCAAGCATTTTTGGAGCTTCTTTTATGTTCAGCAAAGTCTTGAGCATGGCCGCAACTTGTTCTTTGGATGCCGTTCCGCTACCTGTCACGGACTGTTTTACTTTCTTAGGAGCATATTCTGTAATTGGAATTTCTTTGGCCAAAGCCGCTGCCATGGCTACCCCTTGAGCTCTGCCAAGTTTGAGCATCGATTGCACGTTTTTTCCAAAAAACGGTGCTTCAAGCGCCACTTCGTCTGGCCCGAAATCCTCAATAATACTACTTACCCTGTCGTAGATTTTTTTCAGTTTTAATTCATGACCAGAATACTTACTCAAATGGATAACGCCGTATTGGAGCAGAGACAACTTTTTGCCAGTAATTTTCAATAGTCCGTAACCCATCACACTTGTGCCAGGGTCTATACCTAAAACTATTTTCTCCGAAATCACTGCCATCAGATCGCAATATAGTGAATACAATAAGTCAGTAATTTTATAATTACACTGTAATCGTATTTATTCGTATGTGATTGTTTTAATCCTCGTCTATTCCATTTACCTGCTCCTCATTATTGCCTTTACAGCATTATGGGCTAGGGGAAAGGCCTTTAAGGATCAATCAAAATATGCCCCAGTATCGGTTGTCATTCCATTTAGAAATGAAGCTCAGAACTTATCTCCCTTGGTTTCTAGCTTAAAGAATCAAACGCACCCAGATTTTGAAGTATTATTTGTGGACGATCATTCTGATGATAATGGCACTTCTGTCTTAGAAGACTTGCTTCAAGACGTCTCCTTTAAACATCGTCTGTTGAGTTTGAAGAAGGGAGTTGGAAAAAAGGCAGCCCTTGCGCTAGGTATATCGGAAAGTACAAATGAACTCATTATCACGACAGATGCAGATTGTGAAATGAGTTCAGAATGGTTAAAAGAGATGACTATTCCTTTTCACGATGAGAAAGTGAAACTACTAGTGGGGCCAGTTGGCCTACAAGGGAATAGTTTTTGGCAGCGCATGCAATCTATGGAGTCTACTGCCTTAATTGGAGTAGGGGGTACCATGATTTTTCATGGCAAGCCTACTATGGCAAATGGAGCAAATCTGGCCTATAGAAAAGCTGTATTTTCTGACGTGAATGGTTTTGATGGCATTAGTGGTACTCCATCTGGCGATGATGAACTCTTAATGCATAAAGTAGCGAACCGATATACTGACGGTATTGCTTTTTGCAAATCGAAAAAAGCGGTGGTGAAAACGGCTGCGATGGAATCTTGGCAACTTTTTAAGCAACAACGTTTGCGATGGGCAAGTAAATGGAATTATGGCAAGAGAGGCTCTACTATGGCGATCGCTTTGTTTGTGTTCCTAATTCAATTAGTACAAATACTACTACTCGGGCTCATTCTATTCAAAAATGACTTTACGTGGCAAGCACTAAGTTTAGTTGTTCTGCGGTTGTTGATCGAATTGATATTCCTTTGGTCAGTAAGACGATCCCTTGGGCAAAGAACTCACTGGCTACCGACATTTTTTAGCTATCTATTGTATCCATTCTATGCTATTTATATCGGAGTGGCTGCTAACTTTGGTACATTCGAATGGAAGGGAAGAAATTATAATGTAAAACAGGCAGAATGACAGATGAAGAATTTGACGTTTTAGACGAACTGTATTTTGTACAGCCTTTGGCCTATTTAACTGAGGAGCTTTCAATGTCTGCCGAGGAAATAAAACCAATACTAAAACAGTTATTGGAAAAGGGCTGGGTAAAGTGTTTACATAATATGAACGATGAGGTATTCGAGGATGAATTAAACTTTGATGCAGATTTCGAAAAATACTATTACCTAGCATCGAAAAAAGGGCTTTTAGCACACAATGGTAGATAAATATGCCGCAGGGAAGTTTACAGAATAGATACGATCAGAAAGAATTAGAGGTGAATGCACTTCTAGAGATCACGCAGGCGGTTAATAGTAACTTATCTGAAGAGTACTTATACAAAATCTTCGAATTCACCCTTCGGGCAAACCTTAAATTGGATAAACTGACACTTTATGTGAAAGAAGCTGATTGGGAATGCAAAGTACAATTCGGCACAGAAAAAGACTTCACACAAGTATCCTTGGGAAGTAGTTGTTTGCAAGTAACGGATACCACAGAAATTAAGAAGTTGGATCTAGAAGTGCCCTGCTTTTCGGAATTCGACATTATTATCCCAGTAAAGCATAAAGACAGGCTCTTGGCCTTCGTTTTTGTAAAGGTTAAAAGCAAGTCGGAAGACCTTGTAGATACCACATTTATTCAAGCACTCAGCAATATCATGTTGGTAGCGATAGAGAATAAACGCTTGGCTAGAAAGCAGCTAGAACAGCAAGCTTTTCAGCGAGACATGGAAATTGCCAGCAATGTCCAAAACTATCTTTTCCCCAAAGACCTACCGAAAGTTGGACGAATAGAAATTGAAGCTTTCTATCAACCTTGCCGCACAGTTGGTGGAGATTATTACGACTACATCACTTTGGAAGAAGAAAATCAGTTTGTGGTTTGTATAGCCGATGTTTCTGGAAAGGGAATTCCTGCAGCCATATTGATGTCGAATTTTCAAGCAGTTCTAAGAACGATCGTGCGAACGGCAAGTGATCCGCTAGAAGTTGTGCAGGAGCTTAATTACCATCTATGCCGAAACGCAAACCGTGAGAACTTCATTACCTTTTTCATGGCGGTTTATGATTACAACACCAAAGAACTGCGGTATATAAACTCTGGTCATAATCCACCATTATTACTTGACAAAAATGGTCAAATACAGAAATTAACTATCGGTTCTACTGTTTTAGGAGCTTTCGATCCATTACCTTTTATCGAAATGGGAAGCGTGAAGCAACTTCAAGAGTTTACGCTCTTTTTATTTACCGATGGTCTCACAGAAACCTTTAATAAAGAAGAGGAGGAGTTCGGTACAGAAAGACTGGAAGAGTTCTTAAAGTCTCAAAATGGTAAACCATTAGAGACAACTCACCAAGCCTTGTTAGAAACGTTAGATGCATACCGAGCAGGTCATCCCTTTGACGATGATTTGACTTTCCTATCTTGTAGGGTAAATAATGATACCGTATAAGTCACCCATTGTTTTTGAGCATCTCTGGCCTGATTTGATTTGGCGAATGCCAAGCAACGAGCAAAAGATTTATCTGACATTCGACGATGGTCCTATTCCAGAGCTAACGCCTTGGGTCTTAAAAACGCTCAAAAACCATGATGCTCTCGCGACTTTCTTCTGCGTTGGTGAGAATATAGAAAGACATCCAGATATTTTTGATGCTATAATTAAGGAAGGCCACAGCATTGGCAACCATACACAAAATCATTTGAATGCTCGAAAAGTACCTTCGAAAGACTTCATGGAAAACATTGAGAAGTGTGATCGAACATTGCAAAACCGTGGCATCCATACCGATCTATTCCGGCCACCTTATGGACGATTTAGGGCTGAGCAAAGAAAGCTTCTAAAAGACAGAAGGCTAGTGATGTGGAATGTACTGAGCCAAGATTACGACGCGAAGCTTAACCCTGAAACTATTTTATCTAAGTGTATTGAGGTAACGGAACCAGGTTCCATCATTGTTTTTCACGACAATGTAAAAGCGACTAAAAATTTACAAGAAGTACTTCCGAAGTATTTGCGATACTTTTCCGATCTAGGTTATCAGTTCGAGCGCTTATGATCACTTTTTTTATCGTAATTTATGGTGTCCTTTTCCTTGTGGAGCTTTTCTTGGTTCTGTCTTTCTGGTTTAGATTCAAGAAAGTGCCGATCATCTCCGCTGATAATTTACCATACATTACGGTCCTCGTTTGTGCCAGAGATGAGGAAGGAAATCTGGAAGGTTGTTTGAATTCCATTTTGGCCTCTGACTACCCGATAGAGAAGATGGAAATTCTAGTCGGAAATGATAATAGTGAAGATAGTACGCCAGAGATTGTAGCAGCATTTGCTTCAAAGTATAGTTCAGTCAAAGGTGTTGAGATTCAGCACGAGAAGGATGGTTTAATAGCTAAGGCTAATGTCTTGAACCAATTAATAGATCAGAGCAGTCATCAATTTCAAGTAATCATTGATGCCGACATGGAAGTGGCATCGTCATGGCTAAAAACGATGGTTTCAGCACTCGACGCAGGCTATGATATGGTTAGCGGATATACTCGAGTAAAACGTTCGAATTGGCTAGCCAATCTACAGTTTATGGATTGGCAAACAGTGCTCCATACGATGAAATCAATGGCAGACTTGATCAGACCCATTTCGATTTTAGGAAATAATATGGCCTTTAATAAACTGGCTTATGATAAGGTTGGAGGGTTTATTGGACTAGGCCCAACAGATGTCGAGGATTTAGGCATCCTCCAACGATTTCAGAAATCTGGATTCAAGACTATCCAGTTAGTAGAGCAAAAAGGATACGCAGAAACTAAACCGCAGCTAGCCTTTAACGAACTTTTAACCCAAAGGTGTAGGTGGATGAATGGGGTGTTTACCCATCATTTCATACTCGGTATACCCGCACTTTTTGCTAGGCTTTGGGTGGTTTTCTTTGCCATAAGCCTTTTCCTGAGTAGCGAAGTAGCATTCATCATTTTAGCGTACGGCCTTGTTACTAGTTGGCTCAAAAGCCGAACTATGACCATCAAAACAAAATCTAGCGGTTTAATTTTTATTATTGAACCCATTATTATTAGTCTTTTGGATACTTTAGCGCTCCTCAGACTAATATTTATTGGAAAAGTAAGCTGGAAAGGTAGAAAACACTCATGATTGACAGTCACGCACATATTTACACAGAGCAATTCAAAGAAGATATTGATGCTACGCTCGAGCGCGCGAAAGAAGCAGGTTTAATCAGGATTTACATGCCCAACATTGACCATACCTCTATTGACAGCATGCTTGAGCTTGAAAGTAACCACCCAGATTATTGCATCGCTACAATGGGACTGCATCCTTGCTCTGTGAAAGCCGATTTTGAAAAAGAGCTATACATCGTCGAAGATTGGTTAAGTAAGCGAGAATTCGCAGCGATAGGAGAGATGGGGACCGATCTATATTGGGATAAAAGTTTTTTGGACCAACAAATAGAAGCATTCAAAATCCAAGTAGGCTGGGCTAAGTCCTACAAAAAGCCAATAATCATTCACTGCCGAGAATCTTTAGATATGACGATCGACTTGGTGGAGGAGTTGAAAAGCGACGATTTAACTGGAGTATTTCACTGTTTTAATGGCAGCGTAGAACAGGCAAATAGAATAAAGGAGTTAGGTTTTTATATTGGATTGGGGGGCGTTTCTACCTTTAAGAATGCAGGAATGGATCAGGTCATTCCAGAGATAGATATCTCAAATGTCGTCTTGGAAACAGATAGCCCATATTTAGCCCCGGTACCGAATCGTGGAAAAAGAAACGAGCCAGCCTTCATCAAGTTGATCGCTCAAAAAGTCGCTGATTACTATCAGAAACCATTAGAAGAGATAATTTCGCAGACTGTCGCCAATACAAACAAACTATTTCAATTCGATGCTTGAGTTAGATCCGATCGTTCACTTTGATCTCTTTGATCAACCAAAATCAAGGCTACTAATCATCTATACAGGTGGAACCTTAGGGATGGATTATGACGAAACAGGAACCTTGGTGCCCTGTGGATTCGATAGTGTATTAAGGAGAGCCCCCGTTGTCAAAGAGCTTCATATTAACCTATCGGTAATCTCCTTCACTAAACCGATTGATTCCTCTAGTGTGGAGATACGCCATTGGCAACAAATGGCAAAAATTATCTTCGATAATTATGGTGATTACGACGGTTTCTTGATTTTGCACGGTACCGATACGATGGCATATTCTGCATCGGCCTTGAGTTTTATGCTACAAGGTCTTAATAAGCCAGTCATATTTACGGGGGCACAATTGCCGATTGCCTCACCACGCTCCGATGCTACCGAAAACTTGGTTACTTCACTGGAAATAGCCTCCGATAAAGAAGATGGTATTCCAATCATTAAAGAGGTGTGCATTTTCTTTAATAATAGGTTGCTCAGAGGTAACCGAGCAAAAAAAGTAGAAAGTCAACAATTCGATGCATTTGAATCAGAAAATTATCCGGTACTGGCCAAGGCGGGTATTACTATTGATTATCAATGGTCTTATCTAATGCCCAGTACAAACGAAAAGCTTCGATTGATTGATCGAATGGACCCATCAATTGTAACGTTAAAGCTTTTTCCAGGGCTCCAAACGTCTACCGTTGATCATCTGATAAAGGCACCTAACATAAAAGGTGTAATTCTGGAAAGCTACGGCGCTGGCAATGTCCCACATGAAAAGTGGTTTTTGGACTTACTCGAAATGGGCGTGAAGTCGGGAAAAGTAATTTTAAATATAAGCCAGTGTAACGGAGGAAAAGTTATGCATGGTAAATACGAAACTAGTAGTAAGCTAGATCAAATAGGAGTTATCAGTGGAGAAGATTTGACTACAGAGGCGGCAACAACTAAAATGATGCATGCATTAGCAGTTTGCACAAAGGCTGAAGAAGTGAAAATATGTTTAACATCTCCGATTAGAGGCGAAATGAACTGATTTTTCCTAGCTGACAAAAACAAAATTGAGCTTGCATACTGAAATTATTATTGATTTATTTGTCAGCCTGTGAGAAGCGCAGAGTCGTGAAAGGAGAGGTGTCCGAGTGGCTTAAGGAGCACGCTTGGAAAGCGTGTGTACCTCTAAAGGGTACCGAGGGTTCGAATCCCTCTCTCTCCGCAGATCAACTAAAACTTTAAGTGTAAATTTCTTTTAACGATATTTATTAATAATTTAGAACCCGTTTTAACCTTTATTAATCAAAACTAGACTATGAAAAAGTTATTCTCTTTACTGATGATCCTTGGCATTTTTGCTTTTGGATTTAACGCTGCCGCTCAGGATTCTCCAGCAGTAGTTGATGGGCAAGCTGTCTCAGATACTACGGCGGCCGCTCAAGAACCAGATCCATATCCAGAGGATGCAGAGTATGAGATTGCCGAAGAAGAGCAATCTTTCGATCAAATCATTAAAGATAAATTTATTGAAGGTGACCCTCAATTTATGTCACCAGTACTTATCTGTCTTATTCTTGGATTGGCTATCGCCATCGAAAGAATTATTAGCTTAAACCTTTCTACTACTAACACTCAAAAATTATTGAGTAAAGTGGAAGACGCACTTGAATCAGGTGGAGTTGAAGCAGCTAAAGAGGTAACAAAAAGTACAAGAGGCCCAGTAGCGTCGATCTTTACTCAAGGACTAATGAGAATGTCTGAAGGTATCGAAATGGTTGAAAAATCAGTTATCGCCTACGGATCAGTTGAAATGGGACGATTAGAAAGAGGTCTTGTTTGGATTTCTCTTTTCATCTCACTAGCTCCAATGCTTGGTTTCATGGGTACTGTAATTGGTATGATTGGTGCATTCGACGCAATTGAGGCAGCTGGTGATATTTCTCCTTCTCTTGTAGCAGGTGGTATTAAAGTAGCACTTTTGACTACGGTTGCTGGTCTAATTGTAGCGATCATTCTTCAGTTATTCTATAACTACTGTGTATCTAAAATTGACTCTATTGTGAACTCAATGGAAGATGCATCTATTTCTTTAGTAGACCTTTTAGTTAAGCACAAGCTGACTAAGTAATCATTGTTAACTCTAAAAAGATAAATTATGAGTCAGGAACAATGGATAGATATTGGATTGTATGGATCAATGGTTTTGATCTTAGTAGCTATCGTAGCTGCTATTGGGATGAACATTGTTAATGCCATTAGCAATCCGAAAACGCTCGTTAAAGGAGCAGCAGGAATTGGCCTTTTAGCAATTGTATTCCTAATTGGTTATTCAATGGCGCCAACTGAGTTTGGAGCTTCTACCGCAAAAGCATTGGAGGCGTCTAAAATAGACCCTACTAGTGACGGTGCTGGTAATATTTACAAACTTGTCGGCGGTGCTATGACAACTACTTTAATCCTAGTTGTGATCGCTGTTGTAGGTTTAATTTACTCATCGGTATCAAGAATAATTAGATAATTATTATGGCAAGAAGTAAAGACAAGGGAAGTCAGGAAGTAAATGCAGGCTCTATGGCCGATATTGCATTCTTACTATTGATTTTCTTCCTTGTAACAACCCAGATTGCCACTAACAAAGGACTAACACTTCTTCTTCCACCAAAACAAGAGGAAGATGAACCAATCGAAATCAAGCAGCAAGAGAGAAACCTGTTTAAAATACAGATTAACTCAGAAGACCAGTTGCTTGTTGAAAACGAACCGTTAGACGATGTTACGCAGATAAGAACAATGGTTTATGATTTCGTGCTCAACTTTGGAAAGCCGAGTGATACCAAAAAAGGTAAAGCTAAGGTGAGTGACAGAGAAGTTTACGAATCTTTACCAGGTGCAATGAAATCTTATATTGCTAGAAGCTTAGGATCAGATGAGTCATCTGATGGTCCGAGCAGTGCAATTATTTCATTGAAAGCTGACCGTGGAAGTAGCTATGCAATATTCATTAGCATATTGGATGAGCTCAACGCGGCTTACAATAGAATTTATGGTGAAAGAGTTGGTTTGACTGATGAGGAATTCAGAAAGTTAAACAGAAACGATCCTCGCCAGAAAGAACTATATGATAGAGCTAGAGCGGGTATCCCGAAAGCTATCTCGATTGCAGAACCATCATCAGTAGGAGGATAATATTATGTCTAAGTTCAAGAAAAAGAGTGAATCAAGTCAGGATATACCTACAGCTGCACTCCCGGATATTATCTTTATGCTTCTTTTCTTCTTTATGGTAACAACCGTATTGAGAGAAACTGAGCTGAAAGTAAAGCAAGTAATTCCGAGAGCGGAGCAATTGGTGAAACTAGAGAAGAAGAAGTTGGTAACCTACCTTTATGTTGGGTCACCAAAAGATGAGTCTCTAGGTTCTGAGCCATTGATTCAGGCAAACGACGCATTTATCAGTACTGATAATATTGTACAATGGGTAAATGAAGAAAAGTCTAAATTGAGTGAAGTAGAACGTGATCAAATCACCGTCTCTTTGAAAGTAGATGAGGATACCAAAATGGGTATCATTGTTGACATTCAAACAGAGTTGAGAGAAGCGAATGCTAGAAAGATCATGTATGCTGCGCCAACTAAGGCAAAGGATAATTAAAAAGAATAACTTTTAAGTATATTAAAAACCTCAGTCATCGACTGAGGTTTTTTTATGGATTTATGTTTATAACTTTTTGAATAGGGCTTGACCCCTCCTCTATAGAGAAGCCACTTTATGAGCAATCTTAAACTTAACGATAAACGAACAACCAATGGTTGGGCAATGTATGACTGGGCCAATTCGGTTTATTCATTAACAATTACTACAGCAGTCTTTCCCATTTACTATGAAGAAGTTACAACGACCGCAGACGGTAATACACTCGTTAAGTTCCTGTTCTGGGAGTTGCCAAATACAGTGCTATACTCATATGCCTTGTCCTTTTCATTCTTGATTACGGCACTGATGCTACCACTTTTAAGTGGAATTGCCGATTGTACTGGTAAGAAGAAGTTATTCTTAAAGATTTTCGCCTACCTGGGTGCCATGTCTTGTGCAGGAATGTTCTTTTTCGAAGGAAGTAATATTGAGTTTGGTATTCTGATGGTCATACTTGCTAGCATAGGGTATTCAGGTGGTTTAGTGTTTTATGATGCCTTTTTGCCAGAAATTTCTACCGTTGATAGGTACGATAAGTTGAGTGCTAAAGGATATTCTTTAGGATATGTCGGCAGTGTGATACTACTGATATTCAATCTCATAATGATTCAAAAACCAGAGGTTTTTGGCTTAGAGAGTGGGTCTTTACCCGCTAGAATATCCTTTTTAACTGTAGCTATTTGGTGGATAGGGTTTTCACAAATCACCTTCCGAAGGTTGCCAAGTAATCCATTTAATAGAAAGGCTTCCGATGCATGGCTTAAAAAAGGTTATCAAGAATTACGAAGCGTTTATCGAGAGATTCAGGGTTTACCGAATCTAAAACGTTATGTTTTAGCCTATTTCTTCTTCAATGCCGGCGTTCAGGCAGTCATGTATTTGGCATCACTTTTCGGCGCCAAAGAGTTGAATTTAGAAACAGCAGCCCTTATACAGATTGTCTTAATCATTCAATTAGTGGCAATCGGAGGAGCCTACCTTTTTGCCGAGCTTTCGAAGCGAAAGGGAAATATAGTGTCCCTGATGGTGATGATCGGCATATGGGTTTTGGTATGTGTCATTGCATTTTTTATCAAGACAGAACTCCAGTTTTACGGTCTCGCATTTCTTGTAGGAATAATCATGGGAGGGATACAAGCTTTATCCCGATCTACCTATTCAAAACTTATCCCTAAAGAGACAGAAGACCATGCCTCATTTTTTAGTTTCTATAATGTAACCTTCAACCTGTCCATTGTCATGGGAACGCTGGCCTATGGTTCCATTGAGTTACTCACGGGATCGATGCGATATAGTGCCATTGGGTTGAGCGCGTTTTTTGTCATCGGTTTAGTCCTGATCCAAAAAGTAAAAGTAAAAAGTGCTTGATCATCGGCTAGCCGACTCTTGTCTTGCGAAATCAGGAATTCGCAAACGTTTGCAATAACATTAGTGCCCTTAAGACGTTTAATCGCCTCCTTTTATGCTTATAATTGATTAACACGGCTGCAAGGCAAATCAAAATTTATTTGCTGAGGTCGATTTTGAACAAATTAAAAAGAGCATGAAAAAATTATTCAACCCATTGATTGCAATGGTCTTATTGACCTTTGCAATAACTTCCTGTGACAACGGGAACGCAGATTTCAATATTGTGGACGTAGCGCCAGTGATTAGCATTAGCGATCCTGGAAGCATTGTTCAAGGAGCAGCTGTTTCTATTTCAGTAGATTTTACTGACGGATCAGAAGATTTAGCACAAAGTACGCTTGCTTCTGCTTCGTATGATCTTACTAATGCTACGGCTTCTGTAAGCTCAGGTACATTTTCCGTGTCTGGAAGAACAGCTACAGGAACTGTTTCTATTGCAGGTGGCTTAGCCGAAGGTTCTTACACTTTAAGTGTAACCGCTGTCGATACTAACGGTAATTCAGGAACTGAGACATTCAGTTTTGATGTAACTTCTGACTTTTCAGTTGGAATCATTGGATCAGCAACGCCAACAGGTTGGGATTCTGATACCGATCTGACTTTTGTAACGGGTACGCAGTACGAACTTACAATTGATTTGACAGCTGGTGAAGCTAAATTTAGAACAAACGATGATTGGGGTACAAACTGGGGAGATTCAGCTTTCCCAATGGGAACTGGTGTACAAGATGGCGATAATATTCCAATTGGAGCCGCAGGAACTTACCTTGTGACATTTGATACTTCCACTGGAGCATACTCGTTTACTGCACAATAGGAAAGAATAATTACAATATAAAAAGCCCTTCAATGGGCTTTTTTTTAACCCCATTCGATATGACTAGATTCTTGCTTTCCTTCGCGTTTTGCTTGACATTCGCCAGTTTGGCCACTGCGCAAATCGTGACTTTAGAGCCATCAAACGCCAATGGCGAACAAGAAATCAAGATTGTTTTTGATGCTACCCAAGGTGATGCCGGATTGGTGGGAGCATCAAAAGTGTATATGCACTCAGGTGTGGTTATCGATAGTCCAACAGGAACGGACTGGACTAATGTAGTCGGAAACTGGGGTAACGATGACGGCGTGGGCTTAATGACCAAAGTCAATGGTGAGAGCGATAAGTGGGAGATTACACTTACCCCTACAGCCAGAGACTATTATGGAGTATCAGATGGAACCAATATGTTCCGCTTATCAATGGTCTTCAGAGATGCCGATGGCTCCTCAAAAGGGGCAGGAACACCGGGTTCAATCAATGGAGGAGAGGTTACCTCTAATGGAGATATTTATATGAACTTAGCAGTCTCCAACTTTGTGCAAATTACAGCGCCAACTGCCGAAGATATTTTTGTCCAAGATGGTGAGTCTATTACCTTATCAGGTAGTGCATCAAGTTCAGTAACAACAATGGCCATACTCATTGATGAAGGGAATGGCTTTGAGGAGAAAGCAAGTGTTTCGACAGGAACTACTATTAACTACGATTTTGAACCGACACAGAGCTTTAGAGGCACTATGAAGGTTATGGCAACAATTAATGAAGAAGATGTTGAGATTACTCAACCTTTAAACGTAAACATAACCTCTGCCACTGAGGTACTTGATTTACCAGCTGGACTCAAAAAAGGAATTAATTATCAAGATGATTTAACAAAGGCTACGCTAGTGCTCGAAGCTCCCGGAAAGGATTTTGTGTACGTAGTGGGGGATTTTAATAACTGGGAAATTCAAGCAGACTACCTCATGAATGTAACGCCCGATGGTGAACTCTTCTGGCTTGAAATTTCAGATTTAGTCGCAAACAAAGAGTACGTTTTTCAATACTGGGTAGAGGGATCAATTAAAATTGGTGATCCTTATGCTGATAAAGTAGCTGACCCATGGAATGACAGTTTTATCCCTGCCTCCGTTCATAACGATATACCGGATTACGATAAGACAGACTTTGCCATAGCAACCACACTAGAAACTGGTCAAACACCTTTTGAATGGGATGCTTCAGAAGATAGCTATCAGCGGCCTGACAAGGAAGATTTAGTGATTTATGAATTACTCGTCAGAGACTTTATAGGATCACATGATTACAAGGACTTAGTGGATACGCTAGACTACCTATCCAATTTAGGAGTGAATGCGATTGAGTTAATGCCAATAATGGAATTTGAAGGCAACGAGTCTTGGGGATATAACCCAATGTACTTTTTTGCTCCAGATAAATACTACGGTACAAAAGACGATTTAAAGAATTTTATTCAGGCCTGTCATAAAAGAGGGATCGCGGTGATCCTAGATATGGTATTAAATCACGCATTTGGACTAAATCCGATGGTTCGTATGTATTGGGATGAAGCTGCTGGAAAACCCGCCGCAGATAGCCCATGGTTCAACCCTGATGCGACACACCCTTTCAATGTCGGATTTGATTTCAATCATGAAAGCACATACACGCAAGACTTTGTCGATTCTGTGAATGCCTATTGGATCAATGAGTATCACTTCGATGGCTACAGGTTCGACCTGTCCAAAGGGTTTACTCAAACGAATAATCCTTCCGATGTAGGCGCTTGGTCAAGTTTTGATCAATCTCGCGTCGATATCCTCACTAGAATGAGTGATAAACTTTGGGAAACCGATGAAGAGGCCTATGTGATTCTAGAGCACTTTGCTGATAATGCGGAAGAGACTGCCTTGGCGGCAGAAGGTATGCTTTTATGGCGCAACGTTGGGTTCCCATATTGGAAAGCCCTTGGAGGGGAAGCCACAGAAACATTTCAAGGAGCTACAACAGATTCACATGTTTCCTATATGGAAAGTCACGACGAACAACGTCAGCTTTGGGAAGTTTTCCAAGAAGGAGGCTCTGAAGAAGGCTATAACACAAGAGATACAACTATCGCGCTGGAAAGGTTGAAAATGAATGCTGCGTTCCTTTACACCCTTCCGGGCCCTAAAATGCTTTGGCAGTTTGGAGAGTTGGGCTACGATATAGATATCAACTTCAATACACGTGTAGGTAATAAACCCTTAGTATGGGGCGAAGGTAGTTTGGGCTATTACGATGACCCATTAAGACAATTTACTTATGATGCTTTTGCAGCCATCTTAGACCTAAGGAAAATGGTAAACGAAGAATCGAATGTGACTTATGCATACGATTTTAGTGGAGAAACCAGATCGATTACGATCGACTCGGATGATTTAGATGTGCTTGTCGTTGGAAACTTTGGTTTGACTACAAACGATATGGCCATAGAGTACACACAAACAGGAAACTGGTATGACTATTTTTCGGGCAGTACTTTTTCTGTAGATGACGCCAATACAGATATTGCCTTGGCACCAGGAGAGTTTAGAGTTTTCACTTCAAACCAAGTCTCAGAAGGTTTTGCAGATGTAGTAGAAGTATTTGAAAATCCAGTTACGGTTTCACCAAGTGAGTTTAGTCCAGATGATGAAATCACGATTACTTTCGATGCAACGAAAGGGAGCTTTGATGGGACAAATGGCTTGCAAGGTGCAGATAAAGTATACATGCATGCTGGAGTTGTATTTGGCGATGTTAGTTCTGAGAATCTTGAAAATATAGTAGGAAACTTGACGGATGATGGCGTTGGTCAAATGACAAAAGTGTCAGGCACAGACGATAGCTGGGAAATTACTATAACACCGACCGACTATTTTTCTATCACTTCAGGCGAAGCGGTAAGAATAGGAATGTACTTCCGTGATGCTGATAATAGCAATAGGGGAAAAGGCTTTAGAGGCTCTACCATCTTTGTAGACATGGAGCTGCAGGGAGAGTTAGTAACTATTACACCTGCACAATTCGATCAGGATACTCAGATTACATTAACATTCGATGCTCGGTTCGGTAATCGTGGCTTAGTAGGCGTCGATAAAGTATATATGCATTCGGGTATTGCCCTCTCAGAGAATAGTGTTGAATTTGATGATTTCATTGTTGGTAACTGGGGTGAAGATGATGGCGTTGGACAAATGACACGTTCGTCAGCGAATAATAATCAGTGGCAAATTACAATGACACCAACGACATACTATGGGATGAGCGAAACCGACGTGGCTTATCGACTTGCCTTTGTTTTTAGAAATGCCGATGGTAGCAGAAAAGGGGAGGGACTCCCAGGGGAATTCGAAAACGGAACAGTATTATCCAATGGTGATATATTCTATGATATCCCGATCATTAAGCAAATAACGAGTATAGAAGATGAACTGCCAGGGTTTAATTATTACCCTAATCCAACCCAAGGAATAATAAATTTTTCTGGTGAAATCCCAGGTACTCCTAGAAAAGTTGTGATCCATGGTTTAAATGGGCAGCAAGTCTTTGAAAAGAACTTAGCGAGTGGTAGGCTAGAACCAATCGATATTTCTGGTCTTAAATCTGGTCTTTACTTGCTAAGAATACTAACAGATCAAAAAGGCTACACGTTAAAGGTATTGGTCCGATAAGTAGGCCTTAGAAATAACAGAATAAAAAAAGGTGAGTTTATACTCACCTTTTTTTATTCAAATCTCATATGCTTCACAGAGTCTCCAGAGTCTCGCAGCTCTCTTAATGAATCGATGCCAATATCGAGATGGGCATTCACATAGTCTGCCGTTACCTGCTTATCACTGTCTTCGGTTTTTACGCCTTCCGCGATCATCGGATTATCGGAAACTAATAAAAGCGCACCCCTTGGGATTTCATTCACGAAGCCCACTGTAAAAAGAGTAGCCGTTTCCATATCAACCGCCATCGCTCTTATTTTCCTCAAATACTTTTTAAAAGCTTTATCATGTTCCCAAACACGTCTGTTAGTAGTATAACATGTACCAGTCCAATAATCTCTTTGGTGCTTTTTAATCATTGAAGAAACAGCTCTTTGAAGTCTAAATGAAGGAAGAGCTGGGATTTCCACTGGCATATAATCATTACTCGTTCCTTCGCCACGAATAGCGGCAATAGGTAGGATCAAATCACCAAGCGCTGTCTTTTTCTTTAAGCCACCGCACTTGCCTAAGAATAATACTGCTTTGGGATCAATACTACTCAACAGGTCCATAACGGTAGCGGCCATGGCGCTACCCATTCCAAAATTAATAATTGTGATGTTCTCAGAAGTGGCACTTTGCATGGGCTTATCCAAACCTCTAATCTCAACATCGAATTTTTCCGAAAACATTTTTACATAGCCGATAAAGTTGGTTAGCAAAATGTACTCTCCGAATTCGTTGAGCGGTACACCGGTATATCTTGGTAGCCAGTTTTCAACTATTTCATGTTTGGTTTTCATAGATGTGCAAGGGTTTGAATGAAATTTTTAGCTTTGCCAAATGTTGGAACTAAATCTTCCGAAGTATAAATATCGCATCGAACAAAGAGATGGTAAGTTAGCTATTTTCGATCCGATACGGAAGAAGTTCATTGTTTTGACGCCAGAAGAATGGGTTAGGCAACACTTCCTGAATTATCTGAATGAGCACTTGAACTACCCTACAACTCTAACGAGTGTAGAATCAGGTTTGAAGTATAATACTAGGTCAAAGAGAAGTGATATACTCATTATGGACAATAGTTTGAAGCCATTGGTGCTGGTAGAATGTAAAGCACCTTCTGTTGCCATCAATCAAGGCACTATTCGACAATTGTCAGTTTACAATGCTGTTTACAACGCTAAACTACTCGTTGTCACGAATGGAATGGTAACGCATGCCGTATTATCATCTGAATCTTCAAGCTCATATGAACCACTGAGTCAAATTCCTGACTATAATCACTTGAAAGCATTGATTTGATTCATTAAATTCCGTTGTGAGTATTATTAAAAAGATTGGTTTTCTTACAGCATTTATTATTCCTTGCCTGGTAGTGCTAGGGTTCTATTTAGGTGACTATTGGAATTTCTCAGCATTGATTTTCGTATTCGTTTGTATTCCGCTATTCGATTTTTTGATTGGAGAGGACCCAGAAAATGTTACTGATGATCAGGCCCTCATACTGGCTGAAAAATTCTATTACCGATTGATTACTTACATCTGGGCAGTATTTCAGGTGGCTTTTCTGTTTTGGGGTGCCTATGTTATTGCAGAAAGCGCCATGGCGCCACTATTTCTAGGTGCATTTATAATGAGCTTTGCACTAGTTACAGGTGGTATAGGAATAACAGTAGCCCATGAGTTAGGTCACAAAAAGTCCAAAATCGAAAGAGTTTATGGCCGATTGATACTAATGACGGTCTGCTATATGCACTTCTATATTGAGCATAACCGTGGACATCATGTTTATGTAGCTACACCGCGAGATCCAGCTACGAGCAGAAAAGGCGAGCCCTTTTATAAATTTTGGGTGCGATCGGTTTTTGGATCATATGCCAGTGCTTGGGAATTAGAAAAAGCAAGGCTAAAAAGAAAGAAGTTAAGTTTCTGGTCTATTAAAAACGAGATGATTTGGTACACAGCGTTACCCATTTTGTTTGGAGTGTTATTAACAACCTTGGCCAGTATCTATTTTAATAGAGTCGTGTGGGAAGTACCAGCTTTCTTCTTTTTACAGAGTATTCTAGCCTTTAGCTTGCTAGAGATTGTAAACTATATAGAACATTACGGTATAGTGAGGAGGGAGGTAGCCCCAGGAAAGTACGAGCGGGTAAATCCTATGCACTCATGGAATTCAAATCATCGGCTTAGTAACTTTTTTCTCTTTCAACTCCAAAGACATTCCGATCATCATGCGAATGCAATTAAAAGGTATCAGGTGTTGAAACATTACGAAGAAGCACCACAATTACCGTCAGGTTATCCGGCTATGATTTTGCTGGCTGCATTTCCACCGCTATGGTTCAAATGGATGAATCCTAAGTTGGCGGATTGGGAAGAGCAAGTCTATAAGCTGGCTCCTAAGCCGTCTTAATCGCTTTTTGATCAGCCCGTTTTGCGTGGTTTTTACGCTGAATGTTGCCGACCATGTTAGCAACTCTATTTCTGCTTAGCAATCGAGGGATAAAAGCACTGAGTTGGTTCCAAAAGCCTGGAATGGCCACTACCTTACCCTTCATGAGTGCATTAAAAGCATATTCAGCCACATAGTCGCTATCCATGATGTTGAACTTGATGTTCGGGTCATCATTGCCATTAGCTTTGGCAAAATTAGTCTTTGTCATGCCAGGACAGAGTACCGTGGCATTTACACCAGAACCTTTTATTTCATTAGCTAGCGCTTGAGTGAAATTTAAGAGGTAGGATTTTGACGCATGATAGGTGGACATTAAAGGACCTGGTACAAAAGCAGCTACAGACGCGTTGTTCAAAATATAGCCTTTCCCATTAGCAACCATGGCTGGTAGTAAAAGCTTCGTTAGATGCGTAGTCGTTACCATATGAACTTGTAACATGGCACGATCTTTCTCCCAACTGCTTTCGGTGAAGTAACCGAAGTTCCCGAAACCAGCATTATTGAAAAGCAAATCGATATGTAGGCTTTCCGCTTTTACAAAGTTTACAATTTGATCAGCTGCATCTTCGCTTGACAAGTCTTGTGAGAGCGTTCGAATCTCAATATCAAATTCCTCATTTAAAGAGCCTTTTGCATCCGTTAGTCCTTGTTCATTTAAGTCAACCATTAAAAGGTCGTAGCCTTTCTGACCAAGAAGTCTACAAAATTCAAGGCCAATTCCGCCTGCTGCTCCTGTAACTAACGCTGTTCCGCTCATGATGCTTTCGTTGCCCAAAAATATACAAAAAAAGGAATCTCTGAATTCAGAGATTCCTTTAAGTATAGCGTTTTAAGATATTAATCTAAATACTTTTCTACCGGTACATAAGGTAAGTCAAATGCTTCAGCTACTGCTTCGTAGACCACATCGCCTTTGATGACGTTCAGACCCATCGCAAGTTCTTTACTTTCCTTGCAGGCTTTTTCCCAGCCTTTGTTGGCTAAATCAATAGCGTAAGGTAACGTTGCGTTGGTTAAAGCAAGTGTGGATGTGTAAGGTACAGCACCTGGCATATTGGCAACGCAATAGTGTAATACGTCGTCGATTACGAAAGTAGGTTCTGCATGAGTAGTTGGCTTACAAGTCTCAATACATCCGCCCTGATCTACAGCTACGTCTACAAGTACAGTACCTGGTTTCATGTCTTTTAACATGTCTCTGGTGATCAAGTGAGGTGCTTTTGCTCCTGGAATCAACACAGCTCCAATAATTAAGTCTGAATCCTTAATCATAGCTTTAATGTTGTAGCCATTCGACATCATAGTGTTTACGTTGGCAGGCATGATATCATCAAGTTCTCTCAAACGGTTGAGGCTAATGTCCATAATAGTAACATTGGCACCAAGTCCAGCTGCCATCTTAGCGGCTTGTGTACCAACAATACCACCACCAAGTACAAGAACATTTGCAGGTAAAACTCCTGGAACACCACCGAGTAATTTACCCATACCACCCAAAGGCTTCTCTAGGTAATTAGCGCCTTTCTGTGTGGCCATTCTACCAGCTACTTCAGACATAGGAACAAGTAGTGGGAGGCTTCTGTCAGCTTTTTCGACTGTTTCATAAGCAAGACATACTGACTTATTTTCAATCATAGCCTTAGTTAATGGCTCATATGAGGCAAAGTGGAAGTATGTAAAAAGAAGTTGGTCTTCTTTAATGAGCTTGTACTCCGGTTCGATAGGCTCTTTCACTTTCATGATCATTTCAGCGATCGCGTAAGTTTCTTCAATTGTTGGAAGAATGCTTGCACCAGCAGTCACGTAGTCCTCATCTGAGAAACCACTTCCTACTCCAGCTGTAGATTGAACATAAACAGTGTGACCTCTTTTTGTAAGCTCAGCTACGCCAGATGGTGTAGCAGCTACTCTGTTTTCATTGTTTTTAATTTCCTTGGGTACGCCAATGATCATGATAAATAGACGTTTAAATTTTTGTGAGGCAAATATAACAAGTGGATCATACAAACGATTGCTATTGAATTAAAAAAGCGAATAGGTGACAGTATTCGAAAGGATATATGCCCTAAAGGACAAAACGAAAAATTATGTTCTATACAATAAATATGTCGGAAAATATAATTCTTTAAAAATGGTAAAAACGAATTTAAGATTTATTATTTCTAGGCCAGACAGAATAAAATTTTACGAACGGTCAATATTTAGTTCAAATACCAAATTTGATTTGTTTCAAATTATGCTTACTTTTGTATCCATTTTGTTGCTAAAGTCAACATTTGTTCATTCAAATTAATAGCCTGTGAAAACGACGAAGACAATAAACAGACGAAAAGTCGCTAGTGAGGAAATTCTCCAAGATTATCGTTTAGTATTCGAGAGTAGGGAAGCCAGTTTGATTGGTAGGAAAGAGGTTTTCATGGGAAAGGCCAAATTTGGCATTTTCGGTGACGGTAAGGAGCTTGCTCAAATTGCCATGGCCAAAGTGTTTAAAAACGGAGATTTTCGATCGGGCTATTATCGTGATCAGACGTTTATGTTGGCAATCGGCGGGTTAACCTTGCAACAATACTTTGCACAACTTTACGCGCATACTTCAACGGAAGCAGAACCAGCCTCTGGCGGTAGGTCTATGAATGGACACTTCGCCAATCGCCTTTTAGATGAGCAAGGTAACTGGAAGCAGCAAACGGCAATGAAGAATTCCAGTGCCGATATATCGCCAACAGCAGGACAAATGCCGCGTTTGGTAGGCTTAGCTTATGCATCTAAGCTCTACAGAGAAAATAAAGATTTACACGGTTTCTCGGACTTTTCCATTAAGGGAAATGAAGTAGCTTTTGGTACAATTGGTAATGCATCTACTTCGGAAGGCCACTTTTTCGAGTCCATGAACGCTGCAGGTGTGCTACAAGTACCAATGGTTTTATCCGTCTGGGATGATGACTATGGAATTTCTGTCCCGAAGGAATACCACACGACAGGTGGTAGTATATCTGATTTCCTTTCAGGAATGCAGCGCACCAAAGACAAGTCTGGTTACGAAATATTCAAAGTCCGTGGTTGGGATTATGAAGGCTTGCTGTCAACCTTTGAAAAAGCGAGCAAAATAGCACGTGAGAAGCATATTCCTGTGATGATTCACGTACAGGAAATGACACAACCGCAAGGTCACTCTACTTCTGGTTCTCATGAAAGATATAAGTCTAAGGATCGGTTGACTTGGGAAAAAGAACACGATTGTATCGTGAAATTCAGACAGTGGATTCTGGACAATGAATTAGCCACTGAAGAAGATATTACAGCTTTGGAAACTGAGGCCAAGGCAACCGCTAAACAAGCAAGGCAAAATGCATGGCAGGCGTTTATCCAAGATATAAAAGCTGACCAAGATAAGGCAGTGGAGATCATGGAAGCGCTTGGTGAGGAAAGTGAGTTTGGAGGCAGCATTGTTCAGATAGTATCTGAATTGAAGAAGACACTAAACGCTATGCGGCTAGATACGCTGAGAGCGGTTAAAAAAGTACTTAGAATTACTAGAACTGAGGAGACTGCTTCGAGAGCCTCTTTATTGGCATGGTTCCAACATGCAGAAATAAAAAATCAAGAGAGGTTCAACTCACATGTCATGAGCCAATCGGCAGATGCTTCTCTAAAAGTTGAGGAAATAAAAGCCGAATTTTCAGAAGCATCACCGTTGGTAGATGGTAGAGAAGTATTGCAGGCTTGCTTTGATGCAGCAATGAGTAGAGACCCGAGAGTCTTTGCGATTGGTGAGGATGTTGGTAAAATCGGTGACGTAAATCAGGCATTTGCAGGATTACAAGAAAAATACGGTGAGTTAAGAGTTACAGATACTGGTATTCGTGAAACAACCATTATTGGTCAAGGAATAGGAGCGGCATTGAGAGGGTTAAGACCGATCACCGAAATTCAATATTTGGATTATTTGCTGTACGCTATTCAAACCCTTTCGGATGACCTAGCAACCCTACAATACCGAACCGCTGGCGGCCAAAAAGCACCACTTATTATTAGAACAAGAGGACATAGGCTGGAAGGTGTATGGCACTCTGGATCTCCTATTGGTATGATTCTCAATAGTCTTAGGGGAATTAATGTGCTTGTGCCACGTGATATGACTCAAGCTGCTGGTTTTTACAATACTATGTTAAAGTCTGACGACCCAGCACTGATTATCGAGTGTTTGAATGGTTACCGACTTAAAGAAAGAATCCCTGATAACATTGGTGAATTTACGGTGCCATTGGGTAGACCTGAAGTCCTAAGAGAAGGTACTGATGTAACTGTAGTAACATATGGTTCTATGTGTAGAATCGTTATGCAGGCCGCACAAGAGTTGGAAGAAATAGGTGTGTCTGTAGAAGTTATAGATGTTCAGACACTATTGCCGTTTGATGTAGATCATCGAATTGTAGAGTCTATCAAAAAGACGAATAGAGTTGTATTTGCTGATGAGGATGTTCCAGGCGGAGCTTCAGCTTATATGATGCAGAAAGTAGTGGAGGAGCAAAATGCCTATTTCCATTTAGATTCGCAGCCCGTAACCATTTCGGCTAAGGAACATAGACCGGCTTATGCTTCGGACGGAGATTACTTTTCTAAACCAAGTGCCGATACAGTGTTCGACGAGGTATATAGCTTAATGAATGAGGCTGAACCTAATAGGTTTCCGGCACTTTACTAAAAACTAGTCTGGTAAGGGGAGAGGTAAGAAGACCTAAAGGTTTTTCTTAGTTATCTATGGAAATGCTCTGTAGTGTGAACTCTGGAGACTGTGCAGTATTACTTTCGTTTAAGGCTCTATCTCTAATTTTGAATTCAAGCATTAAAGTATCCGTTCTAAAAATCGGTAAAAATAAGCCGGAATTCATCTCGTAGGTGATCACACCTTCGATTGGCCGATCGTTGTCACGAATGAAGTTGCATGGGTTTTCTTCACTTGAAAGGCAAGGGAATCTTCCATCGAATGAAATACCACAAAAAGTCGATTCATTAGCACTACCTCTAGGTTGAGCTCGCATTTCCAATTCTTCGAAAGTTCCGTTTCTCTTCACAAAGAAATCAACTTCTATATTGAATTGGTTCTCATTAAAATTGATCAACAAGGTGTCTAAGAAGTCCTCATCACCATTTAAGTCTAAATTTTCTCGATCTTCAATAACGTAATCCAAACATGTAAATATTGGGTCTGTTGGCCGATCACCAAATTCTATAAATCCTCCAGCTCCATCAGATACGAGGGTAAATGGCTGATATTGAAGAGAGCCTACGGTACTACCATCGGTTCCATCTAGGCCTAAATCACCATTGCCGTCCTCTACGTTGAATGACAAGCTTAATACAGTTTCTTCGAAAAGTGGATCGCCTTCGTTTCTAGTTTCAAAAGTCAAATCCTCGAAACTAATAGTCGGTGTATCCGGCAAATCTGGCGGCCTGTTACAGCTCGAAATGCAGATCACTAGTGTGGCTAGTGCAAGAAGTTGTTTAGAATAGTGCCGAATTCTCATGCAAAGCATTTATAAGAGTACAATAATAGCAATATTTGCCTTAAGTATTTAGCTCGATTAAATAACGGATGGCGGTTATTAATAGTTTAACACAAAGAATATTTTCTGTCAACTCTTCGACATTTGAAGAATTGGCAATTGATATTTTCAACTTCCAGTATCAGCACAATCAGATTTACCGTCAATACTCTAATTACTTGGGAAAGGAACCTCGATCCATAACGGGTATGTCCGAAGTTCCTTTTTTACCGATCCAATTTTTCAAAGACCATAACGTAAAATCTGCCGAATGGAACAGTGAATTGGTTTTTGAAAGTAGCGGAACATCAGGCCAGCAGACCAGTAAGCACCATGTTCACGCCGAGCAACTTTATCTAAAAGGATGTCTGCAGACATTCGAACATCGCTATGGTGATATTTCAGATTACACTATTCTCGCTTTACTTCCGTCATACTTAGAAAGAGGCAACTCTGGCTTAGTTTCAATGGTTAACTATTTCATAGAAAAAACCGAGGATCCGGATTCGGGATTCTTTTTAAATGAATTTGACCAGCTTCAAAAACAGCTTCTTAAGCAAAGAGAAAAGGGTAAAAAGACAATCCTCTGGGGCGTTACGTTTGCCTTATTAGATTTTGCAGTGTCTCATCCAATTAATTTCCCCGAATTAATTATTATGGAAACGGGAGGAATGAAGGGGAGAAGAGAAGAGCAAGTGAGAACTGATGTCCATCGAATTTTAAATTCGGCATTTGGTACTCACGCTATCCATTCTGAATACGGCATGACCGAGCTATTCTCTCAAGGATATTCTAAAGGAAATGGAATCTTTTGGCCGGCACCAACTATGAAAGTCTTAATTCGAGATTTAAATGACCCATTAGACTACCCAATACATCATAAAAATGGTGGTGTTAACATCATTGATCTGGCTAACATCATGACTTGTTCTTTTATTGAAACCAAAGACTTAGGCCTAGTACATGCCAATGGATCATTTGAGATAAATGGTAGGATTGATAATTCGGAAATGCGCGGTTGTAACCTTATGCTATTTTAAAATAAACAACATTCTGGGGCGTTGGATGTTAAGAATAAGGCGCTAAGCGCTTCCTTGTTATTACTTAATTTCTAACTTTGCCCTACAACTACTCATATGAATAAGAAGAAAATCTTAATAATAGTCATGGCAATCGCCTTTTTGGGAGTCACCTCATGTGCCCAAAAAGTATGTTCTGCTTATGCAAAAGTTGATAAAGAGGAGAAGAAAGAGAAAAAGGAAGGTCAATTCTAAAATTAGACCAAATACTTTTTCACATCATCGGCACCAATACGCTCTCCACACATGATCACCAACCTTTCGGTGACATTCCTCAATTCCCGTATGTTACCTGACCAATCGTAGGCTTTTAGTGCATCGATCCCGTCTTCGGTTACTTCTTTTTTCTTGGTCCCATACTCATGAGCAATATCGTCTAGGAATTTATCCACGAGCAGTGATATATCTTCCTTTCGCTCCTTCAGCGCGGGTACTTGTACCACAATAACACTTAATCGATGGTATAAATCCTCTCTGAAGTTGCTATCGGCAATTTCCTGCCTCAAATCTTTATTTGTTGCGGCCAGAACGCGCACATTTACATTAATATCCTTATCACCGCCTACTCGAGTAATTTTATGCTCTTGGAGGGCTCTGAGTACTTTAGCCTGAGCAGAAAGGCTCATATCACCAATTTCATCTAGGAATAAGGTGCCTTCATTGGCCTGTTCAAATTTCCCGATGCGCTGCTTGTGAGCAGATGTAAAAGCTCCTTTTTCATGACCAAAAAGCTCACTTTCGATAAGCTCTGCAGGAATAGCCGCACAGTTAACCTCTATAAATGGGGCAGAAGATCGGTTGCTTCGTTCATGAATTCCTCGAGCAACGAGCTCTTTTCCGCTACCATTTGGACCAGTAATTAAAACGCGGGCATCGGTCGGGCCGACTTTGTCCATCATCTCTTTGACTTCCGAGAGAGATTCAGATTCACCGATCATTTCATAACGCTTGGAAAGCTTTTTCTTTAGCGTTTTAGTTTCTGTAACCAGTGAACTCTTGTCTAGGGCATTTTTTACAGTGAGTAAAAGCCTATTTAAATCCGGTGGTTTTGGTACAAAATCGAAGGCTCCCATTTTCGTTGCGTCAACTGCCGTTTCAATGGTGCCGTGGGCTGAAATCATGATAAACTGAGTGTCTATGCCTGCCATCTGAACGCGCTCCAATAATTCAATGCCGTCCATTTTGGGCATTTTTACATCGCACAAGGCAATGTCGTACTTATTGGCGATCAACTTATCTAGGCCTTCTTGACCATCTTTAGCTTCGTCGATTGTATACTTTTCATACTCTAGAATTTCTCTTAGGGTACTTCTTATACTTTGTTCGTCGTCGATAATCAGAATTTTTGCCATGATTTGAATTTTAATCAATATTAAAAGGTCGTGACATACTATACAAATAGTTTGCCACGACCTTTAAAAAATATAAGCTTATAAGCCGGGTTCTGTCTTACCCCGACAAGTCGGAGCGTTCTTATCATTTATCTAGCCTCATCATTGCTAATGAGGTCTATCTGCCTACCCACCTACATCGAGCGGGAACTCTCAATCGCAGGCTTATGTGGCATTTCACCGCATAGAGTTTACCTGATTTCACTACAGCTTAACCTGTACATTCTTTCTGTTGCACTGGTCCGTCTCGATCGAAATCGAGAGGCGGCCGTTAGCCGCTATGCTTCCCTTTGGTGCCCGGACTTTCCTCCCCAAGGCCTGAATAATCAGATTGGGGCGATAAGACCACTTATATTGGCGCAAAGATAATGGTAAGTATGGATTGAAGGGTAAAAGTGACGAGTTTCAAAGGTCAAAGGCTAATAATAGAGCAGGTGTCCTTTGAACTTGCCTTGACTTAACTCGATGGCGGGAGCGGGTAGCCGAATCATATCTCCGATGAAAAGCAATACCTTTAGCCATTTTTTATCTGTTTGAATATAGGATAGGTCGAAGTCTATGCCGAAGTAATACTGCCTAAAATTATTGAAGCCTGCGGCTAAGTTTTGACTATCTCTGGCGCGTACCATGTCCTGTCCACCATAGCCAAAGGCAAGATTTAACCATTTTGGGAACTTGCTTTCTTTTGCAAAAGCGTGAACATCGACCGACAACCAGTAGGTTTGTCCATTATAATCTTTAAGTAATTCCTCGGCGAGGCCATCGCCTAGTAGGTTTGGCCTTAACGGTGCCAAGCTTGTTTGGTGAAAACTCCATTTCAGTTTAATTCTTTGTTCGTTCCATAAAAGCTGTTGGCCTAAAAAAAGACCTGATCCAGCTGTATTGGCTATGATATCACCATAAGAAAATCCAAAATCAGGTGAGAAGCCATCTAAAATTTCTACCGGCAAAAGTAAAAGACTACTGACGGCACTTGACCAAAAAACAGCCTTGCGATCACTTAGCTTGGTCTTCTTTAGGAGTTCATAATTAATCCGGGATAGATTGTAAGTAGAGTAGGTGTGCCCAACCTTATCAACTTGAAGCCATTCGTCGTTATCATTGAAGAATTTAAACTTTTCTAGACCTTGCTCTTTGTACCAAGCTTGGCTTAATGCCAGCATAGTTGTACCGTATCCAATGCCTCCATAAAGCAGTATCTTGTTCAGCTTTTCATCCTTTTCATCAGCCACTTGCTGGCCAAAAACGGTAAAGGACTGACTAAACAGTAAGAATAAAGCGAGTAATGCAGCACGCATGCCGAAAGTTAATTAATCTACTTTCCTAATGCTGTTTTATAGGTGTCTATTGCTCTTAGTCTAGCAAATTTGTGCTCTACTATTGGTTCAGGGTAGTCTTTAGTCCCAAATTCAGGCACCCATTTTTTTATGTATTTGAGGTCCTTATCGAACTTTTCAGTCTGAGATTCTGGGTTAAAAACCCTGAAATAAGGTTGTGCATCGGTTCCTGTTCCTGCGGCCCATTGCCAGCCTCCATTGTTGGAAGCCAGGTCAAAATCTAAGAGTTTCTTGGCAAAATAGGCTTCACCCCATCGCCAATCGATCAGTAAGTGTTTTGTTAAAAAACTAGCCACGATCATCCGTACTCGATTGTGCATGAACCCTGTGTTATTCAATTGTCTCATACCAGCATCGACAATCGGATAACCAGTTTTACCTTCGCACCAAAGTTTAAAACCTTCTTCATCCTTTCGCCAAGGAATTTGATCGTACTGAGCTTTAAAAGCATTATCTACGATTTGTGGATTGTTTGCCAAAATCATGGCATAAAAATCTCGCCAGATCAATTCATTCAGAAAAGTCGAATTTAGTCGCGCTGCCTCTTTGGCAAGTTGACGAATGCTTATAGTTCCAAATCTTAAATGGATGCCTAGCCTTGAAGTGGCGTTTAGTGAAGGAAAGTTTCGCTTTTCCGTATACTTTTTCACCAAATCTGTATCCAACTCTTTTTCTGGAATCTGGATCGGCGATGATTCAAATCCCATACTTTTTAGACTGTGGACATCAAGTTTTTCTACCTTAAACCAGTTGTCATTGGTAAGGCTATCGCCATGAATATGTGGAGGGTGTTCTGTGTACTTAGCTTTCCATGCACGGCTATAAGGTGTAAAGACTTTGTAGAATGTACCCGAGCCAGAAACGATTTCTTCTTTTTCGTAAATCACATGGTCTTTGAATGTGTAAAAGCCTATTCCATTTTCCTTCAGATACTCCTCAACGGCCCTGTCACGGGAGGTAGCATAGGGTTCATAATCTCTGTTGGTGAATACAGCATCGATTTTATGCGTTGATGTGAGTGTTTTGAAGACTTCTTCAGGTTGGCCATAAAATGTTTTGATACCACTTCCCTTAGCTTGAAGCTTTTCATTCATTTGTAGGATAGTACGCTGAATAAATTCTACTCGTGCGTCTGACTTATCCTCTAATTTATCGAGTATCTCTCTATCGAAAATAAAGATGGGCAGGACCGGGCTGTTTTCCTTTAAAGCGTAACTGAGTGCTGTGTTATCGATGAAGCGTAAATCCCTTCTGAACCAGAAGATGTTGACTTGAGACATGGCTTATTTTTATGATCAATCAAGTAACTCTTCAAATAAGAATTAGTTCAGCCCAGGATCATTATCTTCTTCCTTTTTCTTCTTATCCTTTCTTTTCTTTCGATTGCGATTTACCCCTGAAAAGAACTCTCGTAAATTATTGAAGCTTGTTGTTTGTGTTATGCTAGCTC
Source organism: Roseivirga misakiensis (assembly GCF_001747105.1). Lineage (NCBI taxonomy): Bacteria > Pseudomonadati > Bacteroidota > Cytophagia > Cytophagales > Roseivirgaceae > Roseivirga > Roseivirga misakiensis. The sequence goes on along the minus strand of NZ_MDGQ01000005.1, from coordinate 2,399,046 downwards.
CAGTAGTAGTAGTTGTTGAGTTAGAAACAACATTAATAAGATCATAATTATTTCTTGAGTAAACCTTAACTCTGTAGCGACCATCTGCCGTCAGTAAATATTCTGCGGTAAGATCGCCGGCAATACTATTTACATCAGCGAGTCCGACTAAGCCGCCCTCTCTTGTTATTCTGAGTCTTCCATCTAGGAAAGTATATGAGAGTCTTAATCGGAAGGTGTTAAATGCCTCCGTATCCCATTCTTGTAAATCAAGGTCTAGGTCGACTTCTAAATTGTCGTCCAGTTGAGCAATTAGCTGGCTAAACTGATTCGATAAAAACTGACTCACGTTTTGAGTAGGCGTATTCCCGCCGATAGTCAAACCGCCTTGATCTGAGAACCGGTTTAAAACGATTAAGCTTAGTACCTGCCGATTGAGTTCTTGTTCATCACTTTGTATAATGTTCTGGAAAGCGTTGATGGCCACTTGATTTTCTGGGCCTTGTACTGAACTTAAATCGATATCAAAATTGAAATTGGGTGAAAGCATTGGCCCTTGTAATCCCAGCAGTACTTTCGTAGGAAAACGCCTATTTACAGCGGCACCTCCATTTGCATTTTCAACGGCAGCACCAGTTTGCTCTAATATTGGCTGTAGAGAAGTGTTTTGTGAGTAAGAGGCTTTAATATCCATAATGGCCGAATACGGATCTCCGAACCAGGTAATGGTACTTGGTCGCTCAATATCAAACTCTTTAGTAATAACGTTGTATAAGGAGAAGTTATAACCGCCTTCTACAATGTCTAGCCCACCCGTCATTTCAAAATCTCCTTGGGTGTCAATTTTTAACCGCAGTTGACCATTGCTTCTCCCTCTTAGAATGTCACCAGACTTAGGGTCGATGATAATTTCGACATACGCATCTGGGGTCACGTTAATGTCAAGGTCTAGTTTTAATCCCTCAATTTTAATTTTATTGACCTCATCTTCTCCTGCTTCTACAGCGATCGTTTTTGTAGTGTCGCTCCTGTTAATGAAGGTGATGTATTCCGGATTATCTGTAAAGTCAGTTCCCTCGCTGATAGGGATAATTAGTCTTGTGTTTTCATCCGTCCGGACGTTGGCTTCGATTGTTAAATTAGATGCTTCACCATTGAGGTTTATGGTACCCGTTCCATAGGCAGTTCCATAATAAGGTTCACTTAAATTAGGAGGTGTATTGAGTACTTGAAATTGGGAGAGGTCTCCCGACATGTCCAAGACAAAGTTTTTGAAGGCATCATGCGTGATCGTTCCATTAAAACTAGCATCATGATTTTCAGCATCTTTAAGAGCAATATTTGATAATAAAATGAGGTCTTTTTGAAACTCTACTAATCCGTTGAATTTGTAGTCAGTGTTTAGGTAGTTCACTTTTAATTCTCCTTGTTCAAGAAATCCTTCGCCTTTCATAACAGGCGCGGAAAAGTTACCACTAACCGCGTAATCTCCAGACATGAAACCACCAATGTTACTGACATAATCCTCTATGAAGGGTTCTGCAATTCTCAGGTTTGCATTATTAAGCGTCAAACGTAAGTCAAGTTGATCGGTAGCCCTAGAAGGAAAGAAATCACCTTCAAGATTAATAATTCTTACTTCGTTTCTGTCTACATCGAAATTAACATCAAACTTTTTATTGAGATCATTCCATTCAAGACTTCCCTCTAAGTCACCGACCAAGAAGTTGTTGACTTTCAATTCTGAAACTTCTATTTCACCAAATAACAGCGGGTTGAAGTAGAGGTTTTGAGCCTGAAGTTTTCCGTTCAGGCTGCCTGTGTAACTCTTAGTAGTAAGTGTGTTCAAATTAGCGACTGAGACGTCCTTAAACTCTATGCCAAGTGTTTTTGCAGAGTCTTTTGTAACAGCAACCGCACCATCAAAACTGATAGATTGGTCCTTATTCGTTATGCTCAGGTCTTTTATATCGATACGGCGTTCGCCAAAAAGGATTCGATTATTATCGGAGATATTCCACTCTTCATTTAGGGCGACCAGTTGCGCTTCTTGGAAAGAAAGAATGGTGCTATCCTTGTAGAAATCAACTTGCGCTTTTATGTCTGTACTGTTGCCACTGCTTTCTTGCTGGATTTTTTGTTCAATATTGATTTTTTGGCCATCCCATATCGCAATCAAATCAAGTTCTTCTGTTTCAGCAGTGTTTGCATACTGTTGTTGTTTTGACTGGATTTGCCCTAGTGTCAATACATTGTTGAGATCCTTGAGGTTGTTGGAATTTATGTTAATGCTATTGCTAAAAAATCTGATGTTGGCCCATTTTACCGAGTCAGCTTCAGCATTTAAGGTAAAGTTTTCAATCAAATCATTTGTAAAGCGTCCTTGGATCAAAGCATTTCTCGAAACATAAATGGAGGTGTCAAAAAGCTGTAATACTGGGCTAATATTGTCTAAAGAGATGTCGTAGCGGATATTAAAATTGGATGCTGAGGCCTTATTTTTTTCGGCAAAAGCAATGGCCGCATCTCTACGGCTGGAAAAAACAAGTTTATACTGTTCGTTGATGTTTTCGAGTTCGGATAGGAGTGTGGTGAATTCAAATTCTCCGATGAATGCCGCATTGAATTGATCTGAAATAAACCTTACGTCCCTTTCAGTATCATTTCTCTGCGAGCTGAATAAGAGCGAATCGAAAACAATATCATTTTCCTCATACTTCAAGTAAGTATCATTGAGGTAGATGCTTCCGATGATGCTATCTAGTTTTATGCCGCTCAAATCAAGCGAAAAATTACTCGCTAGCGTGATGTTTTCTTCTGTTAAGTTGAGTGTCTTTAATTGTGCGGTGTCTAGCTGACCAGTTACATTAAATATCTTTTTATTGTCTCTAAGGTCAATAGACCCTTTAGCGACCAAGGTCAAATTTGGGTCTGAAACATCTAAATCTCCAGAGAAAAATGACTGTGCAAATGCTCCGCTATCAATTACGATGTTTTGATAGTCATATCCGTAAATCCCTATACTTGGAATATCGGCACCTAGTGTAAAATTTGCGTCTTCTAGTGTGAAACCAGCACCTTCAATTTCTCCATTCATATTGACTTTTTGGAAAGTGGGGTCGCCAGTAAAAATGCCTAGATCAAAGTTTTCAGTTTCTAGTCTACCATTATATGTCGGAAGCTCATCAGACTCCGATGTGATTCGTGTATCTGAGGTAAAACTACCTATATCAGTATCGAACGTTCCTTCGGCTACAAAATCGCTGATGAATCCATTAAAGCTTCCGTTAAGTCTCACCTTACCTAGTTTGTCCGTGATCTCGAAGGCGCGTTTACCGATATATTTTTCTAAATCTTTAGCTACTAGTGTGGAATTATTCAAGAAAATATCGAAACCGGAGTTATTTACATCAGGTAAACCTTCAATCTGCATTTCTCCTGCCAACTCGGTGCCGTCACCAAATTTTAACTTGAATTCGTCGGAGAAGAAATCTCGAACTTCGCCTTCAAAAAAGCCATCTATCTCTACGGATTCGTTGTATTCTTTTAGCTCTGGCGCGAAATAACTAAGCTCGTCACTATGAATGACTGTGCCCTCAAAGTTGGCCTCTATATACACACTGTCCACAAAGTAACCCATGAGCCCCGGCCGATCGTGATTGAAGACGACCTCGTTTGTAATCCTAGACTTACCCATTTTTAGGTCTAGCTCATAGAAGGCCATGCCTTTCCACGAGTTTCGAAAGAAAGTTTGGAGTTCGTCTATTTTAAACCCAGAAAGACTATCAGTTGCCGTGAGCCGTTTAACATCTATCTGGAAAGTATCCGCGACTGCTTTCAGGTTCAGTAAATCGGCATTTAAGTCTATTAGTTGAAAGTGGTTATAGTCAAAGCCAGTTTTTACGCTATCTCTGGTACTATCGGAGATGCTAAATTTGGAATCTACCAGCGTGATTTGATCTATACTGAACGATCCAGCTGATCCCGCACTTGCAGTACTTTCTCCAGCAAGTAATTCTGCCAGCTTAATCACCCAATCATCTATATTGAGTCTTAGGGTAGTCTGGTCTCTTAGGTTTACATCGGCACCTTTGACCCACGCATCTTTGGTTTCGATATTCGTTTTTCCAATGATGTCGCTGAGCTTGAAAGTAAGCACCAGCTCGTCTATTCCAATCATTTTGACATCCTTTAGGTCGTAGATTTGTGTGCCGTCAATCGAGACCGCATTGAACCACTTGATGTTGATGTAATCTATTTCCGTTTTGTAGCCTGTGCCTTCGCTCAGATAGGTAGTAATACGATCGGTAAGATAATTTTGAATAGGGGGTAGATGTATGAGTAGTGCGACTGTGCCCAATAAAATAAAAGGAGTCAGTACAAGCCACAGAATTGATTTAACAATCCGTTTTTTAATAACTTGCGATCTTTTAATTTTCTCCTTCAATGCCTTCTGCTGATATCAAAATCTTGGCCATAGAATCTTCATGCGACGAAACATCTGCAGCAATCGCTGTTAATGGCAAAGTACTTAATAATATTATCGCAACGCAATCAGTCCATGAAAATTATGGAGGAGTAGTACCTGAATTGGCCAGTAGGGCCCACCAACTGAACATTGTGCCAGTAGTAGACCAGGCATTGAAGGGTGCGAATATTGACAAAAACGAACTATCAGCAGTAGCTTTTACACGAGGTCCTGGGTTGATGGGCGCTCTTCTTGTAGGCGCATCGTTCGCTAAGGCGACTGCTTTGGCGCTGGATATACCATTGATTGAAGTTAATCATATGCAAGCCCATATTTTGGCTCATTTCATAGATGATCCAAAGCCGAAATTTCCCTTTTTATGCCTAACTGTGAGTGGAGGACATACTCAAATAGTTTTGGTTAAAGATTTTTTGGAAATGGAAGTAGTTGGTGAAACCCAAGATGATGCAGTGGGTGAAGCCTTCGACAAGGCTGCAAAAATGCTGGGTTTAGGGTATCCAGGTGGTCCCATGGTCGATCGTTTGGCCCAAAAGGGTAATCCAATGCGATTTGAATTTCCGAAAACCGAAATGCCTGGATTGAGTTATTCGTTCAGTGGCATTAAGACAGGGATTCTATATTTCCTCCGAGATGAATTGAAAAAGGATGAAAAGTTCATTGAAGATAATATGAACGATTTGTGCGCGAGTATTCAGCATACTTTGGTGAGTATGCTTTTGCAAAAACTTCGTAAAGCGGCACGGCAATACAAAGTAGACCAGATTGCTATTGCCGGAGGGGTTTCAGCGAATAGTGGTTTGAGAAATGCACTAAATGATTTAGCCACTCAGGAAAATTGGCAAGTTTATATACCCGCTTTTGAATATTGTACAGACAACGCGGGTATGATCGCCATGGCTGGGCATTTTAAATACCAAAAACAAGAGTTTGTCGACCAGTCTATCAGTGCTTTACCAAGAATGAAATTTTAATGGATAACGATTTTCAGAAACTTGTAGTCGCTAAGAAGTATATCAGCGCCTTGAAAGACGAAATTGGCCACCTCAATGGAGAATTGGCTGACGCGAACGCTGAAATTAAACGACTCAAGTTTGATTTGACCCAAAAAGAGAAGCTAAGACCTGAAGAGAAATTGGCGATCAGGATAGATGAAAAAAATCAGTGGTTAACAAAAAAGAACAAGGAGTTATTCAACGAACTTAATGCTTGTAAGGCAGATAAAGAGAAACTGATTTTAAAATTAAATCAACCCAAATCATAATTTATTGTGAAGGAGTTGTTCAAAGTAGGTGATCAAAAAATTCATGAATTTCGAGTCAGTGATGATCATTTGGCCACTTTCGATTCGGGAACGGTTCACTCCGTTTGTAGCACCTTTGTTTTAGCGAGAGAAATGGAATGGTCAAGTCGCTTGTTCGTGTTGGATATGTGCGATGATGATGAAGAAGGTGTTGGCACCATGCTTCACATAGATCATAAATCCCCTGCTTTTGTTGGAGATCGGGTAGTGGTAAAAGCTACTGTGAAGCGTTTGTTAAACCAAGAGTTGATTTGTTCTATTGAAGTATCTGTTGGGGAGCGATGCATAGCAGTTGGAGAGACAGGGCAGAAAGTTTTGACCAGAAAACGGATCAATCAAATTTTCACTAGTTTAGAATAAGAGATGGCAAAGAATAAACCTCGGTTTGCCAAAACCGTGAACATAAAAAATAGAAAAGCTAGCTACGAATTTGAGTTTATAGACAAATATGTAGCTGGGATACAACTATTGGGTAGCGAGATTAAATCCATTCGTGAGAGTTTGGTCAACTTACAGGACGCATATTGCTTCTTTAAAAAAGACGAACTCTTTGTCAAACAACTCCACATTGCTCCATACGCACAAGGGTCTCACTACAATCACGAGAGTGATCGAGAGCGGAAATTGTTGCTAAATAAAAGGGAGATCAGTAAGTTAAGTGAGAAATCGAAAGAAAAAGGATTATCGATTATACCAACCCGTCTGTTTATCACTGACAGAGGTTTTGCTAAGCTTGAAATAGTTTTAGGCCGAGGTAAGAAACTTCACGATAAACGGGACTCTATCAAGGAAAAAGATATGAAACGGGAAATGGAGCGTATTAAATTCTAAAATGAGTGAAATAGGAAGTTATGGGGTAGTAAGATTGAGTTTAGTGCCTATGCGCGGTAAACCATCTGATGCTGCTGAAATGACTTCTCAACTACTATTTGGAGAGCACTATCGAGTGGTGGAGCCTTCGGATGACGGCATGTGGTTGAAGGTCAAAAATGCTTTTGATGACTACGAAGGGTGGATCGATAAAAAACAACATCACACTATTTCTGAGCCTTATTTTGATCAAATTGATAGCAGTGAGTATAAAATATGTACTGACTTTGTAGAAAAGATTCTTTTTAATCAACAGTTAAGTTTTGTTACCTGCGGCGCTATACTGCCTCTGCTCAATAATCCAATTTTTAAAGACGAAGAAAACGTAGCCTTTAACGGGTCATCTAAAAGTCTGCATCAGAAAATAGAAATACCGGCCATGATCTCCTTGGCTAAAAAATACCTAAACACTCCTTATCTATGGGGTGGCCGATCGCCTTTCGGGATTGATTGCTCAGGTTTTACCCAGGTAGTTTTCAGAATAGCGGGATATAGCCTTCCTAGAGATTCTTCACAGCAGATTCTAAAAGGAGAAGAAGTTAAATTCGAGGAAACCGTGGCAGGTGATTTAGCCTTTTTTACCAATAAAAGTGGTAAAATGAACCACGTAGGGCTGGTTATAGAAAACAACGAAGTTATTCATGCTTCAGGAAAAGTGAGAATCGATCAGTTAGATAATAAAGGAATTCTAAATGCTGAAGTGGGTAAGTACACCCATCATTTGTTCAAAATAAAAAGGGTAATAAAGTAGACTGAGAAGATGAGAAGGGTACTAGTATTAAATCAAGACTATAGTCCCATTTCAGTATGTTCTTCTGAGCGCGCATTTTTGCTCATTTATTTAGATAAAGCGGAGTTGGTTCATGAAGATCCATCTAGTCAAATGAGGTCTGTTGGTCGATCTTACCCAACGCCATCGGTAATACGGCTTCAGAAATACATTTTTATTCCTTTTAAGAGCGTTATGCTGACCAGGCAAAACATTTTCAAAAGAGACGGTAACAAATGTCTTTATTGCGGTAGCGGCAAAGATTTGACCCTAGATCACATTATGCCGAAGTCTAGGGGAGGGCATTCCTCTTGGACGAATTTAGGAACGGCCTGTAAGCGATGTAATTCTTTGAAAGGGAATAAAACGCCTGAGGAGGCTGAAATGGAATTGTCTAAACAGCCATTTAAGCCTTCCTATGTCATGTTTGTCCGGAATTTTAGTGGGTTCACTTCAGAAGATTGGCTCCAGTATTTGAGCTTAAATTAGTGCTCTATTTAATTCCTAATCACCACACAGTATTTAAAAAATAAATTCCTACCTTTGCAGTCCGTTTCGAGTGAGGCGGCTTTTTCAGCAATGGAATAGGATTTTTGTTTAAAATTTTCGTAGCGAATCGCTCTGGATGCTGCGAAAGTAAATACAGAGCAAAATTATCATGTCAGAAGAAAAAAAAGCGTCTGAGCAAGCAGAAGAAACTGTAGCAGCTCAGGCAACTCCAGAGGCACCAGCCGCTGAAGAAAAAGTAGAGGCAGCAGTCGTTGCCGAAGCAACTCCAGAAGAAGTAGTAGAAGAGCCGAAAAAAGCACCTAAAGCAAAAGCTAAAAAAGCTGAGCCAGTACAGGATGACTTTGATTGGGATGCGTTTGAAACCGGCGGGTTCGGTGAAGGTTACTCTAGCAAAGAGAAAGAAGACCTAGAAGCGCTTTACGGAGATACTTTGAATACCATCGAAGAGAAGAAGGTGATTCATGGTACAGTCGTGTCTATTACACCTAGAGATATCGTTCTAAACATAGGCTATAAATCTGATGGTTTAGTGAGTTCTTCAGAATTCAGAGATACGCCAGACCTAAAAGTTGGTGATCAGATTGAAGTTTACATTGAAGAGCAAGAAAATGCACAAGGACAGTTAGTCCTTTCAAGAAGAAAAGCTAAGATCGTTCGTGCTTGGGAACTTATCCAAGATGCTAGCGAAAACGACAAGGTTATCGAAGGTTTTGTTAAAAGAAGAACCAAAGGTGGTCTTATCGTGGATGTATATGGCGTAGAGTCATTCTTACCAGGTTCACAAATTGATGTGAAGCCAATCAGAGACTTTGATGTTTTTGTAGGTAAGAAAATGGAAGTAAAAGTTGTGAAAATCAACTACACTAACGACAACGTTGTAGTATCACACAAAGTGTTGATCGAGAAAGATCTAGAACAGCAAAAAGCACTTATCCTTAAAAACCTTGAGAAAGGTCAAGTACTTGAGGGTGTTATTAAGAACATGACCAACTTCGGTGTATTCATCGATCTTGGAGGTGTTGATGGCTTATTGCACATCACAGATATTTCTTGGGGTAGAATTAACGACCCATCTGAGGTACTTAACCTTGATGAAAAAGTTAATGTTGTTGTACTCGATTTCGATGACAACAAGAAGAGAATTTCATTGGGTATGAAGCAATTGACTGAGCACCCATGGGATAAACTTGATGCAAGTATCGAAGTTGGATCTAAAGTTGAAGGTTCAATCGTTAACGTTGCAGATTACGGTGCATTCCTTGAGTTACACCCAGGTGTAGAAGGATTGATTCACGTTTCAGAAATGTCTTGGTCTCAGCATTTAAGAAATCCACAGGATTTTATTTCTGTAGGAGACAAGCTTGAGGCAGTTGTATTGACTCTAGATAGAGATGAGAGAAAAATGTCTCTAGGTATCAAACAATTGACTGAGGATCCTTGGACTAAGCAAGATGTATTAACTAAGTACGGTGTGGGTACTAACCACAGCGGAATTGTTAGAAACCTAACAAACTTTGGTTTATTCATCGAGCTTGAAGAAGGAATTGACGGTCTTGTTCACGTTTCTGATCTTTCTTGGACTAAGAAAATCAAGCACCCATCTGAATTTGTAAAAGTTGGAGATGAGCTTGAAGTACAAGTACTGGAGCTAGATATCGATAATAAGAGATTGGCACTTGGACATAAGCAGTTAGAAGAGAATCCTTGGGATACTTTTGAGACTGTATTTACACCAGGTTCTACGCACAAAACAACTGTGATCTCTAAAAACGATAAAGGCGCTACCTTAGAATTGCCTTACGGACTTGAAGGTATAGCAACGAACAAAAACTTGAAGAAAGCTGACGGATCTAATGTTGAAGTAGGCGAGACACTTGATTTTGTAGTAGTTGAATTCTCTAAAGATGATAAGAGAATTGTGATGTCTCATACGTATACTCACACTGCACCAGCTGAAAAATTAGGTACAAGCGCTAGTAGTGCAAGAAGACCTAAGTCAGGTGGAGGTTCTGCAAAAGCGAAAGCTAAGTTGATGAAGAACGAGGACAGTGGTTCTACGTTAGGAGATCTTGATGCACTATCTGCATTGAAAGCTGAAATGGAAGACAACACCAAAAAGGCTAATGCAAAGAAAGCAGCAGATAAGAAGAAAGCGAGTGCTGAAGAAGCTGAAGTAGAGAAGCCGAAGGCGAAAGCCAAAAAAGAGGCTAAAACTGATGAAGCAGACGCACCAGCAGAGGAGACTACTGAAGAGTAATCTCTGAGAAAAATAGATAGCATCCTGAGTTTATACTCGGGATGCTTTTTTTATTGACATAATCGTTGAAAAATTGGTGCAGTTTACGATTATTAATAGCTTTGCACTCAATCAAAAGGCGTTGTGGCCGAGTGGCTAGGCAGAGCTCTGCAAAAGCTTGTACAGCGGTTCGAATCCGCTCAACGCCTCCAGAAAGGAACCTACTTTAGGTTCCTTTTTTTGTTGGTTTTTAATTTCAAAAACCACTTTCAAACCCTTTGAGTCCTTCCTTTTTAGCGTCGAAAATACCTTTATATGAGGGCTTAGTAAATCGTTTTCCAATCGACGATTGCGATTGAAAATTTCAATTGCTTTTTACAAATCAAGTCCCTATTCAATTAGTAGAAGATTTTCAGGAAAAATATGTCCGAAAATGGTGACTATTTTGATTAGAATTGGGAACTAGAATGGCCAAATCAGGGCCTTAACGCAAAAGGCTGCTTAGAATATCCAAATTAATATTATTTATAATAATTCTAAATAAGATATTTGGCTTACAATAACGCTGCAACTGTTTGATAAACAGTCATTTGAAATGTCGTTTTGAGCGCTTAGTACCCGTAAAATGCCGTATAGTTTTAGTTTGAATTACGGCCATCCGATATTACCTTTGGCGCTAGATTTTCAACCTGAAGTAGGTCTGTGATTAAAAATGTATTTTACATGGTAGCGAAAACAACCATTGTCCGATTTGCGACAGCATGCTTGATGGTATGCTGTTTTGTTTTTTCTGGAGCAAATTTATATGCTCAGAGAGACGCTGTTCCCACCGATGAAGCCACAATCAATCTTGGTAAAAGTTTATTTAGTGAATACACTTGTAATACTTGCCATGCTGTTGGGTCAAAGAAGGTAGGGCCAGATTTAGCAGGAATTTATGATCGACGTGAAATTGAGTGGATCAACTCTTGGATAAGAAATTCCCAGGTAATGATTCAAAACGGTGATCCTCAGGCTGTAGCCTTGTGGGAAGAGTATAAACCGTCTGCTATGGCTGCCTTTGATCTTGATGATGATCAAATCATGGCAATTCTTGCTTACGTGAGGGATGCGGAGGAGAATCCTGATATTCCAGTTGCGGATACTAATGTTGGTACTCCAGGAGCTGGCGGATCAGGTGAAGGTGGAGTTCCTTCTGCCTATCTACAAATTATCATCGTGGTACTGATTATAGTATTGGTACTCATTCTTGGTGTATTAGGGCTCATCGTTAAATTGATGAGAAAATACATCCAAGATCAAAAAGATCTTTCTGAGCAGGATGAGGAAATTGCTAATGAGAAATTCAGCTTATCTGCCTTTGTAAAAAGCCCGACAGTAATTGGAATCATAACTTTCCTTGTCATTGTCCTGGCTGCGAAAAACGTTATCGACGGTTTGTATACTGTTGGAGTTCAGCAAGGATATGCTCCAAAGCAGCCTATCGCTTTTTCACACAAAATACATGCTGGACAATATGAGATTGATTGTCAGTACTGTCATACTGGAGTTGAGATTGGTAAATCTGCCAATATCCCCTCGGTTAACATTTGTATGAATTGCCATAGTCAGATTAAAACTGATTCTCCTGAAATCAAAAAGCTTTACACAGCACAGGAGACTGGCGAGCCTATCGAATGGGTACGGGTACACAACTTACCTGACTTGGCCTATTTTAATCACTCACAACACGTGAAAGTTGGGCAAATTGAATGTCAGACTTGCCACGGCGAGATTCAAGAAATGGAAGTAGTGAAGCAGCACGCTCCACTAACAATGGGTTGGTGTATAGATTGTCATAGAAATACGGATGTAAATTCTAAAGGCAATGGCTACTACAACAAATTGGTAGAGCTACATAACAAGAGCTCAAAGACGCCATTAAAAGTGGCTGATATCGGTGGTTTGGAATGTGCTAAGTGCCACTATTAATTGAATAGACGATTTCTTATTGATAGACAATGAAAGAAAATCAAAAAACATACTGGAAAGGAATAGAGCAATTGACAAACGATACAGAGTTTGTTAAAAAGAACGAAGGTGAATTTCCAGAATACCTTCCTGTTAGCGACGAAGGCGGTAACAGCAATCGAAGAGATTTCTTAAAATTAATGGGTTTCGGTATAGCCGCAGTATCTCTTGCTTCTTGTGAGGCTCCTGTGAGAAAGGCCATACCTTATTTAAATAAACCAGTTGATGTAGATCCTTCTATACCTAATTATTATGCATCTACCTATGTAAATGGCGGAGACGCGGTAAGCGTAGTCGTAAAAACTAGAGAAGGTAGACCTATTAAAGTTGAAGGCAACAAGTACAGTTCAATCGGTCAAGGTGGTACGAACGCTCAAGTAGAAGCGTCTGTATTGTCACTTTACGACAAAGAGCGACTTGTAGGCCCGATGAAAGAAGGCTACGAAGCAGATTGGGAAACAATTGATAAAGAAATTTCTGCCCAATTAAATAGCATAGCGGCCAAAGGTGGCCAAATTAGAATTATCAGCCAGTCTGTTTTAAGTCCGACGACTAAAAGAGCGGTTGGTGATTTTGTTTCAAAATTCCCTACAGCGAAGCATGTTACTTATGATGCGGCTTCAGCTTACGGAATCACCGAAGGAAATAGAAGATCTTTTGGCGAAGCTATGATACCATCATATGATTTCAGTAAAGCACATACAATAGTAAGTGTTGGTGCTGATTTCTTAGGTACATGGATTTCTCCAATTGAATTCACAAAACAATACAGCAAGACTAGAAAGATCAACGACCATCACAAAGAGATGTCTCGTCATTTCCAGTTTGAATCGAACCTATCCTTAACAGGTTCGAATGCGGATTACAGAACACCAATTAAACCATCTCAAGTAGGACCATTGGTAGCGGCCATGTATAATGGAATTGCTGCTAAGGCAGGTCAGGCAAGAGTAAGTGGTGGTGCGGCTGTAGATCACGCAGCCAAAGCGATTGAAGAGCTTTGGGCAAACAAAGGAAAGTCGCTTGTTGTGTGTGGATCTAACGATCCAATGGTACAAGTGCTCGTGAATGGTATTAATGCCATGTTGGGTAACTACGGTACTACTATCAATGCTAATGCTCCTGTACACTACCGTCAAGGTAATGACCAAGACATGAGTGCATTGGTAAAAGAAATGAACGGTGGGTCAGTTTCTGCTGTAATCTTCTTTAACTGTAATCCTTTGTACGATTCAGCTGACGCTAGTGCACTAGCAGCATCACTATCTAAAGTAGGCCTAACAGTTTCCACTTCCGATAGAATGGATGAAACAGCATCAGCCGTTAAATATGTAGCGCCTGATCATCATTATTTAGAGCAGTGGAACGACGCTGAATTGAGAGAAGGTCACTATAGTCTTCTTCAACCGACGATTGCACCAATCTTTAAAACTAGACAAGCTCCGGAGTCATTCTTGACTTGGGCAGGTCAGCCAGTTGAATACTACACGTATTTACAAAATAACTGGAGAGAGAATTTCTTCACGAAACAATCTGACACCTCTGATTTCCAAATGTTCTGGGATAAATCGCTTTTTGATGGCGTTTTTGAGACAGGAGGTAACAATAAAGATTTTACTTACAATACTGATGCTGCCACTGTTGCAGCGACTAGTATCAGTCAAAATTATAAGACTTCAGGTTCTGGCTTTGAACTAGCGCTTTACCAAAAAATGGGTATTGGCGATGGTTCGATGGCAAATAACCCTTGGTTACAAGAAATGTCTGACCCAGTAACGAAAGCTACTTGGGATAACTACTTGACCATGTCAATTGCGGATGCCACAGAAATGGGTATCACTTTAAAAGAGGGTGAAACGCAATTGGTTGACTTAACAGTGAATGGAACAACTATTAAGGTTCCTGTTCTTGTACAACCAGGTCAGGCAAAAGGTACTTTAGGTCTTGCAGTTGGATACGGTAGAACTAAAGCCGGTAGAGTGGGAAATGAAGTAGGTGTTAATGCATACCCATTCATTACAAAGCTAAATGGTGCCAATACCATGGATGTAATGGCAGGAGTAGGTGTAAGTGCAACTGGTGAAAGCTATAGAATTGCACAAACACAAACACACCAAACTTTCATGGGAAGAGAGAATGTGATCCAAGAGTCAATTCTTCCTGAATACAAGAAAGATAGCGATGCTGGAAGATGGCATCCGAAGATTTATAAAGAAGGTGAATATGTGAAGCCTTCTAAGATTACCCTTTGGTCTGGTCACGAGTATAGCAATCACCACTGGGCAATGACCATCGATATGAACTCTTGTACAGGTTGTTCTGCTTGTACCGTGGCTTGTCAGGCGGAAAATAATATTCCGGTTGTTGGTAAAGAGGAAGTATTGAATAGGAGAGAAATGGCTTGGATTAGAATCGATAGATACTATTCTGCCGCTAATCCTGCTGGTAGCAATAAAGAATTAGAATTAGCAGCTGAAAACCCTGAGGTTACTTTCCAACCGATGATGTGTCAGCACTGTAATAATGCACCTTGTGAGACTGTTTGTCCTGTTGCGGCAACTACACATAGTTCGGAAGGACTAAATCAAATGACTTACAACAGATGTATTGGTACAAGATATTGTGCGAATAACTGTCCTTACAAAGTCAGAAGATTTAACTGGTTCAAATACCACGACAACAGCAAGTTCGATAAGAACTTAGCGATGAATAACGATTTGGGTAAAATGGTATTGAACCCAGATGTTACGGTAAGAGCTAGGGGTGTAATGGAGAAATGTACGATGTGTGTACAGCGTATCCAAGCAGGTAAATTGACTGCTAAACGTGAAGGTCGTAGACCACAGGATGGTGAAATTCAAATGGCTTGTGCATCTGCATGTCCATCTGATGCATTGACTTTTGGTGATCTTAACGATCCGAATTCTGAAATCTCGAAGTTACTTCAGATTAAAGACAAAAAAGATGGTGAAGGCGCCACACAAAGAGAAGTGAATGAAGCGCGTGCTTACCATGTACTGGAAGAAATCAACGTCAGCCCGAATGTGTGGTACATGACTAAGATTAGAAATAAGGATAAATCAACTGAAGCTTAATTTTAAACCGAGAAGAATATGCAGGTTACTTCGTCAGTAAGAAAACCTTTAATCACAGGCGGTAAAACCGTTCATGATGTTACTGAAGACATCTGTCGCCAGGTTGAGGCTAAACCCTCAAAGCTGTGGGGAATGGCTTTTGGTATATCAGTGGTTACCCTTGGTATTGGGTTCCTAGCAGTTGCGGCCACCCTTTGGGATGGTATCGGCATGTGGGGATTAAATAAAACAGTAGGATGGGCCTGGGATATCACCAACTTTGTTTGGTGGGTTGGTATTGGTCACGCTGGTACGCTAATTTCAGCAGTACTACTCCTTTTCCGTCAGAAATGGAGAATGGCTATTAACAGGGCGGCTGAGGCAATGACAATTTTCGCAGTTATTTGTGCTGCTATGTTCCCAGTCTTGCACATGGGTAGACCATGGTTAGGTGCATATTGGGCCTTGCCACTTCCAAATACCTTTGGTTCCCTTTGGGTGAACTTTAACTCACCACTTCTTTGGGACGTATTCGCGATCTCTACTTATTTCTCTGTATCACTTGTATTCTGGTACCTCGGTTTAGTACCTGATTTCGCGACAATCAGAGATAGAGCATCCGGCTTAAGAAAAACTATTTATGGTGCATTATCATTGGGATGGGATGGCGCTGCAAAGACTTGGTCTAGATATGAGTCTGTATCATTAATCTTGGCAGGTTTAGCAACACCACTAGTACTTTCAGTACATACCATTGTATCCTTTGACTTTGCTACCTCAGTAATACCTGGATGGCACACCACGATTTTCCCACCATACTTTGTTGCTGGTGCGATTTTCTCAGGTTTCGCCATGGTATTAACCCTAATGCTTGTAACAAGAGCAGTATTTAAACTTCAAGATTACATTACTATTGAGCATATCGAACTGATGAACATCGTAATTATGGTGACAGGTTCGATCGTAGGTATAGCTTATATCACAGAGTTCTTTATCTCTTGGTATTCTGGTGTTCCTGCAGAGCAATATGCATTCTATAATAGAATGAATGGTCCTTACTGGTGGGCATATTGGTCTATGATGACTTGTAATGTGATTTCACCACAGCTATTCTGGTCTAAAAAGATCAGAACTAGCATTGCAGCAACTTTCATCATTTCCATCATTGTGAATATTGGTATGTGGTTCGAGCGTTTCGTAATTATCGTGACCTCGCTACACAGAGATTACCTGCCATCTTCTTGGGCAATGTTCTACCCAACGATTTACGACATGGGAGTGTACCTATTTACATTCGGTCTGTTCTTTACACTTTTCTTCCTTTTCGCGAAGTTCTTCCCTGTAATCAACATGGCTGAGGTTAAGAGTATTGTTAAATCATCTTCAGAAAAACAACCTGCATAATCATGAGCGACTCTAAAGACTTTATTATTGGCGTCTACGATGACGAAGATGTACTGTTAGATTCAGTAAGAAAGATTCGTGCGGCTGGACTTAAAATTCATGAGGTTTATACACCATTTCCAGTTCACGGACTAGATGATGAATTAGGTTATAAGAAATCCAGATTACCAATCGCTGCTTTCATGTTTGGTATGTTAGGAACCACTTTAGCACTTACCATGCAAATTTGGATGCTAGGTATCGACTGGCCAATGATTATTGGTGGTAAGAACTACGTAGCACTTCCAGACTTTGTACCAGTAACATTTGAGTTAACGGTACTCTTGGCAGCATTTGGCATGGTAGGTACATTCTTAGTTTCAAGCGATTTGAAACCTTGGAAAGATCCAAAGCTATTGGATATCAGAATCACTGATGACAGACACGTTTTGGCGATTGACTTGGCTAAAAATAAAGCCATGGACGTAGGTCAGATAGAAAGCGCGCTGAAGGACTCAGGTGCTTTAGAAGTCAATGAAAAGAAAGTTGAAGAATAAGCTTAAGATAGTTATGATCCATAAATTAAAAGCTTTAGTTCCCCTAGTACTTGTAGTTGTGATTTCTGCATGTACGGCCAAAGGAGATAATCCTGGCTTGGAATATGCCCCACAGATGTATCACTCTGTACCTTACGAGCCACTGACTCAAATTGTCGATGAAGACAGAGGGCAATGGTTGAGTAATAGGGAAGATGGAAAAGGAGAATTTTATAACTCTAATCCGAACAATCCAAATAGACAAAATGTAAGACAACCAGTAGCAGGAACGGTGAGAAGAACTGCGGATGGAATGCTGCCATATCGATTCGAAAAAGCTGATTTGGTTGCAGCTGCCCAAGTTGAAAATCCACTTCCTGATACACCAGAAATTAAAGCTGAAGGTAGAAGGTTGTACAACTTATATTGTGACCACTGTCATGGATCTAAAGGACAAGGTTCAGATGCCGAAGGCACTGACGCAAAAGTAGGACAGGTGTACTTAGGAGTTCCAGCCTACAATTCAGCAGCTAAAAGAGACTTGTCACAAGGACATGTATTTTATGTAATTACTCATGGTTATGGACGAATGATGCCTCATGCATCACAAATCAGCCAAGAGAAGCGATGGAAAATCGCTAGATATGTAAAAGAATTACAGCAACAGTAACAGATAAAGAATAGTAAAATGTCGAAAGAAGTATTTGATTTTAACGGTGGACTAAAAAGGAAGCTAGTTATTGCTTTTATAGTAGGCGCTGTGCTGTTGGCTGTAGGAGCAATGTTGCCAAGTGGTGGCCATGGAGAAGCAGAAGGTGATCATACAGAGCTAGCGAGCGCTGACGATCATGGCAGTGACCATGCAACCTCTGAAAAGTCTGAAGGCGATCACCATGAAGCAGAAGCTAGTCATGGAGAAAGTGATGGACACGCAGTGGAAGGTGATCACGGTGGTGGCCACGAAAAATCTTGGTTTGATAGGTTTAAAGTAGATTTCTGGATTAATAATATCTATTTCACCGGGCTAGCATTAATTGGCTTGTTTTTCTTTGCAATACAATATGCGGCTCAAGCAGGATGGTCTGCTTATATTATTAGAATACCACTGTCAATGGCACACTGGATACTCCCAGCGGGTGTTTTAATGATTGCAACCTTCCTATTGTTCAGTCATGATATATTTCACTGGACACATGCGGATTTGTACCCAGAGTTTCTTGAAGATGGGTCAATCAATACACATTTCGATGCATTGATTGCTGGAAAGAGTGGGTTCTTTTACTTGTTATCTGAACCAGGGACTTTCCCAGTATTCTTCGTACTCAGAATGGTAGTTTTCTTTGCCGCTTGGTACTTCCTATTTAAAAAGTTGAGAGACCTATCTAATTTGGAAGATCAAATGGGTGGAGATTCTTACTGGTACAAACTCAGAAGATATTCAGTAGCCTTCTTATTAGTGTTTGCTGTTTCTTCATCTGTTTCCGCTTGGGACTGGGTAATGTCGATTGACGTTCACTGGTTCTCGACCATGTTTGGTTGGTACGTATTCGCTAGTTGGTTTGTAGCTGGTCTAGCATTGATTACGCTAATCACGGTGTTATTGAAAGAAGCTGGTTACTTAACACAAGTTACAGCTAACCACTTGCATGACCTAGGTAAGTTTGTATTTGCATTCAGTATTTTCTGGACTTATATCTGGTTCTCGCAGTTCTTACTGATTTATTACGCAAATATTCCTGAGGAATCTGTGTACTTCGTTGAGCGTATGATCAGCGATAAATATGCACCGGTATTCTTTGTGAATTTGATCATGAATTTCTTCTTCCCATTCTTGTGCTTAATAACAAGGGATGCGAAGAGGTTGAATGTATTCTTGAAAATTGCCTGTATTGTGATCATACTTGGTCACTGGGTTGATTTTTACTTAATGATTACTCCAGGAACGTTAGGTGAGTCTGGTTCATTCGGGTTAACCGAAATCGGAATGTATTTAATGTTTGGGGCAGCATTCTTATTTGTTGTCATGAAAGCATTATCGTCTTATGCACTTGTGCCTAAGAATCACCCAATGTTGGAAGAAGCAAAACATCACCATATTTAAAAAATAGATTAAATAACAATATGTTCGTTTTCTATATAGCACTTGCGGTTTTCTTAGTTGTCGCTATTCTACTAGTGATCTTCAGGATCAGTAGATTATTCGACATTGTGAAGGGAACAGGGGATAAAGTTGTAACCGGAAGTAATAATACCAATGCAGTCATGATGATTGTGTTCATGGTAATGTTCTTTGGTCTATCAATTTGGTATTCATGGGCTAATTACGATGCCTATACACCACCGGTAGCGTCTGAACACGGTGAGTTAACTGATAAATTGTTTTGGAGAACAATGTGGATTACTGGTTTGGTATTCGCCGTAACCAATATTCTATTATTCATTTTCTCTTATAAGTACAGATATCAGGAAAATAGAAAAGCGGAATTTTATCCGCATAATAATAAGCTAGAGGTAATCTGGACGGGTATTCCTGCCATCGTATTAACATGGCTGGTGATTACAGGCTGGATGGCTTGGGACGGTATCATGAGTGAAGCGCCGGAAGAGTCTGAGCAAATAGAAATAATGGGGTACCAATTTCAATGGTCTCTTAGATATGGTGGTATCGATAACCAAGTAGGAGATTTCGATTACCGACTAATAGACGCAGTAAATGCTCATGGTCAGGATCTAACTGACAGGTCTAATTTCGATGACTTTATTTCAAACAGTCTGGTAATTCCTAAAGGAGAGCCTGTATTACTTAAGATTAGAGCAAGAGATGTACTACACAGTGTATTTATTCCTCATATGAGAGTGAAAATGGATGCTGTGCCAGGTATGCCAACTCAATTCTGGTTTGTAGCGAACAAAACTACAGCTGAGATGAGAGTTGAGGAGGGGAATCCAGAATTCAATTATGAATTGGCTTGTACTGAGGTTTGTGGAAAAGGACACTTTAGTATGAAGAAGAATGTATTGGTTTTGGAGCCAGAGGAGTATCGTGAGTGGAAGGCAGACCAAGAATCTTGGCTTTCTAAACATCCAGAATACATGAGTCAGGTGCCTGAAGATTTGAAAGAACTGGCACTAGTAACAACAGGTATAAACGAATAAAAAGAAAAATAATCATTGAATATGGCAACTACAGCAGCACATATCGATGTTCATGCACATGAGGAGGATCATCACGATCACGACCATGAGCAGTCATTCGTATCAAAATATATTTTCTCAATGGACCATAAGGTCATTGCGAAGCAATTTCTTATCACAGGTATTTTCTGGGCCATCATCGGTGCAGCAATGTCTGCGATTTTCAGATTACAGCTAGGTTTTCCTGAAGCTGATCTTGGTTGGTTAAAACCATTATTAGGTAGATGGATTTCTGAGACAGGACAATTAGATCAAGAATTCTACTTAGCCCTAGTAACTATGCATGGTACCATTATGGTATTCTTTGTATTAACGGCTGGTTTAAGTGGAACATTCTCAAACTTCCTAATTCCGTTACAGATTGGTGCTAGAGATATGGCATCAGGCTTTATGAACATGTTATCGTACTGGTTCTTCTTCTTATCAGGCGTTACAATGTTTATATCGCTGTTCTTAGAAACAGGACCTGCATCAGGAGGTTGGGTAGTTTATCCACCGCTTTCCGCCATTCAAACGGCCATGCCAGGTTCTGGTATGGGTATGACCCTATGGCTGGTAGCAATGGTGTTCTTTATTGTGTCTTCGCTGCTGGGAGGTATCAACTACATTACAACGGTAATTAACTTGAGAACACAAGGAATGACCTTCTCAAGGTTGCCATTAACAATTTGGGCCTTCTTTTTAACAGCGATCATTGGTGTACTTTCATTCCCAGTATTATTTGCTGCGGCACTTTTATTAGTGTTCGATAGGAGCTTCGGTACGTCATTCTATTTATCTGAAATATATATTGGAGGAGAGGCACTATCTAATGTAGGTGGTAGCCCGATTCTATATCAACATTTATTCTGGTTCCTAGGTCACCCTGAGGTATACATTGTATTACTTCCGGCACTAGGTATTACATCAGAAATTATAGCGACAAACTCTAGAAAGCCAATCTTTGGTTATAAAGCCATGATTGTTTCTATGTTGGGTATTACATTCTTGTCATTTATTGTATGGGCACACCATATGTTTGTGTCAGGATTGAATCCTTTCTTAGGGTCAATCTTCATGTTCTTGACATTAATTATCGCGGTACCATCTGCGGTGAAGGTATTTAACTACCTAACGACTTTATGGAGAGGTAACATCATATTTACACCAGCCATGTTGTTCTCAATTGGTTTAGTGTCAGTATTTATCTCTGGAGGTATTACAGGTATATTCCTAGGTAACTCGGCCATCGATATTCAGCTACACGATACTTACTTTGTAGTGGCTCACTTCCACCTCGTAATGGGTGCAGCATCGGCATTTGGATTACTAGCAGGTGTTTATCACTGGTTCCCTAAAATGTTTGGTCGTATGATGAACGCGAAATTGGGTTATATCCATTTCTGGCTAACGTTCATAGGTATTTACTCTGTGTTCTTCCCAATGCACTACATAGGTATTGCAGGGTTCCCAAGAAGATACTACTCGTTTACAAACTTTGAAGCGTTTAGTGGTTTTACTGACTTGAACATGTTCATCTCAGTAGCAGCTATTGCGACTTTCGTAGGACAGTTTATATTCCTTTTCAACTTCTTCTACAGTATGTATAGAGGTAGAAAAGCACCAGCTAACCCTTGGAAGTCTAATACACTAGAGTGGACGACTCCGATTGAACCAGGACACGGAAACTGGCCAGGTGAGATTCCTAAAGTATACAGATGGCCTTACGATTACTCTAAGCCAGGTGCGGAAGATGATTTCATTCCTCAGCACATACCGTTCTCAGAAACGCTTGAGTCGAATCTTCCTCATGAGAATGATTTGATTGCATTGGAGAAAGAAGATGCGGAAGCGGAGATCGTAGTGGATGCAAATAGCGGACACTAAACAGAGACTGTTTAGACGGTTTACTGCCGTCACCATCATAGCTGTTTATTTATTAATAGCAATTGGTGGAATAGTAAGAAGTACAGGTTCAGGAATGGGATGTCCCGACTGGCCTAAATGTTTCGGAAGTTGGGTGCCTCCTACGAGTGTTGACCAACTTCCGAAAGACTATAAAGAAGATTATGTTCAGCAACGAATTGCGAAGAATGTAAAATTCGCCAAATACTTAACTGCCTTGGGATTTGATGACTTGGCTTATCAGGTTGAAAACGATCCAAGTATTCTTGAAGAAGAAGATTTCAATGCAGTAAAAACCTGGGTAGAATATGTAAACCGCTTGATAGGTGCGGTTATCGGCCTACTGATCTTCGGTACTTTTGTACTGTCGACCAGATACTGGAAGAAAGATAGACCCATCACAGTTCTTTCATTTATTGCATTTGTATTGGTTGGTTTCCAAGGTTGGATCGGATCGATCGTAGTAAGTACAAATCTGCTTCAGTGGATGATTACCATTCACATGTTGTTAGCCATACTGATTGTATGCTTATTGATTTACGTCTACTTCAGATCGAAAAGAAATGACTTTGATACCATAACTGATGATTCTTCAAAATTGAAATGGATAACCATTGCTTGCTTGACATTGACATTAGTACAAATTGTACTAGGTACACAAGTAAGAGAGGGAATAGACGAAATAGCAAAGATTGCCGCACGTAATGAGTGGATAGAAAACCTAGGTTTAACATTCCTCATTCATCGATCATATTCTATAGCGCTTTTGGTTTTACATGTTTATCTGTTTTTCCTTTTATCTAAGAATCACCAGCTAAAAGTCGCTATGAAGTGGCTAGTAGCTATTGTCGGAATAGAAATTCTGAGTGGAGCTATAATGGCATATTTCAGCGTACCAGCATTTATTCAGCCAATACATTTGTTGTTAGGGACATTAATCATAGGTGTGCAGTATTATCTGTTACTCCGTATTAACCATAAAAAAGAGTTTGCTTGAGATGATATCAGGTAATTCAGCAAATATTAAAGTATCGACTGTTTTGGCACAAAAGGCCAAAGCGTATATCGAGTTGACTAAGATGCGACTTTCATTGTTGGTGTCTTTTTCATCTGCTTTTGGTTATACCCTTGCCATGGGAGGAAGGGTAGATTGGTTGCAACTGACTATGCTCTTTGTTGGAGGATTTCTGATCAGTGGTGCTTCTTGTACAGTGAACCAAGTTTGGGAGCAAGAGTACGATAAACTGATGAAGCGAACTCAATCAAGGCCAATTCCGACGAACAGACTATCAGGATCAGAAGCACTATGGTTTGCGGGAATATTGGCGACTGTTGGACTATACGTCTTAATGATTTCTACCAACTGGTTAACCGTAGGCTTAGCCACGCTATCCATGGTGTTGTATAGTTTTGTTTATACACCGCTCAAAAGAGTCGGGCCGATCGCTGTTTTTGTGGGCGCTATCCCAGGGGCTTTACCACCATTATTGGGATGGACTGCAGCTACAGGCGATATTAACCATGCAGCTCTAATAATATTCGGAATCCAATTTATTTGGCAATTTCCTCATTTCTGGGCCATCGCATGGGTTTCAGATGAAGATTACAAAAAGGCTGGATTCAAACTTTTACCTGTTAAAGGTGAAAAGGACATGAAGACAGCATTTCAAATAATGACATATACCCTGTTTTTAATTCCTATGGGCTTACTGCCGACCTATTTTGGTTTAACTGGAATAAACTCAGGTGTAGTGGCCACCATTTGTGGTGTCCTATTTTTAGCATCTACTATTAAGTTGATGCGCGATCCGTCGAGAAAATCGGCTTTAAGGATTATGTTCGGCTCATTTTTATATCTGCCTATCGTTCAAATTGCTTACCTATTAGATATAGTAAACTGATGACAGAAGATTATAAACTTGTAGACGCGCCATTGCAGCAACCGCTGGCAATGCATCCTAAGAAGTTCGCCATGTGGTTGTTCATCGTTACGGTGGTAATGATATTCGCCGCCTTTACGAGTGCTCATATAGTAAGGCAAGCAGATGGAGATTGGTTAATCTACGATATACCACAAATGTTATGGTATACATCGGCGATTATCTTGGTGAGTAGTGTTACAATGCAGTGGGCATACCTTGCTGCGAAAAAGGATAAACTAGAGCAGGTCAAATTGGCCTTGTCTCTTACGATGATACTCGGTATTGCTTTCATATATGGGCAATTCCAAGCTTGGGGTCAGTTGGTAGATGCAGGTGTGTTTTTTGTCGGTAACCCCGGCGGGAGCTTCATTTATGTGTTTACAGGGCTTCATGTATTACACTTAGTAAGTGGAATATTATATTTGTTATATATGTTAATCGCTTCCTTCAAGTATAAGGTGCACTCAAAGAATATGTTGAACATGGATATGTCAACTACGTTCTGGCACTTTCTAGGAGGTTTGTGGATTTATTTATTCATTTTTTTATTGCTGAATCATTAATTAAACTGTTCTATGGCAACTACTGCTACAGTAAGTAAAAGAGTCTTGTGGGGAGGAGGAATGGAACCTCTCAAAGCGAGCTATGGTAAGCTGATGATGTGGTTTTTTCTACTATCAGATGCATTTACCTTTTCTGGTCTCTTAATTACTTATGCCTTTCTAAGATGGAGTGCTCCTGCTTATAAAGGTGATCCGGAAGCGTTCACATTTTCTACAGAATACTGGCCAATTCCTGAAAAGGTCTATGAGGCTTTTCCTGGTTTTCACGGTGTTGAATTGCCACTGGTATTCGTAGGTCTAATGACTTTCATCCTGATTCTAAGTTCCGTGACAATGGTACTAGCCGTAGAAGCTGGTCATAGAATGGATAAGAAAAATGTGGTGAAGTGGATGTTATGGACCATTATAGGTGGTTTTGCCTTTTTAAGCTGCCAAGCTTGGGAATGGTCTCACTTTATCTCAGGAACAGACGTAGCCACTATTGGCGATGTGTTGATCAATGGTATTTGGGTTACTGACTATGAAATTGTAGGCGCTAACTTGAATTATAGTCAATACGGGCCGCCAGCATTTGCGGCACTGTTCTTCTTCATTACAGGATTCCACGGCTTCCATGTATTTTCTGGAGTCGTATTTAATATTCTTATCTTCTTCAATGCTGCTAACGGCATGTATGAAAGAAGAGGACATTACGAGATGGTCGAAAAGGTTGGTTTATACTGGCACTTTGTAGACCTCGTATGGGTATTTGTATTTACATTCTTCTATTTGATCTGACAGACTTTTTATCATGGAACAAACAACAACTAACGTAGTCGTTCAACCGGCACAAAAGAGTGTAATTAGAGGCATTTGGAAAATTGCCTTGTTCATGGCACTGATTACAGCTGTAGAGTATCTCTTCGCTTTTCTAATGGATGCAGGAACCCTAAGGTCAATCATATTCATTGGCTTAACGATTTGGAAAGCATTCTTCATTGTATCAGAATTCATGCACTTGGGGCATGAAGTAAAAGGATTGATGTATTCAGTAGTACTACCAATGATTTTCATCGTTTGGTTGATCGTAGCACTTGTAAACCTAGAAGGTGCTGCTGTTAAAGATGCTAGAGGAATTGTTGATGTAGATCAACCTTCGACAGAACACGTTGAAAGTGACCATTAACTTTAAGAATTTATATTGTTAACAAGGAATCAGGTCATTTACGTGGCCTGATTTTTTAGTTTTTATGCCATGAGAAAAAAAGGTGTATTTCTGTTTTTGCTGATTATACTTCCAGCCGCGATTTTTGTTTTTCTTAAAATTTTCGGACGAAACGAATTTACAATTCCAGTTTACTACGAACAGGGTTTAACAGATTCTTTACCTACACCATGTTTGGATAGAACTCCTCAACAGTATATTGTAAATAATGAGTTTGTACCTCAGGGTGGATTGAAAGTTATTCACTTTGAGCGATTAGACGGACCCGTATTAAAAACCCGATTAGAAGCATTAGAAAGAGTTCAAGATGTTTTCTATGATGAGAAAGATATCGCCTTGTCTACATTTCTTAATGGGAACTCAATCCAAAAGTCAGACATCACGGATTACGATAAGAGAATTCAATTCTTAGATCAATTTTGGACGATTAATCAACTCGATTCTACCCGATGGTCAAACCTAAAATACTGTAGCATGGCTATGAGTAACCTAGATAATAGGGTGGTTTTAGTGGATGGAGAAAATAAGATTAGAGGGTACTATAATATTTTAGAAAGAGAGGAAACAGATCGCCTCATTTTAGAGTTAAGGATTTTAAAATCAAAGTAGTCATCGCATGGCCGAACAAAAGAAATCTATGTTTTGGATCAAGCTACTATCTGTAGCTATTCCATTGGCGGTAGCCGTGTTATTAGGTCTGCCAACCAAACTTGATTTAGGGGACTGGGTTTACACGCTGCCACATGTCATCGGCGGTATCAACACTCTAACATCTATTTGTTTAATTCTGGCTTTTGTTTTTGTCAAGAAGAAGAATATTGAACTTCACAAGAAATTCAATGGTGCGGCTTTTATACTAGGCGCCATCTTTCTATTGTGCTATGTTACTTACCATGCTAGTGCGGAATCTACATCTTACGGAGCTGAAGATGCTTCTAAGTATGTCTATTTCTTCTTTTTACTTACCCATATAGCATTGTCAATAGGCGTTGTGCCGTTGGTATTACTCGCGTTTTATTACGCATTGAACGGAATGATAGATCGGCATAAAAAGATCGTAAAATATACGTTTCCAATCTGGCTATATGTATCAGTAACTGGTGTTATTGTTTATTTAATGATCAGTCCATATTATACACATTAAGTGGGATATGAATACTTTGAGCACTAAATTTGTACTATGCTAAAACAGTTAAAGAGATCCTTCTTTTTAATAATAGCCTTGGTTTTTATCAATGCTAATGTATTTGCACAATGTGCTATGTGCCGCGGTTCGGTAGAGTCGACAGTAGCCGCAGGTGAAACATCTATGGCTTCAAATCTTAACCTTGGAATCCTTTACTTATTCTTTGCACCCTACACATTGGTATGTCTAATTGCCTATTTGTGGTATAAGAAAAGCAGAAGAAATGTCAACAAAGTCCAAAGGTCTAGCGGTATTGCAGGGTAAATGTCCTCAATGTAGAGAGGGTCACCTTTTTACTCACGGAGCATACAACTTAAAAAACTTTATGAAAACACGAACACACTGCGAAGTGTGTAATGTGAGATTTGAGAAGGAACCACGATTTTTTGACGGGGCTATGTACATCAGTTACGCATTCTCCGTTGGGTTGTTTTTAGTGAGTGCATTCATCATTTATGCATTCTTTCATCCTGTTTCTGAAAATGTTTACCTCATCGCGATAATTTCGGAAGTATTTTTGCTGTATCCGCTAATGTTCCGATACGCTCGAATTTTTTATCTGTATATCTTCGGTGGACTGAAGTACAAAAGTGAATTAGAGCGAACGGAAAATAATTAGTAGATTCCGTTTATACCCTAGTTGCATCTAGATTTTGAGCTTAACAAAAGGATTTTTTGGTACGAACAAATTCCTAATTGTCAGTATACTTTTACTGATGATCACGCTCGTAATTGACGAGGCTATATTTTCTGATCAGAAAAGGAGAGTAGACCCGCAAGAACAAATCACAGAAAACCTTCATTTAGAACTTAATCGCCTCGACGATCACATTGAGTCAATCAGTAACGATGCTATCGTAGATTTAAATCGGCTTTTTAATCGATTTAAGCCCGATGAAGAGTTGCCTTACTTTATCTATGAAAATGGAAATGTTATTTATTGGAGTACCAATAGCTTCGTTCCAAAATATGGTACGTTGGACGGCACCTATATTTATCGATTCATCGACCTAAAGAGCGGACAGTTTATCGCTCGGCGAAAAGTGATTAATAGTGCCGAAAATAGAATCGTTGAGATATATGCGCTTTTACCACTCTCGTCGGTCGTACCACTAAATAAGTCTTTTGAAGAGTTTGGTTTAAATGGAAAGATCTTTGGCCGTTCTTCATTTGCGCTCGCGGATACTGAAAGCAATCCTAACCTCAATATCTATTCTCCACAAGGGACCTTCCTGTTTTCGTTTAGCGGAACGGAGCGAATGAAAATTGACTACCCTAGTTTTTCAACCTTCATTTTTATTCTTTACCTCATTGCCATCGTGGCCTTTATCTGGTCGGGCTTTTTATATAGCCAGAAATTGGTTGAACATAATCGGCCTTATTTTGCATTGGCACTAGTGACCTTGTTTCTCTTAGTTACAAGGCTAAGTATGCTTCGGTACGAATATCCATTAAGCATCATCGAATGGTCACTATTCGAACCAGATAGTTATGCATCTAGTTGGTGGCAACCGTCATTAGGAGATTTCATACTAAACCAGATTGCCATTTTAGTTGTGGTGAGTTATGGGTACACCGTGTTTGTCAAGCGATTAATGCATAGAGCGCAAACTAAGTTAATCCATACCATCCTACCACTGGTCGTTTTGGTGGCAGCGTTGTTATACTTTATTTCGCAACTTGAATCTTTGCTGGTTAACTCACAATGGTCTTTTGATGTGGCCAAAGATATCAGCTTTACGCCTTTCAAAGTCATTGTCTATTTCGCCCTATTCATTGTCGCGATCACACCATTTCTTATCGGCCAGTATCTTAGCAAATCTTATCGCCTGATTGAAAATGGAAGAGTGGTGAATATACTCTTAGTAACCCTTTTGTTGCTCAGTATCGCTATTGGTTTGATCTTCGAAATGCAAGTAGCGCTGATTCTGAGTATGCTATTCGGTTACCTGTTAATCGTTTATAACTTTAAGCTATCCGATCAACTGGATAAAGTAAACTATTCGACGTTCCTCTATTTTTTTATTGCTGCATTTTTGATGGCCTCCGTTAGTACGGCTATTCTAACCACACATATCGTCGAGGATAACATTCAAGAGAAGCAAAGTCAAGCCACAAGGCTAATGACTAAGAATGATCTATTGGCTGAGTTTCTGTTATCACAAGCAAAAGAAAACATAAAGGACAATATTGCGATTCAAACAGGAATCTCAAGTCCATTTACCCCAAAAGAGCCGATCAGACAAGTTATTCAGCGGAAATACTTGGGCGATTATTTCGATAAATATGAAATAGAGATTCTTCTTTTTAATGGCCGAGGTAGAGCGATAAATAGCAATACATATGATAGCTATCAAGGATTAAGGAAGCAATATGCTGTCCCAGCGAACGGAACCGATTTTGAAGGTTTATATCACTTTAGGCAGAGTTATCCTTTTACGGTAAATCAATACATACTTTTCAATGAGATTAAGCGCTACAATGCTACGGTTGGGTATATCATCATCAAACTCGATAGAAAAGAGCAGTTGAACAACAGTATTCTCCCGAGGCTGTTGCTGGACGAAACTTTTGAGGCCAACCAAGAAGAGAACTTTGACTATGCTTTTTATGATGCTTCGGGCCTCTCTTCAAGCAGTGGGAACTTTAATTACCAGCGCTACTTTAATGTAAGTCGTCTAGCAAATCCAGCTTTATATGAGGAAGGCTTAATCATAGACGGTTACCATCATTTGGCAGTTCGAAGCGATGGAAATGATACCTATGTGATCAGTAATCCAGTTTACCCGACAAAATACCTAATCACCAACTTCGCGCTATTCTTTTTACTCATGGTAGCGGCTATCATCATGATTTTTGGCGTGAGTGGAGTGTTCTATAATATCAGAAAAACAAGTACTACAATATCTGCCAAGATTCAGATACTGCTGAATTTCGCCTTTTTCTTACCATTAATCATCGTAAGCATAGTCGTGCTTCGGTTAGTGAATAAAACAGTCGAAGAAAAGATCGAAACCCAGTATCTATCAATTACGGAAAGCGCCGCAAATAACTTAGCCAATCAGCTACAAGCATTTCTAGAAGGCCAAAATGAGAATAACGAAACGTTAGAAAGTAGAATTACCGAAATAAGTCAATATGCTCAGGCCGACATCAACCTGTTTAATATCAATGGACGCCTGATAGCAACC
Source organism: Roseivirga misakiensis (assembly GCF_001747105.1). Lineage (NCBI taxonomy): Bacteria > Pseudomonadati > Bacteroidota > Cytophagia > Cytophagales > Roseivirgaceae > Roseivirga > Roseivirga misakiensis. Next base: position 2,368,745 of record NZ_MDGQ01000005.1, on the reverse strand, counting down.
AACCAAAGGCTCATATTTGAAAATGACCTGCTGGCATCTTTTGCAAATCCAAATGCTATGGCCAATATCGCGGAGTCTGGAAACAAGGAACAACTCAGTGAAGAGCGAGTAAGGGATTTAAGGTATAAAGCGACATTTTTTGGAATTCGATCCAACGAAGACGATAGGTTGTTAGGGATACTCAGTATGCCATTTTTCGAATCCGAAAAGCAGCTGAAATCTGAACAACGAGATATTCTGTCAAACATATTGAATGCCTTTACATTCATCTTCGTCATCTTCGTGATTCTCTCGTTTTTGGCCTCACGAATCTTGACCTATCCTTTTAAATACTTGACACAAAGGATCAAGTCTACGACGTTTTCTACGCTCAACGAACCATTGGAGTGGCAAGCCAACGATGAGATCGGTTTGATGGTTCGGGAATACAATAAGATGCTCCTGAATTTAGAGAAGAGTAAAAAAGCACTAGCCATGAGCGAAAAGGAGAGTGCTTGGCGTGAAATGGCCCAACAAGTAGCGCACGAAATTAAAAACCCATTGACACCAATGAAGCTAAAACTTCAACATCTAAAAAGAGTGCTAGCCCAAGCTCCAGATGTTAGTTCAGACTTCAATAAGCCAATCGATAGTCTTTTAAGCCAAGTGGAAACGTTGAGCGATATTGCCACCTCGTTCTCGTCATTTGCTAAAATGCCTATTCCGATCAGTGAACGGCTGGACTTGGTAGAAGAATTAAGGAAAGCTGTCCGACTGTTTAAAGGAGATAACATCACCCTAAATACAAATATTCCAAAGCAACCCGTTTGGGTATTAGGAGACACCAAGTTACTGGGGAGAATTTTCAATAATCTGATTTTAAATGCTGCTCAAGCCGTACCAAAAGATATGTCAGCAACACTCTCAATTGAAGTAATTGTGACACATAATAAGGCACGTATAACCTTTGAAGATAACGGAGCAGGTATTCCTGACGACATCAAGGAGAAGATTTTTATTCCTAAATTTAGTACGAAGGAAGAGGGCTCTGGAATAGGTTTAGCTATTGCCAAACGTGGGGTAGAACATGCCGGTGGGAGTATTTGGTTTGATTCAACTCTTGGAAGGGGTACCACCTTCTATTTGGAGTTTCCGCTAACCGATTGAATGTGCTTCGTGGTTTAATAACCTTTTTACTGATTTTTCTCTTTTCTGGCCTGTTAAAAGGGCAGACAAACGAGACGTGTAAATGGGTTGAAACCTTCGATGAACCGATCGTTTTGGACTCGCTCACGGTGTACCCTGAGTCAATTTATATCAAGGCACCCTCAAACGATATCCAATTTAAGTTTGAGCTTAGCAAAAACACCATCCTCATCCCAAAGCAAGGCGTAGACTCGGTACTGGTTTGCTATAAAACACTCCCATTTGATTTGCATACCCCGAAGGCAAATAAGACTTTGGATATCTATGATTCCACGGCGCTTTTTAAAGATGCCATCCGATTTCAACAACAATTAGCCCTCCCCAAACGAGAAGAGATCATTACCACTGAAAACATCACTAAAACCGGGAGTATTACACGAGGAGTGTCTTTTGGGAATAGGCAAGATGTTTTCGTCAACTCCACACTGAATCTTCAAATGGAAGGCCAGTTAACGGATAAAGTGAATTTAAGAGCCGTGATTACCGATCGAAATGTGCCCTTTCAGCCAGAGGGAAATACCCAACAACTACAGGACTTCGATAATGTATCGATAGAATTGTATAACGATAAATTTTCGTTGAGAGCAGGTGATGTTGTGTTGAGAAATGGGAGATCCAATTTTCTCCGATTTTATAAAAATGTTCAAGGGGCGCAGTTTAAATCCAACTATGAATTGAGCGGTGGTTTTAAAGCAGAAACAAGTTTTGCAGGTTCTGTGGCAAAAGGCCGTTTTGCCTCGATCTCAATTGATCCAATTGAAGGAGTATTGGGTCCATATAGAGTTAGAGGCCCGCAGAATGAGCGCTTTATCATAATTCTAGCAGGTTCAGAGAAGGTTTTTATTGATGGAGAGTTGCAAACCCGTGGTTTTGACAATGACTACGTAATTGACTATAACCTAGGCGAAATCACATTTACTAACAAAGTCTTGATCACCAAGTTTACCCGTATCCGGGTAGATTATGAATTTTCTGATCAGAATTATACGAGGTCTATATTTCAAGCTAGTCATTATCAGTCCAATGACGTTGTGAATTTTAGCTTCAACTTCTACAATGAAAAGGATAACAGGAATCAACCACTAGCCTTTGACTTAACAGGAGATGAAAAAAGGATTTTGGCCAATGCAGGTGATAATTTGGATCAAGCCATAACGAGTAGAGCCGATAGCGTAGGGTTTACGCAAGACATCATTCTATACCGACGGACTACTGGGTTTGATGCCGGTAATAATCCATTCGATATTTTTCAATACTCCACCAATCCCGACAGTGCTTTTTTCAATGTCCAGTTTACCGAAGTTGGGGCAGGAATGGGTAATTACGTTTTGTTAACTTCTACAGCCAATGGTCGCATTTACGAGTGGATAGCACCAATAAATGGGGCTCCTCAAGGAAACTATGAACCAGTGTCGGTGCTCAATGCACCTAACCAAAAATCCATGATTACCCTTGGAGCGGGTGTAAAACTAAACGACTATGATCAACTGGAGACTGAAGTTGCATTTTCTAAAAATGACTTAAACCTTTTCTCTGAATTAGATGCTGAAGATGACGATGGCAGTGCTATCAAATTGATCTATAGAAGTGTAGATAGACCCGTAAGACTACTACCCGATTATAAATTGAATTCAGAAGTTTCTTTTGAGAGAGATAACGAGTCTTTTTCATTCATCGATCGGCTTAGGTTTATTGAATTTGATAGGGATTGGAGTTTTAACCCAACTCAAATTTCAGAGCCTGCTGCTGAGAACCTTCTGGATGCAAACTTTAACTTAACAAAGGACAACGCGAATCGATTTGACTATCGAATGGTTTATCGGAAACGTGGCAACACCTTGGGAGTCAATGGATTTCAGCATTATTTGAAGTTTTCCAAATCGTTGGGGAAGTTTCAAACTAATTTGGACGCGTTCTTCATGAGCAATGATCAAGTTACGTTAAACTCATCGTGGAATAGAGTGAGGTTAGACGTGGCTTATGGCAGCAAATGGTTCACGCCAGGTTATCGATATCGGCAAGACCGAAACCAAGTGAAAAGGGTAGATGATCAGGCTATTATTAGTACTGCTATGAATTTTACTGAGCATACGTTTTACCTTAAAAATTCAGATACGCTCAAAACTACCTATGGTATAGACTATCAGTTTCGAGAAGATAGGCTGCCGATTAATGGGACACTGCTGGATAATAATCGATCGGAGACCTGGAATGCATTTTTCAGAACCAACATCAACAGTACAAATAGGCTTTATCTGTTGTTCACCTATAGAAACCTTGAAAACTTAAATGAGTCTGGTGAGAATACGAATGATGAAACCGTCATGGGGAGATTGGATTGGACGGGATCGTTTTTCGATCGGGTGATACAAACAGAGTTGAATTATAACCTTTCCAACAGTCGAGAACTGAGGCGTGAATTTATTTTTATTCTAGTGCCGACGGGACAGGGTACGCATACTTGGCGAGATGATAACAGCGATGGTATTCAAGACTTAAACGAATTCTATATCGCAATTAATCCAGATGAGAAGAACTATGCTAAAATTTTCGTACCCACCGACACCTTCGAAGAGGCCTTTAATACAATCATTTCTTATCGATTTAATTTGAATCTACCGCGGTCTTGGAGAAAGGAGAGTGGGTTTAAAAAGTTTGTTTCGCATTTCTCAAACGTGACCGCTTGGTCGCTCAATAGTAAGATCACAGATGACAATTTGGGAAATAGGTTGTGGCCTGTTAATGTCCCCGATGACGCTACGCTGGCTCTGAACGAAAGTGTTAGGTCTACGCTTTTCTTTAACAGGTCGAATGCCAAATTTGGAGCAGATATCGGTATTGCTCAGATTGAGAATAAACAGCTTTTGCTCAATGGTTTTGAAAAGAGGGCCAATAAGGATGTCAGGATGCACGTGCGTTGGAACATAAACAGAAATGTAAACCTAGATATCAATTACATTGATGGCAGTAGAGGAAATACCTCTAACGTACTAACCCAGCGCAACTATCAGGTAGAACAATCCACTGTACAGCCCTCATTATCTTGGCAACCTTTTAACAGTTTTAGGTTTACTGGAAGGCTATCTAGGAAGGATAAACAAAACTTGTTTGTTGAAGGAGAAGGTGAAACCGCACTTTTGAATGAAATTGAACTGAATATGCGTTATTCAAAGGCGACAAAAACGACTATAAGCAGTACTTTTTCATTTGTGGACATCGATTTTCAAGGCGTTGAAAATACACCCGTAGGTTATGAGCTTTTGGAAGCACTTAGGCCAGGCCAGAACCTAACTTGGAATATAAATTGGCAACAGAAACTAGGAAAAGGGCTACAATTAATCTTAAGATACGACGGTCGAAAGTCGGCGGAAAGCCGCGCCGTTCATTTTGGTAGGGTACAAGTGAGCGCTCTCTTCTAAAATCTTTCTACTAAAAAAGTATAATAACCCATAGCCGAAAATGGCTTTTAGACACTTGATTTCTACTGATTTGACTTAATTTAGTTATCCTAAAGTCAAATCTCATGAAGAAGCTTCAACACCTTTCATTCATCGCAATTCTGCTAACAGCCTTTGTCAATACATCTTTCAGTCAGGGTAGTCAGATATTTGTAGACCAGTCTTGGTTGCAAAACCACCAATCTGACGCCAATCTGGTCTTGTTGCATGTAGCGGATCAAAAGTCATATGACGCTGGCCATATTAAAGGTGCACAGTTAATTAATCCTCCAGAATTTACTGTAGTAAGGGATGGTTTATACTGGGAACTTCCTGAGACTTCTAAAATGGATTCTACGCTAGCGTCTAAAGGCATAAATACTGATTCAAGGATTGTGCTCTATTATGGAGGAGATGATCATGCGGCTACTTTTAGGCTTTTCTTTACCTTGGATTATTTCGGTTTAGCCGATCGTGTAAGCATTTTAGACGGTGGCCTAAAAGGCTGGAAATCGAACAATCTGCCTATTACTAAGGAACAACCTACAGTTGAGCCAACCTCAATCGGAACAGTGAAGCTCAAAAGGTCTAAAAAGATAAAAGTCGATAAAAAATACGTTCGTAAGTCGGCTGATAAAGGTGATATCAACCTCATAGATGCTAGAAGAGCCACTTTCTATAGTGGGTCAGAGTATGGGAATTATAAAAGAGGTGGGCATATTTTAGGAGCAGGAAATATTTGTTGGTTAGATGTGGTCGATGAAAATATGTTTATCAAAGACAAATCAGTATTGGATCAAATGTATCAATCTCAAGGCGTTGCCGATGGCGAGCAAGTTGTGGCTTATTGTCATGTGGGCTTGAGAGCATCTACCATTTATACACTTGCCAAGTATCTAGGTTATAGCGCTCGTTTATACGATGGCTCTTTTAATGAGTGGGATACGCTTCCTGAAGAGTATAAAGTCGAGAATGGTAAATAAAGGCTTCTGCGCTATTGGACCTAGCTCATTCCTTTGAATCGCCTCATCATTTTATTGGCAAAAACAAAGTCATCTAATGCCTCTACGCCAGAGTGCATGATGTCTTCATTACTTCCTTCCCAGAGTTTTTTCTTATCAGAGATGAAAAGAATGTATTCACCAATTTCCATCACAGAATTCATATCATGAGTCACAATAATCGTGGTGATTTTATACTCATCTGTAATTTCTTGTAAGAGTTGGTCTATTTGTATAGAGGTTCTGGGGTCTAAACCAGAGTTGGGTTCATCGCAAAAGAGGTATTTCGAATTATTTACGATCGCTCTAGCGATTCCGACACGCTTTTGCATACCACCACTGATTTCGGATGGCATTCTTTTATTAGTGTTTTCCAGTTTTACCCGTTTCAATACAAAGTTTACCCGGTCTAGCTTCTCGTCTTCAGGCATATCTGTGAGCACATCTAACGGGAACTTTACATTCTGCTCAACATTTTTGGAATCGAAAAGAGCTCCGCCTTGAAAAAGCATTCCAATTTCACGTCGAATTTCAGTTTTCTTATCGCGATCGGCATTTACGAAGTTTCTTCCATTGTAGAGTACTTGTCCCGAATCTGGCTGATAAAGGCCTACTATATTTTTGAGCATCACACTTTTACCGGATCCGCTCGCTCCAATGATGAGGTTCGTTTTACCTTGTTCAAAAATTCCACTGACATCATCGAGAATGATTTTGTCTTCAAAGGATTTTACAAGGTTTTTAACTTCTATCATCAGACTAAAAGTAATTGAGCTAATACAAAATCACTAAAGAGAATTGCAATACAACTAACAGTCACTGCTCTTGTACTTGACTGACCTACTTCTAAAGCTCCACCCTTAGTATAATACCCCATATAAGCGGAAATAGTTGAAACAAGGAAGGCAAATACGACTGACTTGATCAGGGCGAAATAAACACTGAACTCATTGAATTCAAGTCTCAGACCAGTTAAGTAATCCGCTGTACTTAAAACGCCGCCAAATTCTGCCGCTAAATAACCACCACCAATGGCCAAGCTACCGGCAAGAATAACCAAGAAAGGGTACATCATCAGTGTTGCGACAACTTTAGGTAAAACCAAGTAGGAAATCGGATTGATGCCCATGACCTCCAAAGCATCTACTTGCTCTGTTATTCGCATGGTGCCCAAGTTTCCAGCGATACTCGATCCTACCTTACCCGCGAAAATGATTCCAGTGATAGTTGGAGCCAGTTCGAGAATGGTCAAATCCCTCACTACCAGCCCGATGACATTATCTGGAATAAGTGGGTTGACTAAGTTATAGGCTGTTTGTAAAGTGGATACAGCTCCCATGAAAATAGAGACTATGGAGACTAACACAATACTATTCAGACCAACTAAAATACATTCGTCAATAGTCAGCTTGGCGTATGTCTTAAAAGACTCGCGGTTCTTGAAAAGGGCTCCGAGAAATAAAACGTACTTACCTAAGTTCTGCATTTAGCTGAGAATCTTTGTGCTGCGCCAATAATCGGTAAAATAACAAAACTTGAAATAAAGGCTTCTCAAAACATTAAAAACTAATACTCCTTGATCAACATAATTCGGTTAAGATGAATTCCAAAGAAGACACTATCTTTAGAAAATGTTGGCTTCGGAAGATTTGTATAAAGAGGCAAGACAGTAAAACATGAACGATTTTAGATGAGAAAACTAGCAGTAATTAGTAGCGGAACTAAAGGAATCGGACGAGCGACAGTGGAGAAATTTTACATGGCTGGGTTCGATATAGTTACTTGTGCTAGAAGCCAAGCGGATCTTGAAGCTCTGAAGCTGGAATTGGAAAAACCTGATTTAGGAACAGTCCACATATCAGCGACGGACATGTCTAAAAAAAGTGACGTAGAGCGTTTTGCAGAAATAGTAAAATCCTTGAATCAACCAGTGGATGTGCTCTTGAATAATACTGGGATTTTTATTCCTGGTGCTGTACATGAGGAGGCCGAAGGCAGTTTGGAGCAAATGATTGAAACGAATTTATATAGTGCCTACTATCTTACTAGAGCGCTTATAGGAGGTATGAAAAGTGCTCAAAATGGTCATATATTCACTACTGGGTCCATTGCCGGTATTCAGTCCTATGCTAACGGCGGTAGTTATTCTATCTCAAAATTTGCACTGCATGGATTCACCAAAGCACTTCGTGAAGAAATGAAACCACATGGTGTCCGTGTCACTTCTTTACTGGCAGGGGCAACATACACGGCGAGTTGGGAGGGAGTGGAACTACCAGAGGACCGATTTATGAAAGCTAGCGACATAGCCGACGCTATTTTCAATACAAATGCTTTATCCAAACAAACGGTGGTTGAGGAAATCCTTTTAAGACCACAATTGGGTGATATTTAATTTGTAGGCTCCAGTAAGGAGAAGAGAGTTATTTAAAACTTAAATAATTCGTAACCCAAGCTAAGCATAGTGATTCTACGATTCGTGTCAATTTCAAACATGTTGCCGCCAAAATTTAAGGAGCCTGTTGTAGATTGACCAAAGTCTTCTCTCCAAACAAATTCTAGAAATGCTTTCTTGTACCGGATGGCAATCGAGTACCTTATTTGTCCGATGACTGGCCGATGTATATTCCTGAATGATGGCATTAATTCATACAAACGTGGATTATCCCTTCTCAAGAATTCGAAATCTTCGTCTGAGTTTGTGCGATTTATCATTAAGTCAGGTCCTGCGCTTATCCTTACCTTAAAATTGTTGACCTGTAGGAATTCATAACTTAGAATAAGAGAGAAATTGCTCGTCGAAACGGAATTAGGAAAAGCTTTAATATCAGGTCCAAAAACAGGATCAATGTTTTCTGAATCATAGACTAAAACAGAATTTGGTATTTCTCCGAATGGGAGTTCTGCTATTCCAGAAATTGAAAATTTACTGTTTAATCTAGCTTTTAATTCCAATCCTGCTTGTAAGTAATTGTATGGATCGTTAGAACCGTTGTTTACTATTATACCGTCAATGTTTTGATCAGAAATAAAAGTCCAGTCCTTAAAAGTACCGAACCTAAGGTTTAGTGATAGTGCTTCTTTTTGGGCCAATACGAAATTGTATTGACCCAAAAGACAAAGTATAAACGTTTTAAAAATTATTTTTCTCATTATTCTTGTGACACAATAAACTGTATTTTACCAGTGTCATAGGTAAAACCAGACCCCGTCGTATTATCACAATACTCGACAAACGAGGTGCCCAAAGGATCATCATCTAAATTGAAGGTTCTTTCAGAACATACTTAATTTTTTTCGCCATCTACTGGGTATCCAATCTGAAATATTTGGTAATGTTATTGAATTGTTTAATCGTTAAGATTCAAGTTCTGTATTGGAAACTACGCTTTAAATCAACGATATACTATGATTAGATTCAGTAAAAAAACATTCCTTAATCATAGATTACTTGTTAATGAATAGTTTATCAAGTTTAGATTTTATGATTATGTATTTTGCTTGACGTTTGGCAATGGTTATTTAGTTGTTAGACATTGAGGTTAATCAGGGTAACAAATGACTTCTTTTAGAGTTATCTTTGAAGCAATCAGATGCCCATGAATTCGAGCGTAGCTTCCACTAAGAAATATTGCGACAGTCTAGTCCAATACAGCCGTAGAAAAACTATTCCTGTTAAAGTTGGTGACGTGGTTATCGGTGGCGATAACCCCATTGTTGTGCAATCTATGACCACGGTTGACACAATGGATACCATGGGTTCGGTGGAGCAGACCTTGCGTATGGTAGAAGCCGGTTGCGAAATTGTTAGAATCACCGCGCCAAGCTTAAAAGAAGCTGAAAACCTCAGGGTAATAAGAAATGAATTAAGAAAACGTGGATGTAACGTTCCGTTGGTTGCGGACATACATTTTACCCCAAATGCTGCTGAGCTGGCTGCTCAAATCGTGGAAAAAGTTCGGGTTAACCCAGGAAACTACGCTGATAAAAAACGATTCGAAAATATAGAATATACTGACGAAACCTACGAAGCTGAATTGGAGCGAATTCGTAAACGCTTCACACCATTAGTCGAGTTATGCAAAGCCCATGGTACAGCCATGAGGATAGGCACTAATCATGGATCGCTTTCGGATAGAATCATGAGTCGCTATGGAGATACGGCTTTGGGCATGGTGGAGTCAGCCCTAGAGTTTTTAAGGATTTGCGAAGACCTTTCTTATGATCAGATTGTGATCAGTATGAAGTCCAGTAATGCACAGGTAATGGTAGAGGCCTACCGCCTTTTAGTTAACAAACTAGAAGAAGAGGGTTTGAAGCCGTATCCACTCCACTTGGGCGTTACTGAGGCAGGAGAGGCGGAAGATGGTAGGATAAAATCTGCTGTAGGTATCGGTACGCTGCTGGAAGATGGTTTGGGAGATACCGTCAGGGTCTCGCTCACCGAAGAACCAGAGTTTGAAGCACCCGTTGCTAGGAAACTGGTCGATCGGTACGCGACAAGAAATAATCATGAGGTGATTCCTGATATCGATGAATCCCCCATTGATCCTTTTGCTTATCATAAAAGATCGACAAGAGAGATTATCAACATTGGGGCAACCAATGTGCCACGCGTAATTGCGGATTTCAGTACGTTAAAAGCTGTTGGGATAAAGGATTTAAAAGCTATCGGTCATTTTTATCTCCCAGAACCAGATAAGTGGACAATGAATGACCAAGGGGCAGATTTTGTGTATTCAGGATCGCGAGTCATCCCGTTTATGCTACCCAATGGTATCCGGTCCTTGATTGATTATCCAGTTTGGATTGGTTTGGATGACAAAAAGAATAGACATCCAGTTTACACGCTAACGCAACTGCAGGAGGCTGATCAGTGTGACGATACATTGAACTTTTTAAAGTTGAATGCCGCTGACCTTGATGCCGATACAATGGCCATTTTGGAGGCGGATAACTTGGTGGTTTTACTAGAGACTACAAATGACCACAACATGCCTGCGTTGAGAAGGTTCTTTTTCGAATTGGAAAAAAGAGTCTTAAAGGTTCCAGTGATTATAACTAACCAGTACCAAGTGGAAGATGAGGAGCAATTCCTGATTAATGCTTCGACCGATATTGGTGGATTATTAGTAGATGGATTTGGAGATGGGGTTATGCTTTCAGCAAATGCCTCAGATAATCTTGATACCCTAAAACTGAAGAATCAAACGGCTTTCGGAATACTTCAAGCAGGTAGAACTCGAATGACCAAGACCGAATATATTTCTTGTCCGAGTTGCGGTAGAACACTTTTCGACTTACAAGAAACTACGGCAATGATTCGTAAACGTACGGATCACTTAAAAGGTGTGAAGATTGGCATTATGGGCTGTATCGTAAATGGTCCAGGAGAAATGGCCGATGCAGACTTTGGTTATGTGGGTTCGGGTAAAGGTAAAATCACTTTGTATAAGGGTCAAGATGTGGTAAAGAGGGGAGTCCCTTCGGAGCATGCAGTTGACGAATTGATAGAAATAATTAGGGCAGATGGTAAGTGGATGGAACCGCAAGCCGTAGAAATGTAGGAGTATGTCAGAAGAAAATAAGAACATTGAAGAGAATAAGAAGGTGAAATTGACAGCGAAAGAAGCCTTTGATTTTGGTCCGGTTTGGGGTTATTTCTTTAGGAAGAAAGATGCCAACCGACCTAGCAATTTCAACTTGAAGGCCATGCACACAGTAAATAAAATATCAATCGTGATGTTTTTGATAGCCGCCGCTGTGATAATTGGAAGGTTTATCTCCCGAATGTAAAAGAGGATAATTAAATTGAACTCAATGTATATCGATGAGTTCAGAGATTATTGTATCGCCAAACCCGGCGTTACTGAGGAAACACCTTTTGGCCCAGATACCCTAGTGCTAAAAGTGATGGGTAAAATGTTTGCCCTGACTGGTTTAGACCATTTCGAATTTATTAACCTTAAATGTGAGCCAGAAAAATCCGCAGAATTAAGGGAACAATGGGAAGGCATCCGCCCCGGATGGCATATGAATAAAACCCATTGGAATTCCGTTTTTGTAGATGGTTCAGTTCCTGATAACATGATCAGAGACTTAATCGATCATTCCTATGAATTGGTAGCCAGCAGTTTAAGCAAGAAATTAAAAGAAGAGCTAAAAAGCCTTTAGGGGACTTGTTTTAACGCGTAGTTATGGAATTTGTAGTTGTCGTAATTATCTACGCTTAATTCAATCCATGCTAAGAATCTACTATTACCCACATCCATTCTCACCGCCACATATTTGTTTTGCAACCCATTCCAAATACCCGAAATGGTTTGGCCGTCTAAAACAGCTAAAGGCAATGCATCGGCCATGGCCCAAGTTGTGGATAAAACTGTCGTTACTTCACCTGCATTGAGGGCACGAACGTTTCCATTATCGTCCAGCAGAATCCTAGTGGAGGTATTACTAGTTGTAATCGTTAAACCTCTTGGGTTTCCACCAAAATCCTCATAAGCTCTTACAACTATATCCGTTTCGCTATCAAAGTTAATATCCAGCTCTCTAGTGTTTGAATGGACTAAATCTACATCAACGGTAATTGGCGCAGTTAACCCCAATTGTACAACCCCATCGCCAGTGGCATCACCCATAATTAACTGACGTTGTTCTTCTGTGATACCAGGCCCATCATCATTACCACAGGCTAAAGTGAGTAGCGCAAAAGAGAGGAAAAGTAGATTTTGAAATTTTTTCATCGTGGCTTATTAACTAGGTCTGCCAATATAATGTTTGTGCTTTAATTGGGTTCTCAAAAGGCGTGTTTTCCTCTTGACATTTTTCATATCTCGCGCGAATTGCGTTGTACCATTTGGCCTGCATATCGGGGTCGCCCATGAGCATCAGCGGTGGGTTATTATTAAGCCCCTCTTTTAATTTTTGGAAAACATCAACATCCTGTTGGATGAATGTATCGGCAAACCGATAAAAGATCGGCCTCAGCCACTTAAACCAATTAATGTCGGTATAGATAAACTGAGTGAGTTCGGTTTGGTGTTCATTAATTGGCGTCAACGTAGTCATGATTAGGATCACATTTTCGCCGACTTTTATATGCTCAATTCTAATACCTGGAATTTGAAAACTAATCTCTGTGGTTTGTTCCTTCTTTAGAATCTTGTAGGCCGCCGAGTTTTTAGAAGGCGCGTGCCTCACCATCGTAAAGCCCAAATGAGAAGGCGCAAAGTTCTTTTCTTTCAGTTTTAGATTATTGCTTTTTCTGAAAAACCACGATTGATGTACGAAAGGAACGTGAGCAGGGTCAATTAAACCAATAACAGAGTGGTCCAGGCTACAAGCCATCGGTTTAGCGGTGACTAGGTCGAAGGACTTTTCCTTCGGCAATGGAAATTGAGGAAACAAGCTTTCATCAATATCCTCGGGTTTGCGCATATCTTTTGGCAAGTAAATCATTACTAAACCGTGAACTTCTCTTACAGGGTAATAAGGCGCCCTGACTTTAGTTACATCTAGTTTAGTGTTGGGTGGTAGCGCAGGTATTTTTGAGCAAGTGCCATCCGTTTTGAAGCGCCAACCGTGATAGCAGCATTCAATTTCACAGCCATCGAATTTGCCATAAGTTAGTGGAATACCTCTATGCGGACATTGGTTTCTCAGGGCGAAGACTTTGCCTTGTTCGTCGCGGCCGAGAAGGATTTTTTCGCTATCAATTTCCTTTTCGATAGTCGCTCCTTTTTTAAGCGCACTACCATGGCAGGCCATGTACCAAATATTACGAAGGTTATTCGATTTGCTTGCTTTCATTCAAATACAAACATAATGAATAAGATGCTTATTGAAATATGATTAAAATCAGAGTATTTCCATTAAGTCAGCTTTGTCCATCACGGTGGCAAATTCCTCATTTAAACTTGCCAAAGCAGTTTGGTGGATCATTTCTGCTGGGAATACTTCGCCGTTCAAGCCTTTTCTATCAAATGTAGCAGTGGCGTCTGCGATTAAGAATACTTCAAAACCGAAATTTCCAGCCATTCTGGTGGTTGTTGAAACGCAATGGTTAGTCGTAAGGCCTGCGATGACAAGGGTTTTTATGTTTTGCTTTTCGAGTCTTTCTTGCAGATCGGTACCTATAAATGCAGAATTCACATTTTTCACTAAAAGTGGTTCGGAATCTTGTGGTTTGAGGTCATCTAACATTTCAAAGCCTGGCTTATCCGGGTGCAATTCTGAGTTTGGATCTTGAGATCCATGAATTACATGAAAAATTGGGAGGTTATTGGCTCTCCAAGTATTGAGTAACTCTAGGGCAACAGCTTCTGCGTTTGGGTTATTTCTATTACCGCCCCAGTGCGCCTCGTTTGCCCATCCTTTTTGAAGGTCAATTAAGATGAGCGCTGCGTTTTTATCAATAAGACTCATAGGAAATGATTGAGTCGTAAAATTACTGGCAATTATTTAAGAATTGGCTTTAGGACCTCCAAATTGCCATCAATTTCGGGTAAAGAAGTAATCCCGAGGACACTAGCAATCAAAGGATAAACGTGAATGTTTCTAAACTTGCCAATCTTCATTCCTGATTTAAAGTTTGGACCTTTTGCATAGAAAATTGCCCCCATATCTTCGGTTTCACCAGGATCAAATCCATGCTCTCCCCGAAAAGCCTGAAGCCTTATGGCTTGCGATTTTCTTTGCGGTGAAGTAAGATAATGACCCGGATTCATTTTTACGAAGAGGTCACCAACTCTATTATTTGTACCATAATGCCAATATTCTGGCATTTCAGCCTTAAAGAAAACCTGATAATTGCTACTCTCTTTACGAGTTTTAAGAATGTTCGCTATTTCGGCTAAATAGGCAGTGTCAGCGCCGTAAAAATGGCCGTGTGCACCATTACTCACAAATCTAAACTTATCACGATCTAAACCGCCTAATAAGTCGGGAACAGTGATGTAACTATCTTCTTGGGGCGTTATTTCATGCATGCCATGGTCCGATGTTACCACAATATTGATAGGGAGATCAATCTGATTGACTAGAGTCATTAATAACCCCAGAAGCCTATCGGCTTCAAGCACGGCTTCTTTCGTCTTTTCTCCGTTGGGTCCAAAACCATGACCAGCACTATCTACTAGAGAGAAATAGAGCGATATGAAATTTGGTCTTTCATTTTCAGGGAGTTTAAGCCACTCAATAACGGCATTCACTCTTTCATCGTTTGGTACACTTCCATCATAGATATGATAGTAGTTGGGGTAACTCCCGGCGATTGATGTCTCTGAGCCAACCCAGAAATAAGAGGCTGACTTCATGTCGTTTTGTTGTACCAGTTGCCATAAAGGAAGCCCACCATAGAAGGCAGGGTTTTCTACAACGTCGCGGTTGCTGATGCTATATTGAAGGTCTAGTTCAGCATCGTAAAAATTGTTGTCAACCAAACCATGATTGTCTGGGTACATTCCTGTTACTATCGTGTAGTGATTTGGGAAAGTCTTACTTGGATAGGAGGGTAGCATAGCGTCTGCAGCCACACCTTCTTTGATCAGTGCTTTAAAATTAGGGGTGTTGTATTTCTCTACATAATCGTGCCTAAAGCCGTCAAATGATATTAAAATCACATAGGGTTTATTGGACTTGTTATCCTTTTCTACACAAGAAAAAGTGCTAATGATTAGCAGGATTGTGGCGAGAATTAATTGCTTTTTCACGGAGTTGTTTTCTAACGTAAAGTAAATCAATAAGACTTTTGGTAAAGCCGTAGATTGATTAAGAATAGGTTATACAATTGTTGTTAGTCCAGCATTTCTAAGTCGAAGTCCAAGGTCAATTTCAATTCGTCGGTAATGGTTTGTGCTAATCCTTTGGTGCGACTCATCTCATATTTATAGAAGAATTTCATCGTATGGATCTTGCCTTCCAGCAATACCTGCTGTTCGCTGTTTTCACTTAATGCTTTTTGAGATGCTGTTGCAATCTTTAGCCACTGCCAACCAATTACTACCGTACCGAAGAAGTCCATAAATAGGGTAGCGTCGGATAGGAACTGCTCGAAATCTCCTGTTTTAGCGATCGGCATAAGCTGACCTAAAACTTGTTGGACTAAATGCAGGTTTTCACCCAATGTTTTGGCAAAAGGCTGTAAACCTTCATAAACATAAGCAGCTTTGATGTCGTTTTGGATTTCTTCCCCAAACCAAGTGAGTACCTTACCATTTTTTAGTCCCACCTTTCTCCCTAAAAGGTCCAGCGACTGGATGCCCGTTGTTCCCTCATAAATGGAAATAATCCTGATGTCTCGATAGTATTGTTGTAGTATAAAGTCCATGCAGAAACCGTATCCCCCTAGGACTTGTAGCCCTTGGCTTACGGATTCTAGCCCTTTTTCTGCTGGATAAGTCTTAACGACTGGTGTTAGTAATTCGAGCAAGAGATTGTAACGCTCCTTTTCTTCTCCTTCTGCCAAATGCTCGGCATCTAAATATTGAGAAGCTTGAAGAATCAGACTGAGTGAACCCTCTACAATCGCTTTTTGATGCAGCAGCATACGCTTGACATCGGGGTGGTTAATGATTAAGGTCTGGTCTTGAGCTAAATCTTTATCTCCTGTAGAGGTTAACTTTCTGCCCTGCGGACGTTCTCGAGCATATTGAAGCGAGGCATAATATGCAGCAGAAGCAATACCTGCGCCCATTCTACCCGTAGCAACGCGTGCCTCGTTCATCATTTGAAACATGTACATTAGGCCATGATTCTCTTCTCCGACTAGCCAACCTTGTGCATCTTCGAATACTAAATGCGATGTGCAGTAACCTCTTTGGCCTAACTTTTCAAACTCCCCTGCTACAATTACCTGACTTTCATCCGCTAACTGACCATCTTGTACTTTGTGTTTCGGAACCACAAATAACGAGACTCCTTTAGTGCCTTCAGGTGCTCCATCAAGACGGGCTAGGACTAGATGAATAATGTTTGAAGCAAATTGATGATCACCAGAAGAAATGAATATTTTTTGCCCGTTAATCTTATAACTACCATCTGAATCTGGAGTGGCTGAGGTAGTAATATCAGATAATGAACTACCAGCTTGAGGTTCAGTAAGGCACATTGTACCGGTCCATTCCATGTCTAGCATCTTCGGTAAAAAGATGTCTTTTAAGGTTTGGCTGCCAAAAGTAGCTATCAGATTTGCTGTACCAGCCGTGAGTCCTATATAGCCCGTCACATGGTTATTGGCCGCCTCCATAATGTAATAGGCCGCATGAAAAAGGGCATTTGGCATTTGTAAACCACCGTCTTCTTCATTAAAAATAGTGGCAACTAGCCCTAGGTCTTTCGACTGTTGGAATATCTTCTCGAATTGTGGGTGAATTGTGATCGCACCATCTCTATAGTAAGATGGCTTTTCATCCATTTCCTTGATATATGGGAAAAGTTCGTTGTCGCTGAGCGTTTTAATAGAATCTAAAAACATGTCAACGCTCGCGCTATCGTAAGCCGAAAAACGGCCTTTACCTAAGAACTGATCGATCTGGTGGACTTCATGCAAAAAGAATTTGATAGTGTCGAGGTTGGTATATTGGCTTTCCATAATTGTGATTAAAGTAAGGGGGCAAGGAGCCTACAAAGTGATTCTTTCAATTTCTGCTTTATCCCTCTGTTTTCCCATTTATTTAGGTCGATTTTTTCCGAATCTTGTAAGTCTTGATCGAACTGATTTTGTAAAATACCCACCACTTCATCGTCATAAATGTATGTATTCACTTCATGATTTAGGTCAAAACTCCTATAGTCCATATTAGCCGTTCCCACTGAGGCAAAACCATCATCGATTATGATGACTTTAGCGTGTAAGAATCCCCTCTGGTATAAGTAGACTTTGACGCCTGCTTGGAGGAGCCTTTTAATAAATGAAAATGAAGCAGCTTGAACGATTCGTGAATCGGAATCGAATGGGATCATAAGTTCTACATCAACATCACTTTTAGCAGCGGTCGTAATCGCGTCAATAATGCTTTCTGTAGGGATAAAATAAGGTGTACTTATTCGAATACGGTTCTTGGCCGATGTAATGGCTATAAAGAACGAGTCCATTATACTTGCCAAATCAAGTTCTGGTCCGCTAGCGTTTATTTGAATACAGTGCTTGCCTAGATTGGTGATTTCGGGGAAATACTGCTTAGTCGCCCTAATGGTTTCTTGACTTACAAATTGCCAATTCAAGAAGAATAAAAACTGTAGCGTTTTCACGGCCTCTCCTTCAATTTTTAGGTGAGTATCTCTCCAGTAAAGGCTATTCTGACCGCCATTTATGTACCGATCGTCCACATTTATGCCTCCAGTAAAACCAATTTTTCCATCGACAATAATGATTTTCCTATGATCTCGGTAGTTGATTTTACTGGTAAAAGAGGGGAAAAGTACCGGCATGTATTCCTTTAATTGTACTCCGCCGCTAAGCATTTTCTTGAAGAAAGCCTTTTTCAACCCAAGTGACCCTACACCATCTACGATCATTCTGACTTTAACACCTTGTTTTGCCTTTTTTATGAGTAGTTCTGCCAATGGTTTTCCAATGCTGTCATTGTCAAAAATGTAGTATTCTATGTGTATGTGGTGTTTTGCGTTTTCAATGGCTTCCATTACCGCGGGAAACTTCTCTTCGCCATTGTGAAGCACAGTAACCCGATTGTTTAGGCTTATGGGTGATAGGTCTTTGTGGAGAAAACGGATAAGCTTATCGAAATGACCTTGTGGATGAACTTCGGTCTGCTCGTTTTTTAAATAGTCTTGGATGTATTCTGGGCCAAAAGCTTGGTTTATGAGCCGTCTTTTGGCCATTATTTTCAGCTTCCGATGATTCTGACCAAAAAACAGGTAAATCACCAAGCCAACAAATGGTACTAGTAAGAGTAATAACAGGTAAGAATGTGTTTTTAATGGATTTCTATTCTCCAGTAGAATTTGGATGACCACAAAGAAAATCCCGACGTAATACAACGGCAGTAAAAACGGAGAGATGCTTTGCCAGAGGGCGATCATGGCTAAAGATAAGCTACTTCATTAAGGATTTTAAAAATGCCCCACCAAAATCCAGTAGCGGTGCAGTCGCCATGATTTTAATGTCTTCTTTTAAAGAGGTTTGCTCATCTAAAAACTTAAAGAACTTCTTCGCTCCAGCTTTCTGAAACATCCCCGTAAATATTTGGTCACCCGTAAATTTTTTCGAAGCGAGTACGCTTAGTAGGGTTGCGTCGTACTTCTTGAATTTACTTTGTTGATAGGGTAAGTCTACTAATGGGTCTTTTCCCGTAGATAGGTTTTTGACCATTTGCTGGAGTATGTGTTGGCCACGTAAAAAGGTATAGCCTGTAGAAGGTTTGGCAAAACCACCTTTTATTCCAATGTTGATGACACGATCGCTTTCTTTAATCTTAAAATCGTAATCCGTCATAGGTATCACGCCATATTCTTCTTCGATAATCTCGTATTCTTGAATGCCGAGGCCCTCGATATAGCGTTCCAAGCGATCGGTATATATAGCGTCTTCTAGAAGTTCTTGATTAAATAGCGTGTATTCCACCAAGGCTTTGTTTTCACTGAAAGGCAGAATATAGCCAAATCGACAATCTCCTTCCTGTGCTATCGTGAAATCCATGTAAGTAGCCGAATTTGGGTCGAAAGCCTTCGTTTGAGTTTCAATCACATAGCCTTTAAAGTGCTGTAATAGGGTTGTAGACTTACTATTTTTTAGCGTGGCATGATCGAATGTGCTATCAAAGACATATTCACCTTGGTAAGTTTCAGAGGAAGTCTCGACGATACCATCGGCATTTATGTGCTTTATTTCATCCTTTATCCAAGTAACACGGTCATCGGCAAGGAGCGTTTTTTTCATGAAAGCGTAAAAATCAATCCCTCGAATCAGTTTGTATTGATAGGGGGAAACATCAAAAGTTTCGCTAAAACCTGTGCCCTTAAACACCACATTTGGCCAAGTTTTATGGACCAAGTGTTCGAATAGGTTATCCTCTTTCTCCCAAAAGCACCATGTCCTATCATTGGTAGTCTTATCATCCCGATCGATTAGAAGAATAGATTTTTTGATATCTTTATTTGCTGATAGTAAATAAGCTAGTGTTAAACCACTAGCTCCTGCACCTGCTATTATATATTCGACCTGCTTCATTTCTCGTTAAACTTACAAATGATTAAGACGCATTTATGTTTTTCGTACGAATGAATAACTACTCTTGGTATTGAATGTTGAAAATAAGTTAAATCGGGATTTATAATTCCTTTTGGCAATTCTTAAATTGCCGCCCCAATCAGGGAATCGAATGAACAAAACAACTATCACCTGTATGCTGGCTATATGCCTGCTGTGCTCTTGTGCTGTACAAAAGATTTGTCCTGCTTATCATACGGCCTTTGTGCTTGACGAAGAAGAGCAGGATAAAATGTACTCACTTTTCACAGTGGTAGAAGGTGATACTGTACCTAAAAAAGCCTACGGATTTAAATACGAAGCAGATAGTGACTCCTTAATGGATAAGTTTCCGAAAGGTACACCTGGTCGTGGATTTAGAGTGCAGGGTGGAAGGGTTCATTCTTACGAAAAGGCAGGTTTTACTTACGGAAACAGGAAAAAAGAACCGTTACTCGCCAGAGTATTTAGAGGTAAGGAAAAACCAGTTCTGGAAAACCCATACCTATTCGATCGCATCACTAAAAAGAGGCCTTACTACAAATTGGAACAGCTCGAAATGAAGATCATTCATTTTAATCGCCCCAAATATGATAGTTTGCTGAAAGCAAAAATCGATGCGCTGGATTCTGGAGCCTATGAGGCGCTGATGGCTGAAATGGAAATAGTGCCGATTTATATGCGCGACCAATACGCCCCTTTGCTATCTAGAGGGTTTAATGTAGAGCAACAGGAGTACAATAAACGCTTTAAAGATTATTTTCCTAAGGAAAGCGACTTTGAACCTGAACCACTGGATACCATGAGTTTACAAGACTTTATGTCTGATACTTTATCTGTGGACACAGCTGCGAAAAAGAAAAAGCTCTTTGGCATATTCAAAAAGAAGAATCGCTCCGATAAGCCTAAAAAAGAACGCAAGCGAAAAGCTAAAAAGAATAATGAAGAGGCCACCAAAGGCGAAGGTGACAATTAATTCTTTTTGAGGGGGTAGGGTAATGTTTGGTTTGATGGATTTAAACCCAAACAACATTATCAATTATGAAAGCCTCTAAATTATTACTACCGATTTTTACTCTGTTCCTTGTCCTATTTGCCTTTAGTTGTGACAGGGCGGAAGATGATGAGCAACCTGTTGATTTAAATGACCAGACCAGAAATTCGGGATTAGTTGCACGCTATGCCGTAAATGGCAATAACCTTTCACTCTTAAGATCTGGACCAGCAGCAACTGGTTTTTTCAACCAAGCAAGACAAAATGAGTTTTGGGATTTCTTTACAAACTTGATACCAGTTGAAGCTCGATCGGTTATGAAAGAAATGGAACTGTTTGCAGATACAGAAGATGGAACAGCTGCTTATGTTTCTGCCATAGATCAAAACGACCTTAGTGTCTGGGAAATGGGACATAATCTAGACTTTGTCTGGGACAGAAATAATCAATTTGTGCCTGGAGAAACAGCTTACACATCCATTCATGAAGTTGCTCACCTTTTGACTCTTGACCATACCCAAGTAAATGTTACAAATGGTGGTTGTAATAACTTCTTTACCGGAGAAGGATGTAGCACTGCTGCTTCTTATATCAATCAATTTTATAACAATTTTTGGTCTGATATCTTCGAAGAAAACCAAAGGATTCGAGAAGACGATTTCGATGGATACTATCAGTTCTACCAGAAATATAGGAGCCGTTTTGTATCAGAATATGCAGCAACTAATCCAGGAGAAGATATAGCTGAGTCGTTCGCAACGTATGTGATGGGCGACCCTCCAACTGGCACTTCGATTGCTGCTCAAAAAGTTAGATTCTTCGATGATTTTCCTGAATTGGTAACCCTCAAGAATCAAATCAAAGCCAATATTAACTTTGATGTTAACCTAGGAAATATCCAAGGAGAAAGATCAAAACGATTTACCTCACAAACAGAAGCTAAGCCAAAGTTTTAAGCGTTTATTCAATGATAAGGCCCGAAGGTAAACTTTTATCCTTGGGCTTTTTTGTAGTCAAAAATGTGGCTTTGCCTTTTAATTGATGATTACTTTACATTGTTTACTTCTAACTCTTCTGTATTATTCTTTGCTTGTGAAAACAGACTTGTAACAATATATTGATTACATTGACTTATAGATTTCTAAGTAAGTTATCTTTTCACTTGAATCGACTTTAAGCACTATGCATTTAAAAATATCACTTTCAATCTTGTTCATGGTATTTATGTCCCCAGGTCTTCAAGGGCAAGATCAGAGGGGGATTATCCATGGTGATTGGTTTACCGCTGATGGGTCTGATGTACTGATGCTTAGTGTACAAAATGACTATATATTGTACGATTCCGAGTTTTGGAACTATGAATGGAGTGAAGCCAATGCACTTCTATTAACTAATCAGAGTAAATCCAAAAAACTGTCATTCATTGAGAATTCTGACGGGATATTACTTACCGAGGGAGAGAGGAGCGTTCAGGTTAGAAAGGGAAGAAAAAAGACGATTAAGTCCAGACCAGTTTCTTCAGTTAATCTAAGAGAGAATTTTTTTAATCGAGATCAGGTGATTTTACATGGTGTAGTGGAACCAACAGATACCATGCCTTTAGTAGCTTCCGTAATTTATAATGACGCATTTAAAGAGCATCAGCCGAAATATTCTGCTGATATAGATGAATTTGGCAGGTTTAAGTTGATTTTCCCTTTGAACCATGCACAAGATTTATTTTTCCAAGTTGGTGATGCATTTTTTATATTCTATGCTCGTCCTGGAGCCAAGATGGCGATGAAAATAGAAGAAAATTCTTTTGGAGAGGGTACCTCTTGGTCTACTGTTCGAGAGATCGGTTATATGGGAGATTTAGCTCAGTTAAATGAAGAGTATCGACTGCTTTCTCCTGAGTATATGAAGATTCGCCGTTACAAGGAGAGTGATAGTCTCCAAAGGGTACTAGAGCCTATGGAATTCAATGAATACAGAACTAACCTGAAAAAGGAGTACGAAGATTTCTATCAATCTTATTTCGACAAATACCCAACAAGCGAAGCTTTGAAAGATATTAGCTTAAGGAGTATTAGAATTAGTGCAGCAGAAGATATGATGAGATATATCTGGTTGCATAAATATAATAGAGGAGGTAGTATTGAAGCTGTAGATGTACCTGATGAGTATATAGCTAAAGTTACTTCTCTAATGCCGGATGATCCGTTAGATTTCACTTCAGGTAACTATGGATCGTTAAATCGTGAGTTTACGATGCCTATGATGCCTAAGGAAAAGAATAAACTCCATGATATAAGGATAGAGGTCATTTATGATTTCCTTTCAAATTCACTCGTCTCAGAAAACTCAAAACTTATCTTGAGTAAGTGGAAAGCAGAAGAAGCTAAAAGGGAACGTCACTTTGGTTATGTCGCTTTCAACGGAGATATGAAGCCTATTTATGAGCAGTATAAGGACGAGATTGCTGCAATAAATAGTAAGGTGGATTGGGATAACCTGATTAATAAGGCGAGTAAATTCACTACCGTTCAGCGTTCTAGCATTATAGCAACCTACTTGAATTCCCGGTTTCATGCTCGCGCTATGGAAATACCAACTTATATAGTCGAAAAACTCGAGGAAATAGAGCTTTTACCGTTAGTAAGAAATAATATTAATGAGGAAATCAGAAACTTTGAAGTCCTCAGAGATAAGAAGTTTATCGAGGGGGTTGAAATAGCTGAGTCCTCGGATAATATCTTAGCAGAATTAAAAAATAAGTATAAAGGCAAAGTTGTTTATATAGACGTTTGGGCTACCTGGTGTGGACCATGTATTTCTGAATTTAGTTACTTAAAAGAACTGAAAGCCAATAAGCTTAAAGATGTGGTGTACGTTTACTTATGCGCTCAGTCCGATAAAAAATCATTTGATTTAATGGTCAAGAAACATGAACTCGTTGGTGAAAATTACTTCTTGGATAAAGATCAATATTCTCTATTCGATAAGGAGGTAAATATAACTGGGTTTCCAACTTACATGATCATTACTAAAGAAGGTAAGTTGATAAGAGAGGGCATTAAAAGACCGAGTGCTAAGGCTGAACTTGTCAGTCAGCTCAAAAGCATTTCCGAACGCGACTAATAAGACCTAATTATCGACTTGACTACAGTTTCTTTTTCCAAAATTCCTTTTTGGGGTGGAGTAGTTTGCACAAAAGATTGAGTTTTTTTGGATAAGTATTTTGACTTTGAAATTTTACTTGGATAAACCAGTTAAACGGATTTCTGAAAATTCTTATTGAATTGATGTTATATCGATCAAATTCTAACAATAAAGTAATTTTCGCTCTATTTTTGGCGCTTAATAATTACATCAGAATGATCCGTATTTATAATATTTCCCCACGTCTAATATTCCTTGCACTATTTCTAATTATTGGAGTTGAGTTAAGTGCCCAAGTTGAGTTTAAGCCTGGTTATATCTTGGACGGTAACGGTAACCGAGTTACTGGTTTTGTAGGAGATGCTTTTTGGAAAGTAACACCAGATAGAATTCAATTTAAAAAATCAGAGGGTCAAGTGGTTGAAAACTACTCTGCAGAAGATATCCGAGGCTTCGGATTTGAGGACATGCTATTTGTTAGTGCTCGTGTTTCAATGAACAAATTATTTTCTGAGGACGATGTTTTTTCTGAAACACCAAAAATTGAATATGTAGAGCAAACAGTTTTCTTACAGTATTTGGTAGACGGTCCTAAAACCTTAGTGCAAAACATAGATTCGACTGGTTATACGAGGTTCTTTATTCAGAATGGGGCAGATTATAAGTTGTTACTTTATCAGGAGTATCTGCAAAAAAATGCAAGTGGAAAAACTGAAAGGTTGACAATTAAAGTTTATCAAGGAGAGCTACTGACTTATTTTGCTGATTGCAACGATTTCAGAGATCAAATCAAAAAGACTAATTATAAACAAAAGAGTCTCAAAATTTTGTTCAAGAAATACTTTGAATGCAGCGGTGTTGACTCTGATGAAGTCACTTTTACGAATGGAAACAAGGTAAAACCTGAATATTCGGTTCTTGGAGGTATTACTTCTACACAAGTTAAATACAAAGAGGAAAGTAGAGCCAATGATGCGATTCAAGAGTTCCCATCTGAGTTAGGTTTTGCTGTTGGTTTAGGTGTTGAGTATTACACCTCAAGACGTAAGCATTTATCAGTACATGTAGACTTGACTTTTAGCCGATTTGAGGCGGAATTGGAAGAGGAGGTCCAGATAGCTGGATCCACAGGGTTAGCGATTTCTTCAATAGGATATAATTCAATTAGGTTACAATTGCAGCTCAGGAGACATTTCGACCTTGGTCCTGGTCAATTGTTTCTTGGTGCAGGTGGTTCTTTTGGAACCTTAGGTTTGTTCGAAAATACACGCACTGTACAGCGGCAATTCGGTGGTTCGACTATTGAATCATCAGCAGATTTATTATCTGACCCTGTTGACTATTATACAGGTGTTATAGTAGGCTTAGGGTATGACACCAAGCGATTTACATATGAGCTTAGAAACGAGTTTGGTAGTAATCTAGGTGCGAGTCTTAATTTCGAAAAGACGATCACCTCGAGGCTACATTTCCTAGTTTCATTCAAGTTGTAATAATAACTACACCACCAAGTTTACGATCTTATTAGGAACCACTATTACCTTTTTTGGTGTGGCACCTTCGAGCCATTTTTGCACAGTTTCATTTGCTAGTGCAGCTTCCTCAATTTGCTCTTTAGTGAAGTCTGCTGGCAACTGCAATTTGGTTCTCATTTTGCCATTGATCATGACTGGATAGGTCAACTCATCTTCGGCTAAAAACGCCTCATTGAATTTTGGATAGGGCGCATTAATGATGCTATCAGCGTGACCGAGTAATGACCAAAGTTCTTCTGTAATATGCGGTGCATAGGGCGAAATCACAATGATCAAGTCTTCAAGAACTCTTCTGTTGTTACACTTCAATGCAGAAAGTTCATTCACGCAAATCATGAAAGTGCTTACAGAAGTATTGAAAGAGTATCGCTCGATATCTTCTTGAGCTTTTTTGATTGTTTTATGCAAAGCCTTCAATTCAGCCTTGCTTGGTTCAGCATCCGACAAGGCTAAGTTTCCTTGATCATCATGAAATAGTCTCCAAAGCTTCCTTAAGAATTTGTTCACACCGTCTATGCCATTTGTATTCCAAGGTTTGAACTGCTCCAATGGCCCTAAGAACATTTCATACAAACGCAATGTATCCGCGCCATATCGCTCGATAATGTCATCTGGGTTGACAACATTATACTTTGACTTAGACATTTTCTCAACTTCCCATCCACAATGGTATTTACCATCCTCTAAAATGAATTCGGCATCAGCTAGATCGGGTCTCCAATTCTTGAAGCCTTCAGTGTCCAACACATCATTGTAACAAAGGCTTACATCCACATGCATATCTATGGTGTCATAATCTCCTTTGAGTCCTTTTGAGACGAATTGATTAGTCCCTTTTACGCGGTAGACAAAATTCGACCTTCCTTGGATCATCCCTTGGTTGATCAACTTTTTGAAAGGCTCTTGTTGATTGACATGGCCTAAATCAAAAAAAATTTTATTCCAGAAACGTGAGTAGAGTAGGTGCCCTGTGGCGTGCTCTGACCCACCGATGTATAAGTCTACATTGCCCCAATAGGCTTGAATATCTTTATCGATGAATGCATTTTCATTATGAGCATCCATGTATCGGTACCAATACCAACTCGAGCCAGCCCAGCCCGGCATAGTGCTTAATTCCAAAGGATAAACAGCGTCCTCACCTTCAGGGCTATAAGTGAAATTTTCGGCGCGGCCGAGTGGTGGATCACCATCTTCTGTTGGGAGGTATTTATCAATTTCCGGGAGAACAATAGGTAAGTCTTTTTCATCGACTAAATAAGGAACATCATCTTTAAAGTAAACAGGAACTGGTTCTCCCCAATACCGCTGTCTGGCAAAAATGGCGTCTCTTAAACGATAATTTATTTTTCCCTTACCAACGCCTTTTTCTTCTGCAAACTCGATCGCTTTAGCAATAGCTTCTTTACAAGAAAGCCCGTTTAAGAAGTCAGAATTAATCATGGTGCCTTCTTTTGTCGGGTCGGCATTTTCGCTGATATCGGCACCTTCAATTACAGGTACAATTGGTAAATCAAAATGCTTGGCAAAATCATAGTCTCGCTGATCGCCACACGGCACGGCCATTACAGCTCCTGTACCGTATCCAGCTAAAACGTAATCGGCCACCCAAACTGGGATTTTCTCGCCATTGTATGGATTAATAGCATAGCTACCTGTAAAAACACCAGAAATCGTTTTGACATCGCTCATTCTATCGCGCTCAGATCGAGTTGCTGCTTGTTGCACATAAGCGTCAACTGCTGCTTTTTGATCTGGCGTGGTTAAAGCTTGGGTTAGTTCGCTTTCTGGTGCCAACGATAAAAAGGTAACCCCGAAAATGGTATCGATCCGAGTGGTAAATACTTCGATTTTGATATCAGAGTCTTCCACTTGAAAGGCGAGCTCGGCCCCGATCGATTTTCCGATCCAGTTTCGCTGCATTTCTTTTAAGGGCTCTGTCCAATCAAGATCTTCTAAACCATCTAGTAGTCTTTGAGCATAAGCTGTAATTCTCATACTCCATTGACGCATGTTCTTTCTGATCACCGGATAGCCGCCACGTTCAGAAAAGCCGTCTTTTACTTCATCATTTGACAAAACAGTACCTAATTCTGGGCACCAGTTTACAGCCGTTTCGGACAAATAGGTTAGGCGATATTTCAATAAGAGCATTTGTTGCTCTTTTTCGGTCCATGAATTCCATTCGTCTGCCGAAAACGTAGGGATGTCGTCGTCACAAACCGCATCGAGGTTGGTATTTCCTTGGGTCGAGAATTTCTCTACCAAGCGCTCAATTGGTTCTGCTTTTTGTGTTTCGTTATTATACCAACTGTTAAATATTTGCATGAATATCCACTGTGTCCAGCGGTAATAGGAAGGGTCACAAGTTTGCAATTCTTTGTCCCAATCGAATGCAAAGCCTATGTTCTTAAGCTGCTCTTTATAACGCGCTATGTTCTCTCTAGTGGTAATAGCCGGATGCTGTCCAGTTTGGATGGCGTATTGCTCTGCGGGCAAGCCAAAGGCGTCGAATCCCATAGGGTGCAATACATTGAAACCTTTATTTCTTTTGAATCTAGAGACTATATCACTAGCAATGTACCCCAGTGGATGGCCCACATGCAAACCCGCTCCCGACGGATAAGGGAACATGTCTAAGGCATAAAACTTAGGTTTAGAAGTATCCTTAGTCGCTTTGAAAGTTTCATGATCATTCCAAAAGCGTTGCCATTTTGGTTCTATTTCTCGATGGTTGTAATCCGCCATTTTTGCTAATCGATTGTCTTATTGAAGTCTGCAAAAATAGTGTTTTTAGTCCCTATAGAAATGCTTTTGATTAAATATCTATAAGATGCTGACCTGGGGTGTTTATTGAATTTTATTCTTGGTTGCTATCAGGCTCAAACCCTCAGTTTGGGTAAAACAAAACTAGGCAGACCTGGGTTGAATGAAAGAATTTAATATAACCCTTCTTATAGTTTAAAATGAGGTCATATATTTAGCCTTTAATCTCACGTTATGTTCGGACTGTTTAAAAAGAAACCAAAAGAAAAGCCATTGCCAACCTTAATTGATTTGAACAATAACCCCATCGTTGAAGGTGCTGTTGTCAAGTCTTTACGCTACGAATTAGGCGAATGTACGGTGGAGCTCGAGGGCATGGAGTATTTTTATGTTTCTAAGGCTTCGGGGCAACGCGTGAGTTACACTAGAATGGTAGATGCCATTACTGAAAACCAAAAAGTAGTGCTAATCACTGAGGCTGATAAGTGATTTTTAACAAAAATTTAGTCTTGTGATATGAGCTTTTTTTGAATCGCTACGTTAGAGAATCAAAAGCAAGGTTATGATCAAAAGATTCACTCTTCTATTTAGTTTATTATTTGTTTTTGGGTGCACGGCCGAGGCACAATTGCTGAAAAAAGCTAAAGGGCTGCTCGGTGGTAAAGAGTTTTCTAAAGAAGAAGCCGCAAATGCTTTAAAGGAGGCTTTTATACAAGGAACTGGCAAAGGAGTGGACGTGCTATCTCAAGTAAATGGGTATTTGGGTAATCCTGAGGTCAAAATTCCAATTCCAGAAGATGCCAAAAACGTTGAGAAGAAATTAAGAGGAATCGGTCTTGGTAACGAAGTAGACAAAGCCATCGAATCGCTGAATAGAGCTGCCGAAGATGCCGCTGTCGAAGCCAAAGACATATTTATAGATGCTATTAAAGCTATTACCATTACGGATGCCATAAATATTGTAAAGGGTAGTAAAGATGCGGGCACCAGAATGCTAGAATCTAAAACTACCGATGACTTAACTGCTAAATTTAGCCCAATTGTAAACGCGTCCTTAGCTAAAGTGAATGCGACCAAATACTGGTCCGATGTGATGGATAAGTACAATAAAATTCCCTTTGTGAAGAAAGTTGAAACCGATTTAACTGCTTATGTCACTCAAAAAGCTATTGACGGTTTATTTGTAATGATTGCCAAGGAGGAATTAAATATCAGAGAAAATCCGGCGGCAAGAACTACCGCGTTATTACAGAAAGTCTTCAAATAAAAGCGGGAGCCTTTCTACTGAAGAAAGGTGAAGTTGTAGTTAGCCACAAAGTTCCAGATCACTACTATGCCGATAGCTATCAGCTTAGCCCAATAAAAGTTCATATTTCTTTTATTGATCAGCACATAAATTATCAATGTGTTGATGCCCAATCCTATTAGTGCAAAACTTAAATACTTAGAGTATTGCACCAATTCGTCAGGGCTTTTATCATCAAACGTCCAGAATTTATTAAAGAAGAAGTTAGAAGTGGCCGCGAGCAGGAAACCAATCCCATTCGCTAAGTATTTATTGATCTTTATTTTCTCTTTACCAAGGTAAGTGGCACCATAGTCGATAGCCATACCTGAAAAACCTACAACGCAAAATCTAAAAAATTTGAATCCGATGTCAAGCATTGAGAATTGTTGTTTCTCCGAGAGATTCACAAATATGCAGAACAATTTTCATTTCTTTAAAAATCTTACTTTTGTGGTTGAATTTTAAACTTCCTGGGCAGCATGACCTCATCGCTTTCTCTTCATGATAGTAACAAGTTATTCTACAGATTTCTTGGTGTATGGTTTATTGTTGGCCTCATTCAAAACTATTTCACTGAGGTTAATGGAGAAGAGGCCTATTATTGGCTGTTTTCTCAGTTTTTAGATTGGGGGTACCTAGATCATCCACCAATGGTAGGAGTAGTATCTGCACCTGGCTATGCCTTGATTCCGAATGGTTTAGGCCTAAGAATGGGAATGCTCATTACCAATATGCTGACGATGACTGTGATCTGGAAGATCACAGAAAAAAAGGATACGAAACTCCTGATTTGGATATTTCTAGCCTTACTTTCTGTCCATGTGGGAGCATACATGGTCAAAACCGATGTGCCTTTAATTTTAGGAGTAGCGCTATTCTATTATTTCTACAAGCAATATCTAAAAAACGATAGTTTAAAGACTGTTTTCTTGTTGGCATTTTCTATTGCACTGATTCTCATGAGTAAGCATCATGGTATACTAGTGGTGTTTTTTACTGTGCTTTCAAACGTAAAATTATTAACCAAAAAGACCTTTTGGTATACCGTAGGGTTTACAGTGGTTTTCATGTTACCACATACTTATTGGCAGTACATGAATGAATTTGCCACAATTAAATTCCATTTATACAATAGAATAGATATGGGATTTAGTTGGGAGAATATCGCCTATTATATTGGTGTTCAGCCCTTGGTATTTGGACCATTAATAGGGGTGTCACTTTTGGCGGCTAGTTATGCCAATAAGAAGAAATCAGATTTTAATAGAGCATTAAAGTTCACGATTGTAGGTGTTCTAGTGTTTTTTTTGGTTTCCACTTTCAAAGTAGAGTTTCATAAGCATTGGACGAGCGTGTTATCTGTGCCTTTTATGTTACTGGGGCATGAGTACATCCGAAAACACCAGAATTGGAGAAAAGTATTGGTTAAACTCGCCATAGCCTCTGTAATTATCGTGGTTCCAGCACGCATTTACCTCATGTATGATTTTTTTCCTAAGAAATGGACTGAAGGATGGGATGTGCTACATGGTTGGGATTCTTGGGCCGATGAAATTGATGAATTAAGTGGAGGCTTACCAATAATGTTTAACAATCACTACGAACGTTCGTCGCGATACGCTTATCTAACCAAGGATATTGTACACTGCTACAATACTTTCGACTATAGAGAAACACATCATGATTTGCTTCCATTAGAAGAAAATCTTCAAGGGAAGACTGTTTTTCAGATCAATCGCTTTCGAGACACTACCCGATATGACGACTATTTCACCGCTATAGGCAAAGGCATTCACTACCGTGTTGTTGAAAATTTTAGAAGTTACAGGAAGGTATCCATAGAAATTACCGAGGCCGAAAAAGAATATGATTTTCGGGCAGGAGAACAAGTTAATCTGACCTTAAACCTGGAGAATAAATATGATCGGTCAGTAGATTTTGCGAATGCAGGCACAAGGCAGGTTTTCTTGAACGTCCATTATTTAAAAGGTCTTACCCCTGTTGGCATGGAACGATTAAAACTTTTATCTGGTAAAATGTCGGTAGGCGAGGAACGGACAATGCTGGTTACGCTAAATATTCCAGACTTAGAAGGTCAATTCGATATCCGCTTTTCAATACAAGTAGGGGAGATTGAGCCGCCGATAAACAGTAAGAAGTATAAAGTGGAGATAGACTAGTTCATTAGAATCTATCTCCGAATTTTTGAATGGGTTTTCCCTGTTTGTCAAATCGTTTTCCTAATTGATACTCTGTTGCACCGATCGCTACGAACATCCCGACGGTCATGATGATTACAGTAATGATTATTGCCGTATTTCCACCTATGAATATAGCCAATAGGATTTCAAGACAGACAGTAATTATTGATGACCACATGATAAGATTACCAGCATATTCGTTGGCAAATTCCCAGGTGTCTTGGCTACGCATTGATCGCTTAGTTCTGTAACCGCTTAGATTATTCGGTTCGTCTGGCCGAACGAATTTCGCCAAGAGTGCCACAAGCATACTAGAGACAATAAGGATACTGTGTACCATTATAGATTCAGAATCAGACATTTTTAAAGTGGGTTATTATTTAAATTTTATTCAGACTCACCTTTTTTCTTTTTGAGTCTTCCAGACTCTTTTAGTGCTTTATTGATAAGCCATTCCATTTGGCCATTGGTACTACGAAACTCATCTGCTGCCCATTTCTCGACAGCAGATAACAGTTCCGGATCTAGCCTTAAAACAAAAGGTTTTTTCTTAGGCATAGCTTATATTTTCCCTTTCCCGAGTAACAAATAAGCACCCTGGGACATATTTGTGATTACACGCCACCCTTGGGCAGCCATTGCGTTTAGACGCTTTTCAAAAGTCTCTGTTTTCTCAAAAGCTCCTTTAGCTACAAGTTTATACTCCATATTTTTAATGGTTAAGTGTACCAGCATTTACTACAGGGGTAGCAGATTTATCAGAGCAAAGTACAACCATAAGGTTACTCACCATGGATGCTTTTTTCTCTTCATCCAAATCTACAATACTCTTGGAATTTAGCTCTTCTAGAGCACTTTCTACCATTCCTACAGCACCTTCCACAATTTTAAATCTTGCAGCGACTATAGCAGTTGCCTGTTGTCTTTGTAGCATGGCGCTAGCAATCTCTTCGGCATATGCTAAATAGCCAATACGTGCCTCTATGACCTTGATTCCAGCGATTGCCAATCGCTCTGTCAATTCCTCTTCCAAATCGTGGTTTACCTCTTCCATACCCGACCTCAAAGTGATTTCCGAATCATCCTCGAAGTTGTCATAGGCGAAAGTATTGGCTAGTTTTCTTACCGCGGCATCGGATTGCACACGAACAAAGTGCTCGTAATCGTTGACGTCAAAAACAGCTTTAAAAGTATCTTCTACCTGCCAAACTAAAATGACACTAATCATAATGGGATTACCCAGTTTGTCATTCACCTTTACTCGTTCACTATCAAAGTTGTGCGCTCTAAGTGATACTTTTTTCTTTACGTAGAATGGATTTACCCAGTAGAACCCATTTTCCTTGACAGAGCCCCTGTATTCTCCGAAAAAGATCATAACCCGCGACCTATTGGGTTGAATAACGAAGAATCCCGGGAGTAAAAGAAAGAATAGTATGAAAAGTAAGCCAAATTCACCTTGTTGAGTTACGGCCAAACCGGCAATAGCACCAATGAAGATTAATAGAACAAAGGCAAGCATGCCATATCCTGAACGTGGCTTAAAGTGTGATTCGATTTTCTGCATAGTTAAGAATTTAATGTGATATTAAATTGATATCAATTAGTGATCAAATATACGAGGGGTTTCTGAAAAAGGTTTAGACTTTTTTCACATTCATCCTAAAATTGATCTGCGATGATTAAATTCAACCATGATTGATGGTATAACACGACCGACCTTGTTACTTGATCTAGCAAAGGTCAATTCCAATATCGAATTCATGTTAGAAAAGGCAAAACTGACTAATACTATGCTTGTGCCTCATTTTAAAACCCATCAATCGAAAGAAATTGGAGAGATATTTCGAGAAAAAGGTATAGATGCGGCGGCAGTTTCTTCTGTAGAAATGGCCGAATACTTTGTCAAGCATGGATGGAAGGATATTACTGTTGCATTTCCTTTTAACCGACTCGAAATTCAGGTGATCAATTCCTTTTTGACAAATGGAGTAAAAGTTAAACTCTTAGCCACGGACTTAGATACGATTACTTTCCTAAACCAAGAATTAGTTGAAACGCTTGATATATTTATTGAGATAGATGCCGGCTACGGCAGGTCTGGTGTTCATGCAAAGAACACACCTCTAGTCAAAGAAATGGTTACGGCCATAGAACAATCGGATAAGATGAATTTGTATGGATTGTATTGTCACTGCGGTGATACATATCATGCGAATGATACTCGCGAAATCGAAAAGATTTGGGAAAACGCCATGAAAGAGCTGGCACAAATAAAAGCTCAAATTGAACCAACAAACCGACCGTTAAAGATTAGAATGGGAGATACTCCGGGTTGTTCGATGGTGCAGCATATGGAGCCAATCGACGAAATTGGGCCAGGTAATTTTGTATTCTATGATTTGGTCATGAATTATCTGAACGTTTGCAAAGAAGAGGATATCGCCGTGGCCGTAGCGTGTCCGGTTATTGCTAAGTATCCAGAGCGCAATGAAGTCTTAATTCATGGTGGGGCGGTACATTTTTCTAAAGATCATTTGTTTGATGCTACTGGTCAGAAGTTTTTCGGAGAAATGGTGGTTTTTGAAGACAATCAATGGTCATCGATTATCGAAGGTGCCAAGCTAACCTCAATATCCCAAGAACATGGAATTCTGACTGTTACAAATGAGTTGATGCAAGTTTTGAAAATTGGTGATGTTATCGGTATCCTACCGATTCACTCATGCCTCACGGCCAACCTAATGAAGTCCTATCAAACTACTCAAGGCGACGAAATTGCCCATATGTCCTTAGGAGTCAAGTGATTCTAGATTCAGCTGATGGCGATAAGAAAAAATTAGCCTTCTATGATTAATAGAATTTTTTTCGGGTAAAACTGCAACATTTTACCTCTTATCTGAATCTACCCATTAGTTAATAGATTTTTATTGACGGCTTACCGATCAAAATCGGGTGTTTACCGATAAGTATATTCGGTCCCTGTTTATGAATCATAGCTTTGAATTAATTAAGGTCAAAACTCAACAACATGATTAAAAATTATCTCAAAATTGCGTTCAGAAATCTGTTCCGCAATAAGTTCTATTCCCTATTAAATATTAGTGGATTGGCAATAGGCATAGCTTGTTGCCTGATGATTACGCTATTTGTTTCGGACGAGCTCGGATACGATAGCCACTATGAGAATTCTGAGAACACTTATAGGTTGACGATGGCTGGTGCGCTTAATGGCTCAGCTTTCGATTTAGCAGTAGTTGGTCCTTCTGTTGGTAAAGCGATGCTTGATGATTATCCAGAAGTGATAAACTTTGCACGTTTCAGGCAAAACGGTTCACCGTTCATCAGGTTTGGAGATAATGTTTTCAAAGAAGAAAACTTCGTCTGGGCCGATCACTCAGCTTTAGAGATTTTTGGTATCGAATTAGTACTAGGTGATCCAGAAACTGCGCTGAAGCAACCGAAGTCTTTGGTGATGAGTGAAACTGCCGCCGCAAAATATTTCGGTAATGCTGATCCACTTGGACAACCAATTGAATTTGGAAGTAATAAGGACTACAAGGTTACTGGGGTTTATAAAGACATTCCAGCTAATACTCATTTCGAATTTGACGTAATGGGATCAATGGAAACACTGGATGAGGCGAAGCAGCCTATTTGGTTGAGCATGAATTTCCAAACGTATATAGTGCTTAGTGAGGGAGCTGATATTCAGAAAATGGCTTCCCTGTTTCCTGCGATGTTAGAAAAGTATATCGGTCCAGAAGTGAAGCGTTTCATGAATATGGACTGGGAGCAAATGGAAAACAATGGCAATAACCTTGCTTTTGGAATGCAGCCTGTTCAAAGTATTCATTTACACTCTGATTTGCAGGGAGAACTTGATGCTAATGGCGACATTAAGTATGTTTATATATTCTCGGCCATTGGTTTCTTCATACTATTGATCGCTTGTATCAATTTTATGAACCTATCTACAGCCCGTTCGGCACACCGAGCTAAAGAAGTTGGTGTCAGAAAAGTATTAGGATCTGTAAAAGGCCAATTGATTTATCAATTTTTAGCAGAGTCTATATTGATAAGCTTTATTTCATTTGTACTTGCTGTCGGATTAGCCTATGTAGCCATGCCGTTTTTCAACGGACTTGCAGACAAAGACTTAACGATACCTTTTGAAAACCCAACGTTTTTCATTGCCATGTTTGTGGGGATTACCCTCGTGGGCTTATTAGCGGGATCCTATCCAGCATTTTTCTTGTCATCTTTTCAACCAGTAAAAGTGTTAAAAGGCGCCTTGAGTGGTGGTATGAAAAGCGGAGCTCTGAGAAATGTATTAGTGGTTGTACAGTTTTGTACTTCAATATTCTTGGTAATCGGAACCTTGGTTATACAAAACCAATTGGAGTTCATCCAAAATAAAAATCTAGGTTTTGACAGAGATCAAGTGATTATTATAAACGATGCTTACTTAGCTCGAGGAAATACGGCAGCATTAAAAACAGAAATGGAGTCATTTTCTGAAGTGAAGTCAGCTTCATTGAGCGGATTCTTACCTACACCTTCGAGTAATAACATGAACGTGTTCTTGAAGGGAGTTGTACCGACTCAGGATAACCAAATTATCTCAAGTAACTGGACAGTTGATTATGAGTATTTGGAAACTATGGGAATGGAAATTGTCGATGGCCGTAATTTCTCGCGTGATTTTCCAACAGACTCTTTAGGCATAATTGTCAATGAAGCTGCGGTGAAAGAATTTGGCTTTGATAATCCGATTGGTGAAACTGTTGGTACGTTTGCGGATTTAGAAGGTACTATCCAAGGTTATAAGGTTGTTGGTGTAGTGAAGGATTTCCACTTTCAAACGTTGAAAGACAAAATTGGCCCACTTGTAATGCAACTGGGAAACAGTACTGGCTTGCTCAATCTAAAAGTAAATACATCGGACTATGCTTCACTTTTACAAAAGATGGAGGACAGCTGGGCTAAATTTGCTCCAAATCAGCCATTCGAAACGTCATTTCTAGATGCTCGATTTGAACGTATGTATGATGCCGAGCAGCGCCTTGGTAAGATATTCGGAGTGTTTGCAAGCTTGGCTATTATCATCGCCTGTCTAGGCCTCTTTGGTTTAGCCGCTTATACTGCTGAAAACAGAATAAAAGAGGTAGGTATAAGAAAAGTGCTAGGTGCCAATGTAGGTCAGTTGGTTTACCTGCTTTCTAAAGACATGGGTAAACTGGTCATTATCGCATTTTTAATTGGGGCACCGTTAGCTTGGTATTTTTCCAACAATTGGCTTCAAGGATTTGAGTATAGAGCTACCATCGGTTGGACGATATTTGCACTAACTGCCTTAGGATCACTGTTTATTGCTGTGGCTACCATGAGCTATCAATCTCTAAAGGCTGCTGTGAGCAATCCAGTAAAATCTCTGAGAACCGAATAAGATGAGTATTGCAAAAAGGCGACTTTCCAGAAAGTCGCCTTTTTTTATGTCCGTGGTATAAGAAAATTACTCCAAAATGGTTAGAATAGTGTTTTCCAAACGCTAGATGAAGAACATCATAAAACTACCCATTATCCTCTGGACGTTGTTGTCTTTGATCGTCTATGCGAGTGTTTTGGTGTCTCCAGAAGTATTCAAATATTCTGGGCTTATTTCGTTTGGTATTCCATTTATAATCTGCATCAACTTAGTTTTCGTCATACTCAGTGGCGTGTTCAAATGGAGGTTTGGTTTTGTCGCTTTAGCTTTACTGCTAGTAGGTTGGCCATTTATTCGGGTTGGCCTATCTATAGGAGGAAGTAATGATATAGAAAAGGAAGGTATTCGTGTCTTGAATTACAATGTAAAATGGTTCGTTGACGCGAAAGAAAATGACTATCAGAGTGTGGTGGATTGGGTTAACGGTGTAGAAGCTGATATTATCTCCTTTCAAGAATTTTATCCTGGTAAGCGGATCGCTCAGCGAATTGCAGAAAATGGTAGTTACAATGTATCAATGGATAAAGGACGATCCACAAATGCCATCTTTTCCAAATACCCTATAATCAACGATGGCCTATTATTGGAAAAGGACAAGCTCAATAATATCCGATTTGTCGACTTGGTTATTGAACAAGATACAATTCGCGTGTATGGTGTTCATTTACAGTCTATGGGAATAAATCCAGATAAAATTCAGGATTCAGAGGGTATCAAAAATGAGTACGAAGACATCAGGTCAAGATTTGTTTTCTCCAGTGCTTCTAGAACCGGACAAATTCAAATTCTATTGAACCACGCCAAGAAGTGTAGTTATCCTAAAATGGTGATTGGTGACTTTAACGATGTACCATTCAGTTATAATTATTTTCAATTCAGGGAAGATTTCTCCAATGCTTTTGAAGAGCAAGGAAGGGGGATCGGGGCCACATTTAATAATAAGATACCTTATCTAAGGATTGATAATCAATTCTTTACCCAAGAGTTCTCTCTAAAATCTTTCAGCACAGTGGGGGACATTTATTATTCTGATCACTTTCCGCTAATAGGTATTTATGAGTTAAGTAACTAAATTCAGACCTTGAAAGGAGTTTTTATGACTTTGAAAAAACGTAAACTAAAGAGGTTAAGTTCCGATCGAGTTGTAGCGGGAGTTTGTAGCGGGTTGGCTGAGTGGCTAAATTGGGACGTTACTTTAGTTAGATTTATTTACGTTTTGCTTTCAATATTTAGTGCCGGTCTTCCTGGTCTATTAGTATATTTTGTACTATGGGCTGTGATGACAAAAGATTAACTGAACCAATTTTTTACTTACCGTATTCAATATGAAACGTTTTCTACCCGCAGTGCTATTGTGTATAGCACTGGCAGCGATTCCGTCCTGTAATGTCAAGTACTTTGAGAATGCAGAATTTGGAGACATCATTTTTGATCCTTCATTGGCTATTCCCGTCGGAGAAATAACCTACACCGTTAGCGAACTTTTTGAAGAACTAAACGACGCTGGTGCTGATATTCTTCCGAATGATGAAAATGTAATTCAACTCAATTATCAGGAGACATTACAGTCACAAAGCGCTTCCACCTTCCTTAATATTCGAGATCAGAGTTTTAG
Organism: Roseivirga misakiensis; assembly: GCF_001747105.1. Lineage (NCBI taxonomy): Bacteria > Pseudomonadati > Bacteroidota > Cytophagia > Cytophagales > Roseivirgaceae > Roseivirga > Roseivirga misakiensis. The sequence continues at coordinate 2,329,885 of NZ_MDGQ01000005.1, read as the reverse complement.
TGGATCACTTGCCGCTGGGGTGAACGTATCGAATCCTCCTGTAACAACGACGCTAAACGTTTCTGAGTTATTTGAGTTTGATTTAACGCAAACTTCAAACGAAACTTACGATAGTATCTTTTTTAGTAACGGGCAATTTGAATTTGAAGCAAGTTCAACATTCGATGCGGATATTGATTTTACAGCAACGTTTATTTCACTTGTTGAAAATGACGCACCTTTAGTGGTGACGGGCTCATTGCCATCTGGTTCTTCTGGGTTTTCTCAGACAGAATCTCTCGTGGATTACAGAGGACTTTTTCATTTAGATGATCAGGGCAATCCTTCTTCAAATAAATTCTTAGTCAGAATTGAATACACTATTTCAGTTACGACATCAAGCGTCATTACCTCTGGTCAACGTATTAATTTTGATATTGGGGTTAATGATGCGGCTTTTGAAAGAGTATATGGAAATGTTGGAAATCAATCACTTGCGGTAAATTTCCAAGTCGTGAATTTTGATTTCTTCAGAAACTTTGAGGCAGGCAATATTGCTTTTGCTGACCCTAAAATTACCTTCAATTTTGACAATAGCTTTGGCTTTCCATTAGGTATAGACTTCCAAGAAGTTTCAGCGATCGGTCCTGAAGGAGCTATTATTCCTTTAGAAGGAGATGTGGTTAATAGCTTACAAGTTGTAGACGGTCCGACACTTGCGCAGGAGGGGCAAGTCATTCGAAGTTCGATAGAGCTAAACAAAGACAATTCAAATATTGATGTACTCCTTTCTTCACAGCCTACAAAGGTTATTATAGAAGTTGAAGCTGGAGCTAATCCTGCTAACGTACCGCCGGTTTACAATTTTGTTAACGATCAGAGTATTCTCGATATCGGTGTTGTTGTAGAAATTCCCTTAGATATTAATCTTGACCAGTTGATCGCCGAGGAACAACTGGATTTTAACAATAGTGAAGATCTTGACGAGGCCAAAAGGATATTATTCAGAATCAATGCTGAAAATGAACTTCCGTTAGGAGGGTTGGTTGAGTTACAATTCTTGGATGATCAGGATAACGTGGTCTATACCATTGACCAAAGAGCTGCTTTTGATGCTGCACCTGTGGGTGTAGATGGAAGAACTACAGAAGCTGCATTATCTACAGCAGATATTCAATTAGAAGAAGAGGATATTCGAGCAATCGAAAATGCCACTAGTATCAATGTAGTTGCTACGCTGACTACTACTGACGCCGCATCCAATGTGGCGGTAAAGTTTTTTGAAGACTATGAGTTAAAGTTTAAGCTTTCGGCTCAAGCAGATGTTGAAGTTAACTCAGGAAGCAATTAAGATGAAGAAGCTAGCAATTATCACCCTATTCCTAATCAGTGCATTAAATGTAAATGCACAAGGTTATTTGTCTTTTTATCAATTAAGAGATATTGTTCCTCAAACAGCTGGTTTACAACCTGCTTTTATCCCTAATAACTCGATTACAGTGAGTATGCCTGCGCTAAATAACGGCGTTATGCTACAAGGGGATTTAAAACTTCAAGAACTACTTTCAAGACCTGATGGTCAGTCTGAGTTGACACTTGATTTCGATTTAATGAACTCAGTGGCTCAGGACCTGAACTATTTGAACCTAGATGTTACATCCAATCTTTTTCATGTTGGAGTCAAAACGAAAAAAGGAGGTTACTCTTTCTTCGCCAATGCTCGAGCAACAATGGATTTTGTTTACAGCAAAGACTTCATTGACTTCGTGGCCAACGGAAATGGTAATAAAATCGGTCAGACGATAGACTTCTCTGAAACCAGATTAAGGATCGAAGCTTACCATGAAATTGGTGTTGGGTATGCCCGAAAGTTCTTAGGAGAGCGGTTGACTGTAGGTGCTAGAGCCAAATTGGTGACAGGTATATTCCACGGTTCTTTGAAAGATGGCGCATCAGCTTCTTTGACTACCCAAGCGAACGATTTTAGCTGGCAAATTGCTGTGCAAAACGGAACGGCTAATACTGCTGGTTTGGATTTTCTATTTAATTCCGACGATTACGAATCAAATGCTTTAACAGATTATATCACGGCCAACGACAATCAGACAATTGCTTTTGATTTTGGAGCTAAGTTCAAAGCATTAAAGTGGTTAGAAGTTGAAGCTTCAATTACTGACTTAGGTTCAATTAATTGGAAAGAGCAGGTTAGAAATTATAACACTGCTGACACGGTTGCTACATTTAGCGGGGTTCAATTAGAGGGTTTAGAAGATTCAGGCGAAGTCTTTAAGGATAGTCTTGAAAACAATTTCAGATCTAATGAAACGAGGTTAGGCTTTAAAACGAACCTACCAACTAGAATGTATTTGACGGCTTCTGCCTACTTGACGCCAAATGATAGATTCTCTTTAACGTATTTCCATAACAATGCCTTAGATAACTTTCCTGCTAACTATGCGCTGGCTTATAATCATAAGTTTGATAAGTTCGTAGTAGGACTTTTGGGGACTTATAGAGGTTCTAATAACGAGATGAATATTGGTGCTAATTTGGGTACAAATATTGGCCCAGTGCAGTTGTATTTGGCCATGGACAATGTACTAGTAACTAACGGTCCAGAACAATACTCCAAAGCGGACTTTAGATTCGGGTTGAATTTAATGTTTGGATATAAGAAATGGATCAAGAAAGATAGCGTTGCCGATTTAGACGCACTTTAGTCTTTCTTTGAAATCTTAAGCATGAGCAATGGTAGCACTGTCAAATCTAGAATTAGTGCTACCATTGCTGTTATTGCGATAAAGAGTCCCAAGTAAAAAGGCGAAGAAAGGCCCGAGCTAATAAATAGTGAAAAGCCAGCCAAAATCACCAAACTGGTGACTATAATACTCTTACCTGTTCCCGATAGCGTTCTCTTCATTGCCCAGATTGGACTTTTGCTGCGGTCTTTTTCTAAGTAAAACCTTACGATCAAGTGAATACTATCATCTACGGCAATTCCAAAAGCTACAGTGAAAATCACAGCCGTTGAGATGTTTAAATCAATCTGAAAAAATCCCATTAAGCCGAAAAGGATTAATACGGGTAGAATATTTGGGACAAGTGATATCAGCACCAAACGCCATTCTCTAAAGAAAATGAGTAGTAAAATAGATACGGTAATCGTGGCAACTGCAAGGCCTTTGATTAACGAATTCACTACATAATTATCGGTTTTATCTATCAAGTAAGATGTGCCCGTAAGTCTTACATTTATTAACTCGGAATCTATTTCGCTATTAAGAAAGTCTTCGAGCGCCGAGTTTAGCTTTCGTGTTTCGTGACTACCAATATCTTTCGACCTTCCGATTAACCGAACTACGTTTTCACCTTCGATTTCAAAAAGTCTACGACTATCAGATAATCGGGGACTATTATAAAACCTACTTAAACGTCTTAAATTCTTGGCCTCAGGTAGTTTCAAGTAGTTTTTTGACCCGCCGTAGAAGCCTGAGTTTATCTCTTTGATCAAAGTCAATGGGGACTCGATGTGAGTAATACTTAGATCGTTTTCTAAGTAATGCTCGAGTTTTTCTATTTCGGAGAGTACCTCAACGTCCAATAGGTCTCTATCCTCATTGATAGATATACCGATTTCGAAAGGTTTGTAACCGTCAAAATTACTATCGAAATAAGCCACCTGTTCTAGTTCAGGTTCACCCTTCTGAAACCCTACTAATATGGAAGTATTTAGCCTTACCATGGAGATTCCAGAGATTAGAATGACTGATAAAATGACCGTAAACAGAAGGATTGGCTTTCTACATTTAAGAACGAATAGAAAAAATGAGTTTATCCATTTTTGCCATAGGGAATTCACGCTCACCTGTTTTTCTATTGGAGAAGGGAAGTAGAAAAGAAGTGCTGGAATGAGCAGGAATGTGATAACAAAAGCGAAAAAAACACCCACGGCCGTAAAGAAGCCGAAATCTTGAATAGGCTGTATTGGAATAACATAGAGACTTAAAAAACCGATACAGGTTGTGATGGAGGTTAGACAATTGGCTTTACCAATAAAAACCGTAACAGCGTAAAGTGAATCTTTTGTATTCTTTCCTACACGTTTGAACTCGTCATACTTATGGACTAGGTGGATGACATCTGATAAGGCAACAATCAACAAAATGGCTGGAATAATTACGACCATTACGTCTATGGATTTACCGGTTAATGACAGAAACCCCATAGTCCATACTATGCTGATAACTAGAGTGACTAAAGGAATAATAATACCTTTTAAACTTTTGAAGATTAGCCCAAGTACCACCACAGCGAATCCTAAGGCTAAAATAAGTAAGCTGGCAAGCTCTTTTTCAAACTTTCTAGTAAAGTCATATTGCATTTGAGCTTTCCCAGAAATCAAATAATCAGTGTCGAAAACACTTTCGATATACCGGTCTAAATCCTGATAGAATTCATCTCCATCACTTTTGCTGGCAAATCCGATATGCCGCACGATGAGCAGTATAGACTTATTGTCGTTGCCCAAGAATTTACCTTTGAGTCGGTCAAAGTCAAAGCCATCGGGCAACTCCAGGTCATCACTTAGTAGGCTTACTTTGTTAATTCCGAATGGAGTTATTTGGATTCTGTTCAAATCGAACAAGCTTTGAACCGACTTTACCCGATCAAATTCTTGAAGGCTATCAATGGACTCTTTGACTTGATTGAGAAAGCTTTTCGCCGTTGGGTTATCAGACTTTATTACCACGAAAAGGAAGTCATTGAATTCGCCAAAAGCTTCGTTTAATTTTTCGTAATAGGCTAAATCCTCATCGCCTTCAGGAAAGAAACTATTAAAATCATAATTAAACTGGAGCTTAGGAATTTGAAGCCCCAAGAATACAGTAATTAAGAACAGTATTATCAATCTAGCCCTAGCTTTCCTTCCAGAAAGTGTGGCAAAATTCTGTACCCATGAGGGGACTTTAAAAACTTCAGATGAAGCCTTCCCTTTAGATACATTTTGATTTAATTTGTTCATTAATTCAAAACTATAAAATCACAGACATTATGAAGCAGTACCACGACTTAATGAGGCATATTCTCGAAAATGGTGTTGAAAAAGGTGACAGAACGGGTACTGGAACAAAAAGTGTCTTTGGATATCAAATGAGATTTGACCTTTCGGAAGGATTTCCTGTTGTAACAACCAAGAAATTACACTTGAGATCGATCATACACGAACTTTTATGGTTTTTGAAAGGTGACACCAATATTAAATACCTCAAGGATAATGGGGTTAGAATATGGGATGAGTGGGCTGACGAAAATGGCGATTTAGGTCCTGTATATGGTTACCAGTGGAGAAATTGGCCTGATGGTAATGGAGGAACTATTGATCAGATCACAAAACTGATCGATCAAATTAAAAAATCTCCAAACAGCAGAAGGCTCATTGTTAGCGCTTGGAATGTTGCCGATGTTGATAATATGGCCTTGCCGCCATGCCATACTTTCTTTCAGTTTTATGTCGCCGATGGCAAACTAAGTTGCCAACTTTATCAGAGAAGTGCTGATGTATTTTTAGGAGTACCATTTAATATTGCGTCTTACGCATTGCTCGTATTAATGGTAGCACAAGTTTGTGACCTAGAACCGGGTGATTTTGTCCACACTTTTGGTGATGCACATCTATATTCAAACCATTTTGAGCAGGCAGAATTACAGTTGACTAGAGATTTCAGGCCTCTACCAACCATGACATTAAATCCAGCGGTAAAAGATATATTCGATTTTAAATATGAGGATTTTGAACTTACCGGATACGATCCTCATCCGCATATCAAGGCTGCTGTAGCCGTTTAATGAGCTCCTCAAGCACAGCGTTTGGATTTTGTAAATGTTGCGCCTTATAGGATTTGAAATATCTAATGCCCGAGGCATTAGTCATGAATATACTTTGAGCATCCTCCAGGTCTTTGATCGGCGCCTCCGTTTCAATAATTGGACTTCCGTTTTTCCGAAAGAACTCTAAAGTGTATCTGCGCATTATGCCTTCAATACATCCAGTAGTCAGTTTTGGGGTGAATATTTTCGAATCTATAACCCAGAAGATATTCCCTATATGTGTCTCAGCTATATTTCCATTTACATCAGTTAGAATAATGTCGTCCCAGGACTGCGATTGTTTCTCTCGCCCAGCTAGAACATATGTGAGTGCATTACTAGTTTTGGCAAAAGAGATCGGGCTGTAAAGGGTATGATAATTAGCCGATAAACCAATTTCTTGTAAAGGACGATAGACTTGACTTTCGGTAGGGGAAGTTTCTAAATAGAAAGAAGCCGAGTTTTCTGTTGGAGAATAAAGTCCACCTTCATTTCTCCAAAGACTGAGTTTTGATCTTGATACACCTTCAATACCGTTAAAAGCACGTAATTCTTGAACCATTTTATCCACTCGATCGCTTGACAGATCAACAGGAAAATCTATACCCATAACATGGCATGCTTGCTCGAGTCGGTTGACGTGATAACCGATCAGATTAATTCTCTCCGGTCCTGTAACAATTGTTTCGAAGAGGCCGTCTCCATAACAATATGAACGGTTGGTAGTTTTAACGACTTGATCATCAGTATTGACTATTCGAGAGTTAAATATCGCTTTCATGTAGGGTATTGACCTTTCAAACATAATGGAAAAATTGAAAGTACTTATTTCCCTAATATTGAATTTGAAATTCTATAGGTAATGGCAGAACAAAGTAGTGTATTTGATATGATAGGCCCTGTGATGATAGGTCCTTCCAGCTCACACACTGCGGGTGTCGTTAGAATTGGGAGGGTAGCGAGAAAAATTTTAGGGGCTAACCCCGATAAGGCCGAAATAACTTTTTATAACTCTTTTGCTCGGACTTATGAAGGTCATGGAAGTGATCGAGCTATTGTAGCCGGTTTACTTGATTTCAAAACAGACGATCTACGTATAAAAACAGCTTTCGAAGAAGCAAAAGCTGCAGGATTTAAAGTGAATTTTAGGTCAGTGGGTAATGCATCTACCATGCACCCAAACACAGTTAATATTGTTGCAACAGCAGGTGATAGAGAGATTCAAGTAACTGGCGAAAGTAGAGGTGGAGGAGTGATTAGAATCACGAAAGTCAACGGATTTAGTGTTGGCTTTAATGCGAACATTACCACTATGATTTTACTGGCTAGTGATCGCAAAGGCGCCATAGCCTTTATAGCAACTGTTCTGGCAAACGATGAATGTAACATTGCCTCTATGTCGGTCAATAGAAAAGGAAAACATGATTTGGCATGCCATGTCATAGAAATGGATTCCAAACCACCTAGAGTAACAATAGATTATTTAAAGCATTTGGAATGGATAAGAGAGGTCATCTTCATCCCGGATATTGATTTTTAAAACAAAACCATGAATTTGAAACGAAAGTTTTTTTACAGTCTGATGTTCGCCTTGGCGACCAATTGGGCTATCGGTCAAAGCGCAAATGAGAGCAAGGTCTGGACACTCGAAGAATGCGTGAATTATGCTCGGGAAAATAACCTGACCATAAGAAACAGTCAGTTAACCCAGGTTCAAAATCAGATTGCCGTAAAACAATCTAAGTTTGCTCGTCTACCTAATTTGAGTGCAGGTGGAGGTATGGGTAAATCTTTTGGACGAACCATTGATCCTGTAACGAACTCCTTTGTTAGCCAAGCTTTTTTAAGTGGTAGTCTATCGGCAAATGCTGGTATGACCGTTTACCAAGGGGGTATTTTGAATAATACGATTAAGCAAAACGAATTGAACCTTCAGGCTAGTGCTTTTGATTTAGAAAAGGCTAAGAATGATGTCGGTTTAAGTGTGGCCACTAATTTTTTAAATGTGCTTTTGAATAGGGAGCAACTAGAAAATGCAAAATATCAACTGCAAGTCACAGCGACTCAATTAGATCGTACTAAAAAGCTGGTGGAGGCAGGTTCAGACCCTATCACACGACAGCTTGATTTGGAATCTCAGTTAGCTTCGAATGAGGTTCAAGTGGTTAATGCTGAAAATGCATTAGGACTTGCCATTTTGAACTTGAAGCAGTCAATGCAAATGCCTGCTAATGAGAGCTTAGAAATTAGTGTTCCAGAGCTTGAAGTTGAAAATGTAAACATGACGGCAAACGCCCCATCAAGAATATTTGATATAGCCGTTGAAAATCAGCCAGAAGTAAAAAGTGCTGAATTGGGAATAAAAAGTAGTGTCTTAGGTGAGAAAATAGCAAAAGGGGCATTTTTACCCACAGTAAGCCTTAGTGGTAGTATTTCTACTAGCTATTCAGATCAGCAGAGACAATTGATCGGCACACAAGTCATAGATGTACCGGCACAGGATATCGGTTTTGTACAAGGTTCGGGTGATCGAGTTTTCACAGACCCAAGACAAGAGTCTGTGAGAATTTTTAGTGATTCTTACGGCTTGTTTGATCAATTTAACGACTTCTTGGGACAATCAGTTCGAGCCAATTTGAGTATCCCAATATTCAGCAGATTGAATAATACTTCGAACCTTCAAAGAGCCAAGATCAACAGACAGAGAGCCGAAATAACCTCTCAAAACGTAAAAAACCAATTAAGACAGGCCATCGAAACGGCTTACAACAACGCAACTGCTGGATTAAAATCTTATCAAGCTTCTGTAAAAAGAGTGGCGGCATTACAAGAGTCATTCAGAGTTGCAGAAGAACAGTATAACGTAGGTAGTGCAAATACAGTCGATTATCAAGTAGCCAGTAATAACCTTTTTGCTGCCAAAACTGACTTGGTTCGCGCGAAATACGAATACATTTTTAGAGTGAAAATATTAGACTTTTATTTAGGCAACCCAATTACATTAGATTAAGAACATGGCTAAGAAGAAAAAAGGATCGAATAAGATCATATGGATATTACTGATTTTAGTGGCACTTGTATTGGTGGTCGCAATAGTTGGTAAACAAGCAGGATTGATCGGCGGAGAAAGAACCATTAAAGTGGAATTCGCTGAAGCAAGTCGGAATACTATTATCGAAAAAGTTACAGCTTCAGGGGTTGTACAGCCTGTTATAGAAATTGCTATTAGTCCAGATGTTGCTGGAGAGATCATCGAATTGAACGTTGAAGAAGGGGATGATGTACTTGAAGGAATGGTTTTGGTTAAAATTAGACCTGATAACTTACAATCAGCGTTGGATAGATCAAAGGCAAATTTAAATCAACAATTGGCCAACTTGGCATCCTCAAAGGCTAGTAAGTTCCGTAGTGAGGCGCAATTGAAACAGTCTGAATTAGCATTCAATAGAGCTGAAAGGCTTAAGAAAGAAAATGTGATTTCCGATGCTGATTATGAAACTGCTAAGGCAAATTACGAAGTCGCTAAGTACAACCTAGACGCTGCCGAACAAAGCGTAAGAGCAGCTGAATTTATCATAAAATCTAGCGAAGCTACAGTGGCAGAAGCCGAGGAAAATGTGAGATTGACCACAGTTATCGCACCATCAACTGGTACCATTTCTAAGTTGAATGTGGAAAAAGGTGAACGTGTAGTTGGAACACAACAAATGGCGGGTACTGAAATGATGCGTTTGGCAGACTTGAATCAAATGGAGGTGCAGGTCGATGTAAATGAGAATGATATCATTAGAGTGAACGTTGGAGATACAGCTATCATTGATGTCGATTCATACACTTCTATGGACAAAGAATTCAAGGGAATAGTTACGTCTATTGCTAACACCGCTAACCCGAAGGCGTCTGCCGATGCTGTAACGGAGTTTAAAGTAGAGATACGAATTTTAAATGAGAGCTTCTCTGATTTACTATCAGAAATTCAAGGGCCTTCTCCTTTCAGACCAGGTATGACGGCAAGTGTGGAAATCATTACCACTACAAAATCTGATATCCTAACAGTACCATTAGCAGCTGTTACAACTCGAAATCCAAAATTGGACAGAAAGGTCTTCGGAAATACTGATGACAATGATGAAGGAGGTCTTCAAGTGAGCAATTCAAATGCTAGACCAGAAGAAAAAGAGGACATTAAAGAAGTAGTCTTTATCAATGATGGCGGCACGGCCAAAATGGTTGAGGTGAAAACAGGAATTAGTGATTATGATAACATTGAGATTCTTTCAGGTTTAAAAGAAGGTGATCAAGTGGTGTCAGGACCGTTTTTTGTCGTGTCTAAACGCCTGAAAACGGGTGATTTAGTAGAAAACTCGAAGAGTACTAGTAAACCAGTAGCTTCTGCGAGTTCAGATAACTAGAAAGAACAATTTTAGAAATAAAAAAGGGAGCTAACAGCTCCCTTTTTTATTTAAAGGCCTTTAGTCTTTTATAAAGTGCATTGAGAGGTAAACCCATTACATTATAAAAGTCTCCTTCAATTTTATTGATTCCAATCATACCTATCCATTCTTGAATACCGTAACTACCAGCTTTATCGAATGGCATATAGGTATTTATGTAATGTAATATTTCTTGGTCTTCAAGGGCATCAAAACTCACACTAGTTACAGATGTAAATGAATCCACTTTATCTGTAGTTCTTAAACATACCCCAGTGGCTACGGAATGAGTATTTCCCGATAAACTACTAATCATAGCAAAGGCTTCGGAGGAGTCTTTTGGTTTTCCAAGGATCTTGCCATCGGCGATAACTACGGTATCTGATGTAATCAGAAGTACATCTTTGTTTAGTGGTCCGAAGGCCTCGGATTTCTTCTGTGCGATGAATTCTGCTACCTTAAGAGCTGGGGTATTTGGCGGAAATGATTCATCAATTGATTTGACTTGAACCTCAAAATCCAAGCCTAAGCTTCTTAATAATTCTTGCCTTCTGGGAGACTTAGAAGCCAGGATTATGTGGTAATTCAAATTCATCGTCTTTGATTGATCCAAAAAGATAACCACAAATGGCTTTAGGGTAAAAATAAGTTGATTTTTGAGGCAGTGTATGGCCAGAATAACAAACTTCTTTCACTGTTTCCATACTAATATCCTGTGTGATAATGGCAAATTGTGCCTCTCCGCGAAGCGTCTTAGTTAAGCAGTTAGCGAAGTTTCTTTCAAAGCTAATTTTGTCGGAGTTTCGCTGATTTTTACCTGGAATCCCTAATGCTTTTTCAATAATGAAATAGTGCATCACAGTCAGGTCTAAATGTTTGATAGCAGTTGGAAAATTCCAATCGAGAAGTTCTATCGCCTCTGGCTTTAAGCGAACCTTCAAAGCTTCATCGTCAAACAATAATCCAAATGCCCATTGCTTACCCAATATTATCTCAGTGACGTCATTAGGGTTTTCTAGATGTGTTATAGTGAAATAAGGTGCTAGCTTTTCGAGAAATTCTTGCCGATTGAAGTTCTCAAATCCTTTGATTAAGCGGTGAGTTGGAAGTATCCTTAAGTCATCGGCTTCACCATTTGTCAAATACATCATATGGTAATTAAAGCCTTCTTGCCCAGACGTTTTCTCTAGCTTTTTTTGTTGCTGCTCTCTATATACAATTGACCCCTCTAACCTATGATGGCCGTCAGCCAGTATGACTTTAGCATCGGATAACTTATTGATGAATTTCTTTATGATATCATGGTCATGAATCACGGAAAGAACATCTTTAACACCTTGGTAGTCTTCCGTTTCATAAATAGGGCTGAGCATACTCTCATCCATATATTGCTCTAACTCAAAGGATTCATCGAAATACAACCCATGAGTAGGACTTACATTCATTTGTGTAGCACTTAATACGTCTATCCGATCATTTACAGAATGAGGCATCGTGCTTTCATGTCTTAGGATTTGAGTATTTGGGTCATCCCATGAAGTAGCTTCAATAAAGCTTATAAAACCTTTTCTTATGAATTGCTTTGACGAACCGGGAAGCGAGAAATGCTGATAATAGATATAAATTCCGGGTAAATCATCTTGCTTGATTATTCCTGCAGACTTCCATTTATCTAGAAGTGTTAAGGTATCAATTGGTCCGATTTTATTCCTTGGAACACTCAGATGGATGCTGTTGTACTCATTTTCATACAAAGCATCTCTTTGTTGATCTGATATAACATCAAAAAGAGGAGATGTAAGGTTGCCAATGGATTTGGAGAGCTCCCTATTATAGCGCCAAGCCCTAAAAGGTTTGATGTTAGCCATAAGCTTATCTAGCTCTTAGTTTCCATTTACTTAAACCATTCTGTTCGCTTTTGCGCTCACTACCTGTTGCCTCTACATTAAAGATATGTGCGGCCAGTGCCATGGCAATCTCTTCTTCCTCAGGCGTATCGTTGTTGAGATACTCTGGTTTGAAAAACTTACCTACAAATTTTGTGTCAAAATTACCGCTGACGAAAGCCTCGTGTTTGAGAGCAAAGTCACAAAAGTCTAGCGTAGTTTGTACTCCAGATATTTCATATTCTTCTATGGCTCTAAGCATTCTTAAACGAGCCTGTTCACGGTTAGCTCCATGTGTGGTAAGCTTTGCAATCATCGGATCGTAATAGATTGGGATGTCCATTCCTTGTTGGTAACCATCATCTACCCGCACGCCAGGGCCTTGGGGAGTCACATAAGTGTTTAATGTTCCTGTGTCTGGTAAGAAGTTTTCTCTTGGATTTTCGGCATAAACTCGGACTTCCATAGAGTGGCCATTAATCTTTAGATCCTCTTGATTTAAATCCAATTTTCTCCCTTCAGCCACATAGATTTGCTCTTTAACAAGATCAATTCCCGTTATTTCTTCTGTTACAGGGTGCTCGACCTGAAGGCGCGTGTTCATTTCTAAAAAGAAGAAATCAAGGTTTTCGTCTACAATAAACTCTACTGTACCAGCTCCGTAGTAACCGCATGCTTTAGCCACATTTACAGCAGCCTCGCCCATAGCTTGGCGCATTTTTTCGTCAACAACCGGCGAAGGTGCTTCTTCTATTACCTTTTGGTGTCGTCTTTGAATAGAACACTCTCTTTCAAAAAGGTATAGCGTTTTGCCGTGCTGATCTCCTAGGATTTGTATTTCTATATGTCTTGGCGAGCCGATATATTTTTCAACAAAGACAGAAGAATCTCCAAAAGCAGATTGGGCTTCACTCATTGCTCGCGTCATCTGTTCCGCGAGTTCATCGCTACTTTCTACAACACGCATTCCTTTACCGCCACCGCCAGCGCTAGCTTTGATCAACACAGGGTAACCAATTTCATTGGCAATTTTTGTAGCCTCGTCGATTTCAGTCACGGCATGGTTCACGCCAGGAACCATTGGGATATTATAGCTTGCTACTGCATTTTTAGCCGCAAGTTTGTCACCCATAACTTCTATAGCATGCGTAGAAGGACCTATAAAAGTTATACCATTGGCTTCTACTGCTCTGGCAAAACCAGCATTTTCAGACAAGAATCCATAACCTGGGTGTATGGCATCTACATTTAGTTCTTTACAGACGTCTAATATGCGCTCTATATTAAGGTAAGATTCTGAGGATGCTGGAGGTCCAACGTTTACGGCTTCATCCGCATAAGCAACGTGTGGTGCGTTTATATCGGCATCGCTATAAATTGCAACCGTCGCTATTCCCATTTCCTTCGCCGTTCTCATTACACGAATGGCAATTTCGCCGCGATTGGCGACAAGAATCTTATTTATTTTTTTCGTAGACATGTCCATAGATTTTCAGCTGGCAATGCTAATTAATAATAATCAAATTCAGAACCAATGAATGGTTTATATGTACTGAGATTTTTGATAAATGGTCATTATAGTGTTACCTTTGCAACTTGTTTTAGAAAGTCTACATCAACTAATTTTAAAGACAGAGACGTTGGATTTATTTGAAAAGCTACTGACTAATCGTGGACCGCTAGGGAAACACTCAGACATTTCTGAAGGGTACTTTATGTTCCCCAAGTTAGAAGGTGAAATATCACCTCGCATGAATTTCATGGGCAATGAAGTACTTACTTGGAGCCTGAATAATTACTTAGGGTTGGCAAACCACCCTGAAGTAAGAAAAGCGGATGCAGATGCCGCAGCTGAGTGGGGAATGGCTTACCCAATGGGAGCCAGAATGATGTCAGGAAATACGAAATATCACGAGCAATTAGAGCAAGAATTGGCAGACTTTGTAAATAAAGATGCTGGGCTCTTATTGAATTACGGGTACCAAGGTGTTCTATCTGTAATTGATGCTGTTGTAGATCGTAAGGATGTTATTGTTTACGATGCAGAATCGCATGCATGTATCATCGATGGTGTGCGGTTGCATATGGGGAAAAGATTCGTCTTCCCTCATAACGATATAGAAAACCTTGAAAAGCAATTGGAAAGAGCCACCAAACTGACTCAAGAGACTGGTGGAGGTATCCTTGTGATAACAGAAGGTGTTTTCGGTATGTCTGGAAACTTGGGTAAACTCAAGGAGATTGCCGAACTCAAGAAGAAATTTGAATTTAGACTCCTTGTGGATGATGCCCACGGTTTTGGAACTGTTGGAGCTACTGGTGCAGGAGCAGGTGAAGAGCTAGGGTGTCAAGATGATATCGATATTTACTTCTCAACCTTTGCTAAGTCTATGGCCGCCATCGGAGCATTTGTGGCCGGTAATAAGGATATCATTAAATTCTTGAAATATAATATCCGTTCTCAAATCTTTGCCAAATCTCTTCCAATGCCATTTGTAATCGGAGCATTGAAAAGGTTACAAATGTTAAGAGACAATCCAGAGCACAAAAACAAACTTTGGGTTATCGTAAATGCATTGCAGAATGGTCTTAAGGAAAAGGGTTTCAGTATTGGAACTACGCAATCTCCTGTGACTCCAGTAGTACTTAATGGTACTGTTGGTGAAGCGGCAGCCTTGAGTAAAGACCTCAGAGAAAACTTCAATATATTCTGTTCGGTAGTTATTTATCCAGTTGTACCGAAAGGAACAATTATCCTTAGATTAATCCCTACTGCCTCTCATTCTTTAGAAGATGTAGCAGAAACGATTGCAGCATTCGAAGCTATAAAAGGAAAGTTGCTGTCTGAAGAATACAAAAAAGAAGAAGTCGCGATAGCATTTGGTGAGTAAAATCAAAAAAAAGTGCCTTCACTGTTGACAATAGAACATTTTGATTTATATTGCCTCCAGTTAGACATTATTATCAACAACCTTAAAACACGATAAATATGAGTCAATTTAGTAGAGTAAAAGATTTAGTAGATTCTTTAGAAGGAGATTTCGAAAAGTTCTATGACAAAGGCAACCAAGCTGCTGGAACTAGAGTTAGAAAAGGAATGCAAGAGCTTAAGAACCTAGCTCAAGAAATCAGAGTTGACGTTCAAAGCAAGAAAAACGCTTAAGAAACTGATTATCAAATAAATGAGGCCACGACTTGTCGTGGCCTTTTTTTATGTCTTTAATCCAATAAAGCCCTGATACGGCGCTTTAAATCAGGAGTAGCCTCTAATAAAGGAAGGCGAACTTGGCCACCACAAACACCTCTTGATCGTAGTACTTCTTTCACGCCTACAGGGTTACTTTCTTCGTACATCAAAGGGTTTATAGCTTTAAAACGCTCGGTGATAGCAAAGGATTCTTCCAAGTTACCGGCAAGGGCTTCTCGAGCGATTTTTGAAAATTCTACAGGAAAACCGTTTGCTAAAACAGAGATAATACCAATTCCACCCATTTGCATGAGTTCAGGAGTCATTAAATCTTCTCCAGAAGTAAGGAAAAAATTTGCCGACATACCTTCAATAATTTTCTTACACTGGTCTGCATCTGCTGAAGCTTCTTTTATACCGATAATATTTGGGTGCTGAGACAGCGTAATAGTTGTTTCTGCGGTCATATTGGACCTCGTCCGACCAGGAACGTTATATAGGATAATCGGAATTGGACTTCTATCCGCGAGATATTCAAAATGAGCTACAATACCAGCCTGACTAGGTTTATTATAATAAGGACTAACGGATAAGAGTGCGTCAACTCCTTCTAAATCGGCATTAGCGATTTTTTCTGCAACCCCCAACGTATTATTACCACCTATTCCATAGACAATCGGTAGCTTTTTGGCATTATTCGTTTTGACAAAATTGAGTATTTCAGCCTTTTCCGAATTTGAAATAGTCGCAGATTCACCAGTAGTACCCATAACTACGTAGTAATCTACACCTTGAGCTGTATAGTCTAATAAGGATTTTAGTCCTTCGAAGTCAACTGACCCATCACTATTAAATGGTGTAACCAGCGCAACGCCTGTTCCTGAAAATGGATTCATTATTTTATGGCCTTAATGTACTTTAGAATTTGTGCAGTAAAATTAGACAAGCTATTGCTTTTATCAATGCCGATCATCAACTCATAGTAAGCAGAATTGTCAGGTGAATGATGTCCGACGCGACACTTCGCATTGGTTTGGATTAAAATGCTCCTCAGAATATCGTCTAATTCATAATCTAAGTGAAATAAAAAATCGAGTGGTGTATTACCGAACTGAAGTGCAGCTTCAGAATTGAGCTTCCCAAGTGCCGATAAATCACTAAGACTCACGAAAGGATGTTTGGTTTGGATTGGTTCTTTGGTTGGGTTATAGCACAATACATCTACAGACTTATTCTCGTCAATAAGTGACTGAATAAAGTTTTCAATTTCGGTTTCCTTTTCTGGCCCTTTCCAAGTGTAAATTATTCCTACTTTATCCGCCTGGTCAAAAGGAATAATAGGGCCAAGATTCTTTTTATCTCTCTTTCCTGTCTTATTGAAAAGGTTCAGTAATTTTTTGGAAAAGATTGACATTAACTTTCAAGTAGATTTAAAAACTCAGTTTCAGAAATAATTTTGACGTCCAGTTTAGTAGCTTTTTCCAGTTTCGCTGGTCCCATTTTATCACCAGCAACCAAAAAATCTAGTTTAGCGCTGATTGAAGAAACCACTTTACCACCATTGGCTTTAATTTTATCCTTTAGCTCATCTCTAGAAAACTGATTGAAAACTCCACTTATAACGAAGGTTTTGTCAGAAAGGCTGCTGCCTTCGGAAATTATTTCAGTTTCAATAAGTTCAAACTGTACTTTTGCCGACTTCAGTTGATTCACGAGTAACTGGTTTTTTTCTTCTGCAAAAAACTCAATGACGCTTTGGGCGATTCTATCTCCAATTTCAGGTACGTTGATCAAAGATTCTAGGTCAGCATCAGCTAATGCATCAATGTTTTTATAATGTGTCGCCAGTTTTTCAGCTACTGTTTGTCCGACATACCGAATTCCCAAGGCAAAAAGTACTTTCTCAAAAGGAATACTTCTTGAAGCATCGATCGCTTTGATGATGTTCGTGGCTGATTTTTCTCTTAGGCTTCTCAGGCTGTATTCACCCTTTTTTTCTGAGAAAGTTTTGAATTCTAGACCATTCAAGTCTTCAAATGTCAAATTGTAAAGGTCTGCATAGTTTTGAATAAGGCCTTTGTCCAATAAACCACGTATGGTTTCTGTACCAAGGCTATCTATATTCATGGCTTTCCTCTGAATAAAATGCTCTATTCTCCCCTGTATCTGTGGCGGACAGCTTTCAACGTTTGGGCAGTAGTGATTTGCTTCTCCTTCAATTCTAACCAGCTCAGTTTGGCACTCTGGGCAATGGGTAATGTACTCTACAGGTACACTAAAAAGGTCTCTTTGCGAGAAATCAACGCTTGTAATTTTTGGAATGATTTCTCCACCTTTTTCAACATTGACTGTATCTCCGATGCGTATTTCCAAACGCTCAATTTCATTTGCATTGTGAAGTGAGGCCCGTTTTACGGTGGTTCCGGCTAACAAAACAGGCTTTAGGTTTGCTACTGGTGTGACTGACCCTGTTCTACCTACTTGATAAGAAATGCTCTCTAGTGTAGTGGAGGCACTTTCTGCCTTATACTTATAAGATATGGCCCATCTTGGACTTTTTGCCGTGAAACCTAATGCTTCTTGTTGTTTTAGGTTATTCACTTTTATAACTACACCATCTGTTTCAGAAGGGAGGTCATGTCTTTTCTCTTCCCAATCGGAAATGTAATCCAATACCTCTTGAATGTTCTGACAACGCCTGTAGGTCGGCGAAACATTAAAGCCCCATTCCTCAATTTGAGCAATGGAAGATTCGTGAGAATCGTAACTTAAGTTCTCGCCTAATAAGTAATATAGGTAGCAATCAAGCTTACGACTAGCCACAATCGATGAGTCTTGCATTTTCAAAGTGCCTGATGCAGCATTTCTTGGATTTGCGAGCCTTTCTTCTCCTATATCTTCACGTTCTTGATTGACGCGATTAAATTCGTTTTTTGGAAAAAAAGCTTCCCCACGAACTTCAAACGCGGCTGGGATATTATCCTTCTGAAGTCTTAGTGGAATGGTACGAATTGTTTTAGCATTGGCCGTAATATCATCGCCCTGAACGCCATCGCCTCGGGTTACAGCTCTTTTTAAAAGTCCATTTTCATAGGTGAGGCTTAACGCTACGCCATCGAATTTTAGCTCGCAGAAATACTCGTAATCATCAGTTTCTAGTCCCTTTGCTACTCTTTTGTCCCAATCGATGAGTTCTTCTTTAGAGTAAGTGTTACCCAAAGAGAGCATTCTATATTTATGCGTTACACTATCAAAAGACTTGGTAATGGTACCGCCAACACGTTGGGTAGGGGAGTCTTCCTTTTTGTGCTCAGGGAACTCTATTTCTAATTCGATCAACCTGTTCAATAGTTGATCGAAATCATAATCACTAATTTCAGATCTGCTTTCCTGATAATAAAGGTGGTTATGGTAATTGATTTTCTCTGAAAGTGATTCTATTTCTTGAAGAGCGTCCTGACTAGTCATTTTAATTCAGTTTATCTAAAGAAGATTGTAAGTCATTTTTTGTGTTGTGAAGTTTGTCTTTACAAGCTGCAATTAATTGTGTAGCCTCCTTCACCATTTTGGTTAGCTCATCAATGTCTAGATTTTCTGATTCGATTAACGCTACAATCTCATCAATTCGAGCCAGCGCTTCTTTATAGTTAATTGACTTTTTACTCATTATCTATTGCTGTTACCTTACTCTTTATGTTTTTATCCACTGTGCGTGTTTCCAACTCGTCACCAACTTTCACCGCCTGATTTCTTAGCACCTTGCCATCCTTGAGTGTTAGAGAATAACCACGTTTTAGAACAAATTCGGGATCATTCAATTCGACTTGCTTCTGTAGGTTAGTTAGTCTGGTAAGATTATTTTCAAAAAAACGATCTATAGTATATTTCAAGCTAGTTGATTTATCTTTCAAAAAGTGCTCATTATTAGTCAAAATTTGAATAGCTCGAGAATCTATTCTATGTGCGATTTCTTGAAGGTTTTGTTGTTCTAAATTCAATCTTTCTTCAAAGACTTTTTCGATCCGATAAGCAAATTCCAGTAGCTGATCATGAAACCGACTCATACCAGAAATTAAAAACTCAGCTACTGCTGTGGGTGTTTTTAGTGAGGTATGTGCTACAAAGTCTAGCACGGTTGTGTCTCTCTCATGCCCAATGCCTGAAAGAACTGGCAAAGGAAATAATGCAATGGCTTTTGCTAAATCAAATGAGTCAAAACTATCCAAATCTGTCTTAGCACCTCCACCTCTTATAATGACGACCACATCGAAGTCTTTGTCTGACTCAAATATCTCTTTTAATGCCCGACGAATCGACAAAACGGATTCATTCCCTTGCATTGTAGCGTGAAAAAGAGTGGTATCGAAATCATAACCCTTGGTATTCTCCTTGATCTGGTTCATGAAGTCACCAAATCCAGCGGCAGTTTCTGAGCTAATGATGGCAACAGTTTGAGGAACGATCGGGAGGATTTGATTCTTATTTTTGTCGATCAAGCCTGCTTCTTTCAGTTTGTTAAGCGTTTCTTCTCTTAATCGCGACCTTTCGCCAATGGTATAGTTTGGATCAATGTTATTCACTGTCACACTCATACCATATACTTCATGGAAGTTTACGCTCACATTGAGTAAAACTTTCAAACCACTTTTTAATTCTGTACTCGTCGCATTAATGAACTGTTCGCTTATTGTTCTGTAAGTGTATGACCAGATGTTGGCCCTAAGCTTAGCTTGAATGAAGTTTCCCTCTTTTTCTACCAACTCTAAATAGCAGTGTCCTTTTTGATTCAGTCTTAATTCACTGATCTCCGCAATCACCCAATAACTCGGCGCTAAGTTGGTTTCTAGGGTCTGCTTAATGAGGTTGGTGAGTTCAAAAAGGCTCATTTGTGACATAGTGCAAATTACGCCAAAGCCACATGGGTGCAAATAAAAAAACCTGCAGATTATGCAGGTTTTTCAAAATTATTAAGCGCTTCTTATAGACCTGTTTTGCCCTCTGGGCCTTTTCGACCATCTCTGTTTCGGCTAGCTCTTTCAAAAAGGTCTCTTCTGAAGTCAGAATCAAACCTTATCACTCTCCAGACTTGTTTGAGTGAGAGTACCTTTTTAAACCTACCCAAGTATTCTTTTTCAAGATTAAGTTCGGCTTGTTTTTGCTCTAAATAGATTTCGAGCATTTTATCAGCATTTTCGTCGGACACATTTCTAGTGCCATCTTGAAATAATGCCCTTTTTTGACTACCGTATTTTCTCCCAAGTTCATGTTTTTTACTATCATACTCGGTAAAAAGTGGCCAAAACACTTTAGCGGTTTCAGTATCTAATTCTAGGCGATTGGTGAGATAAGCAATCCTTGCGGCTTGTAACTTTTCTCTATCCATTTGTGGTCCACGCTCGCGATTTCCACCTTGCGCAAAACTGACACTGCTGATCATTAATATGACTATGCTCAAATATATGACTCTCATATGCTTAGTAATCAAAGTATTCAAAATCGTATTCTAATTCTGGATTCTCATCTAACGCGCTCGCGAAAGAACTAGTTTCCGTAGTATAGATATCGTCTAAGATGCTATCAATTTCTTCAATATTGATAAGTAAATCTGCATCCAAGGCATTTTCCTCTTCAAGGAAAGATATAATTGTTTGACTTGAAATATCGTTCCAGTCACTCGTAGTATCCTTTTCAGTATTCAAGTAAACCGTTAGGAAAAGCGCTATACAAGCAGCAACAGCTGTGAATTGCACCCAACTTCTTTGGTAAAGAGGGACAACTTTCTGCTCAACAATACCCACATTCTCAATGATTTTTTCTGACAAATCAGCAAAATAACCATCAGGTACAGTGAGTGGGTTCTTCTTCAAATGTAAGTTGTACTTCAAATCACCGCTTTCAGCTTCAGCCGCATTCATGATATTATCAGTGAGCGACTGAAAGTAATCATCTTTAATTTTAAACGGCAACTGCTTGAGTTTACCGTTGTTTAAAGGTGAATTATGGTGATCTTTATTTTTCATTTTATCTTTGATACTCAAAGTGTTAAAGGGTTTAATCTTTACCTAAATACTCTTCAATTTTCTTTACTGCTAAATGGTAGCTTGCCTTTAATGCACCAACGCTCGTTCCTGTAATTTCTGCAATATCATCATACTTTAGATCATCGAAGTATCGCATATTGAAAACAAGTCGTTGTTTCTCTGGCAGGCTCAGCAGCGCTTTTTGCAATTTCAATTGTATTTCGTCACCATCTATGTTTACCCCATGGCTTAAGTGATTCTCCAATTCATGGTAAACATCATCCATAGAAACTGACTGTTTGCGCTGCATCTTTTTTAGATGATTTAGCGCTTCATTGGTTGCTATTCTATAAATCCAGGTAAACAATTGAGACGCTTCCCTAAAGGAATCGAGATTCTTGTAAACTTTAATGAAAGTTTCCTGTACTACATCATCTGCATCGTCATGCGTAATGACGATCTTACGTATGTGCCAATAGATACGCTCCTGATATTCTTCTACCAGTCGTCTAAAGGCTAAATCCTTATTAGCAGATACCTTAAAGGCATGTAGTATTTCCTTGTCTTCCAACGGATTTATTTGTTTTCACAGGGTTAGATGCCCTTTAAGTCAAATAGTTTAACCAATGATTAGTTAAATATAGCCATTCGCTCAATAGTTGTCGTTTCAAGCGTTATTATAGCATTGATTTACAACTTATTACTAATTTAGCGAGACCGAAACTTACCAAGCGCATGGGTATTGAGGAAGATATAAAACAGGGTAAGAAATTTGAGAATGTTTATGAGAAACTCGTGGTGAATATCATGTATACCCACGGCTGGATCGTTGACGAACAGACTAAAATTTTTAAACCCTTTGGAATTACCGCACCACAGTATAATGTTCTTCGAATTCTAAGAGGGCAGTATCCCGATGCATGCACTGTGAACATGATTATTGATAGAATGCTGGATCGTATGTCTAATGCGTCTAGAATTGTAGATCGATTGGAAAATAAGGGCTTAGTGAAGAGAACTGTCTGTAAGACCGATCGTAGAGCCAAGGATGTTCTGATCACTGAAAAAGGACTTGCTATTCTAGATGAAGTGGATGGTTCATTAAAAGGTTGGATGAAAAACCTTTCTAACCTTTCCCCAGAACAAGCAGAGGCATTAAGTAACAACCTTGACAGTCTACGCAAGGCACAATAGGCGGAGTTAAGCGATCATTTGATCAGGATCTCCAAAAACTAATTCAAGGCTTTTCATTATCTTCCGTTTCAACCCTGAAACGCGCTATGAAAAACAATGCTATAAAGCTCTCTCTTTATATTAATTATTTTGTATTCGCTATTCTCCTGAATAGTGTTGGAATCGTAATTCTTAAAGCCCAGAATGAATGGGGTGTAGATGAAGTTGAGGCAAGTATTCTTGAGGCTTTCAAAGACCTACCAATTGCCATTGTTTCTTTTTTGATTGCCTCATTCTTACCAAGGATCGGTTATAAGAAGGGAATGCTCGTTGCTTTGGCCTTGGTATTTTTTGCTTGTATAGACATGTATTTGGATAATTCATTTTTCATGTCAAAAATCTTGTTTGCTACCGTAGGGGTGAGCTTTGCTATCATTAAAGTCTCAGTATACTCGGTGATTGGTTTAGTAACGCAAACGCCAAAAGAACACGGAAGCCTTATGAGTAATATCGAGGGTGTGTTTATGTTCGGTATAGCTTTGGCCTACTTTCTATTTCCTGCTTTCAATACAGAAGGAAATCCAGATGCGTGGCTCAATGTCTATTGGTTGCTTGCTGGACTTACGTTGCTCTCCTTCCTGTTTCTGTTGATGGCAAAGTTTGATGAAGGTGATGAAATTCCAGGCGCCAACCTTGGCGAAGATTTTACTCAAATGTTCAGGCTTATTGCAAAGGTTTTGGTGATTGTCTTCGTTGTTTCCGCCTTTTTGTTTGTCATGATTGAACAGGGAATTATGACTTGGTTGCCAACCTTTAATGAAAGGGTTTTGGAACTACCTGAAAATGTTGCCATTATGATGTCGAGTATACTAGCCATCAGCTTGGGGATAGGTAGGATATTAGCCGGACAGTTAGCTAAAAGGTTTTCATGGATTTGGGTGCTCACCTTTTGCATTTTCGGTGCCATGGCCATTGTTTTATTCGTTTTACCAAAAGCGGTCAATGCAGAAATTGGTTTGGTTGAAACACTTGCCGATGTTCCTGCCATCGGTTATGCTTTTCCACTTGTCGGACTCTTTATAGCACCAATTTATCCATTACTGAACTCGGTTGTCTTAAGCGCCTTACCAAAGAAGTTACATAGTCCTATGTCTGGTCTGATAATCATTTTTTCGGCACTAGGAGGGACCTTGGGGTCAAGGCTTATTGGTATTCTTTTCAAAGAATTAGGTGCCGATCAAGCGTTTACATATACGCTTATACCTATGGCTCTGTTGTTAGTGGCGCTGTTCTTCTTAAAGAGGTTAACCGCCAAGGAAATGGTTGAAAAAGCTTAGCTATTACTGATCAACAAACTTTGAAAGTTCTAGCGGGAATTAGATTTCTTTAATTAGATCGATTATTCCTGCATTCTTACCCTTTGGTCTTACCACCATCATAGGGATATCGCTATTGTATTGGATTAATTGCTCAGCTCTACTTCCAATAAATAGTGCAGCTGTAGACGTTCTTCCTTTTACGCCAATAAAAATTGCCCCTGGATTATTTTTTTGAGCAAAATCGATAATATCGGTTACTGGGTTATCATTTGTATCGAGGGAGTAAACTACTTCCAAATCAATACCATCATGATCAATCTCTGACATGAACTTTTGATAATCTTTCATAGCGTTCTCACGCATGACCTCAGCAAATTCTTCGTAGGTCTTACCAGAGTAGTGATATCCGCCCGGTACGGTAAACACGTTTTGGCAGATGATTTTTACGTTTTTGTACTTTCTAGCCACTCTAATCGCTTCTTCCATTGCAATTTTAGAATGAGGAGAGAAGTCACATGGTACGTGCAAAAGCGTTGTGTTCGGCGTGGCACCTTCTGGAATTATGAAAAGCGAACAAGCGGCTCTTCTTGCCAATCGATTAGATAAAACACCACCACCAATAAAGTTTTTGTGGCGCCCCATAATGATCAAATCGATATCCCTTTTTTCAACAAACTTTAAAATGGCTTTGGAAGGTGCACCTTCTTGAATATGTACTTCGCTAATTTTAACCAGGTCAGCACTTAACACATTTTTAGCAAGAGTCTCTATTTTACTTTTTCTTTCAGCGATAGATTTCTCTTTTATTTCTGGAAATTCCTTAAGCACAGCATCGGGAATTTTCATTTCACTAATGCTATTAAAGAAATGTATCTCTTTGGTTTCGTTGGTTGTGGCTATAATTTCCAAAAACTCCAATAGCGTTCTATCCGCATCGGAGGTATCCATCAAAACCATTATTCTTTCTCTTGCTGGCATAGTATTAAAATTTCATTGCAAAATTAACACTTCTTAGGATAGTGAAAATAAGCATTGTATTGAAATTAAAGATTGCTGGATCATTAACCTTATATGATATCATTAATTACATCAACCAGTAATTCCATTTGTTCTTTTGAGTGAGTTGGGAAAGAAGCTATTCTTATCTGTTTTCCTTTATATTCACCATACCCGTTGCCTAATACAAAACCCTTCTTTGAAAGCTTGTTTAATATTTCATTTGAATCTCCAACCGTGTTGGCCACAGTAACTGTCTTCGATCTTACGCTTCTGTCGCTCACGAAATGTTCGAGATTTGGATGGGAATCTACCATGTGATTGAGCAAAGCAGCTTTGTAAGAAGTTTCCCTTCTGATCACATCAATACCTTTTTCCAGCATATCTGCGCTTACTTTAGACAGTAAATAGATACCTAGAACATTGGCCGTAAAGGTTGTTTGGGCCTTCTGAGCGTTCTTGAACAGATTCGGTAAAGCTTGATAGGTGCCTATAGTGCGACCGGACTTTAATTTAGCCTCAGCAGCAGCCATCGCTTTCGGGCTTACCACCCACACACCAAGACCAGCGGGTAATCCAAAGCACTTTTGCACCGAAAAGTATGCACTGTCTATTTTGGAAAAATCAAGGTCGATAGACGGGAATGCTGAAACACCATCCACGGCAATTAACTTTTCTGGATGCTGTGCTCTGATTTTATATATATCCTCAACGGGAAAAGAAACCCCTGTACTGGTCTCGTTTAGCGTTACGCCGATCAGTTCGGTATCATTTGGAATAAGGTCGGGGCTAGTATTGGGCAGCTCACCAAAATTGGCAGATTCTTGTTTTGCGCTGAACCCGTTCGTAACTGCGAAATTGAAAAACCGATTTGAAAATGCTCCAAAAGTGTAATGAAATGAGTTTTCAACTACTAAATTTTGTAATTGTCTTTCCCAAATCTCTGTCGCTGAACTCAAGAAAAATATTGAGTAATCTTCAGGAATACTCATTAGGGATTTAAGGTTATCCACGGCCGTTCTGAAGTAATCTTCGGCTTGAGAACTTCTGTGGTTTATCTCCATCACTTGATCTCTCATGGCCTGTTTCAAGTGTTCTTCGACGGTAAAATATAATGCTGACGGCCCAGGGGTAAAGAAAATCTTCTTAGGCATTGGATTGACTCTTTTTTAAGATTTCTACATGTTGGTAATAATGCTTTCTAACAAATAGAAAGAAGAATACTAATGGGAATAACAATATAAAGCCGCAAATCAGGAACATTGTAGAAATGCCATAGAATTCTGCCACATAACCCAGTACAATTGAACCCGACCCAATTCCGAGATCAACAGCAGAAAAGAAAGTTGCATTGGCTGCCCCTCTTCGTTCTAAAGGCACCATGTTAAGTGCCATGGTTTGTACTGTTGGCATGATGATTCCATTTCCTATGCCAACTAGAACACCCACCATCATAAAAGGCCAAAAACTATCGATATAAGAAAGCCAGATCAACCCAGCTACGGTTACCAGTAAGCCTATAGTGACCAGAAGTGACGGTCCATGCTTATCCATGATTTTACCAACACATAACCTTGCAATGGCAACGCCTATGGCCATAAATATAAAGAACAGTGCCCCTTGTTTTAAGCCCAATTCGTCGCTATAAATTCGAATAAAAGAAATAATGGCTGCGTATGGAAATGCGCCAGTCATCATGACGATTGCTATCCTGTTGACGCGCTTATCGAACATTTTACCGACACTGATTTTGGTTTCTCCGGTCTTGATTTTCGGTACTTTGATCATCAATGCCAAAATCAAGGAAGCGATCGATACGATAAAGGCTATGGTAAAAAGGTTAGAAAAGTTGTTTTGTCCCATAATCTGATCACCACCATATGGTGCCAGGGCAATAGCTAAAGTCATGGCTAGGCCAAAATAACCTATACCTTCACCTCTTCTGTTTTCAGGAATAAGGTCGGCGGCAATGGTACTTCCACCTGTAGTAATAGTTCCCCAAGCGAATCCGTGTAGACCTCTGATTAATAGTAGAATAAAGAAGGTGGATGAAAAGTGATAAAGGCCCATCAAAACCGTAAATATGGCAAGAGCCCATAAATAAACAGATCTTCGCCCGAAAGCATCGAGGGCATAACCACAAAACGGCCTGATGATCAGGGCTGACAGCGCGTAAACTCCTATGATGTATCCGACTTGATTGTTATTGGCGCCTAGCGCGTTTACAGCATAAACAGGTAGGGTAGGGAGTAGAAAATAGAAGGCCGTGGCCATCAAAAAATAGGAGATGAAATGTAAGGTAAAGTCTCCCGTGAAAATTTTGTTAGTGCGAAGGCCCAATGCGACTTGTAGTTCTACTTTAAAGCTTGCAAGCTAAGAAATTCTAGCTCAAATTTCGATTTGCTTGTTTTGAAGTTAGACGGTGGTTGGAAGAAATATGTAACAGTATTCGAGTAGAAAAGTATTTTTCTGAAACTAAAGAGGTGTTATGTTTGTATATATAACCTGTACGGACAAAGACTTCCCATTTAAGCTTAGACCAGTTTTTGAACTTTACAATTATAACTAAAATGCCGGGTGAATCCCGCCCAAAACAAGGCCTCACCCCGATTCGTCGGGGCCTCGTTCTTCGGAAAAGGATAACAGTGGACTGTTGCGAGCATAAGGATAGCCCAAATCTTGTCTATTAAATGAGGTTCAATCAACCTCTGGGCTTTTATGGGTTAATATAGAAATGCCTCCACTCCGAAGTATCGGATGTTGGAGGCATTTTCTTTAGCAATTGAATTGGTCTTTATTCCCCTGATTCGTAGAGGATATCTCCAGCCACTATGGTCATCGCTACTTTGGTGTCTAGAATTTCCATTTCAGGAATTGTCATGATGTTTTTATCGAAAACGGTAAAGTCTGCTGCCTTCCCTACTTCTATAGATCCTTTGAAGTCCTCATCAAATTCTCCGAAAGCCGCGTCAATCGTAAATGATCTTAAAGCTTCGTCTCTTGACATGGATTGATCTGGTTCGAAACCTCCTTCTGGCATACCTTTTAATGTTTTTCGAGCAACCGAAGCGAAGAATGATGGGAGTGGATCGACTGGTTCAACAGGTGCATCCGTACCATTGATGATTTTTGCCCCAGATTGTAATAGTTTTTGCCAAACGTAAGCACCTTCTTCTATTCTTTCTATCCCCAATCTGTCAATAGCCCAAGGTCTATCCGAACTCATATGAACGGCTTGCATGGCAGCTATAATCCCCATTTCACCGAAACGAGTTATGTCGTTTCCGTTTAAATGCTGTGCGTGCTCAATTCTAAACCTTACATCCTTAGAGTTGATGTTTGGATACTTTTTGAATGACGCTTCGTACCGATCTAGAATCTCTCTATTCGCTCGATCTCCAATCGCATGCGAACAGACTTGAAATCCATGAGCAAGTGCCTTTTCTGATACCTCGTTTACCGTTTCCATAGGTAGCGTTTCATGCCCGAAGTGATCGGGCCTATCTGTATATTCTTCTAATAGCCATGCGCCTCTTGGTCCCAAGGCACCATCACAATTAAGTTTAATAGAGCGTACTGTTACCATATGATCTGGATCGATCATTGGGCCTTTTTCGTACCACTCTTCAAGTAATTCAGGCTGTCGGCCAGTTAGCATCACATACATGCGGACTTTTAGTTTATCCGCCTCCTTAAATCTTACAAGTCTATCGATGAATGCTTGACCCGATCCTGCATCGTGAAAACTGGTGATTCCTTTCTCCAATAACTCTTGAATTGCCATTTCAAGTGCTCTTTCAGCTCTTTCTTCTGTTTCTTGAGGAACAAGTTTACCAACCAAGCTCGATGCTCTTTCTGTAAAAACACCAGTTGGGTTTCCTAATTTGTCTTTTATTATTTCTCCACCTTCAACTTCTCCAGAAAGGCTCTCTATGCTTAGTCTATTCACTCCTGCGAGTTCCATCGCTTTTGCATTGGCAAAGGAAGCGTGCCCACTGGCATGTCTCAAGTAAACAGGGTTGTCCGGACTGACGGCACTCATTTTATCGTGCGTTTGGAAACCTTTTTCCATCACCTCTGGCTTCTCGATCCACTTATCTTGATGCCAACCTCTACCAGTAATCCACTGGCCAGGTTCAGCTTTTTCTACCGCTTCAGCTACTTTTTCTACTAATTCGTCATATGTTTTAACATACATCAGGTCCAGCTCCAGCTTATTGTACCCAATACCCATCAAATGTGCATGAGATTCTATAAACCCTGGGGTCATGGTTTTTCCTGAAAGGTCTACAGTTTTAGTGTTCTTACCAGCCAGTTTAGAAATCTCTTCGGTTGTACCGATTGCCGTAATCATTCCGTCTTTTACGGCTACTGCTTGAGTTGTAGAATTATCTTGATCGGCTGTATAGACCATACCATTTATGAAAATAGTATCTGGTCCTTCCTTAGGCGAACAGGCCTGAAGGAAAATCAAAACTGCCAATGCCGAAACGGCAAACAGTCTTTTAAAAAAGTTATTCATAGTTGTAGTTTAGATTAGGCCAGAAACTACTTTATTTTCGGGAATACTGCAATGTGAAGAGGCTTGACTGGCCTATAAATTTGCAAAACGGTGCAATTATATTTACCGATTGATTTCAACTTAAAATGCTTAATAAAGCACTCTGAACTTGATCGTGTGTTCTGTTTTCTTCAAGGCTTTCGTTAAATCCTTATCGTATTGTTTGTCTATATCGGTGATTACATAACCGATAGATTCGTTCGTCTTCAAGTATTGCCCCACAATATTAGCCTCATGCGCCGCTAAGACGTTATTTATGTTGGCTAAAACACCAGGCTTATTAGCATGGATATGAATTAGACGATGTGCGTTTTTTAGTGGTGGAAGTGTTAGGTTCGGGAAGTTTACACTGAGAGTGGTGTTTCCAGTATTAATGTAATCCATCATTTTTCCAGGCACAAAGTCCCCTATATTCTCTTGCGCTTCTTGCGTACTACCGCCAATATGTGGTGTAAGTATGGTATTTGGTAGGCCTTTTAGATTTGATTCGAAAAGATCGTCATTACTCTTGGGTTCCTCGGGGAAAACATCAATCCCAGCACCTCTAATTTTACCACTTTCCAAGGCTGATTTTAAGGCATCTATTTCTACCACCGGTCCTCTGGCTAAGTTTAAGAAGACCGCTCCTTGTTTCATTTGTTCAAAGTGCTCTGCTCTGAAAATGTTTTTGTTCTCCGGCCTGCCATCAACGTGAAGTGAAACCACATCTGCAATACGGAGTAATTCTTCTAGGGAATCACATTTGACAGCGTTACCCAATGCAAGCCTTTCCTCCATGTCATAATAGTGAACCTGCATCCCTAAGTTTTCAGCAAGTACCGATAATTGGGCGCCTATGTTTCCATAACCAACTATACCGAGTTTCTTGCCGCGTATTTCAAAGCTATTAGTGGCAGTCTTGGACCATTTACCGACATGCATGTCAGCACTTTTGTCTGGAATACCCCGCATGAGCATAATAATCTCAGCTATCGCCAATTCAACAACCGAACGTGTGTTACTATAAGGAGCGTTGAATACAGCCACTCCTTTTTCTAGTGCTGCTTCTAAATCAATTTGATTGGTACCGATACAAAACGCACCGATTGCCATTAATTTATCGGCGTGTTCCAATACTTTGGCCGTCACTTGTGTTTTAGATCGAATACCAAGAACGTGAATGCCCTTTATTTTTTCGCAAAGCTCATCTTCATCTAAGCCAGCAGGATAGTTCTCGACATCAAACCCATCTTCTTTTAATTTGGTAAAAGCTTTTGGGTGAACGTTTTCAAGCAGTAACATCTTGATTCTGTTCTTAGGATAGGATAGGGCTCCACTCATATTCTTATGGAATAAAATTTCATCAAAACTAGGGGCAATGTGATCGGCATGCACAGAGACACTCTCCCTTTGGATATTTTCGGTATAGGCGTAAAAATTATCTGCTGCTCCTGCTTTTCTCACTTCATAGTCAGTATAGCCATCGCCGATCATGTTCACATTTCCAACAAGAGCAAGTTGTTCGATTTGTTTGACTTTTCCACCGTTGGCCGATAAGATATTGTCTCTGTTGAAGTCAACAATGTTACCTTCTCCATCGAAAACAAAATCGTTAGCAAAAACATGTTCTGGCTTGATGCCAAATTTCGTCACAACAGGTACAATAAACTCTTTAAAGCCATTTGATACGATGTATGTATTGGCGGCATTTTCAGTTAAAAAGTGCCTATTTCGACTTATTGATTTTGAGACGAGCTGAGATAGGCGATCGACTAATTCACCTAAATGACTTTGGTGTGCATCTAATATATTAATTCTGGCTTCCAGTGACTCGCGTAACGACATTTTACCTGCCATGCCCTTTTCTGTCACTTCTTCTATCAGCTGAAGTCTTTCTTTCTTTTCAGGATGGTTTGCTAAAGAGATTTCGCCTAAAATATCTAAGGCCTCTACCTTGGTGAAGGTGCTGTCAAAATCAATTACAAAGTGTTGGTGTATCGAGTCTGTTGTACTCATTAATTTTCTGCACTAAAGGCAGCTCTACATTGGTTCCCAAAAATAGCGGCTATCCCTGCGGCAAGTCCTCCAACAATTCCTGTCACTAGCATGAGCAGATAAGGGTTTCCACCAAGGTAGAGTAGAACGGATATCTTTTTAGCCAGAATAAAGTTGTTGGCGCTACTTAATAGCCACGCGTTAATAAACCAAAATAAGGTTATTGCTAAGAATGGGACAAAGAATGTGGTTGCTTTTCGTAAGCGAACGATTGCACCAGATAAAAATCCCGCTAACATCACAGAATACCATGGTAAAAAGTTAGCTAGCAGAAATGCGAAGGCTAAGGTCAGAATGAAGTTGTAAGCTTTCAATTTCATTGCTTTGGATTTAAGTTGTGAGTGAAAACTATTTCTTCATTTTGATTTTCATTTTGCATAAACAGGAGCTTCAAGTATTCTCCAGCTGCCCATTTGTCTACAAAATCATCATAATGTTTGCTTCCAGGGTTTCCTGACTGTCCACCAGGGTAAATTCCTAGTCCAAATGGTGTGTCAGCCATTTCAACGATCATCCGCCAGGATGGACCATGATTTCGTCTCGTTGCATTTACAATTCCACTATTTCCACCGATCGGCAGGTTAAATCTAGACAGTGCAGGTAGGGCTTGAAGTATATGGCCCACATAGGTAGACTTATAGCTACCCCAGTTATAGTCGTCGTTATTTTTCTTCCAGTTTGAAATGTCTTCAGCAGCTTGTTTAAAGGCTTTTAAGAAAAGGTCAGGAGCTGTTTCTACTTCACTAGTTTCTTGTATATCCATAAATGGATCGTTGGGGTGGTTTTTTAAGAGGTATATCGTTTGGTAAGTAAACGGATACGGCATTGGTTTTGGGTCATCGTTTAGTTCATCCCAAACCAAATTCCTAACTCTTATCCACCAGCGTTCCCAGATTGTCGCACCCTTTTGATCTATATCATTCATATAGTCCCAGTCTTTCACCTCACTAAAAAGTTCTTCTTCTTGAGGATTCAGTTGACTAATGTCCATGTTGGCAATCATGTGAGGTAAGAGTTCAGCCGCTTTTAGATTATAATTGTTGTTATGTAAATCCTTAAAGTCTTGAAAATCGAACTTCTCTTTTGATCTAAAAAAGTCGTTAATTACCCTATTTCTGTAAGCCTCGTAGCCATCGTTAAAGACGTAATATGGATAGGTAGAGTCAGTTGGATGTTGATTAGCAGAACTAACGAAACCTCGTGCTGGGTTTTTGACATGAGCATTGTGCTCTTGTGGAATAAAACCTCTCCAGTCGTGATCGATGTTACTCCCGTCGAGTAAAAATTTACCTTGGCCTTCCCATTTGTTTGGGAGCCTACCCTGTACCCACAAAGCTATATCGCCTTCGCGCGAAGCGAAAACAAAGTTTTGTGCGGGTGCCACAAAGTGTTTCAACGCTTCCTCATATTCTTCATAGTTCTTGGCTTTATTTAGCTCTAGTAGTGTTAATTGATTGTTTCCGCCTAGGTGACCTGCCCACTTCATTGCGAATCCATTCTGACCTTCCTCACCTTTAAAACTAGCATCATATGTCACAGGGCCATGATGCGTATAAACTACAGTGTCGTAAAATGTTTCACCATCTCGTAATTTGATTTCTTCAATCTTTTTATTGGTCCTTGCCCAAGCATTATTATACCAATACTCATCTTGAGAGTCATCTTTAAAAGTAATCTTGTACCAGTCTTTCACATCTCTTGTGGCATTTGTGACTCCCCAAGAAATATCATTGTTGAAACCAATGACAATGCCCGCTGCACCAGGTAATGTCACACCAAAAGTATTTTTTTCTGGAGTTGCCAATTGCATGGCATACCAGATCGATGGGAGATTGAGCTGTAAGTGTGGATCATTCGCAAGAATTGGGTTTCCAGTTGAGGATTTCTCTGGACCGACTGCCCAGTTATTACTTCCATTGTCTGGGTTTGGTTTAGGCAATAAATCTGTAAGAAGACTACTTGGTGTGTTAGCTTCAGGTACCTCTGGAACTTCGACTTCACCGAAATCTGACCAATCTCGACTTGTAGGGATTACTGGATCGTTGAAGTCAAAAAAATCTGGAAAGATAAAGTCGAATCGTTCCTGGCCATATTTTTTTAAAAAATTGGTGTATTCAAAATCTGAATCACCACCGGCCAGCATATCAGTCATGTACATTAATAGTAGAGCAGTTTTTTTCAACGTCCATGGTTCAGGTTGGTAGTCGAGTAATTTATATTCTAGTGGATATTCCTCGGGAGATAAAGAACTGATGTAGCTGTTGACACCATCGCGATAAGCTTCAAGATTTTTTATTAACTCTGGATAATCACTCATTGCTTTAATGGCATTTTCTGCACCGAAAACCATTCCTTTTCTTCTTTGTCCTCGATCATACTCCAATGCTGCGCTTCCTACTACTTCAGAGAGTCTTCCACCGGAGGCATGGGTTTGAAATTCCATTTGCCAAAGTCGGTGTTGAGCTGTTATATAGCCTTGTGCACGATAAAGATCTCGATCGTTCTGTGCAAATACATGTGGGATAAGGTTTTCATCATAATGAACATTTACTGGTGCACTCAGTCCCTTTAGTTCAAAAGTTTTGCCAGATTCATTATCACTGCCTTCATTTTGCCAGATTCCAGTACTAGGGGAGAGAAATTTACCTAATGGAGGGATTGAACCAAACTTTGTATTCAGCGCATAGAATATTCCTATGGTAAAAATGAGAGACACAAACAGTTTCACAAGCTTCATAACATGCTTTCGAGGTTGGAAAAGTGAATATAATAAATTTGACTCCTAATCGAGGTTATTGGGTCATGCTCGATTTTACTTTTACATTTGTTCTACTCGAATTATGAAAAAGCTATCACCAGAAATTCTAGAGAAATTAAAAGGAATAAAAGCCGTTGTTTTTGATGTTGACGGAGTGTTGACCGATGGGAAGATCACATATGATAATAAAGGAATGGAGTTTAAGAGCTTCAACGTAAAAGATGGTCAAATCATAAAACACCTCCGGAAGAACAATATTTTGACAGGGGTCATCACAGGAAGAGATTCTAGAGTGGTGAGAAATAGGTGCGAAGAATTGAAAATTGATTTCCACCATCATGGTATTGAGGACAAATTCAATGTTTTCTTCAAAGAAATGTCAAGGAGAAATATTGCGGCTGATCAAGTGGCATACATTGGTGATGATATTAATGACTTACCTGTTTTAAGGATAGTTGGTTTAAGTGCTACCCCGGCGGATGGGCACTATAAAGTAAAAGAGGAAGTGGATTTAGTGCTTAGTTCAGAAGGGGGTAAAGGGGCGGTAAGAGAATTAGCTGATTTAATCCTAGAAGCGACTGGGACATACGATTTAATTTTGAAAAAACAATAATGGATAAATTCAAAGAAAGCTTTAATATAGCTGATGATATTGTGATGGGAAATGGGAATATGGTGTTGTTCTCAGGACCATGTGCAGTTGAAAGTTATGATGTGTGTGCAAAAGTGGCAGAAACACTGAAAGAAACTTGTCAACGACTTAACATTCAATATGTATTTAAAGCATCATTTGATAAAGCTAACCGAACTTCTGTTAATTCTTTTAGAGGGGTAGGGTTAGATGAAGGGCTAAGCGTATTAGACAAGATTAAACGCGAATTTGACCTTCCGATAGTCACCGACATTCACGAGCCAAATCAAGCTAATCCTGTGAGTGACGTGGCGCAAGCATTGCAAATTCCGGCTTATTTATGTAGACAAACTGACCTATTAGTGGCAGCAGGGGAAACGGGAAAAACGGTTAAAATCAAACGAGGCCAGTTTATGGCACCTGAGGATATGCAGTATGCTGTAAACAAGGTGAAATCAACTGGAAATAACAAGGTTTGCTTGACTGAAAGAGGTGTCTCCTTCGGGTATCACAACTTGGTGGTTGATATGCGTGCCTTGCCAACAATGAGACAATTTGCACCTGTGGTTTTTGATGTGACGCATAGCGTTCAGCAACCTGGTGGAGCTGGAGGTAGTTCTGGCGGACAAAAAGAATTTGCACCATATCTAGCAAGAGCAGCTGGGGCTGCTGGAGTGGATGGATTCTTTATAGAGACTCATCCAGACCCATCAAAAGCACTCAGTGACGGTCCAAATATGGTGCCTCTTCATAAAATGAACGAATTCTTGGTAATGTCTAAAGCAGCGTTTGATCTAGGACAAAATGCCAAAATAGATTTAAATGACTAAAGACAAGACACTAATTAAAAAAGCCATATTTCTCCTTTTCGTTTGTGGGATAGTATCAAGTTGCATTCCCAATGAGAAAGTAGTTTACCTTCAAAACAAAAGTGGAGCGGAAAGGCTGGAAAATGAACAGCTAATAGCCCTTTCAAGAGTTGATTATAAGCTTCAGCCGAATGATATCCTGCTAATTAATTTCTACAGTAAAGAGGAAGAGGAAGTAGAGGCGTTCTATCCAATTTTTGCCAGGCCAAATAGGGTTGTACAAGTGAATAATAATAATCAAAGGAACGGTGGGAATTTTAATGACCCATATTTGACCGGATATAATATTGATAAAGATGGGAATATTGAGATCAATGCTTTAGGTCGTGTAAAAGCTGCGGGATTAACCACGTCAGAATTAAAATATGAAATTGAAAGACAGATCAAAGAAAAGGCCGGTGTAAATGATATTTTGGTTGGGGTTAAATTAAGTGGTATTCCTTATACAATTTACGGTGAGGTTAGAAATATAGGTCAACAGACTTTGAGACAATATGAAGCTAATTTGTTTCAAGCCATTGCATCTGCTGGTGACCTTACCATTAACGCTGACAGGGCTCATGTTACAATTTTAAGGCAATACCCTGATGGCATCAGAATTCATGAAGTTGATGTCACAGATCGTGCATTTTTAGAAACAGAACAATTCTTTTTACAACCTGACGACATTATTTATGTACCTCCATTGAAAATCAGAGAACTAGGAACTGGACAGACGGCCCTACAGACTTTTGCAACTATCGTTAGTGTGATTTCTGGCACAGCCGTGGTAATAGGAGTTTTAACAAGAGATTAATGGCTAACGAATTCGATTTTTTTGAGAATACCAGCGGAGGGGGACAATCGTCAATGACAATTGATCCTCGGTTGGTTATAATCAAAATAATTAGACAATGGCCAATTTTTGTTTTAAGCATAGTTTTGGGTTTACTTTCTGTATTTATTTTTCATAGATATGCTATTGAAAAATACCAAGTAAGAGGGACTATGGTGATTCCCGAAAATAACCCTAATATCTCAAGTGGATTCTTCGGAGACCTTTTGCCTTCTTTCAATAGCGTTAACTTCATGAATGAACTTGAGGTTCTTCGTAGCGATGCAATCACAGAAGGAGCGTTAAAAAAGTTGAATTTTGAGATAGAATACTACAGCAAGGGTAGAATAAAGACTATTGAAGAATATAAATCTTTGCCCTTTGAAATAGACCCTAGCGAGGGTATTAATCAAGTCACAAACACTGAATTTAGAATTAGCTTCTTAGAAGATAATCAATTTAGGTTGACTAAATCCAGTGACGAAAATCATGAAGAGTCAACAATTTATCCCCAGAATAGCCAAGTTTCTGGTGATGGTTATGATTTTGTTGTTTTTTTCAATAAATCAGTAGATCTAAATGGGCGTGAATTCTACTTTGTTTTTAGAGATTTCGACTATCTGGTTAATCAGTGGAAGAGCCGCCTTAAAGTAGATTATTTAGAAGCTTACACAACTATTGCAGAAGTTAAATTGGTATACTCTAATTCTAAAAAAGCTGCTGACTTTTTGAATTCGTCAATGGAAGTCTATGTGGATCGCGAATTAATCAGGAAAAACTTAAAAGCGGATCGTACAATCAGTTTTATTGACAAGGAAATAGAGGTGTTAAAAGACACTCTTGCAATCTATGAGAGCCAGTTAGATAAAGTCAGAGTTGAAAATAAAATTGTTGGTTCTGGTTTTAATGAAATAGCTAATCGAATAATAAACCAAATTTCTTCGCTGGAAACTCTCAAAGGGGAGGCTCTAGCAGGAATTCGATTACTTAATGAAAATCTTAAAGTGCTAGATGATAGTAGTAAAGTAAACCAAGGGGTTATTCCCTTGACTATTGACGGTGCTGAAATTGTGGGTAAGTATATAGATAGGTATCAAGATTTAATAAGTCAGAGAAGAGAGAAGTCCAAAAATTTGGCAGATTTTAATAAATCAATTAAGCGTATTGATGGAGAAATTGAATCACTCATAGATTTAATTAGGAATACATCAACACTTAAAATTTCTGAATTCAACGAAACAATAGAAGACATAGATACTAAACTGGCAGACCTAAATAGACAGTTGGCTAAATACCCCACTAGGCAAAGGCAATTCAGTGATATAGAGCGTATTTACAGTTTGTACTATGGGATGTTTGAATTTTTTAGCCAGAAAAGAGCTGAAGCTGGAATTGCTAAAGCTCGAAATGAATCTACTGCTCAGGTCATAGACAAGGCTCAGGATAACAAAAAACCAATCTCTCCCAATAAACCCTTTAACTATGTCATTGGGGGTGTTTTAGGTTTCATACTACCACTGCTATTTGTAACACTAAAAGAACTTTTGAAAGATAAAGTTGAGTTTAGAAAACAAATAGAACAAATGACGAATATTCCAATCATAGGAATGATTGGTCACAATAAACACCATGGTAACCTAGCCATCTTAGAACACCCCAAGTCTATTATGGCAGAGTCTTTTAGAGCAATACGATCGAATATGGAATACTTTGGTAGGGAAAGAAAAATACAGACCATTTTAGTCACCTCAAATGCTTCGGGTGAAGGGAAAAGCTTTTGTTCGGTGAATTATGCCTCAATGTTGGCTGTCTCTGGTAAAAAAACCGTATTGATTGGTTTAGACTTAAGGAAACCAAAGCTTTTTGGAGATTTTGAATTAAGCAATGACTTTGGGGTCTCCAATTATCTAGCGGGGTTTGTGGAAAGGGATAAAATCATTCAAAAAACTCCTTATGAGAATTTGGATTTAATTTCAGCAGGCCCAGTTCCACCTAATCCTGCTGAGTTATTAATTTCCGATGAACTAAGAAAGTTGATATTAAATCTAAAAGAAACTTATGATTACGTTGTAATAGATACACCTCCTGTTGGTATTGTAGCGGACACTTTTAGTCTTACCACACTTTCTGATTTGAACATTTTTGTCATTCGACAAAACTATACGGCCAAACAGGTCTTTCCGTTTCTAAACGATATCACAAAAAAAGGAATCATTAGTAACTCTGCACTTCTATTAAATGATTTCAAAGTGAATGCGGGTTATGGCTATGGTTATGGCTACGGCTACGGTTATGGCTACGGCTACGGTTATGGCTATGGCTATGGATCGGGTTATTATGAGGCTGATGAAAAAAATGAAAAACCAAACAAACTGAAGCAGTTTTTTAAAAAGTAGTACCCTTCAAAAGATCAAAAAAGTTTCCAAAAGTATCTATGCTTGTCTAAACCTGATAAGATGTTTTCTAAGAAAGAAACGACCCAGTTTTCCAAAACCCTAATTGAAATAAGTATTTTATGAATACTATAGAGCAAAAAGATAGTTGGGAAACAATAATTGAGCCCAAATCTTCTCTCCTCGATTTAAAAATTAATGAGCTTGTAAGGTATAGGGACTTACTGTTTCTTTTTGTACGAAGAGACTTGGTAGCTCAGTACAAACAGACCATCTTGGGCCCCCTGTGGTATGTTATTCAACCACTACTGACTACCTTAACCTACACATTGATCTTTGGTAATGTGGCTGGATTGTCAACAGATGGCCTACCTAAAATTCTCTTTTATTTAAGTGGTATCACCTGTTGGAGGTATTTTTCCGATTCTCTCACAAAGACCTCTGATACATTTACAAAAAACGCTCAGGTTTTTGGCAAAGTTTACTTTCCCAGAGCTGTAATGCCCATAGCAACGACCATCACCAACCTGGTTACATTCGGTATACAGTTATGTTTATTTTTAATTTTTTTGGCCTACTACCGTTTCAGTGGTCAATTTGAGGGAACGATACAGATAGAAGTGCTACTTTTTCCAGCCCTCGTTTTTATCATGATGCTTTTGGGTTTGGGTTTTGGCTTTGTATTATCTGCCCTTACCACCAAATACCGTGATTTGAAGTTTCTTGTCACGTTCGGCGTGCAATTATTGATGTATGGAACACCCGTGATATATCCGTTATCGGCCATTCCTGCAGAGTATCGGGTTTTTATTTTAGCCAACCCAATGACTCCTATTATTGAGAGCTTTAGGTATATGTTTTTAGGTACCGGAAACCTAGATTATAGTCATTTAATTTATTCTGCGATTTTCTCGGTTTTACTATTCGTGATCGGTTTGGCCATCTTTAACAAAACCGAGAAAAACTTTATGGACACGGTCTAAAGCTAGACATTGCAATAGATAATATGTCAAAAGTATCAATTCAAGTAGAAAACCTTTCCAAGCAATACAGATTGGGTGTAGTGGGAACTGGTACGATCAGCCATGATCTAAACAGATGGTGGGCCAGAGTACGAGGCAGAGAAGATCCTTTCTTAACAATTGGCGAGGTAAATGATCGGACTGTTAAAGGAAGTTCTGATTATGTGTGGGCTCTTAAAGATCTTAACTTTCAAGTAAAGCAAGGGGAGGTCTTAGGTGTGATTGGAAAGAATGGTGCTGGAAAAAGCACCTTGCTAAAACTTCTTTCTAAAGTAACTGGGCCAACCACAGGAAGAATAAAGGCAAATGGACGTATTGGTGCTCTTTTAGAGGTAGGAACCGGTTTTCATCCGGAATTAACAGGCAGAGAGAATGTGTTTTTAAATGGCGCATTACTCGGGATGACTAAAAATGAAATCAGGCTCAAACTGGATGAAATAGTGGATTTTTCAGGATGCGAGCGTTATATAGACACTCCTGTAAAGCGCTACTCTTCTGGAATGAAGGTGAGGCTGGCCTTTGCCGTTGCAGCCTTTCTGGAACCGGAGATACTGATTGTCGATGAGGTACTGGCTGTAGGAGATGCAGAATTTAGGAAAAAGTGCATTGGTAAAATGGGTAAAGTGGCACAAGAAGGCAGAACAATCCTTTTTGTGAGTCACAATATGGATTCGATCAGGAATCTATGCCAGCGAGCCATTTTTCTCGAAAATGGACAGATCACTTTAGATGGTAGCGTTGATGACGCTATTAGAAAGTACGTTCAGCTTGGGCCATCACTTATTGATTACTCAACAGGAATAGTTCCTGATTCTTGGGAGAGACCATGGGGGCATGAAGACGCAGACTTTAAGACGATTCGCATCCTAAATTCTAAAGGAGAGTATACTTCAACCTTATTATTCAAAGAGCCTTTGATAGTTGAAGTAGCGTTTGATTGCGATCGAGATATTTCTGATACCAATTTTCAACTACGAATTGGCAATGTAGAAGGAACACAAATCACCAGGTCAGTGAG
Source organism: Roseivirga misakiensis (assembly GCF_001747105.1). Classification (NCBI taxonomy): domain Bacteria; kingdom Pseudomonadati; phylum Bacteroidota; class Cytophagia; order Cytophagales; family Roseivirgaceae; genus Roseivirga; species Roseivirga misakiensis. Next base: position 2,288,924 of record NZ_MDGQ01000005.1, on the reverse strand, counting down.
TACTCATGATGTCAAAGGCGAGCTTGATATGAAAAAGGGCAAGAGAAAAGCCTTAATTGAAATCAATCCACAGTTAGTACCAGGCCGGTATGCTCTGAGCGTCTATTTTGGATCAAGAGATGGAGCTAAATTTTATGATGCTATAGCTGATTTTTATCACTTTGAAATTACTAATGAATCCTTGGATGGCTTTCACGAAGTATCATCGAAGCAGAACACTTTTATTCACTTGAATGCTAATTGGAAATTTTACTAAATGAATTACTCTGATTTAATCATACCCGCAAATGACCTGATTCAAATTAGGAAAAAGCTATACCACTCCGAGGGTCCTGGTTATTATGTCTTTCAAGACTTCATTGATCCTGCTTTTACAAGTCACATTATTAGCTTTTGGTCTCAAGAGTTAAAAAGCCCTGCCAAGGGATGGAAAAAGGTCAAAAAAATAAATAAGGACAAAGACCTTTACATGGGCTGCCCTAACTATCTAAAGGAAGAAGTCCATGGTCTTACTTATTTTAATTACCTATGGAATGAGCCATTAGATGAGGTGACCTATGCCGTTTCCTGGAAAATAATGGAACTGAGAAATCAGGTGATGTCGCGAAACTTTTATTTAAGGGTATTTCCAACCAATGGTAATGGTAATCGAAGTAATTCTTTTAGGGTGGTGCTTACAAAAAATGGCGAGGAAATCGTCAAACCCCACAAAGATTGGACTGGAGAAAAATTCTTTGATCCCGCGGCACTTCAAGCCACGCTCATTTTGAGTGATCATGACACTGACTACAGCGGAGAAGGATTGATGTTCAAGAAGAATAATAACGAAGAAATTTGTTTGAATAGGGATATTGGTGTTAAAAAAGGAGATTTGATTCTTTGGAAGTACACCAATGAGCATTGTGTCAGAAATGTGAATTCATCTCCTAATCAGCTTGGTTTTGTCAGAATATTGTTTCCACCAGAGCAATTATTTGAAGTCCCGGATAGTGTTTTACTCAAGAAGTTATCGGCTAAAAGCCTCACTCGTGAGTTGGCGCGCAGAGCAAAAAGAAAAGTGATAAAGTAATAAGGTAATTTTCGGTACCAACAACAAAATGAAGAATTTGGATTTAGAAAAGCGCTTGCCTGTATCAAAACTTGTTGACATTTCATTGTCAGTGGGGATGGTTCCAGATGCTAAATTTCATTACAAATGGCATGAATATGCTAAATGGCAAATTAACGCTGTAAAAGAAATAGGGCTCACACCAGAACACAGGCTTCTTGACATTGGTTGCGGACCACTCAGATTTGGTATGGAGGCTATTAATTACTTGGAGGATGGTAATTACCATGGAATGGACCCCTATACTCCATACATTAATCTAGGGAAGTTACTGTGCGATGAAGCAGGCTTGGAAAAGAACTACACTGTGGAGCAAAGCGAAAACTTTGAGTTCTCATTGTTCAAAACCAAGTTTGACTTCGCAATAGCCCAGTCAGTCTTCACTCATTTGTCACGTTCGCAAGTAAAAACGGCACTGAGTAATTTGAAAGAGGTCATGGCTAAAGGAGGTAAGTTTTTATTTACAAATATTGATATTAAAAATGCACAAGGCTTTCTTTATGGAAGCTACCATCCAATGCTCCGTGGCAGTGGTATGAATGAAGAATTCTATCAAAAAGCTGCTGACACAATGGGTGTGGAAGTCGAATTCAACTGCCTTTCCCATCCAACGCAGGAAGTACACCTTTTTAAGTTTTAAGTCGAACTTAATTTAGAAGTCAAGGAAAAGTAGTAGTTGTATTGAACGGGAAAAAGACCATAATGCTACTTGTTTCCTGAGGCATGTGCGGTGTGCTGGGTACTCATTTTGTTGACAAAATCGCTACCGAATTTACATGAGTCGGTTTAATAAATTGGAAGTCCAACACTTGAAAAGATAATGGGATTTATTAAAAGGACGGTTTGTCCATGCTGCAAAAGCAAAGAAGACCAAAAGGTACTTTTAGAAGAATATTTTAACAGTAACTACTTTAAGCACTGGATAGACCATATTGCAAGCAAACCTGCGGGAGGGTACAGGCCTGAAGTTGAAGAAATTTTAGACGAGAAATATGAGATCACTAAATGCGGTAATTGTGGATTAATCTATCAGTCAATTATTCCAGACAGTGAACTGCTACACAAAGCTTATGAGTCTTGGTATGATCAGGATGAAAACCTGAGATTTAATTTGTCTTTGGATAACCGAAGAGTAAAAATCCAGAGATTTCTTACAGAGGTATACTCCTTTATCCAATTTTATAACCAGCCTGTCAATCGAATTAAAGTAATGGATTTTGGAATGGGGTGGTCAGAATGGTCTATTGCCGCAAGATCACTGGGGTTAGAGCCGATAGGGCTCGAAATATCCCCCTCGAAAGTAAAATATGCATCTTCATTGGGTTTTGAAGCACAAACTTTGGAGCAGCAAGAGGAGAGTTCTGTTGACTTCATTAACACAGAGCAGGTTTTTGAGCATCTAGATGAGCCTTTTGAATATTTACAAAATTTAGTTCGCTTATTGAAACCAGGAGGGGTGGTCAAGCTAAGTGTACCTAATGGGAGCAAGATTGAGGAGAACCTTAAGAAGTATGATTTTAATAGTGAAGAAGGGTTTAGGAAGCTCAATCCCGTCAATCCTATAGAACACCTCAACTGTTATAATACAGAAAGTTTAGTCAGCCTAGGTAAATCATGTGGGTTGAGGCCTGTGGAACTGATTAAATATGACTTCCAGAAAAGCAGAAAAGTTTTTAGGCCATTGAATGCACTGAAAGAGCTCGCAAGGTCAATTAAACATTACAACATTGATCAGTTTAATAAATTGAATGGGCCAACACTTATTTTTTTTCAAAAGTAGAATTTGCATGAGGCCACTGTGAAAAGTGGCATCTTATTGAATTAGATTAAAAATATGCCTGAGTCTTATTATAGTCATCCAACTGCAGTCATTGATGAAGGTTCAATAATTGGGGATGGAACCAAAATCTGGTACTTCTCAAATATTATGAAAGACTGTGTCTTGGGTGAAAAATGTAATCTGGGCCAAAATGTGATGGTTTCTCCAAGGGTAACTTTAGGCAATAACGTCAAGGTGCAAAACGATGTAAGTATCTATTCCGGAGTAAAGTGTGAGGATGATGTTTTTTTGGGACCATCCATGGTATTTACCAACATTACAAACCTTAAGAGTGTAGTGGTTCGGACGGGACAATATGTGGAAACTATGGTTTCGGCCTCGCAGACAATCGCCAGGCCATTGAAATTGTGCACGACCTTCGAGATCAGAAAGTTCAGGCCCCAACGGGGGATTACCACCCATTAGTCAAGAAAATCAAAAACTAAAATCATAACTAGTGAATAATATTAAAGATGCTAAAGTACTCGTAATTGGAGGTGCTGGTTTTATTGGAAGTTTTGTCGTCTCAGAGCTACTCAAAGAGGATGTAGCGGAAGTTGTGGTGTACGATAATTTCGCTAGAGGCAAAAAGGCGTACTTAGAAGAGCAATTGAAAGACCCAAGATGTAGCATGTTTCCCATTGGTGGTGACATTAGAGAAGTTGATATTCTCAATGAAGCCATGAAAGGCAAGGATTATGTGGTCAGCCTGGCTGCCATGTGGCTTCTTCATTGCAAAGACTTCCCGAGAACCGCCTTTCATGTCAATATTGAAGGGACCTTCAATGTCTTAGAAGCTTGTGTGAAGAACAACATCAAAAAGCTCATTTGGTCTTCTTCAGCCTCCGTTTATGGCGATGCAGTGGAGTTGCCAATGACCGAGTCGCACCCCTTCAACAATAAGAATTTTTATGGTGCTTCTAAGATTGCCGGAGAAGCAATGGCCACTGCATTCAATGACCGCTATGGTTTGGAAGTAATTGGTTTGAGGTATATGAACGTTTACGGCCCTCACCAGGACCAAACGGCTGCTTATACCGGGGTAGTACCCATCATGCTGAATAAGATTGAAGCAAATGAGTCACCAGTCATAAATGGAGATGGCAGCCAGGCCTATGACTTTATCTATGTCGAAGATGTAGCAAGATGTAATGTCGATGCTTTGAAAAGCGATACGAAGTTTGGAATGTATAATGTAGGTACTGAGGTTCAGACTTCAATTAAGCAGCTCTGTGATACCATTTTGGAACTGAAAAATTCTGACATGGAAGTGATTTACAAGCCTTATTCTGAGGATGACGCCAGGGCACTGGTTCAAAACCGGATAGGCTCAAGAAAGAAGGCCGAAGAGGAAATTGGCTTCAGATATAAATATGAACTGAAAGAAGGCCTTCAGAAACTGATTGATTGGAGAATTGAGACGGGATTAGACAATGGATAAACGAAATATACCGATTTCGCTGCCTGTTACCGGTGAAGAAGAGTGGCAGGCCGTAAAAGAACCTCTAATGACAGGTTGGCTTACTTCAGGCCCCAAGGTCAGGGAGTTCGAAAACCTTTTTGCTGAAAGACACCAGGTAAAACATGCCATAGCGGTAACGAGCGCAACCACAGCCTTACATTTATCGTTGGTTGCCTTGGGGGTAGGGCCGGGCGATGAGGTAATTGTACCTGCATTTACCTGGGTTTCAACGGCCAATGTAGTTTTGCAAGTTGGGGCAGCAGTAGTCTTTTGCGATATCGATCCTAAAACATTTAATATCGACCCGACTCAGTTGACCGATAAGGTAACCGATCGCACAAAAGCCATTATGACGGTGCACTTATTCGGTCTTTGTTCTGATATGGATGCCATCAAAGAGGCTGCTCCGGGTGTACCGATTATCGAAGATGGAGCCTGTGCGGCAGGAGCAGCATACAAAGGCATCCCTGCAGGAGCATTAGGAGATTTTGGTTGCTTTTCATTTCATCCACGTAAATCAGTCACCACTGGTGAGGGGGGGATGGTGACAACCAACAACGATGCTTATGGGGAAAAACTGGGCATATTGAGAAATCATGGTGCTTCTGTTTCAGAAGAGCAACGTCACCATGGACCAAGACCTTACATCTTGCCCGATTTTGATGTTAGTGGTTATAATTACCGCATGACCGATTTGCAAGGTGCTGTGGGCGTGGTGCAGTTGGGTAAGCTCGATCAGTTTATCAACGAGCGAGCCAAATGGGCTGCATATTATAAAAAGGAATTGAGTGGTCTGGAATGGTTGCAGCTCCCTGAATTTTCGGCAGATTATGACCATGGTTGGCAGAGTTTCGTCACTTTGATTGACGAGACAAAGGCACCTTATACCCGAAATGAGATCATGGAGAAACTTCAGGAAAGAGGTATATCTACTAGGCCGGGAACCCATGCAGTACACATGTTGAATTTCTATGCCAATACATTTGATATTAAGCCCGGAGACTATCCAGGTGCCCAAATAGCCAATGATTATTCAATGTCCATTCCATTGCACAACAGAATGAATGAACTGGACTTTCAATACGTAGTCGAAACTTTGAAAAGTATATGATTTTAGAAAATCTACTTATAGAGCCGATTAAGGAAATCAGGAAAAACTATTTTGAATCGAAACAGCTTTCAGGTTATTCCAATCAGGATCAAACGACAAGTGTCTTTTCTGAAAAATGGAATAAAATGAACACCAGGGTAGAAATTGGGAAAATTAATGCCTTTCAAAAGAATTGGTTTTATACCCTCTACGGGTTTGCTAATGAGGCTGATTTCAAGTCATTTCTTTCTGATAAATCTGTTATTCTGGATGCAGGAAGCGGACTCGGATATAAGGCAGCCTGGATGGCAGAATTAGCGCCACATGCACGCGTAATCGGTATGGATTTTTCTGAAAGTGGTGCCGAAGCCAGTGAGTTTTACGGTCATATAGAAAATCTTACTTTCATAAGAGGAGATATTGCAGACACCGGCCTAAAAGCCTCAAGTGTCGACTTTGTACTGTGTGATCAAGTGATTATGCACACAGAATATCCTGACATGACTTTTAAGCATTTAACAGAAATCACAAAATCCAATGGCTCCTTTGCTACCTACGTTTATGCTAAAAAGGCGCTACCACGTGAATTGCTGGATGATCATTTTAGGGTGAGAACCCATGAGTTATCCAATGAACAACTGTGGGAAATGTCTCAACAGCTAACCGAGTTAGGTAAAAGGCTCGCAGAATTAGAGGTGCAGTTGGATATTCCAGAGATCCCGCTTTTAGGAATTAAAGGTGGACAGCAAGATTTACAAAGGTTTATTTACTGGAACTTTATCAAATGCTTTTGGAACCCAGAGTTGGGGAAAGACATTTCAGACGCAACTAATTTTGATTGGTATTCACCTTCCAATGCCAAACGGTTTAGCAAAGAGGAGTTTACGGAACTGATCAATTCAAATCATTTAACAACAGACTATTTTCATACTGAAGAAGCCTGTTTTTCAGGCAGGTTTCGTAAGTAAATAAAATGTGCGGTTTAGCCGGTATCTTTAATTTACATCAGAAACCTGTTTCAGATGGCCTATTGAAAAAAATGGGTGAGAAGTTAGCACATCGGGGGCCTGATGGCGAAGGCCTTTATGTGGACAGAAACATTGGTTTAGTTCATAAGCGTTTGGCCATTTTAGACGTTTCTGAACGTGGAGTGCAACCCATGTCTTCCAAAGATGGTAGATATACTCTGGTGTTTAATGGCTGTATTTACAATTATATCAAACTCCGACAAGAGTTAAGGTCCTGCGGACATGTCTTTCATTCAGATACCGATACAGAGGTGATCGTTGAAGGCATCTCTTGTTTTGGCATAGACTATATCAAGCGCCTGAATGGGATGTTCGCCATATCATGCTGGGATTCTACAGAAGAGAGGCTCTTCCTGGCTCGTGATCGGTTCGGAATCAAACCACTTTATTATTGGTTCAATGGAAAAACAATTGTTTTTGCATCAGAGACTAAGGCCATTTTGGAGCACCCTGATTATCAAATTGGAGTAAATCTGGGTGCATTAAACGAGTATTTTACCTTTCAAAACTTATTCTCATTTAGAACGCTGTTCCAGGACATAGCCATGTTACCACCAGCAAATACACTGGTAGTAGACAAGCACATGAAAAAAATAACCCACAATTCATGGTGGGATTATGACTTTTCAAAGCCTGATGAAAGCATCACATTCGAAGATGCCAAATTAGAAACGGAAAGACTGATGGAACGGGCAGTAGCGAAACAAATGGTTTCTGATGTTCCAGTTGGAAGCTATTTATCCGGTGGGATGGATTCCGGTACGATTACCGCGATTGCGACAAATTACGTCCCAAGAATATCTACTTTCACTTGTGGATTTGATATGAGTGAAGTGACTGGCTATGAAGCCAATTATGATGAAAGGCGAGATGCGGAGTTAATGGCCAATCATTTCAAAACCGAGCATTTTGAACAAGTAATAAATGCTGGAGATTTACGCTGGTCACTTCCCAAGTTGGTGTATCACCTGGAAGACTTGCGGGTGGGCATGTCTTACCCCAACTACTACATAGCCAGGTTAGCTTCAAAATTTGTAAAGGTTTGTTTACAAGGAACCGGAGGCGATGAGTTATTTGGTGGTTATCCATGGCGGTACTACAGAATTTTTGATTCTTTAAGCCAGCAAAATTTCTTTGATCAGTATTATAGCTTTTGGCAAAGGTTAGTACCTGACGATTCTAAAACCGAGTTGTTTCAGACCTCTGCATTACGACAAATGTCTTTAGAGGAGCCAAGGACAGTTTTTGAAAGGGTTTTTACTTTTAATGACCAACTCGGTTATAAAACCCCTGAACAACACATACAAAATTCGTTGTATTTTGAGGCTAAAACTTTTCTGCCAGGGCTGTTTTTGGTAGGTGATAAGTTGGCCATGGCCAACGGCCTGGAAGAACGCTTCCCTTTTATGGACAATGATTTGGTTGACTTTGCTCAAAAAGTCCCGGTAAGGTATAAACTGGGTAATCTTCAGCGCGAGATTGATAAAATTGACGAAAATGTCAGCAAGAAAATGCAATACAGAAGCTTTGACGATGGCAAGAAAATCTTAAGGGAAGCCATGAAAGGTTACATCCCAAAGAAGATCATCGATAGGAAAAAACAAGGCTTTTCAGCACCTGATGAAAGTTGGTACAGAGGGGAGAATGCGAGCTATGTTCGTGAGCTGCTTTTGAACAAAAAGGATACCATTTCAGCAGAATTTATAAAGCCGGCCTATATTGAGAAAATTGTAAGAGAACATACCGAGCAGCAAATCAACCATCGATTGTTGATCTGGTCTTTTATGAATTTTGAGTGGTGGTGCAGGATTTTTTTGAACGGTCATAAAGTATAATGGAATTTGCAATTGAGAAGGGGATGCCCTTTGATTTAGATGGCGATTATAGTGAGCTTTTATTGTCACAAATGACTACGCTTTTTTATCAAAGCTTGTCTTATCACAAACTTCTGGAAAAGCACCTTGCTGCAGAAGCGTACTATTTTTTATGGTTTCAAGAGAAGCAACTAAAGGCTGTTTTCCCATTTATGATCAAAAGGAACGATGAGTACGGTGCCGTACTCAACAGTTTACCTTATTATGGTAGTAATGGTGGTCCGGTTTATTCAAATGAACTCAGTGGAGAAGACATTAAATGGATTAATACCTCACTATTAAAAGAGTTTGATAGCTTTTGCCATAAAGAGGGAATAGTTCTTTCTACCATTGTTACAAACCCTTATTGCCCGGAAGAAACTGATTGGTTCACTCAAAACTGGAAACATGACAAAACGGATTACCGAATTGGCCAAATAACACCAATTCCGAATACCGAAACTGTGGAGACTGACCTAATGGAATTGTTCAGTAATCCAAGGCCCAGAAATATCCGCAGGGCGATAAAAGCTGAGATCTCGGTAACCGTGGAACATGACAAAGTAAGTCTGGATTTCTTGTACAATGTTCATAAAGAAAACATAGAAAGCATTGGTGGAATCCCAAAAAGGAAAGAGTTTTTCGAATTAATTCCTGAATATTTCTCTGATGAAGAGTTTGCCGTTTTTGTGGCCAGAAAAGATAATGAGCCTATTGCGGCCATCTTATTATTCTACTTCAACAAAACGGTAGAGTATTTTACACCAGCCACTATTCATGATTTTAGACGAGATCAACCCTCAGCCCTATTGATATTTGAAGCAATGAAGGAGGCCAGTAAGAAAGGGTTTGAGAACTGGAACTGGGGAGGAACATGGAAAAGTCAGGAAGGTGTTTATGACTTTAAGAAAAGGTGGGGGGCTCAAGATCATGAGTACAAGTACTTCATAAGATTCAATGACCCGGATATCATTGATCAACCCATAGAAGGATTAAAGAAAGCTTTTCCCAACTTCTATTTATATCCCTATTAATGTAACAGCATATGAAAAAGACAAAAAAGGCAATTGTATTTGGTGCCAATGGTCAGGCAGAAGTAGTTTCTTACTTATTGGAAGCGGATAGTGAATATGAAATTGTAGCATTCTGTGTTTCAAAGGCATACCGGGAGAATGATGAGTTTATGAATAAACCTTTGGTAGACTTTGAAGGAATTGAGGGGATTTACCCACCTGCTGACTACGAAATGTATGTTTCGCTGAGTTATGCTGATCAAAATAAAGTAAGAGAGCGATTCTATCATGAGGCCAAGGCCAAAGGCTATACCTTGTTGACCTACATTAGCTCGAAGACAACTTGCTGGACTGACAAAATTGGAGACAATACCTTTATTTTTGAAGACAATACCATTCAGCCATTTGTAGAAATTGGAAATAATGTAATCCTGTGGAGTGGTAACCACATTGGTCACCATTCGGTAGTAGAAGATAATGTTTTCATTTCATCACATGTAGTTGTTTCTGGGCATTGCCGTATAGGTGCCAACACATTCATTGGCGTGAACTCTACATTAAGAGATGGAATCGCCATAGGAAAATTCAATACATTGGGAGCTGGTTGCCTAATGGTAAAGCCTACTCATGATGATAAGATTTATATAGGAACCAAGGCTGCTGAATATGTCAAAAAGGAGTAATATAGACCTGAGCAAAGTTGAAAAGCTGTATTCTGATAATATAAAGAAATTCGGAAACAGTGCACAAAGTGTAGGTTGGGGAAATCAGCAAAAACAAGACCTAAGGTTCAAGCAGTTGCTCAAAGTAGTGGGCGATAATTCACAGCCGTTTTCGGTAAATGAATTGGGTTGTGGTTATGGTGAGCTGGTCAAGTATTGTGAGAAGCACGAATTTGCGCTTACTCAGTATGATGGATATGACATCAGTGCCGATATGTTAAAAGCTGCGAGAGAGTACCTGAATGGTCCGCAAATTGCCCTTCACCATGCGTCTGCTATACATACAAATGCCGATTTTACCATTGCATCAGGTATCTTCAATGTCATGTTTGACGAAGACAAGGAAGCGTGGATTAACCATATCAAGCGTACCTTGATGCAAATGTACGAACAGGCGGACAAGGGTATTTCTTTTAACTTACTGACCAAATATGTAGACTTCGAAGCAAAGGATCTTTACTACGCTGACCCTGCATATTACTTTGATTTTTGTAAAAGAGAATTGAGCAGATTTGTGACCCTGATCCATGACTATCCTTTGTATGAATGGACCATTATTGTTAAAAAAGAATCGAATTGAACTGGGAGAAAGAAGGGCTAATATTCAAGCCTAATCGTATTTACTACTGGCAAAATTCTCATGCTGCGCTTCCTACAGCGCTTTTTCTAAAAGACGACACCTATAGAATTTACTTTACCTCCAGAGACCAGCAAAATAGAACCTTTGTGGGTTATTTTGACTGGGATGTGGTCACCAACAAGATTACAAATCAAAGCTCAGAGTATCCATTACTTGCACCAGGTCCCTTGGGACATTTTGATGATCATGGGGTACAAGCCACATCTGTGGTTCGTAATAATGACATGGTCTACATGTACTATTTGGGTTGGAATCCAGCACTCACCAAGCCACTTTTTTATACTGCCATTGGTTTGGCCATCAGCACAGATGGAGGTCAGACCTTTGAAAAGTATTCGCCTGCTCCTATCATGTCAAGAGGCCAGCATGACCCATGGATGGTTTCGGGTGGCACCGTAATCAAAGAGAATGATTTATGGAGGATGTGGTACCTTTCGGGCATTGATTTCACCATAGAAGATGAAGAGGCCATTTCTCGTTACAACATTAAGTATGCGGAATCAAAAGACGGTATTGATTGGATTCGTGAAGGTTTCACATCTTTACCTTTGAAAGGTGGAGAAACCAATATTTCAAGGATGTCTATTTTGAAAATAGATGGTGAATACAAAGCTTGGTATCCAGTAAAAAAGAGAGAAACTTCCGGCTATAGATTGGGTTTCGCCAAATCGGCAGATGGCTTACAATGGGATAGACAAGATCATTTGGTGGGTATCACAGTCTCTGGCGAAGGGTGGGACTCTATCGCCCTCGACAAGCAAGAGGTGATTTTTCATAAAGGCAGGTATTACATGCTTTACAATGGAAACTCATTTGGGAAAGACGGAATCGGTTTGGCAATTTCGGAAGGATGAATTTCATACATTTCAAGGACATTGACCTGAGTCAACCAATTAGTTGGCGATCAAAAGCCCTTCTAAGCTTTGATATTGATTGGGCTATAGATGAGGTGGTACATGAGCTGATCGATTTACTAGATGAGCGAAAAGTAAAAGCTACTTTTTTCATAACGCACAAAAGCGAAACGGTCGATAGAATTCGTAGTTTAGACCATCTTGAAGTGGGTATTCACCCCAATTTCAATCCACTTATAGGGCAAGAGCCAACAGCAGATTCTGCAAGGATATCACTAGAGCGATTATTGAATTTGGCGCCAGAAGCTTGTGTTTTAAGAAGTCATGGAATGACACATAGTGGTCGATGGTTACCCTTGTACAAGGAGCTTGGTATAAAGTTTCTCAGTCAATACTACATGGGGGGCGTGAGTACCATTCAACCTTTTGCCCATATCAATGGATTGGTGGAGGCTCCTGTTTTTTTTGCAGATGATGGATACGCCTTTTTCAAAGAGGAAGGTAGAAGTTTTAATACTGCTCAACTGTTTCGATCCGATTACAAATACCTGAGGGTATTTAATTTTCACCCGATTCATATTAAATTAAACACACCGACACTAAGCCATTACAATAACGCCAGATCCGATTTTAAAGACATGGATGCTTTAAACAAAAGGCAGTATGAAGGGTATGGCGTTCGAAACATATTCACTCGATTAATAAACAGCTATGACCGATAATTCATTGCTTTTCAGAGAACTTGATAATCAAGACCTTCAGAATTTTAGGAATGATGGTTTTTGTCTTAAAAGTGATTTCGTGAACCAGTCTTTTGTTGACAAAATAAGAGATAAAGCTAAATCTGTTTTTGCCAGACAAATTACTGCGCAAAATATTGAATTAGAATCGCTCGAAGATGTTCATTTCGAAAAGGCATTGTATGCCTTATTTAAGAAAGACTTTCATGCCTTTATTGGTGCGGCAAAACTTTGTCAACACACAATGGAGTTGCACCAGTTGGCCATTGCAGATGATCTTATCAATAACCTTAAAGTATTGGGTTTAGAAGAACCGGCTATCTGTGTTAAGCCAATCATTTTCTTTAACTCAAGACATATTTCCAAGATAGAAGGCCACTATAAAACACCAGGCCATCAGGATTGGAGAAGCATGCAGGGGAGCATCAATTCAATGGTGGTTTGGATACCCTTAATGGACCTCAATAGAGAGCTGGGTACGCTGGAAATTGTTCCAGGCTCTCATAGAAGCGGACTGTATAAAAGTGAAGAAGATGAATGGTTCAGAAATATACCTGAATCAGAAATACCAGAGAGCGAATATGTTTCCATAGATGTTAAGAAAGGAGACGCCCTATTCTTTTCTTCGTTTTTAGTCCATAGATCAGGTAATAATTCATCAGAAAACATTAGGTGGTCGATGCACTTCAGATATAATGACATGAATGAATCGACTTTCATTGAAAGAAAATTTCCTCACCCCTACAAGGTTTATCACCCCGAAAAAGGCTTGGTAACTCCAGATTTCCCTAAAAGACAAGACTTAGCTAAGGTATTCTTATGACCAGCGATTATCTGATTTCAGATTTAAAAATTATAAAACATGGTGCCCAAGTGGTCTTGTTTGGCGCTGGTGCCTCAGGTGTTTTTGTATTCAAAAAGATAAGAGCTAACAGGTCTGATGTTCAGGTGCTGGCCTTTATTGACGATTTGAAGACTGGCGAAATATCGAAAATCCCAGTTCAAAAATTCAATGAGATACCAGACGATGTCATTGTGCTGGTCACCACTTCCTATTGGCGTGATGTAGTTCAAAGACTGGAGCAAACCAACCTGACCTTTTACGTAGTGGATTTGTTGTCTGGTGAATCCGAAACCAAGAAGATCAGAAGGGTGCTGCAAAACCGCGAGATTCATTTTTATACGCCCAATAAATACTTATTGCAGGTGTCAGAAAATTTTGAAACCATCGAAAATTGTACTACCGATTGGATCAACAGTTTTGAGACTGATGCTGTGTTTTACGATGTAGGTGCCTCTTCCGGTATATATGCGATTTATGCTGCAGTAGTAAAAGGTGCTATTGCGGTCGCTGTAGAACCTGATGCTCAGAATTTTTCAATTCTGGAGATGAATCACTATCTCAACAGGAAGAGCATGGTAAATCGATTTGTATCGTTGAACCTTGGGTTAGGAGATACCCCCTCTGTTTTGGGGCTAAGATGTCAGGATTATCTGGCAGGTGCTCACGGCAAGGTGTTCGACATGTCTAACAGGGACCAGCAGAAGGAAATGAGGGTAGATCACATTCAGTATACGCTGGTGGAAACACTCGATCATTTGTTATCCAGATATAAATTGCCTGCCCCTGAATACATGAAGATAGATGTGGATGGTGCGGAAATGAATGTTTTAAACGGTGCAGCTGACTTGCTTCAGGGTAATAAGGTAAAGCAAATAATGATTGAGGTAGAGGTGAATGAGTTTGAGGCAGTCAGTTCGAGGCTCAGTTCCTTTGGATTTAAGCTCGTGGATCGCTTTTCAATTCGAGAAATCATAGGAGGTGAAATTTCTGGAATACATAATTACCTATTTGAAAAGGGATATTAGAAGGTGAGAGAAATAATCGAAGGTCTTGTGCAAAAGGTTAAGCTGGATTTATCAGACTTAACCGTAATTACAGAGGCTGCCAATGGTGATTATTCTTATTTGCCTTTTATTGCCGCAGCTTCTGGAGCCCGAAAAGTATACGCTCTGGGGCGAGATTCGGCTTATGGTAGCTATTCGGAGAATAGGCAGGTCATATTAGATCGTGCCAGTGAGTGGGGCTTTGATGATGTCATAACAGTAGCTAAGGTTGATGAATTCGATATATGGCATGAGGGTGATATTATTACAAATTCCGGCATGCTGCGACCTATAAATGAGCAAATGCTTGGTAAGTTTAAAAATACTGCGGTGATACCTTTAATGTGGGAGACATGGGAGTTTCGGCCTCATGAAATTGATATTGAGGCTTGTCAAAGCTTTGAAATTCCCGTTATTGGAACGGACGAGCAATACAAGGACATAGACATGTATCACTATCCGGGTATGTTAGCTATGAAATTGCTTTTCGAGGTAAATTCAGACTTTTCAAGCGACAAAATTGTACTGATTGGTGGCGGCTTAACCGGCAGTCTCATTGCACGAACTCTCAGTAAATTCAATAACGATCTCCTATGGTATGCAGATGAGGCGTTGTTGCGCATAACGGCTTTAGAAAGTAGGCCTTATAGCAGTTTAGAAGAGGTTCTTATGCAGAATGGAGTGGAAACTATTTTCATTGCCGAGCATGCAATTCACGATTTGCTCATAGGTCAAAATGCTAAACTGTCATTCAAAGATCTGGCAGAAAAGTTTACAAACCTGAAGGTAGTCCATTTGTGTGGTAACATAGACACTGAAGATTTAAACGAATCTCAAATTAGTTTTTACCCCCAGAACATCGCTCCCAGTGGTTATATGAGCGTATTACCGACTGTTATCAGTCCAAAACCCACGCTGAAACTCTTATGTGGTGGCTTGAAAGTGGGAGAACTGGCTGTCAGAAATCGATTAGAAGGTGCAAGTGTAGAAGAAACCATCCGGAAGACTGTTGAGTATGGCATCGGGCAGGATTTTGAAGGAGGCTTTATGAACTATGGAAGAGCTTGATAAACTACAGGAACAACTCATCAGACTGCACAAGCGCTTAAGAGATGAGACTCAGGCAAAGTTTGGTAGGGTAAACCCTTTTGTGGAAGATCTTACAGATTGGAAAGAGAGAGGGGCTTACTTATTTGGTGAAGGGAAAAATATAACGGTATATAATACCGCTTCTTTATGTGGCGATGTGAAGGTAGGCGATAATACATGGATTGGGCCTTATACAGCCATTGATGGCACCGCTGGTGTTAAAATAGGCTCTTTTTGTTCTATCTCTTCGGGCGTTCAAATTGTGACTCACGACTCAGTAAAGTATGCGCTAAGTGGAGGAAAAGTGCCCTATGAACTAGGACCTATTCAAATTGGCAATAATTGCTTTATCGGAACCAATGCCATGGTTACAAAAGGTGTTACCATAGGGGATCATTGCCTTATTGGCGCAGGGGCTATAGTTACATCTGATATCCCCTCTTACTCAATCGCTGTAGGAATTCCGGCACGTGTCAAAGGAAGGGTAAAGGTTACTGGTGATAAGGTTGAATTACTCTACGACTGATAGTTTTAATCTAATCTGAATTCCCTGAAAAAAGTATAATGACCCTGCTAGAGATCATTTTTCTGTTTGGGATCCTAATGATGTTGATTGGTAGGTTTTACCAGCTCCGGTATACTACAACCGATTTTGATACCTTCGGACATCTTTATTTCTCAAAACGTTTGAAAGCAGAAAGGTTAGGGCCATTTGGCCCGATTACATCGAACGTAGTAGCGTCCAAAGCAATACCCAATCCTTTTTTTATCAATTGGTTTTTCGTCCACTTGTTTGGGATTGACCTTTTGACTAAAATCAATAGGTCGCTCAATACTCTTATCGATACTTTCTTCTCAGGAGTCTTTTTTGTGATTCTGCACCTCGCAGGATTTCGATTGCAAACCATACTACTCGCGTTACTAATTTACCTGAGTACACCGCTTTGGACAACACTGGTGATCTCGGGGCCCAGATTGCGCAGCTTTACTCCAAGGCTGCTGAGCGAAGTGTTGGTGATGCTGTATTTTACCTTTATCTATGTAGATATTGGGTTATCTGAATGGCAAATAATTGCTATCACTTCTGCAATGTCTTTTGCGGTTTTATCCTCATCAAAATTTGGTGTACAGAGTATCCTTTTTACCGGCTTACTCTGTGCCCTTATAGATCTTTCACTTTTGCCCATCATACCTTTAGCGTTGAGCGTGTTATGTCTGATCCTCTTTTTTAGAGTACCATTTTTATCCTCTGTCAAACATCATTTTAATCACCTGAAATGGTATGCTAATTTGAATAGGAAAGGGCTTAGTTATGCTGCCAACAGAAGCAACCTGAAAGGGCTTTGGTCAAAGAATCGTTCCATGGCCTCTAACCTCCAAGACCTATTGATGACCAAGGCGAAAGACAAAGGCCCGCTGGCAGGTAGTATCTTGATCTCTTTTACACTTCCCTTGATTGTACTCATCTTCTGGGATTTTCAATTTTTCAGAAGTTTTGAGTTTTCAACACCAATAATGGCTGTGTTGCTTTTATTCATAGTGATCAATATCAAGTTCTTTACTTTTTTGGGAGAGAGTGAAAGATATCTTAGCCATGTGGCAATTTTACTGACCTGCGGATTTAGCAGTATTATTCAAAAGTATGAATTAATTTGGGTGGTAGCCTTCCTACTTATTTTCAATTCATTGTACTTCTTTAATTCTATAAGAATTCTAAGCAAGAAGGTGAGTGCAGGAAAGCAGACAAATGATAAAATAACCGCTTTTTTAGGCACGCTTCAACCAAAAGTGGTCTTGTGTTTTCCATATCATGTTGGATCTTATTTTCAGATACTTTTGGAAACAGATCATCAACTCTTTGGGTCTATCCTTACTGATAATGAGGAGCACCCAATTACCAAAAAAGGTCTGGAACCGAGCTATCCATACCTCGACTTAGACAGGTTAGACGAAATGTCCAACGATTTTGGAGTCAACCTATTGGTGTTAAGAAAATCTGCTTTGGCCACTGCTGGTTTTGAAGGTTGGAATCCTCCTTCTGAATGGCAAGTGATCAAAACAATTGGTAAAGGAGTTATGATATATGAACGAAATAAAGATGAAACGGATACTTTTGAAAAGCCTGGTTAAACGTTTCAGATGAAAATAGTTTTTGCATTTCATGATCGAGCCAACTATGCTGGTGGGCCTGCTTTAAATGCGGTAAGACTACTCCCTGAGCTACAAAATTTAGGAATTGAAGTGCATGGAATATGCATTGCCCCCAAAGACCTTTCAACGCCCAACGCTCAAAGCCTTATAGATAACGGAGTAAAGGTAACTGTTCTTAATAGAAAATTCTTTTCAGAGGAATTGGCCTATGATGTATGGACCATGATTCTATCAATCGACCCGGATGTAGTGGTATCAAACATCAATATACAGACAGCACTTTTGGCTAAATGGCTGGTTAAAAGAGGTATTCCGGTTATACACACCCATCGAAGCGATGATGAACTGAATAATGGAGTTGCTGATTTCCTATTGAGTTCTGATAATGGTTGGGATGTACAGGGGTATATGTTCGTCAATGAATTTTTGAAAAAAAAATACAATAACAGCCTAAGTGCACAAAGCATTCTTAATGAAGTAATTTATTCCGGGGTACTACCCAGCGACCATCGTGCCGACCTTGAGTCGGGTCAGATTGGAATCATATATTCAGGTAGAATAGAGGAAATACAAAAGAGAATTTTAGGCATTACAGAGTCTTTTATTCATCTGAGTGGTAAGTATCCGGATATGAAGTTTACGATGATAGGTGGAGGTTCTTTGTATGGGAAAGTAAGAGAGGCGATTGAATTAGCTCAGTCAAAGAATAAAGTTTCTCTTGAGAAAAATCTGTATGGTCAGGCTTACAAAAAGAAATTATCAGAGCATCATTTCGTTTTTTTAAACTCGGAATATGAAGGGACCCCCGGTAGTTTGATGGATGGCATGTCATGTGGTTTAATTCCCATCAGTACACGTTATGAAGGAGTTGAAGAAATCATTTCAGATGGATATAATGGTTTCATAATCGATCATATTTCAGAGCTGGAGAACTTAATATTGCGGGTTTCAAAGGATAGAATAGTGATGAAGCAAATGTCAGCACGCAACGTGGAAATGATTGATAGTAAGTTCTCCGTGAGGGTTAGTGCACAAAAATGGTATGGACTGATCTCCTCATTGAATAACAAATACCCCAAAAAGCCGAAATCTAAGGCCGACTATAATTTTCAATTGCCTCATAATCATAAGAGCTTACGAGAACATAATTCCTGGTCAAACCGATCGCTACTTCGCAGGGTTTTTTACAAGCTTAGGATACTCTATCATCAAAGAAAAGCGAACCTGTGATTCATACCGCACAGGCTTCCGGTTGAATAAAAGCTTGTTAGGAATGGCTAAAAGGTCCTTATAGAAAGTACTGTTTATGACTTCGAAACAAAAAGATAAACCTTCAAAACGACTGCGTGTGGCTTTGGTCAGCCCATCTCAAGATGCCTATTCAGAGACTTTTATACAGGCTCACAAGAATTTGATAGATGCTGAAGTCGTTTACTATTATGGCGGAAAGCTGCCACGATTTGTTGAGAATAAGTATTCGTTAATTTCGAATGACCGAAGACTCAAGAGTTTTTTTAAAACAAAATTTTTAAAAGGTTTCTCCTCTGCCTTGGAATACAGTTTGTTTGAATCCTTTAAAAAGGAAAAAATAGATATAGTACTGGCAGAGTACGGTCCTACGGGTAATGCAATATTACCAGTCGTCAAGGCACTGAGCTTACCCCTTGTGGTCCATTTTCATGGTTATGATGCATCAAGGTATACAATCATAGAAAAAAATAAGAGATATAGAGAACTGTTCTCTGTGGCGAAGAAAATTATAGTGGTGTCGAGAGTAATGGAAGGTAAGCTGCTTCAACTCGGCTGTAATGCAGACAAGTTAGTCGTAAACCCCTGTGGCCCGAATAGTAGTTTTAGCCAACTGGAACCAAGTCTCGATTCACTTGATCTCATTGGTATTGGTAGGTTCGTAGATAAAAAGGCACCTTATTACACCATTCTGGCCTTTTCTGAAGTACTTAATACTTTTCCAAAAGCCAAATTGATTTTGGCCGGGCAAGGCCCATTGTTGAATACATGTAAAAACCTGGTGAAGTACCTGGGAATTGAGGGGAGTGTAGAGTTTCTGGGTATAATAAAACCTGTTGAATTCCAGGATTACCTCTTGAAGGTAAGGGCATTTGTTCAGCATAGCATTACAGCTGAAGATGGCGATATGGAAGGCACACCAGTAGCTGTAGTAGAAGCTTCGAGTGCTGGAATTCCGGTAATCTCTACAAAACATGCAGGAATCCCAGATGTGATTCTGGACAATGAATCGGGTATTTTAGTGGAAGAGCATGATGTGGAAGGAATGTCAAAAGCAATGGTAGCACTACTGAGTAATGTTCGACTGGCGAAAGAAATGGGAACTACAGGCAGGAGACATATCGTTTCAAACTACAGCCTCAAGGAGCATATTGATAAAATTGATCAGGCAATAGCCGAGGCATACAATAGTTAATGATGCAAAAGCATTTAGTGTCTTTGGTAGTTCCTGTGTTTAATCGTGACGCCTTTCTTTCAGAAACAATCGAGAGCGTCATAAGTCAGACTCACACGAATTGGGAGCTAATTCTGATTGACGATGGCTCTGCGGATGAATCCTTCAAGATAGCCCAGAATTTTGCTCAGAATGATTCACGCATCATTTCTGCTCAGCGAAAAAGAGAACCCAAGGGGGCACCTACCTGTCGTAATATAGGCTTAGACATGGCTACTGGAGACTTTATGATGTTTCTGGATTCTGATGATTTGTTGTCGGTCAATTGTCTAAAGAACAGAGTGGCAAAGCTGACAGCTGAACCGGATTTAGATTTTGTTGTATACCAGACTGCGCTCTTTGACGCACAGACTATGCTGGCTGATCGATTGTGGAGCAGCTTAAAGCATCAAAGCGACCTTCAGGCTTTTGTCGATTTCGAAGGTTGGTGCATTTCCAGTACCTGCTTTCGCACTGATTTTGTGAAGCATTACCGGTTCTTCGAAACGGCCAAATGCCTTCAGGACTGGTCTTTTCATATAGAAATATTGAAGTCGAAACCGGCCTATCAAAAGTTCCCCGAGTCGGCACCGGATGTTTATATTAGGGCTGGGCATTCAGACAGAATTTCCCAAACCAATACCGAGTCATTAGAAAGGGTAAAATCAAGGTTTGACGTTTTAGATAAGGTAGAGCTTTCCCTACAGTCTGAGGCCGAGTTGAGCATGGATGATGGCCTTTTGCGGCAGTATTTTCTGTACTTGCAGAACGTGGCCATTCAGCGCTCAAAGAGTGAATTCAATGCCTTACTGAAAAGTATGGGTTATTTTACAAGAAGAAAATCGTTTAAGCTGAGCCGGATCAAATTCTTCATCCGGCTACACAGTACGATCAAAAGCTCAGGGCTGGGTTTTTTAAATGGCCTGCTATTTCGATTAAACCGACACGTGTTCATGCCAAAACTCGCAGGTCCTACCAGAAGAATAATTAGATTAGATAAACCATTTAAGGTAAAATGAATATAGAGTCTGTAAAGATATTAGACTGTACCCTGCGAGATGGGGGCTATTATACCAATTGGGATTTTGATGAAGCCCTGGTAGATAGCTATCTCAAATCTTGTGAATCGCTGCCTTTAGACTATTTGGAAATAGGTTATAGAAGCCCTGTGAAATCGGAATACCTGGGTAAATATTTCTATTGTCCTGACTCTGTGCTGAAGGCTGTGAGGCAGGTGAGCGCTAAAAAGATTGCCGTGTTGCTGAATGAAAAAGATGTTTCACTGGATGATCTGGAGCCCCTGTTAGGGCATTGTACTGACTTGATCGATTTGGTTCGTGTAGCGGTAAATCCAGTGAATTTTGGCAGAGCAGTGACTTTGGCGCGCGGATTAAAAGACATGGGTTATGAGGTAGCATTCAACGTGATGTACATGTCTAATTGGCACAAGGTGGACGGCTTTTTTGATCAGTTAGATCAAGTCAATGGCCTAGTCGATTACTTTTATTTGGTCGATTCTTTTGGGGGTGTATATCCTGATGATGTGCGCAGCATTGTAACCCAGGTGAAATCTAAAATAAACTCCAAGGTGGGCTTTCATGGCCATAACAACATGGAACTAGGCCTGATCAACACACTGACAGCCATTGAAGCCGGAGCCGAGATAGTGGATGCCACCATCAGAGGCATGGGAAGAGGAGCGGGCAATTTGAAAATGGAGCTGCTGCTTACCTGTCTGAGCTCTAAGTTTGGCTTAGAGGTAGACTTTAATGCCTTGGGTCGTGTTGTGGCTGCCTATGGCCCATTACAAGATATGCACCAGTGGGGTACTAACTTACCATACATGGTTTCAGGAGCGAATAGCCTGCCACAGAAAGATGTGATGGAATGGGTGAGTAAGCGGTTTTATTCTATGAATAGTATCGTTCAGGCCCTTAATAACCAAAGCGCAGGAGTAGAAGATAACATTAAGTTCAATGCCTTCAGTCCTGAAAAATCTTATCAATCTGTCCTGATTATCGGAGGCGGGCCGTCTGCTTCTGACCATGCAGCGGCACTCAACGAATGGGCTTCTAAAGAAACCGATCTTTGCATTGTTCATGCCAGTTCAAAAAATGCCAATTACTATATAGATCTGAATAAAGACCAGTTCTTTTGCCTTGTAGGCAATGAAGGGCACAGGTTGGAGGATCAATCTGCGGCAGGTTTTGACTTCGTGTCCAAGTGCATTTTACCACCTTTCCCCCGAAAAATGGGGACCTATGTGCCGGCCGAATTGGCAGAAAAAAGTTTCGAATTACAGAAGGTTCAGTTCACCGGCAAAGTAAAAGATTCACACACCGTATTGGCCTTACAGACCGCCATTGAATTAGGAGCGAGAAACATTTATTTAGCAGGCTATGACGGTTATTCAGGAGATGCCATCAGGCAGGTAGAGCTGGAAATGGCCAATGAAAATGAGACCCTGTTTCTCAATTTCATGGAGAATCACGGGACGTTGACTTCCCTCACCCCAACTAAATACGAGTCACTGTCTGAGATATCAGTCTACGCAAAAATATGAGCCCAACTGAAATCACCTTCTTCCTTCCCACCCGAAAGGGAAGTAGCCGGGTCATTAACAAGAATACTAGGAATTTTGCAGGTATTGAGGGAGGCTTGCTGGCATTGAAACTTTCACAACTGATCAAATCAGAACGCATCAGCGAGATCATTCTGTCTACCAATGATGAAGCATCTATGGAAGTGGCTTCCATGTTTTCCGACCCACGTTTAAATGTCATAGAACGACCGGAGCACCTTTGCCTTAACACTACTGCATTGACAGACCTGATCAATTATGTGCCAGAAATAACCAGTTGCCCCCATGTACTGTGGGGCCATGTCACCACACCATTTGTAGATGGTGCTGATTATGATCAGGTGGTGTCGGCTTACTTTGAAGCGCTGAATGAAGGCTACGATTCATTGGTGACCGTAAAGGAACTGAAGAATTTTTTGATCGATCCGGAAAGTGGAGCAATCATTAATACAGCTGCAGAAGGTAAAGGCCGCTGGCCACGTACACAAGACCTTAAACTCATTTATGAGGTCAACCATGCAGCGTTTGTGTCCTCAGTTGAGAACTATCAAAAACTGGGAGACCGGATTGGCCGAAAGGTTAGGTTTCACCAACAGGATGCCATGACATCACTGGACATCGATTGGGAAGATGACTATAAGATTGCAGAGGCGGTTTATTTAGGGTTGAAACAATGATGAAATCTATCTTTTGGGATTTTGATGGGGTCATACTCGACTCCATGAGCGTGCGAGACCAGGGCTTTATTGAGGTTTTGAAACCTTACCCGGAAGAGCAGGTAGCATTCCTTTTGGACTTTCACAGGCGCAATGGTGGCTGGTCAAGGTATGTGAAATTCAGGTACTTTTTTGAGCAAATCAGAGGGGAGAGCGTTAGTGAGGAAACGGTAAATGAAATGGCACAGCACTTTTCAGTAATCATGAAAAGGATACTTACCAACAAGGAATTACTCATTCAAGACGCGCTTAACTTTATCAAAAAATACCACAAAGACATCTCCATGCACATAGTTTCTGGCTCCGATCATGTTGAGCTCAATTACTTATGTGCCCAATTGGAAATCGACCTCCTTTTCCAATCCATTGATGGATCACCAACACCGAAAGCAGAATTGGTAGGAAACCTCTTAAATACCAGGCATTACCCGAAGCATGAGGTAGTGCTGGTGGGCGATTCTATCAATGATTATGAGGCTGCCTCAAAGAATGAGATTGGTTTTATCGGCTACAACAACCTCACTTTGGAAGAAGGTCATGCCTATGTTAAGGCCTTTAATGACTACGACTTGAAAAAGATTGAAACCCTGTTCAAAAGTGCCTAAATGCTGAAGGCCGAATCGAAAAAAGAGCAGATCGTACTGATTATCATCCATACCTCTATAGGTGAGCTTCAGTGGATTCTTCCGTTTGCTCATTCATTTAAAGAGCAAGGGTTCAAAGTATGCACTGTTTTCTTTTCAGATCGGGTATTTGAATCGATCAAAGAGGAAGGGGTTTATTACCGGTTATTGGAAGACTGCTCAACGATCGTCCAAAAGAAGTCACTGTTTGGTTTTCTATGGCGCAATGGCTCACAGGTCAGGTATATATTTAAAGATTTCTGGCCTATTCATCAGGGAAGCCTCGCCAACAAGATCAGGCAGGTTTGCACCAATGCCGCTCTAATTCTGTTTCCCCACTCTTTTGCTTTATATGGTTATGATCAAAGGGTCGATAATTTCGTATATGATCCTAAATCGCACGATCAGGCTTGTTATGACCTTCTGGTACTCAACTCTAAATATGACATCAGCTACTGGTCATCCAGGATTATGCATGACCGAATCAAAGTAGTGGGTGCTTTGGGCTACCATATCGAATGGGTAGAAAAAGTAATTGACAGTGCTAACGCCATTGACAGGCCCGAAGCGCAAATCGTGAACGAGGGTAAACTCAATATTCTCTTCGCCATCAGAGGGCCGAAACCCATTTTGTTGGAGGAAGAAAACTATCATTACCTCATGGATACTGCCCTGGAAGAGCTTTTTACGATACCCAATGCCTTTGTTCTGATCAAGCCGCATCCCCGTCAAAACTTTGAGGACTTAAAAAAGAAACTCAGCAATTATCCGAATGACCGATACAGCTTTGTTTACTCAAATCCTTTTGTACTAAGTAGGAAAGTAGATTTTGCAGTTAATTTTTGGACATCAGTGACCACCGATCTGCTGTCACAGAAAATCCCTTCCATCGAATATTATAAATTTGAAGGTGGCTACACCAAGTGGTTCACTTATGAAGACGGTTCAAGAACCTCTTATTATAACATATTGGATTTGACCAATACGGCTACCAATCAAAAGGAACTGAATGAGGCCCTAAGTCAAATGATGAGTAATATAGAACAGGTCAAGGCTGAAAGATTCAAACGTTTCAATGAAGTTTTTGAAAACTCTGGTTCAGCCGCTGAAGTGATGTTGCAAACGCTTAAAGAAACAAAGCGAACTAATAATGTCTCTTTGGCCCAGCGGTTTCAGGCATTTGTTCAGGTATTTTACTCTTCTATTAAATCAAGTTTAAATTGAAGGAGCTAATTTTTAACAAAATATATCGTACCAATAGTACCGCAGTGGTAAGTGCTTTTGGTTTTTACAAATTCAACTTGCGGAAGGCGTTTGAGCGGGACCTGGCCAATTTTGATCATTCCCGTAAAATCCTGTTTGTTCACAATCCCAAGGCAGCAGGAAACAGTGTATTAGATGTGCTTGGATTGAGAAAAGCCAACTTTAAATCAAGCCATAGCACACCGTCATTTTTAGTACCTAAATCCATTTGGGAAGAATACTTTAGCATTGTGGCTGTCCGGCATCCGATTGATCGGTTTTTGAGCTCCTACTTTTATCATACCAAGCCTGAATACAATGGGATTTTTAAGTCGAAATACCCTGGTCTGGAATCTTTCTCCCTCAACCAATACTTTGAAGTATTCAAATCGGAGCCATTCGTGATCAGGCCACAAGTAGACTACCTGAAGCATCACTTGTCAGACAAGCCGGTCGACTTCATCATGAAGCTCGAAGACCTTGATACAGATATTGAAAGACTGAGCAGTCAATTGAAGTTTCTCTTAAAGACACTATCTCGCAAAAACACGTCAAAACGGAGCAACATGGACCTTTCAGAGCATAAAGCGCTGATCAGCGATTTGAAAGCGTTTTATTCAAGAGATTTTGAAGCGTTAGGCTACTCTTCAGATTTGGACACACTCAATTTTTGACCATTGATTATTGTACAAGCCAGACTTTCCTCAGCAAGACTACCTGGAAAGATTTTAAAACCTTTCTTCAATGGCAAGTCCATACTCGATTTGCAGTTTGAGGCATTAAAGGCCCTGAAGCTTCCATTTGTCCTGGCCACAACCACTAATAAAGCGGACGATCTGCTGGTTGAATGGGCTCAAAAAAATGAGGTCCAGTTTTTCAGAGGTTCAGAGCATAATGTATTACAGCGATTCATTGATTGCGCTGAGCAACATGATGCAGAATTCCTGATCCGCATTTGTTCCGACAACCCCTTTATACAGACAACCGACATTACGGGCTTTTTGCAGAAGTTAAAAGCAGGAGTAGATTACGTGAGCTTTTCTGATTACGAAGGTGTGCCTGCTATTCGAAAGCACTGGGGCCTGTTTGTTGAGGGAGTTTCGCTGAAAGCCCTAAAAAAGGCAGATGCGCTCTTGGAAGATGATGAATCTTTCTATCGGGAGCATGTGACCAATTTCATTTATGGACACGCTGATAAATTTGATGTCGAGCTTATTCCGGCTGTGGCAGAGATAATTCACAGGAATGATTTACGCTTTACTATTGATACCGAGCAAGATTTTAATAATATGCAGAATCTTGCAACGCTGGTAAGTCAAAAAGAAGCTTCTTCAATCAAGGGGCTGGTGGACATAGTAGATGCTCACCAGCATTTTTTGAAAGAAATGAAAGAAGGAATCGCGAAATTTAACAAATAAAGAACTCCATGAACAAAACTCATACCTACCTCATTGGTGAAATAGGCCAAAACCATAATGGTTCTGTTGATCTTGCCAAGTTGCTCATAGACAAAGCGGTTCAGCCGGTAGTTGATGACCTGTTTAACCTTGAACTAAAGCCCTGGGATGCGGTAAAACTAACCAAACGAGACCTGGCGGAAGAGCTTTCTGCTTCCGCAATGGCCAAGCCCTATGACAGTCCTCACAGTTTTGGTGCCACTTATGGCGAGCATAGGGCAAAGCTGGAGCTAAACGATGAACAGCATTTTGAACTGTATCAATATGCCAAGTCAAAAGGCCTCGATTTTGTTGAGACTTTGTGTGCAATTGGTTGCCTGAGCATGCTCAAACTTTTTACACCAGACCGACTCAAAGTAGCCAGTAGAGACCTAACCAACTTACCCCTTTTGGAAGCCATGGCTGAGACAAAAATACCCATGGTTATCTCCACCGGAATGGGTGGGATTGAGGAAATTGATAAGGCCCTGGAAGTAATCACTCGTCACCATAATCAGGTGACCATTCTCCATTGCCTGTCGCAGTACCCCAGTGAGTACAAAAACATTAACCTTAACAGCATCCACTATCTTGAAAAACGATATTCAGGTTTCGAAATTGGTTATTCAGATCATAGCATTGGTATTGCCATACCCATAGCAGCGGTCGCCATGGGCGCCACTACCATTGAAAAGCATATCACCCTAGATCGCAGTATGAAGGGGACTGATCAGGCAGGTTCCCTGGCTCCTGACGGTATATTTAGAATGGTAAGAGACATCAGGAACTTGGAAATGGCCATGGGTCAGATGAAAAAAGAGAGAAGTGAGGCTGTGGCTTCTGCTAAAGTGAAGCTGGAACGCAGCATTGCCACCAACCGCGCAATAAAGCAGGGAGAAACGATTACTGAAGACAAAATTTATCTATTGAGCCCCGGAGATGGCTTCAAATGGGTGGAAAAAGAGCAGGTGATTGGAAAGGTTTTGAAAGAAGATGTACCTGCCGATGAGGTGATTTACCCATCAATGTTACAATAAAATGGGACTGCCAAAACTCATATTGACTGATATTGACGGTGTCTGGACAGACGGGGGAATGTTTTACGACCAGACTGGTAACGAATGGAAAAAGTTCAATACCTCTGACAGTGCCGGAATCATTTTTGCCCGCAAGTTAAATATCCCGGTAGGCATCATTACCGGAGAGAAAACCGAAATAGTAGCCAGGAGGGCGGCAAAATTAAACATCAGTTTACTTTATCAGGGTATATCAGATAAGCTGCCGGTTGCCAATCAAATATGTGAAGAGTTGGGCGTTAATCTGGCGGATGTTGCTTACATAGGTGATGATCTGGGAGACCTTGAATTGCTTAAAGCGGTGGGCACCTCAGCTGCACCTGCCAATGCACCCGATTACATTAAGAAATATGTTGACTTTGTGACTGATAAAAAGGGTGGAGATGGAGCTTTTCGCGAGTTTGTAGAGCGAATCGTAAGCGCTAATTTGGATTTGGAGAGCCTGATTTAAGAAGAATTGAAGAAGCATTTCCTGGTCATCTGGCCAACCATCAGAAAAGACTGGATCAGCACTTTTCTTGAGCTGAAAGATGAGTTTCACTTTACTTTTATTCCATCTCTCTTTCCACAAACACCCAATTACGCAAAGGGCTTCGATTGTCATTATTGGTCAGAATTTACCTCGGTAAATGACATGCTCGACCAACTTAAGCCAGATGCAGTCATTTACATGTCTATAGAATCTGGTTTGAGTATTGCCTTGAATACCCTTGCAAAGAAAAGAGGGATCAAGACCTATGTGCTTCAGCATGGTATATTCACCAATTACAAAGACTATCGTATCAGGGAGAAGTTGTGGAGAAAGGGCGGCAAGGCGAAAGAGGCCAAGATTGAAAGTAGTGCAGCGGGATTTAGTACGGGTCGGTTCCTTAAGAACTCATTTAAACCCAAGAGTCTTTGGCGCCTGTTTCCAATCCTGATATACACACGGGCTCAACAAAAAATAGGTCCTTATTGGGCTTCCAGATACATTCCACTTAAGATGAAGCGGGCCGACGAATACCTTTGCTTTAGCCCTAATAACGCAACCATTCACCGCGAGACAGACCGAATTTCTGAAAACCATATAACCTATATTGGCAGCCATGAACTGGCCAAATTCCTTAAGCCGGAAGAGGAACTGATATTAGAAGATTTTTACCTGCATATAGATCAGGCACTGGCCGATAATTCATTTGGAGAAGAAACTGTAAGTAAGGAAAGTATGGTTCAGTTTTACCACAAACTGAATGAATATTGCCTTTCAAAAGGGGCCAGACTTTTTATCAAGCTTCACCCTGAAACTTATTCATCAAACTGGCTTCCGAATGATCCAAACATTGTTTATTTGAAGCAAGTAGACAACTTAAATCAGTATATGCAAAGCGCCCGTGCCTGTTTTGGCTTTTACTCCACCATGATTGTGCCGGCCGTGTATTGGAAACCCACCTGTCTTTTTAAGATATTTTACTCTGGACTGCAAGAAGCTCTTTTAAAAGAGGTTAATTTGCCAGTTCTGGGCTTTTTCGATTTCACTAAGGAAGAGATTAGTTTTTCAAACGATCCCGATAAAGAAGTCAGACAGTCGATAAAAGAGAACTTCATAAACCCCAGCGGAAGCGTATTACTTAATTCGGCACTTTCATGAGCAAAACGAATGCTCCTATAAAGATTGCTCATATCCTGTACTCCGGCCAAGGTGGTTTGGGTACCTACTTTCAGAATTTTGTGAGGATAGATAAGAAAAGGCGTTTTCAACACTTCGCTTTCTTTTACGGTATAGAACCACTTTATGAAGAATATGAAACGTTTTGTCAACAGCATCAAATTACTTATCAATACCTAAGGAGAAACGGTAAGCTTGACTTTGCGGCATTCAAGGCTTGTAAGAGTTTCATTAAGAAAAATGAGATTACATATGCCTTGCTACACACTTTCAGCCTTAGCCCTTTTTATTGGAGGATCAGGCGTTACGTCAAAGTAATCAGCATAGATCATACGCCCTATCAGGTGAAGACGCGGTTGGAATGGATTTACACTGCTTTGAATCATCTTTTGGCCTTTAAAGCAATCTACTTTTATCGTGATCAGTTTCAACTTTTGAAAAGTAAATTTCCGTTCTTAAAAATCGGAGCGCACACCTCTTTCTTACCTAAAACCGTAGATATCGACATTTTTAAACCTCAGCAACTAGATAATGAGTCTGGCAGGCCATTCACAATTGGCACTACTGCTCGAATCATACAGGGGAAAAGACATGATTTACTAATAGAGGCGGTTAAGTATCTAAAAGACCAGGGTCAAACCATACATTTGAGAATAGCAGGAGATGGTCCAAACCTAAACACATGTCAAGAGCTAGTAGCTATGCTGGGTCTGCATGACCAAGTTGAGTTTACAGGTAGACTAACCAGTAAAGAAATTCTCCACTTTTATCAGTCGCTTGATGCCTACGCACATGCTAGTGAGGGTGAAACTGTCTGCTATTGCATCATGGAAGCTCAGGCCTGTGGCCTTACCATATTGGCCTCAGATGTAGAAGGAATTAATAATGTGATCATGCACGGAGAAGATGGATTCCTTTTTGAAAACGAGGTGACTTCTGTGGCCAATGCACTATTGGAGATTTCTTTGCAAAGAGTACTGTTACCAACTATGGCTGAAAAAAGCAGGTTGCTTGCTGAAGATAATTATTGGAAGCATAATCCAGTAGATGGTATCGCTTCACTTTTGATTTAAGTAGACCCAAGGGTTGGGGCTAAGTAGGTTTCTTGAACCCGACCGATTGCACTATATTTGATGAGGTCTTACAATAGTATCTGACTTGTTTTAAAGCATTAGAATTTACTAATAACTATATCCGTGAAAATACTTTTTGTACAGAAAGAAGGAGGAATATTTGGTGCTGAAAACTATCAGTTGAAAGTTATTCCAGGCCTGCTTGACGAAAATGTTGTAATAGAATTTCTAAGATTATACACCAACCTTCAAGGGGGGAAAGGGGGCGAATTTGTAGACCGCCTCACTAACATGGGAGTAAAAGTCCATGAGATTAATATTAGTAAATATCCTACTCCTTGGGTGTTGGCTAAAATACATAGGGTAGCTAAAGCCGGAAGTTATGATCTTATACATACGCATCTTATTCATGCAGATTTTTATTTGGCATTAGCGAAACTTCTTTTCCAAGGAAAGTACACCTTGGTTTCGACAAAGCATGGCTATGATAATGCCTTCACTTCGAAGTATGGGTTTGATGCGTCTAAACAGACCAAAACACCTTATTTTTTAATAAGTAAATGGTCTGAGAAAAGAATGCGTGCATCCTTTACCATTTCTAAAGGTTTAAGAGATTTTTTTGTTAAAACTAAACTATCTACATCCGATAAAATGGAGTTGATACATTATGGTTTTGATATGGCAAATCATTTTGAAACAAAAGGACTGTCTCAATTTCGATTAGCCAAAAAACAATTGATTATTGTCGGACGTCTCGTAGCCTTTAAAGGACATCAGTTTCTAATAGATGCAATGGAATTAGTTAAGAAAGAGTACAGCTCTGAGGTTAAACTGTTAATTGCAGGTACTGGTGATTTAGAAGATGAACTAAAGAGAAAGGTGTGTAACTTAAGGCTTAAGGATCAAATTTCATTTTTGGGTTATAGTGAGAATGTAGGGGAATATATGGCTAATAGTGATATTGTGGTGGTGCCTTCAGTCTCTGAAGGCTTTGGTGTTGTTTTTCTTGAGGCTTTTGCCGCCAAAACTCCTGTTGTATCATGGGATGTGCCAGCGGGAAATGAATTAATGAAGCACGCTGAATCTGGATATCATGTTGAGCCTTATGATATTAGGAAGTTGGCTAATCAACTGATTTCAATCTTTGAAAACCCAGAAGTTCAAACTAGAATAGCCGAAAATGCATATTCTAACTTGATGGAATATTATAATTTAAATCGCATGGTGACGGAGACAATTGCATTCTATGAGAGGTCAAGGAGGATTTGAACTACCTGGCCTTTTTATAGCCATTGTACTTTTCACTATTATCGTGACTTTGGTTGGGTATAGAAATATTCCAAGCCAATTTCGTGGTATAATGGGAGGATCCATATTCTTGAGAATAATCGGTGTTCTTGCATATTCTTTTGTCGTCTTTTCAATTTATAGTGGAGCCGCCGACCCCGTTGTTTATTTTAGGTGGGGTCAGAGGTTTGCGGATTATTTTAAGGAATTCAGTCTAGAACCCTTTTTTAACTCGGATATTTGGAGAGGTCCTGCACTAACAGGAACAAATTTTGTCGGGTACCCAGCCGCATTTGCAATTCTTTTGGTTGGTGAGAGCTTTCGGGGTACATGGTTATTATATTCTTCCCTTTGTTTAATTGGCCTATTTTTCTTTGCAAAAGTATTTTTCAGAGCCTATGGTGGGATTGATTATAAATGGTACCTAACATTGGTGCTTTTGTACCCCTCGTTATGGTTCTGGACAGCTAGTATAAGTAAGGATACTTGGATGATTTTTGGCGTGGCTGTCTTCTTAACAGGCATGGTCTCTAAGAAAAGAAAACAAAGTATTTATGTAATGGCTTTTGGCTTACTTTGGTGCTATTTAGTGAGACCACAAGTTGCTGCTATTCTCGCGTTTTCTTTAGCTGGATCTTACTTCCTTGGTTCCTTTAAGAAATTCACTTTTCAGAATGTTGCCATATTAGTCCTTTCTGTTGTGGGCGCCTTATACTTTTTGTCGGTTGTCGGAGTTAATGAAGTTACAGAAGTTACGAACTACGCCACAGACCAACGAGCTAAATCCTCTTATGGAGGTAGTCAAATCCAGCTTTTTCGGGGGCCGTTGGCTTTTATTTTTGCACCAGTGAATATACTTCTGAGACCTTTTCCATGGGAAGTTCGTAGTGCGTTGCAGGTAATTAGTTTTTTTGATATATACTTCATTTGGTTTCTGGCACTTAGAAATCGGAAAGCAGTTTTTAGGGCTATTAGAATGATACAGAAAGATAGACTTGTGGCATTTAGCCTAATTTTTATCATATTATTCTCTGTTGGAGCAGGTTTAGCGTTAAGTAATTTAGGGCTTATCGCAAGGCAAAGGATAATTTTATATCCTTTCATGTTTATTATAATTTATGCTTATTCAGATAAACGGGTGATGTTCCTTGCCCAGAAAAAGAAAAGGCGGAGAGAGGAAAAACTCAGAGAAATTGCAGCACTCCAAAAAGCCTAAATTTCTTTTAATTGGTGGATTCGCATCCTCACTGATCAACTTTCGTGGCCCGCTATTAAGAGCGCTTACGCTTAAATTTGACGTGTACGCCACCGCACCCTTTGTCGATCAAGATACTCGCCTTAAAGTTGAAGCCTTGGGAGTTACGTGCATTTCTAACAATTTTGAGCGTACCGGTCTAAACCCAATTAAAGACTTGTTAGCCTTTAGGCAGTTAAAACAGGAAATAAGGGCTATAAAACCCGATTATGTTTTAGCCTATACGATCAAGCCAGTAATTTTTGGATTGATGGCCTCAGGAAAAAAAAACGTAAAGAAATACGCCTTAATAACTGGCCGAGGTTCAGGCTTTGATTCAAACACCTTCAAAGCACAAACAATTAGGAGTATAGTAAAGAGGCTTTATAAAAGATCACTTTCCAATGTTGAAGGGATTATCTTTCAGAACTCAAATGATGAGATATTTTTCATCGAAGAGAGTATTATATCGAAAAACGCAAACTCGACTGTAATAGAGGGCACAGGTGTAGATTTAGCTTACTACCATGCTTCTAAAAGCAAGAATCGTGAGGATTTGGACAAGATTAAGTTCTTGTTTGTCGCTAGACTTATCAAGGAAAAAGGAATTCCGGAGCTTTTTGAAGCAACGAAACAGCTCAAAAAGTACTACGATAACTTTGAAGTACAACTTTTGGGATGGGTAGATCCAAATCCGGGAGGAATTTCTAAAGAAGAAATTGAGGCAATGGACGCCACTGGGGTTATAACTTATTTGGGTACCACGGATGACATTCGTCCATTTATGGATAATGCCGATGTCTTTGTTTTACCGACTTACTACAATGAAGGATTACCGAGAACAATACAAGAGGCTATGGCTATGTCCAAACCTATAATAACCACTGATCATCCAGGCTGTAGAGAGACTGTTGTTGAGGGTGAGAATGGTTTTCTGGTACCAACAAAGAATGCAGATGTCCTGCGAGATAGGATGGAATACTTTATCAAAACCCCCCAAGCAATTCGATCAATGGGAATAGCGAGTTTAAGCATGGCTCGAGAAAAGTTTGATGTGAATAAGATTAACAGTCGAATTTTTGAATTTATGCAGTTAACCAATGTATAAAAGAGGAGGCAAAAGGCTTTTTGATTTCTTTGTTGGGCTTATTGGTTTTACAATTCTATCTCCAGTTTTTTTATTGACGGCTTTGTTGTTATTGCTTGTTAACCGAGATACACCGTTTTTTTTTCAATCTCGTCCTGGGCTTCAAGGTCGTATATTTAAGATTTTCAAGTTCAAAACCATGACTGATGCCAAGGATGCGGATGGTAATTTGTTACCTGATAAAGACAGGCTTACATGGGTTGGAAGTTTAGTGAGAAAGCTATCATTAGATGAAATTCCGCAATTGATGAACGTAATTTTAGGGGATATGTCTCTAGTCGGCCCTAGGCCTCTTTTAGTAGAATATTTGGGTCTTTATAATGCTGAGCAGTCAAAAAGGCATGATGTTCGGCCCGGAATTACTGGTTGGGCACAGATTAACGGCAGAAATGCACTGAGTTGGGAAAAGAAATTTGAGCTTGACGTTTGGTATGTGAGTCACCAATCTTTTGGCTTAGATATGAAAATCTTATTTTTAACTGTCCTAAAGGTCTTGAAACCACAGGACATCAGTTCGGATACTTCAGTTACTATGGAAAAATTCACAGGATCACCAGAATGATATTATACGGAGCCTCAGGACATGCGAAAGTGATCATAGATATTCTTGAAAAGGAAGGTATTGAAGTTGACTTCTTGGTTGATGCTGATAGAAGTATCACGGAGTTACAATCTTATAAAGTGATTCATGAGCCGGATTACAAAGAAAAGGAGTCTGATGAGGTCATAATATCCATAGGCTCTAATCTTATTCGTAAAAAACTAGCTGATAAGTTGAGCGTGAAATATGGCTGGGCAGTTCACCCAAATGCAGTTCTTGGAGATGGAGTTGTTATAGGACAAGGCTCGGTTGTTATGGCTGGAGCGATTATAAATAGTGCCACCACAATAGGGAATCATTGTATTATTAACACGACGGCTTCAGTAGATCACGATTGTGATTTGAAAGACTTTGTACATGTTTCACCCAATGCGACTTTATGCGGAACAATTGAAGTAGGTGAGGGGACGCAAATCGGTGCAGGGGCCACAGTTTTACCTAATCTAAAAATTGGAAAGTGGGTCACAATCGGTGGTGGATCAGTAATAATTGAAGATGTTCCAGATCGAGCTGTTGTAGTCGGAAATCCTGGCCGAATAATTAGATATAATGAGTGAAAAACCAAGGATTTGGCTGTCTTCACCCCACATGAGTGGGCACGAGCAGAACTTTGTGCAGTCGGCATTTGATTCAAACTGGGTAGCACCCCTGGGTCCAAACGTAGACGGTTTTGAGACTGATTTACAAGATTACTCTGGTGTGGAGCATGCCGCAGTATTGACAAGCGGTACAGCGGCAATTCACTTAGCATTAATCATCTTGGGTATTGAACGAGGTGACGAAGTCTTAGTCTCGAGTTTTACATTTTCTGGCTCGATTAACCCTATTGTCTATCAAGGTGCTGTCCCTATCATGATAGACAGTGAATCAGATACTTGGAACATTGATCCTTTGGCCTTGAAAGAAGCAATACTGGATAGGATTTCTAAGGGTAGAAAGCCTAAGGCGTTAATTCTAGTTCATCTTTATGGTATGCCTGCCAAGCTGGATGAAATAATATCTGTTTGTCAAGAATTTGAAATTCCGATCATAGAAGATGCTGCGGAAGCATTAGGCTCATCTTATGGCGATAAAAAGCTGGGTTCATTTGGTGATTTGAGCGTTTTCTCATTTAATGGCAATAAAATAATTACAACTTCTGGGGGGGGAGCGCTACTTTCTAACAACCAGAAATGGATTCAAAAAGCAAGATTCCTAGCTACTCAAGCCAGAGATAACGCTGTTCATTACCAGCATAGCGAAATAGGATACAACTATAGAATGTCAAACGTTGTCGCAGGTATAGGAAGAGGGCAAATGATAGTGCTCGACGAATGGGTTCAGAAAAGGCGAGAGATTAACCAGTTTTATAAGGGGATATTTGAAGATATCGATGGTATTGATGTATTGACTGAACCAAATGATAAGTTCTTTTCTAACCATTGGCTTACAGCGGTTAATATAAATACAGAAAATGCAGGAATCGACAGAGAGACGCTGAGGCTTAGAATGCTAGAGGATAATATCGAATCAAGACCTTTGTGGAAGCCTATGCATAAGCAACCAATTTTTGAATCTTATCCGTTTTATGGTGGTCACGTATCAGAAACATTGTTTCAAAATGGTCTTTGTTTACCTTCTGGTTCTAACTTGGGTGAAGAAGAGTTGTCTCGGATAAAGGAGAATATCGAAAATACGCTAAGTAATAGATGATTAGTAGAATAAAGACATTAAATGTATTGCCTAGGTGGATCATTGTATTCATCGATTTAATGGTATTCTCCTTTTCGGCGCTTGCAGCCTACCTTTTGAGGCTAAATTTTCAATTAGATCAGCTTTATGAATACGATTTTGTAAGAGGCATTATAATTTTTACAGCTGCTGGTTTAATCAGCTCATTGCTTACTCGCAGTTTTGCAGGAATAATCAGGTATACTGGTAC
The DNA here is from genome assembly GCF_001747105.1 of Roseivirga misakiensis. Classification (NCBI taxonomy): domain Bacteria; kingdom Pseudomonadati; phylum Bacteroidota; class Cytophagia; order Cytophagales; family Roseivirgaceae; genus Roseivirga; species Roseivirga misakiensis. Next base: position 2,252,425 of record NZ_MDGQ01000005.1, on the reverse strand, counting down.
TCAAGATACTGTTCGTGTATTTTACGCCAATTTACTGACCCTGCTCATAGTTTTGGCGGTCAATTATATCTCCAAGAATTCTGTTCCAAATTCTGTTGCTGTGATAGCCTTTCTAGCATCACTTGTTGCCACCATAAGTTATCGACTCCTGGTGAAAGAACTCTTCGCTTTCTATAGAACTGTTCCAAAAGCGCAACGCAAAATTTTGATCATGGGGGCTGGCCAATCCGGAATGCTTACTAAGCAACTTTTGGACAATGATACCAGTTCGAACATCAAGGTTGTCGGTTTCTTAGAGGACAACGATCGGAAGATTGGGAATATACTTTCTGGTGTAAAGATATTTTCGGCGATAGAGGAATTCCAAAAGGTAGTCATGAAGTATGGACCTACTGAATTGATTATTGCAGCTTCCAAAATTTCATTAGAACGTAAAAATGACCTTGTAGATAAGTGTCTAGAATTTGGTATTAAAGTATCAACAGTTCCTACGGCAGATCAGTGGATTGGTGGTGAATTTGATATTTCTCAGATTAAAGAAGTTAGAATTGAAGATCTACTAGGCCGAAATATGATTGTGTTAAACAATCAATATGTTTCTAAGGAAGTAAATGGGAAATCAATCCTCGTGACGGGTGCTGCTGGGTCTATTGGGGCAGAAATAGTGAGGCAACTTGTCAGGTATGAACCTGCAAAAGTTGTACTGCTAGATCAATCAGAGACAGGGTTATTCGAGATTGAAAATGAAATTCGAGGTATAATCAATATGCAGGACCGCTTGACCTGTTTTATAGCTGATGTTACAAATTTAAATCGCATTAGAGAGTGCTTTTCTATTCATAAACCAGATATAGTATTTCACGCTGCGGCTTATAAGCATGTACCGATGATGGAAATAAATGTTTCCGAGGCTATAGCCTGTAATATTATGGGGACTAAGAACTTGGCGGATATTTCAGTTGAGTTTGAAGTACAAAAGTTTGTCATGATTTCTACTGACAAAGCGGTGAATCCAACTAGTGTAATGGGGGCTACAAAACGGGCCGCAGAAATCTATGTTCAGTCGTTAAATGAGCTGTTGAGTACGGTAGGTAAATCTAACGTAAGCTTTATTACGACTAGATTTGGAAACGTTTTAGGATCTAACGGTTCAGTGATTCCGATTTTTAAGAAGCAAATACAAAAAGGAGGGCCAATTACCGTTACGCATCCCGATATCACACGTTACTTCATGACTATTCCTGAAGCCTGTAGTCTTGTTCTTGAAGCTGCTACTATGGGTACTGGTGGTGAGATCTTTGTCTTTGATATGGGTAAGTCCGTTAAAATTGTAGACTTGGCCAAAAGGATGATTCAACTCTCGGGCTTGGTTGAAGGAAAAGATATTGAGATATCATTCACAGGCTTGAGGCCGGGGGAGAAGCTTTTTGAAGAACTTCTTGGTGATGAAGAAAACAATATGGCGACACACCATCCAAAAATCATGATCGCCAATACGCGTAAGGTGGACTTTGCTGATGTCAAAACAGATTTTGATGCATTAAGCAACCTTCTTAACGAAGAAAAGGAAACAAAAGACTTTGAATTAGTTGGGCAGCTTAAATCTCTAATAATAGAATACAAGAGTAAAGCTTCTCGTTTCGAAGTTTTGGACTAATAAGTACGATTTGGTAAAAGTTCTTACCTGAACTTAGGCTTCCTTCTTGATGGTGATAATAATTCTGAAAGGAAGTTATCTGGCAAGTAGAATTCAAGCCTTATTGAGAAGATATAGTACGCATCGTTATTTTCTCTTCCTCGTGTATTCCCCTTCAATCTAGCCTCAAAACCTCCTTCTACAGACCTGTCGTAGATTTGTGCAGCTATATTAGCTTGTTCAGATCCTGGCCCTCCATTCCACTCAATAACTTCGCTAATACTTGGGTAAACAGTTGCGACGTCATCTAAATAATCGGTAAATGTAAACCTTCTAGCTCCTTCCAATAAAATGTCTATTTGTCGACTAGCCTTTATTCTTAGACCAACTCCGAAAGGAATAACAGTAACAGCTTTAGGGTAGGATGAAACAGGAGCGGCAGCTTCAGTTTGTATTTCCCATAAATTCACCGAATAATTCCCTTGATCGCCTGGCAGATATGTTTTCGGTCTATTTGTGGTTCTTCCTATACCAAAAAGTAAGTATGGATTCACGACAGGGCGTCTTGTATAGCTTCCATCAACTGGAATTAGGTTAAATACTGCTAATAAAGATAATTCTAGGTTCCGAGAACGGAAATTTAAATTTCTGATAAATCGAGTATCATTTTCACCCGAAGCTCTTCCACCTGGTCGGTTAATGATTGCGTTAGCACCACCTTCGGCGTCATCGCCACCGATTTGATAATAGTTAAGGTCAAGTCTTAAAGAGAGTTGAGAGCCAAACTTTCTACGGATTCCGCCATTTAGGCTCCATCCAGAGGCACTAGAGAATCCATCATAAAGCACGTCGTGCATGTCTCCATGATAGGTAGCAAGTCCAAGTCCATAAGAAGCCATCCATAGACGGTCTCTTCTTCTGGAGTAGAAACTTTGAGCATCTGCTATGTCAACAAACGCTATAAAAAGGCATAAGATGAAAGTAATTTTTCGCATCGAGATAATCTCAATTAGTACAAAGCTAATTAAATGGTGGCTGAGAGCAAAATAATCTCGGAAGAGGAATTCAAATTTAACATAAAATAGAGCAAAAAAAAGTCTTCTGATGACGTTCAGAAGACTTAGCGCACTCGGAAGGAGTCGAACCCTCAACCCCCAGAGCCGAAATCTGGTGCTCTATCCAGTTGAGCTACGAATGCTAATACTATTTCAGTGCAGCTTGAACTTTTAGTGCTGCATCTTTTAAAACTATTGCAGATTCTACTGCCAAACCACTTTCATTAATGATTTTAGCTGCTTCTTCAGCATTTGTCCCTTGTAATCTTACAATGATCGGAATTTCAATATTTCCGATTTTTTTGAAGGCTTCCACTACACCATTAGCTACTCGGTCACATCTTACGATACCACCAAAAATGTTTATTAGGATTGCCTTCACATTTGGGTCCTTCATGATAATTCTGAAACCAGCTTCAACTGTCTCAGCGTTAGCAGTTCCCCCAACATCCAAAAAGTTAGCTGGCTCTCCACCAGATAATTTAATGATATCCATGGTAGCCATAGCTAAACCAGCACCATTTACCATACATCCAACGTTACCATCTAACTTCACATAGCTTAGACCGTATTCTCCAGCCTCAACTTCTGCAGGGTCTTCCTCAGTAACATCTCTTAATTCTAATAAGTCTTTATGTCTGAAAAGACCGTTGTCATCTAGATTTACCTTAGCATCTACTGCTAAGATCTGATTGTCTGATGTTTTAAGAACTGGATTGATTTCGAATTGAGAGGCATCGCTGTTTTCATAAGCCTTATATAAAGAAAAGATGAATTTTACCATCTCCTTCATGGCTTGCCCTTCGAGACCTAACTTAAATGCAACTTTTCTAGCTTGAAAGCCTTGTAGTCCAACGTTAGGATCAATCCACTCTTTGATAATCTTTTCCGGAGTTTCTTCAGCTACAGTTTCAATGTCCATACCACCTTCGGTAGAAGCCATAATAACGTTGCAACCTTTTGCACGATCCAAAAGAATGGACAAGTAGTATTCTTTCGGTTCCGAATCGCCAGGGTAGTATACATCTTGAGCAATTAGAATCTTGTTAACCTTTTTACCTTCTGGGCCAGTTTGGTGAGTCACCAAAGTGCCACCAAGTATCGCCTCAGATTTAGGAGCTACTTCGTCCAAGCTTTTGGCTAAGACCACTCCATTAGAACCAGTTTCTTGAACCTTGCCCTTTCCACGCCCACCCGCATGGATTTGAGCTTTTAGTACATACCAGCTAGTGCCGGTCATTTCATTGAGTTTTTTAGCGGCATTTGTTGCGTCAGCTGGTGAGTCTGCAACAATTCCTTCTTGAATCTTAACTCCGTATCCCTTTAAAAGCTCTTTGGCTTGGTACTCATGAATGTTCATATCCTTGTCTCAAATTTTGTGCGAAGCTATACCTTTGGGCTTATAATTACAAGTGAAATCGGACTATTACTGATATCTCGGTGATGGTTGTATTACTTTAATCCTTATGTTTGAATCGATATGAACAAACCCATACTTTCTGCAACAAAATTAACCAAGTCTTATTCGACGCTAAAGGTGTTAAATGGAGTTGATTTAGAGGTAGGTGGAAAAGAGATTCTTTCAATCGTTGGGGCTTCAGGAGCTGGTAAAAGTACACTCCTGCATATACTAGGAACACTCGATTTATCGGATGGCGGTGATCTACTGATAGATGAAACCAGAGTCGCCGATTTATCAAGTCAACAGCTGGCGAGTTTCAGAAATAAAAAGCTGGGTTTTGTTTTTCAGTTTCATAATCTACTACCTGAATTTACGGCTTTAGAAAATGTGTGTTTGCCTGGGTTTATTGGTGGTAGGCCAGAGAAAGCCGTCAGGTCAAGAGCAACAGAACTTTTGAATAGCCTCGGTTTGGGTAAACGTGCTTTACATAAGCCCTCTGAATTATCTGGAGGTGAGCAACAAAGAGTAGCGGTAGCCCGATCATTAATTAATGATCCCGCGATTATTTTTGCAGATGAGCCAAGCGGAAATTTAGATTCGAAAAATGCGGAAGAACTTCACAAGCTTTTCTTCAAGCTTCGTGATGATTTTGACAAGACATTCGTAATTGTCACGCACAACCCTGAATTAGCTCAAATGTCTGATCGGAAGGTAGAAATTGCAGATGGTGTTATCGCGTCCGCTTAGTGACTTTACATCGAATTGATGATTTACCGTATAGTGATTTAGGTAAGTAAACACCAAAACGAAATCCAAATCTTAAATAAGCATCATTGGTTCCATCACCTCTAGGGGTTCCTGCCGAAACGGCTTGAACAGGTGGGTTTAGTGCTGTTCTTGGATCAGATAATAAACCTAAAGTCGCAGCGTCAACTCCATTTGTATCTGAAAAGGACGAAGGGTCTCTATAAACACCGTTTACATTGTCCAAGTAGCCCGTTAGTGCTTGGGTGTATTGAAACTCTACTTGTAAGTCTACATACCTGGAGATGTAAATATTCACGCCACCACCAAATGGTATAACTAAGGCAATACCTCCATATTGTACCCCTTCCAACGAAAGAGGTCTTAAATCGTAATCACTGCCGTTTAAAGAAGTTTTGGGATTATTACTCGTGATTCCAGCCCCAAGATGTATGTAAGGGTTGAGAAATGCTCTGTCCTTGTAACCTGATCTTGGGTGTCTAAACATGTAATAGACACCTTGAACGACAAACTCGGTGTTAACAGCCTTGAAGTTGATGTTTCTAGTGTTGTTGGCTGGTATTGGCGAAAGTGAATCATCTGCTTGTATTCTGTAAACACTTAACGATGTTCTGATAGCCAACTTATCGGTGAATAGGTGTTCATAACCTAGAGTCGCACTTAAACCTGCTTGTAAGTCAGCATCATTAATTCTTCTCAGTTCACCTAAATAGGTGTTCATACCAAAGCCGAAAGATGCCTTAGAAATCCTATCAAAATCGCCAGTAGTCACGTACTGCTGAGCAGTGCCAATTGAGCTGACTAAAAGAAAGAGGAGGAGTAGAGTATACTTACTTGAACGTATGTTTTTCATGCGAACTACAAATTTATAATTCGAACGAACATTTTCGTGTTTTATTCAACTTTTAATTCTGAAATCATCCGTTCTAAGTGTTTTTTAGCTCCAAATAGATCGGAGTACACCGCTTTGATCCTGAGTTCTTTATCTATTAAGTAGGTTACTCTTTTAGGGATTTTTACCACAGGAATTAAAGCGTCGTATGCTTTACAGACATTTCCGTTGGCGTCGCTGAGTAATTCAAATGGAAGGTTGTGAGCACTTTTAAATTTTTTGTGTTGACTTATGGAGTCTCTGCTTATTCCAAAAACGGCCACATCCAAACCTCTTAACTCAGCAAACCCATCTCGAAAACTACACGCTTCTTCTGTACAGCCCGGTGTGAAATCTTTAGGGTAAAAATAGATGATACAAGGAACGTTATCCCTGAGAACGAAGTTCTCATCACTTGTGCTTGGTAACTTAAATTCTGGAGCTTTTGCACCCTTGTTTAACGCCATAGAAAAAGGTCTTTTATTCTGTTAAATCTACTATAAAACCAGATATTCGTTTGATCATGTCAAAAGGAGTTCTTTATATGCTTTTGGCCACGCTCATTTTTGCAATTATGAACGTGCTCATTAAGTTCCTTCCAAACATTCCTGCAATAGAGATCATATTGTTCAGGTCAATTGTTTCCTTTCTGATGTCCGGTATTTCACTTAAGGTAAAGAAAATACCATTGCTCGGTACGAATCGTAAAATTCTCTTCTTTAGAGGTCTTGCAGGAGCCATTGCATTGATAATGTTTTTTACGACACTTCAGGAAATTCCTTTAGCCAGTGCTGTCACGTTGATGTTTCTTAGCCCAATATTTACATCCATTTTGGGTATCTGGATCGTAAAGGAAAAAGTAAACAATCTCCAATGGTTATTCTTCGCTATTTCTTTTGCAGGTATAGTGATGATCAAAGGCTTTGATACTCGAATTTCTACTTTAATGGCCCTGTTGGGTGTTGGTGCGGCCTTCTTTTCAGGCGTTGCTTATAACATGATTAGAAAGCTAAAGACGTCCGAACATCCGTTGGTTATCATCTTTTATTTCCCATTAGTCACCTTGCCGATCGTTAGTATTTATTCTGGCTTCAATTGGGTAATGCCTGAAGGAGAAGAATGGGTTTATTTATTGGGTGTTGGCGTATTAACTCAGTTTGCACAATATTTTATGACCAAATCATATCAGTCTGAAGAGCTGGCAAAAGTGGCCAATATTAATTTTATTGGAATCATCTATGCCCTAGGTTTTGGCTACGTGTTTTTCGACGAGAGTTTTAATCTGCAAACCTACTTAGGGATGACCGCAGTGATGTTGGGCGTAGTACTAAATGTGACATTTAAAAACAGAAAAAAGCGTGAAGTTATATCAGGTTGATTCGTTTACGAAGGAGGTATTTAGAGGTAACCCTGCAGCTGTTTGTATAGTCGATCGTGAGTTATCGGAGGCACAAATGCAAAGTATAGCCTTGGAGATGAATCTTTCCGAAACGGCTTTTGTGAGGTTAGGCGAGGAGTCCTGTGATTTAAGGTGGTTTACACCAGCCAGAGAAGTGCCGCTTTGTGGGCATGCTACTTTGGCATCGGCGTTTGTCTTATTTGAAGAGGGATATTGGAACAAAACTGAGCCAATTATTTTTAACACGCTGAGTGGTCAATTAATTGTAACTAAGAACAGTAATGGTTCATTGTCCATGGACTTTCCGTCTACCATACCGAATAAAGCGGATGAGGACATCAATAAAATTGAAAAACTATTTGGGGGAGAGGTTATAGAAACCTTAAGAATCCCCGGTGAATTAATAGTTATTCTAAAGAATCCGGAGGACTTGTTCAGTACCGATCCTGATTCGGGTGTTATAGCAAGTCTAGCCAAAAACGGCGTGATCGTTTCAGTCTGGTGTGGGAATGAACAGTATGATTTTGCTTCAAGATACTTTGCGCCAAACTTAGGAATCAAAGAAGACCCTGTTACTGGTTTTATGCACACCATATTGACGCCTTACTGGGCAAACAGAAAAGGACAGGACTCCTTTAAAGCCCTTCAAGCTTCAAGCAGAAGTGGCGATCTTTGGCTCACTTTAAAAGGCGATCGAGTAGTAATAACCGGCAATGCGGTTAAAGTTTTTGAATCTAATTTTGACTTTTAGTTTTTCATCAAGATCAGAGGTGTACGAGCTTTAACGGTAAGACTACCAGATCTTTTGCGACCAATTCCTGATTCGTTGATTTGACTACCATCATTGACAAGTGTCCATTCACCTTTTGGTAAAGCGATCGTTTTATTCAAATCTGATCCATTGAGCAACACTAATATGTTCTTCCATGAATCTCCATTGGCATTGTCCTTAATCTGGTAACCGAGAAAATTTTCACCGTCTGTGTCAATAAATTCTAGATGTTCCTGAATCATTTCGGTATCTGGCATTCTAAAGGCCGGATGGTTTTTTCTTAGCGCAATTAATGCCTTGTAGTAGTTGAATAGGTCAATATATTCAGCCTTTCTATTCCAATCGATTTGGTTAATTTCATCAGGCGATTGATAGGAGTTTTCTTCACCATTTTTAGTTCTCAGCATTTCCATACCGGCATGTATAAAAGGTACCCCTTGAGAAGTTAATACGATCGTTTCGGCCAGTTTATGCATTTGAATAAGTTCGGCTTCGCTAGCTTCTGGATTGGATATTTTTAATCTGTCGTATAAGGTATGGTTATCATGGCACGAAACGTAGCTGATCGTTTGTGAAGGTTCAGAAGCCCAAGGTGCATCAGAGTAATTCACAGCTTTATAGTCTAGCTGTGGATGTTGAGTTGAAGCGACTATTCCAAATTTGATACTTTCTTTCATGCCTTTTCCTTGGCTTACAAAACCACGTTGTTCATGCTCGAAGACACTTCCTTTTAAACCATCTCTTAGGTCGTCGCTAAACGCCGATACCTTTTCCATTTTGTAGGTATTGGCTTTCAACGCTTGCTGTTCTGAGGGTAGTGGAGAAGCACCGGCGGTCCAACCTTCACCGTAGACAAAAATTGTAGGATCAATTGCCCGTACGGCTGCACTTACTTCATTCATGGTTTCAATGTCATGAATACCCATAAGATCGAACCGAAAACCATCTAAATGGTATTCATTTACCCAGTGTTTCACAGATTCAACCATGTATTTGCGCATCATGTAGCGTTCTGAGGCCGTTTCATTACCGCAGGCCGAAGCATCAGAAAAACCACCTTCAAGGTTTTGTCTGTAGAAATAATTCGGCACGAGTTGGTTGAAATTTGAATCCTCAGTCTGCCCTGTGTGGTTGTATACCACGTCTAAAATCACACGGATACCATTATCGTGAAAGGCTTTTACCATTTCCTTAAATTCTCTAATCCGCACTTTCCCATCATAAGGATCAGTCGAGAAACTACCTTCTGGAACATTATAATTGAGCGGATCATAGCCCCAATTATACTGCGCTTCGTCAAGTCTAGTTTCATCAATTGATTTGTGATCAAACGTTGGAAGTAAATGAGCATGAGTAATACCCAATTCCTTCATATGATCCATGCCAGTGGTTAGATTTTGAGGGCTTTTCGTACCACTTTCAGTAAAGGCTAGATACTTTCCTTTATTTTTTGCCCCAGAACTCTCATGGATTGACATGTCCCTAATGTGCAATTCGTATAAAATGATGTCGGTATAATTCTTCATCGCTGGTCGTTTGTCATTTTCCCAGCCTTTAGGGTCAGTGGTACTCAAGTCTACTACCATGGATCGTTGACCGTTTACGCCAACGGCTTCAGCATATAAGTCTGGCTTTTCTTGAAGCCATTGTCCTTTTTGCATCACCTTGTAAGTGTAATAACTCGATTCTACATCACCCTTTATCTTGAAAGTCCAAACGCCATTCTTTGCTTTTTTCATCGCGAAAGTCTCTACTAAATTATCGCCATCCCCAGCGCTATAAAGGTTCAACTTCACTTCCTGTGCTTCGGGCGACCACATTTTAAAGGTCGTTCCCGACTTTGAGTAAGTAGCGCCTAGATCATTTCCTTCGTAAACAGGGAAATCATCGAAACTCTCATAAGTCACAATACTATCACAACTCATTAGCAAAATGAATAATAGAATGATCGAACTTAATATTTGCTTCATAAGGATTCATTTAATGTCCACCAGATGGACTTAATTTTGAAGATGTAGAATTACTTTCTTTAACTAGGAGCCATAGAACAGCCGAAATCCCGAGCGCTATAGCACTGATAATGAATATTACAGATTTATCGGCCTGATCGTTAATAAACTTACCAAGCGCAGATGCTACCAATTGAGGGACGACTACTGATAAGTTAAAGAGCCCCATAAAGAGCCCCATTTTTCGCTGATCTACTTTTTCAGACATGATGGCGAAAGGCAAACTCACAACCGCGGCCCATCCCACGCCTACTACTACCATTAGGACGAAAAATGTAGTGGAGGTTTGACCGAATAGAATGATCAAGACATACCCAATAGCCATTGTAGCAATGCACAGCATATGCGTTTTAACGCGACCGATTTTCTTTGTTATCGGTTCTAAGACTAAAGCAGGGAGTAAAAACCCAACAGTATTTAGCACTGCAAAGGAAACACCAGTAATAAATCCAATCTCGTCATTTTGAGCATCGGCTAGTGTATCGGCTGTGCCGAAGCCCATTATATTTTCTTTTATGTAGGCAAACGTATATACGAACATAGTTTGGACACCCAACCAGGTGAATGCATGAGCAATGCATATTTTGATAAACTCGGGCATGTTGGTCGTACCACCTTGACTCTTTGAGTCGTCGCCCTCGCTTGCATCAAGTGTTTTCGGTTCCGATATGAATAGGGTAGGGAAAATGGAAAAGATGAATACTAAGGCCGCCCCCAGATAGATTAGCGTGTAATTACTCACGAATGCACCAATGAGATAAGCGATAACGCCGAAGAAACCAGAGATTGTTTGCATCCAAGTATAGCCACTCGTTCGGACATCTCCTTCGGGGGTTACATCTGCGATAATTGACCTTGTTGGGTTAAAACTGATATTGATCGCTAAATCCAGTGACAAAGCTACGGCGATCGCGACGCCTAGAATTTCCTCAACACCTAGTGCATTTCCAATCTTATCGATATTGGGAAGGGCTAAGAGCATCAAAGCAGCAATTAAACCTCCTATCAAGATGAATGGCCGCCTTCTACCTCCCCAAAACCAAACTTTATCACTTACTATTCCAATGATCACTTGGCCGATGATTCCGGCAAGGGGACCGGCCGCCCAAACTATACCTATTTCATGTAAGTCGAATCCAAATTTGGTGTTTAGAATCCAGCTTAAAGCAGCAATTTGCACAGACAAGGCAAAGCCCATGGCCGTGGCTGGCAAGCTGAGTAATACAAAAAATGACTTTTTGAAATTCTTTTGAATGGGAAGCATATCGGACTTAGTGGATTAAACCAAAAAAGAAAGATAGCCCTTTAAAAACGAAAGGGAAATGCTAACGTTTGCACCTCCCTTAATTCTATTGGTTGTAAGCTTTTACTTATCTCACGTTAAATGTGCCAATACCCATTTCATAGGTGTCAGCAAGTATAATCACCTTATAATCCCCAGTATCAAATTGCGATCCTTTGTCATAGACAAAACTGAGCTCTTGCTTAGAGTTATCGAAAACAATCTCTTGCATAGCCGTATAGAATTGTTCCTTTCCGTCAACTTTAAAGGAACCTGAACCGCGTGCTACATCAAATATTACGTTGCCTGATGGATCCACTAACTGGATCATGATTTTATGTCCTGCCACAGGCGCTACATCATTTTCAGCGATATTAAATGTGACTTTGATTTTTTGGGCTTGCCGTTTTCTAAAGTTTCCTTCTTTTTCGCGGCCTCTACTGTTGATATTGAAAATTTTGATGTTTTCAGCTCTGTGTTTAGCTGCCAAAGAGATTTTCTGTTGATATTGTCTTTCTCTTTCAGCTGCCGCCGTAATCGTTTCGTTCAACTCGTTTTTATCAATTTTCAACTCGTTGTTTTCTTCGAGCAATTCGTCATTGATTCGCTTCAAATCCGCGATTTCAACATCTTTGGCTAGTAGTAGCTCTTCATAGCCATTAACTTTTTTATCCAGACGTTGTATAAGCGCCTTGTTTGCTCTTCTCGTTCTTTGGAGTTGATCTCGCTCAGAAGTAATAGAATCTTTAAGTATTATCAATGAATCGATGTCTCCACCCAAGTCAGAAATCTCTAATATTTTACCATTCAATTCGATAGAGATACTATCCAGTTTGGAAGTCAAATTAGCCCTAGTAGCATCATACTCGGCTTGGATGGCCTCTCTTTCTTTAACCCCCTCATTAATTTTTAAAATGGCACCTGTCACAACGATCGCCAAAACAGCTATTAGAATAATTCTAATGATGTCTCTGTTGCGCTTTGTTTTATCTTCACTCATACAGTCGGTAATTAATAAACTAACCAAATAACGTCTAGCTAGTTATATATTTGGCGAAGTACTTAAACTTTTCTTAATAATTCAATCCCATTGAAAAGAGATACAGAAATTGTTAAACTCGATAGCGACTATTGGACCTCACGCTATGAGAAAGGTCAGACAGGTTGGGATTTAGGTAGCGTATCTACGCCCATAAAAGAATACATCGATCAGCTTGACGATAAATCAATCAAAATTTTGATTCCAGGAGCTGGTAATGCTTATGAGGCAGAGTACCTGTGGAACTCTGGATTTAAGAATATTTATGTGGTCGACTTGTCGCAAAACCCTTTGGATAATCTTAAAAGTAGAGTTCCAGGTATACCAAATGCACAATTGATAAAAGGAGACTTTTTCGACTTAGCAGATCAATTTGACTTAATTCTTGAGCAAACATTCTTTTGTGCTTTAAACCCGCAGTTGAGAAAGAGCTACGTTAATAAAATGAACTTGCTTTTGGTGCCAGGTGGTAAATTAGTTGGGTTACTGTTCAATTTTCCACTAACTGAGAATGGACCTCCTTTTGGTGGGAGCAAAGAAGAGTATCTTTCGCTATTTGAATCAAAATTTAAGATCGATACCATGGAAACAGCTTATAATTCCATAAAGCCTAGAATGGGAAATGAGCTTTTTATAAAGACGGTAAAATCAAAAGTTTAGGATGTAGTGTTGCTTATCTAATTTGGGGTTAATCCATAATAATCCCGCTTCAAAGACATCGATAGAGAGCGTAACTTCGGGTCTTGAAATCAAGTTCTTCCATGCCGAAGCCATTTCTTTAGACCAATGGATATCGTCTAAAATGATAATAGATTCACTATGGCAGTTGAGCAAAATCATATCGAAATACCTCAATGTAGGTTCAAATCGATGATTTGCATCTATATAGACTAGGTCAACTTTTCTCTCGTTTTTCAAAACTTTTGGTAGTGTTTCATCAATATTCCCGACGATTAACGCTATGTTTTCTCGCTTTGAAGCTTTGAAGTTGTCTGAAGCTATTTTTGCAATGTTCGGGTCACCTTCCAGCGTAGTCACTTTCACTTGCGGATCACTACTTAGATAGAGTGTATTGATACCCAAAGAAGTCCCGAGTTCTAGCACCTCTGTAAATTGAAAGTGATGAATAAGGTGCTTCATCATTTTTGAAAATTTAACCGGAGTACTGGCATATTTGGCGATAGACCGAATGGATCTTTGGCCGCTAGACGAAACTCTAGAACCTGCGCCGAAATCAGTAAGCTGAATACTTCGGTTATCCGATAACATCTGCTGATGTATTTGCGCTATATCTGGGGAATCGGAGTGTTTTTGTTTGAGTACTTGAGTGAAAAAGCTATAGATAAAAGGAGCATGTAATGAGTGCTCATCCACCCGTTTTAACCAATAAATCAGAAAGGAAATAACTTGAAACAAAACTTAGTTCAAGAGATAGGGGACTATCATATTGAATTCAGGGATATTGACTGCGAATTCTTTACCGTCAACCACCTTTTCCATCATATAGGTGCCATACATTTTGCCGAATCCTGACCGTAAGTTACAGCCCGAAACATATTGGTGTTTCTGCCCAGGCTCCAATACGGGTTGTTGCCCTACAACACCATCACCTTCTACTTCACGCATTGCATTATTAGCATCATGAATGTACCAGTGTCTTCTGTGGAGTTTAATGGTATAGTCACCGTTATTTTCAATCGTAATTCTATAAGTAAAAACATAATGAGATTGGCCAGGGCTAGAGTACTCCGGCTGGTAGTTTGTTTCAACACAAACTTTTATCCCATCTGTAATTGCAGTAACAATCATTATCTGTTTACTTATGACGTTTAAAGTTATAGATTAGTTCTAAAATAACTAGTCGAGTAAAGGAAAATTCAATGGCCGTAAGAATTGAGGAGAGTTGGAAAGAAGTATTGGTAGATGAGTTTGAAAAACCTTATTTCAAATCACTGATTTCGTTCGTCAAAGAGGAGTATAATAAAGGAACGGTTTACCCGAAAGGTGCTGATATTTTTCGCGCTTTCGATGCTTGTCCCTTTGACGAAGTAAAAGTGGTCATTCTGGGTCAAGACCCTTATCATGGTCCAGGTCAAGCCAATGGTCTTTGTTTTTCAGTGCATGAAGGCATCCCTTTTCCGCCTTCTTTAGTCAATATTTTCAAGGAATTGAAGAATGACCTTGGATTGGAGATTCCACCAAATGGCTCTTTAGAGCGATGGGCAAATCAAGGTGTTTTACTCCTGAATTCAACGCTTACAGTGAGGGCACATCAGGCTGGGTCGCATCAGAAGAAGGGTTGGGAAGAATTTACGGATGCCGTGATTAGTCAATTGGCCAGTAGAAAGAAGGACGTTGTTTACATCCTTTGGGGTAGCTACGCCCAAAAGAAAGGTGCTATAGTAAATGTCAATGACAATTGCGTTTTGAAATCACCGCATCCATCACCATTATCAGCACATAGAGGTTTTTTCGGCTGCGGCCACTTTAGTAAGGCCAACGCATATTTGGAGGGTAGAGGCCTTCCGACAATAAACTGGTAAAAGAAGTTTAAACTTGGTTTAAAAAGTCTTCCATCGACTTAACACCCTTTTGGTCCTTTAACCAAGCAGCAACGGCTATTGCACCCTTTGCAAATCCCTCTCGAGAGTGTGCGGTGTGCCGAATATCGATAGTATCTACTGACGAAGTGTATGAAATTTCATGCGTTCCAGGGGCTGGGTCTATTCTTTCAGAAATTATTGTCAGCTCAGTAGGTACATCAGTTTCTTCATTTACCCAACTTGTCTTTCTGTCTAAGTGATCAATTATCCCATTGGCAATTGAGATTGAAGTGCCACTTGGGGCATCTAACTTATGGGTGTGATGAATCTCTTTAGTGGATACTGCATATTGACTTTGGCTATTCATTAGTTTGGCCAATTGCTCATTTAGCTTGAAGAATAAGTTTACGCCGATGCTAAAATTAGATGCTACTAAGTAAGTGCCGTTATTTAACTCGCAGTACTCGTCAACTTCTTGTTTCCGATCCAGCCAGCCAGTTGTGCCGACGGCCACCGGAATTTGGTGATCTATACACCATTTGATATTATCGATAGCCGCTTCAGGTTGACTAAATTCAATAGCCACATCAACCGCTTCGGTATCCAAGGTTTGTAAATCTGCCGTATTATCGATTGTGATTTTGCCGACTATTTGGTGTCCGGCGTCAGTGGCAAGCTTATCTATGAGTTGCCCCATTTTGCCATAGCCTATTAACAGTATATTCATCTCCCAATTGGTAGTGTTACACGGAAGCCCATATATGGAGCTCCGTTCGAAAGAACACCCATTTTTGGTTTTACGTTCAGTGCTAATTTCTCGTCTACATTAAAACCTTTAAGATGTGCATCTACGGCAGCATCTATGATTTGCAAGGCATATAAGCCGGCCATACTTAAAAAGACTAAATCTCTATTCTTACGCCAATTATCAGCTCGTCTTTGGTAAACTCGAATAAGATCCAAATTTGGGTCGTCCTTTGCTTCTTCTATTTCTATTTTGGTGAGGTTATCATTTCTGAGTCCCTCATTCACCCCCACAAAGTGAATTAACCCCCCGAGCCCTCCATATATGATAGGGACTTTCCACCAGCTGTCATTGTAAATTTGTCCCCAGCCTGGAATGATGGCCGATCGGGTGGAAGCTTTTCTGGGGTTGTAGTACTTTTGACCTTGAGATACAGCTATGGCTTCGCCTACGATCTGTCCGTTTTTCAATTCGGCAGTTTTCTCTTGGGATACTGCAAAATTGGTTATGAAAACTAGGATTAAAACCGTTGTAGCTAAGCGCATGATGTTACATATTTATAATCTCCAAAATACGGTTCAAGTCCTCTGTAGAAACGAATGGAATTTTAATCTCACCTCTGAATTGTCCGTCAGCTTTTAAACCAACACGTGTTCCGAAATGAGACGATAGTTTCTGTTGTACCTGTTGCACTTCGTAACTTCTATGTTGACTCGATGATTTCTTTGAACTCGCTGGTTTTGCGTCCTTGCCTGACATCAAATCTCGTACCAATTGCTCTACTTTTCGTACCGATAGCTCTTCGTTTACGGCTTTTTTGAAAATATGTAGCTGTTTATCTATATCCTCGACATTAACAATGGCTCGTGCATGGCCCATCGAGATTTTTTTATCTCTTATGCCCGCTTGGATATCTGGTGGTAGTCTCAGTAATCTTAAGTAATTATTTACGGTGGTTCTATTCTTTCCTACACGTTCGCCTAACTGCTCTTGTTTTAGGTCACATTCATCGAGTAAGCGCTGGTAGCTCAGGGCTATTTCCATAGCATTTAAATTCTCCCGTTGGATGTTTTCTATCAATGCCATTTCTAGCATTTGTTGGTCATCCGCAGTACGAACGTAGGCTGGTACTGTGTCTAACTTTGCAATTTTAGATGCTTGAAACCTTCGTTCACCTGAAATCAGCTGATATTCATCTTGGCTAAGCTTTCTAACCGTGATTGGCTGAATGATTCCTTGAACTTTGATGGATTCGGCAAGCTCTTCTAAGGCTTCTCTGTCGAAATGAGTTCTCGGCTGGTAGGGGTTCACTTGAATTTGATCCAATCGGATTTCGTTCATCGACCCCACTGGGTTGTTATCTAATGCACTGGGTGCGGTATTTATTGAAGAATCCTCCAGTAGTGCTCCAAGACCTCTTCCTAATGCGTTCTTCCTTTTTGGAGTTTTAGCTGCCATATTAAAAATCTTATCCTTTATTATTATCGGCTATTTCTTTCGCCAAATTTAAATAAGCCAGTGCGCCTTTACTTTCGGCGTCGTGTACAATGGCTGGTATACCAAAGCTTGGTGACTCACTTAGTTTTACATTTCTCGGTATTATGGTCTTACAAACCATATTTTTAAAATGGACTTGTACTTCTTCTACCACCTGATTAGACAAACGTAGCCTAGTATCATACATTGTAAGCAGTATACCTTCTATAGCCAGA
This sequence comes from Roseivirga misakiensis, assembly GCF_001747105.1. Classification (NCBI taxonomy): domain Bacteria; kingdom Pseudomonadati; phylum Bacteroidota; class Cytophagia; order Cytophagales; family Roseivirgaceae; genus Roseivirga; species Roseivirga misakiensis. The sequence continues at coordinate 2,235,195 of NZ_MDGQ01000005.1, read as the reverse complement.
TTAGCGTTTAGTCTTTTCTGAATTATCTTAATTGTATTCAATAGCTTACCCAAGCCTTCCAAAGCAAAATATTCACATTGTACGGGGATCAACACGGCATCGGCTGCTGTGAGTGAGTTTACAGTGATTAGTCCTAAAGATGGTGCACAGTCTATGAGTATGAAATCATAGTCTGCTCTTACGCTGTTCAACACATCTCTCATTTTCTCCTCTCGATTAGAAATGTTTACCATTTCTATCTCCGCACCTACAAGGTTGATATGTGAGGGGAGCAGGTTTAAAAATGGAATTTCCGTCTCTACAATTGAGTCGCCAATTTCCGCCTTACCGACCATGCACTCATAGACACTCATTTCTACCTCTCTGGGGTTAATCCCTAAGCCAGAGGTAGTGTTAGCCTGAGGATCTGCATCTACTACTAAAGTCTTGTATTCTAAAACAGCCAAACTTGCTGCCAAATTCATGGCAGTGGTAGTCTTGCCAACGCCACCTTTTTGGTTTGCTATCGCGATTATTTTGCCCATGTGTATTTTAGAGTGAAAGTGTTTTACCTATTTCTGGTAGCACTAAGTTAACCTTGTTTTCTTGAGCTATTGCAAGCGCATCGTCATGATTTATGGCGACGTAAGGAAAAGTATCGAAATGAACGCCTATTAGCTCATTACAAGCCACCATTTTACAGGCTTTCATAGCATCGGCAACGCCCATGGTGAAGTTGTCACCAACTGGCATAATCGAGAAGTCTAATTCGAATTCTTCACCGATTAATTCCATGTCTTTTGTTAAGGCAGTATCACCTGAGTAATAGAAACAACCTTCATCATTTTTGATTACAATTCCGGCCGGGTGTCCTCCGTAGCTACCGTCAGGCATAGAGCTAGAGTGCACAGCGTTGACCAGTTTTATGGTACCGAAATCAAAAGTCCAAGAGCCTCCGTGGTTCATAGGATGGCCTCTTTCCAAGCCTTTGGCCCCAAACCAATTGACTACTTCATATGTAGAAATTATGGTGGCATTAGATCCATTGTAGATACGCTCTACATCAGCTACGTGATCGCCATGTCCGTGGCTCAGAATAATGTAGTCTGGTTGAATACCATCAACATCGATCGATTGAGCCAATTCATTTGGTGTTATGAAGGGATCAAACAACAGCTTTTTGCCTTGAGTTTCGATTAAAAATGAAGCATGACCATAGAAGGTGAATTTCATCGTGAGGCAGAATGTTTAAGGTTAACAAATAGTATACAAAGATAGCAGATTAGATGAAAGTTCTGAGTGTAGACTTTGTGCCAACTTAAAATGAAAGGCATAAAAAAAGGAGGCTATTAACCTCCCTTTTTTAAGTTACTTTTTCTTTTTGTTCTGAAGCTGTTTTTGTTTTTGAGCTTCTTGACTGGCCTTCATGGCTTCTTCCAGCCTTAGTGCGAACTTTGACTTTTTCTTGTTCGCATTCTTTTTCTTGTTCTCTTGCAGGGTTGCTCTGATTTTATCTTCATCTACAAATCTTCTGATCAAGGTCTGTTGACTGAATGTGATGATGTTTGAGACGAAGTAGTAGAAACTTAAACCCGAAGAATAGCTATTCAGTACAAACATGAAAATGATCGGCATAAAGTACCCAATACTTTTCATCGGTCCTTGAACAGAACTTACTTGGTTGTTAGACCATGTGTAAAGTAATGTTGATAGGGTCATTAATAGTGTAAATCCACTAACATGAGCGCCATAAAAAGGAATAGTAAAAGGCAGGTTGATCAGTACATCATAAGTCGAAAGGTCATTTGCCCATAGGAAGGATTCTTGTCTTAATTCAATCGAGTTAGGGAAAAAGAAGAACATCGCGAACAGAATCGGCATTTGCAAAACCAGCGGAATACATCCGCTTATCGGATTTACACCCACTTGGCGGTAAAGCTGCATTTGCTCTTGCTGCATCTTTTGTTGGTCACCACCAACTTTTTCCTTGAGGGCATCTAATTCAGGCTTGAGTGCCTTCATTTTTGCCATGGACAAGTAGGACTTTCTTGAAAGTGGGAATAGGGCCAGTTTTACGATCAATACAATGATCATAATAATGACGCCGTAGTTTCCGATGTACTTTTCTAGAAAGCCGAAGAGTTCAACAATGATGTATTTGTTTACCCAGCTTACAAGTTTGTAACCCATGTAAACATTGTCTTCATAACCCTCAGTTACCTTTTTAAGTCCTTTGTAGCTATTTGGGCCATAATAATAAGTGAAATTGGCCCCAATCATAACCTCGCTTATCGGTGTACTCAACTCCATTAAACCAGACTTGACAACTGTAGAATCTAGACCAGGGGTAGTGCCGATAGTAGCTTGTGTAAATCCTTTTTCAGAAATGATTCCCGAGTTAAAGAACTTTTGAGAAAAGCTTAACCATTTAACACCTTCAGCGATTACTTCCGTCTGAGGGTCTTGAGTGGTAGCCGATAAGTTATCAGAATCTTCGGCGAGGGTGTAATATCTAACAGTAGTTTTATTTCTCGAATCATCGAGATTTTTCTCATAGCGCTGCATGGCCATAGACCAGGCTATAGTCATTTCATTGCCAATGATGCTGTTTCTAAGGCCATTTGCTTTCACCTGATAGTCAACATCATATTTATCTGACTTGATGATATAGGTTTGTTCTAGCGCGTTGCCATTACCCAAATCGGCTACAAACTTTACCGTTACACTATCTTGGCCAAGGATTGTTCTACTAGAATTACTTGTTGTAAAGTATAGGTCGCTTAGATTAATGTTGCCATTCGTTGTTGGAAGATTAATGGCTTGTTGACTCGTATTCTCGTCAAAAAGAACCAACGGTTTGCCATCAAAAGTGACATAGGAGTCTTCATTCAATACTACTTTCTGGATACGCCCACCTTTATTTGTGAAGGTGTATTTTGCCTTGTCCGTAGTGATTTCAAATGTTTTCTCTGCTCCGCTCATGGCGCTAGCGTAGATACCAAACTGACTTGCCAGTGCAGTCGTGTCTAAAGTTGGTTGTCCTTCTGTAGCTTGTAATTCTTGCGGCACATTTGCCGGATCTACTTGCTCAACAGTAGGGCTTTCTAAATCAATAACTTCTGGTTCTTCAGGATTCTGAAAAACGATAGAGTACACTATTAAAATAACCGCAATTAAGACTAGGCCAATGACCGAATTCTTATCCATCTTCTCTAAAAATTAATTCTTTTTGTTTTTGACTACTGCACCAATAAAGCTTACAAATAGGGGGTGAGGGTTCATTACCGTACTCTTTAATTCTGGGTGGAATTGGGTGCCTACAAAGTACGGGTGAGCTGGAATCTCCATGATTTCTACTAAATCTGACTCAGGGTTTCTACCAACTGCTGACATACCTGCTGCTTCAAAGTCGGCAAGGTATTTATTATTGAACTCATATCTATGCCTGTGTCTTTCATCCACTTTAGTAGACCCATAGGCATTGAACACCTTCGAAGGCTTCTTGACTTTACAATCGTAAGCGCCAAGACGCATGGTACCGCCGTAATCTTCTATATTTTTTTGATCCTCCATGAGTCCAATTACAGGGTGCTCTGTTTCTGGATAAAGTTCGGTAGAAGCTGCGCCTTCAAGGCCCAATACATTTCTAGCAAACTCAACCACAGCACATTGCATTCCTAAACAGATACCAAAGAAAGGTATATTTTCTTCTCTGACATATCTGATTGCTTCGATCTTACCCTCAATACCTCGCTCTCCAAAACCAGGAGCAACGAGAATACCATCTAAATCTCTTAGGGTTCTATGAACGGATTTTTTGGTGATAGTCTCCGAAGAAATCCAGTGAACGTTCACTTTGCATTCTAAATGCGCTCCTGCATGGATAAACGCTTCGGCAATAGATTTATAAGCATCCGGAAGCTCGACATATTTACCAACCAGACCAATGTTGACTTCATTAGTCGGGTTTTTGAGCTTGCCTAAGAACTTTCTCCAGTCGTCTATTTGTGGTTGCTCTTTTGCGGAAAGCTTGAGTTTAGTCAAAACACGCTCGTCTAACTTTTCCTTCCTCATCAAAAGCGGCACATCGTAAATAGTATCGGCATCAAGCGCTTCTATTACAGAGTTCAACTGAACATTGCAGAAAAGCGCTAATTTCTTTCTGATATCATTTGGTAACGGTTTTTCCGATCGGCAAACTAATAAGTCAGGTTGGATACCGGCTTCTAATAGTTGCTTGACTGAATGCTGAGTGGGTTTAGTTTTTAATTCTTTTGCGGCCTTTAAATAAGGAATCAGCGTCAAGTGAACTACCAAACAATTGTTTTCTCCAACATCCCATCTAGCTTGCCTTACTGCTTCTATAAATGGGAGTGATTCTATATCGCCGACGCAACCGCCAATCTCGGTGATGACAATATCATAATCTCCAGTTTCACCTAACCGGAAAAAGTTATTTTTAATCTCATCGGTAATATGTGGGATTACTTGTACTGTTTTTCCCAAATAGTCACCACGGCGCTCCTTAGTAATTACATTATGGTATATACGACCAGTAGTAACATTATTAGCTTGAGACGTTTTAATGTTTAGAAAACGCTCATAATGGCCCAAGTCTAGGTCGGTTTCTGCCCCGTCATCGGTTACATAGCATTCGCCATGTTCATAAGGATTCAGAGTCCCAGGATCAATGTTAATATATGGATCAAACTTTTGAATAGTAACCCGATAACCTCGAGCCATTAATAAGTTGCCAAGAGAAGCCGCTACTATTCCTTTACCTAAAGAAGAAGTAACACCACCAGTAACAAAAATGTATTTCGCAGAAGCCATAAGTGTGATAAGAGAAATTAACTTATGGGATACAAAGGTAAGAATTTCAATTGAATCTTTGAGTCGAAAATACAATCTTTCCAGAGATGTACTCAGAATCGTTTTGAACTACCTAGTTTAAACCACTAACTTTGCGTGCTTTTAAGAATTACCCCGAATGAATCTTGCCCATAAGCTCAAAGACCCCGTTTTTAAAACGATAAGTGAAGTCGCTCATAATGAGGGCTTAGAGACATATGTAGTCGGCGGTTATGTTAGAGATATTCTGCTGAAACGCCCCTCTAAGGATATCGATTTTGTTTGTGTCGGTAGTGGCATAGAGCTGGCAAAAGCGGTCAAAAAATCTTTAGGAGGTCAGTATCCGCTTTCCGTGTTTAAGAACTTCGGTACAGCTATGATCAAAACCGATGATCTGGAGTTAGAATTTGTCGGGGCGCGTAAAGAATCTTATCAAAGAGACTCGCGAAAACCGATCGTTGAAAACGGCACCTTAGAAGACGATCAGAATAGGAGAGATTTCGCCATTAATGCCATGGCCATAAGCCTGAATAAGGATTCTTACGGGGAGTTAGTCGATCCATTTGGTGGTGTAGAGGATTTAAAGGAAAAGCTGATTAAAACACCGCTGGACCCAAAGACGACTTTCTCCGATGACCCTTTAAGAATGATGCGCGCTATTCGATTTGCTTCACAGCTAAAATTCGATATTGATGCCGACACCTTTCAGGGGATTATCGATATGAAAGATCGGATTAAGATCATTTCTCAAGAGCGAATTATTGTAGAATTGAATAAGATCATTCTGTCCGATGAACCTTCATATGGTTTTAAACTGCTTTTTTACTGTGGCTTATTAAAAGAGGTTTTTCCAGAACTTGTGGCACTACAGGGAGTCGATAGTATTGAAGATAAATCGCATAAGGATAATTTTTATCATACGCTTCAAGTCCTAGATAATATAAGCCAAAACACAGACAGCCTTTGGTTACGTTGGGCTGCCATAATGCACGATATTGCCAAGCCAGCTACAAAACGCTTCAATAAGAAGGTGGGGTGGACATTTCACGGTCACGAAGACAAAGGTGCGCGCATGACACCAGGTATTTTCCGTAGGCTGAAACTTCCTATGGGTGAGTCTATGCGTTACGTGCAAAAATTAGTAAAACTCCATTTAAGACCTATTGCTTTGGTAAAAGATGAGATTACAGATTCTGCTGTCCGTCGATTACTCTTTGAAGCTGGGGACGATATTGATGATTTGATGATGCTCTGTAGAGCTGATATCACTTCCAAGAATAATAATAAGGTTAAAAGGTACCTTCAAAACTTTGATAAGGTGGAAAGCCGAATGGTGGCTGTAGAAGAAAAGGATAAAGTTCGTAACTTTCAGCCAGTTATTACTGGGCAGATGATTATGTCTACCTTTGGCCTTAAACCAGGAAAAACGATTGGGGATATTAAAGAGGCGTTGAAAGAGGCGGTTTTGGAAGGAAAAATCAGAAACGAATTTGATCAAGCGCATGAATATATGCTCGAACTAGGTAGGGAACATGGCCTGAATGTTGTTAAACCACTGAGATAAATTATTTACGAAACATAAAATGAAGAAGATTAAGTTTTTTGTGTTGGCTCTAGGGCTAATGTTAACAAGTGTCAGCGCATTGGCACAAGACAGTACTTACTTGTCAAATGAATATGCAAAAGCTTTAGCGTTATTTGAAAGGTCTCAGAAGTATAATGATGCGTTTTTAACTAAGCACGCGTTGTACGAGATTTTGGTACTCAATCCAAATGACTCTTCCGCTATGAGAACGCTTTCTGAGTTGTACTACAACAGTCAGCAATACACTTCAAGTGCTTTAGTTTCGTTAGACATGCTAGAGCGATATCCAAATAATGAAATAGCCTTAGAGATCGTGGCCTTGAGCTATGAAAATTTAAGACTATATGATAAGGCTGTCGAGTATTATGAAAAGCTTTGGCTAAGAACTGAAAATGTAAATGTTCAGTATCAAATTGCTTACTTACAATACGCTTTAAAAAGATTTACGGAGTCAGAAACTAATTTGGCCACGATTGAATCAAAAATTAAAGCGGAAGATAAAATCTCTCTAAACAAAAGCGATGGCTCAGTACAGCAAATCCCTTTTGCAGCGGCCATTGCAAACCTACGTGGATTGATGGCCGTAGAGCAGGGTAATAATGAGGAGGCTAAAGTGCAGTTTAATAAAGCACTCACGCTTAGCCCAGAATTTGAGGCTGCTAAGAATAGCTTAGAAGGATTGAACAAAGGATAAGTTGCCTTGTCACTAAAATAAAAGCATAAAAGCTCCACTTGTTGGAGCTTTTTTTATGCTTAACTTTCTTGATGCAACCCTAAAGATCGAATGCTGTCTTTAGAATGATTTTAGCCATTGGAAACCGGATACCAAAATATTCATCAAGCGATAATTGATCGGTGCCTCGCGGGAGAGCGCATGGCGCAGTATGAGTTGTATAAACTCTATTCTAAAGCTATGTACAATACTTGTTTGAGAATTACCAATAGCGATATGGATGCTGAAGATGTGCTTCAAGAGTCTTTTTTGAGTGCTTTTAAGAACTTAAAAAACTATAAGGGTACAGCCTCTTTTGGTAGTTGGTTAAAGCGGATCGTGGTAAATAATGCGATCAACTTGGTTAAAAAAAGAAGGTTAGACTTAGAGTCTGTAGAGGATATTGGAGCGTATGATCTGGAGATCGAAAACCAAGATGGTCAAGATTTATCATATGAAGTTTCCGTTGTTAATGAGGGGATCTCAAGACTTCCAGATGGGTATCGTTTAGTATTAACACTCTATTTGTTGGAGGGGTATGATCACAAGGAGATAGGAGAAATACTTGGAGTAACCGAGTCAACATCTAAGTCACAGTTTAACCGATCTAAGAAAAAATTGAGAGAGATTTTAAAGGAGGATTTAAAATATGCAGGGTAAAGATAATTTGGAAAATTTCATCCGTAATAACAGAGCGGAGTTTGACGATAAGTCACCATCCGATAATGTCTGGAATGCGATTGAGCGAGATTTAGAACCTAAGACAACCAATCAGCTTTGGTACTGGAAAGCAGCCGTCTTTTTATTGGTAGGTGCAGTAACCTTTTTATTGATCGATAGGCCAAACCAAGACCAGGTATCACCAAATATTGACGAACAACAAGCTTTATTAGAGACAGCGAACCTAGAAAAGTTCGAAGAACTAGAAACGTTTTACTCATCCATTATTTCCAACAAAATCTCAAAACTCGAAGGGGTGGAAGAAGATGCACAGTTTGACTACCTAGAAGCTGAAATTAAGAATTTAGACGTGCTCTATTCCGATCTAAAAAATGTGTTCTTGGAAAGCCAACAATCGGAGGAAGTTCTAGATAGGTTGATTCATATCTTAAGGCAGAAAATACACCTGATCAATAGTGAATTAGATATTCTCGAAAGTGATAGACTTCCCGAGGAAATGAGAAAAGAAGTAGGACTTTCTATGTAATCTAAGCTGGCGTAGCTGCGGAATCAAAAACGCTCCCTTTTTCGCACCTTAGGGTTCTTTTAGGATAGTTTTCAATAATCTTGAAGTCATGGGTGGCCATCAGAACGGCAGTCCCACTTTTATTAATTTCTTCAAATGTTTTGAAAATGCCATCTGAAACTTCTGGGTCTAGGTTTCCTGTTGGCTCATCTGCAATTAAAATTGATGGTTCATTGACCAAAGCCCGTGCAATAACGACACGTTGTTGTTCACCACCAGACAGTTGATGAGGCATTTTAGTGGCAACCGCTCCTAGGCCAACTCGCATGAGCACATTAGAGAGACGGCTTTTCATCTTGCTTTTGTCTTTCCAACCTGTGGCTTTCATCACAAAGTAAATATTCTCTGCTACACTACGGTCTTGTAGAAGTTGAAAGTCTTGAAAAACAATACCAAGCTTTCTTCTTAAAAGAGGGATTTCCTTTCTTTTGATTTTATCGATGTCAAATCCTGCTACCTTGATATTCCCCATATGCAGTGGTATATCGCAATAGAGTGTTTTCAAGAGCGAACTTTTTCCACTTCCAGTACGCCCGATCAGATAGACAAATTCACCTTTTTCAACACTCAAGTTTACATCATTGAGCACTGTTTTGTCTTCTTGAAAAATACTAGCGTTGGTTATCTGAACAATGGGTTCACCTGAAAAGGGCATCTTAGATCTCTAATTTTTGAAGTTTACCAAAAGGCAAGTTATTAATTACTTCTTCTAACGCAACTTCCTTGCCTTCAAGTCCATACTTCTCCAATTTTTTTAAAGGGCGGTCTGCTCTGAAATAAGCTATCAGTACAAAATTCTCATCTCGTAACTGTATGTAGTCCGGAATTTTTGCTTTACCCTTTACTTTAATGATGTACATCTTTTCGCGATCCTTCGAATTATTCAAATAACCCGTCGTTTGCGAAAAGGTTTTATCCATTTGACTTGGCATGATCCGCTAGGAATTTTGCAAGGCCAGAATCAGTTAAGGGGTGGTTTAATAGACTTGTGATCACATTTAAAGGACAAGTAACTACATCGGCACCAATCTCTGAACACTGGATTAAGTGCATGGTGTGTCTGATGGAAGCCGCAAGTACTTCAGTAGTAAAACCATAGTTCTGATAGATGTTTACGATCTGATCGATCAGTTGCAAACCATCATAACTGATATCGTCTAGTCGGCCAATGAAAGGAGATACATAAGAAGCACCCGCTTTCGCCGCTAATAAGGCCTGCCCTGCAGAAAACACTAATGTGCAATTAGTTCTTATGCCTTGGTTCGTGAAATGCTTTATGGCTTTTACGCCATCTTTAATCATAGGCACTTTTACCACAATCTTGTCATCGATTTTGGCAAGTTCAGTACCTTCTTTTACCATACCGTCAAAATCAGTCGCAATAACTTCCGCACTCACATTATCATCTACTATATCGCAAATGGCTTTGTAATGCGCCATAACGTTTTCTTGACCAGAAATGCCCTCTTTTGCCATTAGCGATGGGTTGGTAGTCACACCATCTAAAACGCCAAGGTCATATGCCTCTTGAATGTCACTCAGATTTGCTGTATCGATAAAGAATTTCATTGCTAAATTTTTCTAGGTTTGGATGCTACAAATCTAGCGTTTTTAATGATTGAAAACCACCAAGAACCATTTAGTTTCAGCAATGAAAAATTGACTTCAAATCAGTTGATACCAGAGTCTATTATAGCGTAAGAAATCGAGAGAGACTGGAAAAACCCAGAAGTGCTCATCACTTTAATTGGTAGTAAGCGATCGTTATACTCATAGGAGTAGCTACATGGGTTGCAAGCTAAATCTAGAAGCCCAGAGTAATCCTTATAACGAACTTGAGTCACATTGTTTTTATTGGCTATATCAAATTCATAGTTATAGAAATAGGGGTTTCCTCGTTTATAGTTAAACGCATTGTCATAAGTGTAGGTAGATTCATGAATCAAAGTCTTGCCATAGTAATGCTCAATTTTTTGAACGTTATCGCCTTGCCAAAAATATTTATTCGAGGTTTGGGTATCTATGGAGTTCGGGTTATAGGATATTTTCCCAACAACTTGTCCTTCAGCATTATAAGTGTATTCGTTGATCCATTCCACATTCATTTCACCAGAATAGGCATAGGAGAGAAGCTCTTGATGAAGTCTTCCATCGTTGAGATAAGTGTAATTGGTTTTTTGAAAAGCCGTGTCGCTGGGTAAATACTTGTGTGTCTTTTCTATAAGCCGATCGCCCTCGTACTTGAACTCGACTAGCTCACCATCCGATGTAAAATCAATGTCCGATGTCACTTTTCTCCTAACCGAGATAAGTCGGTTTTGATCGTCGTAAGTAAAATCTTCGGTTTGAATATAATCGCTATTGGTATTATCAACGATCTGTTGGACATTGAAGTGATCGATTTCAATAGGCGTAATTCCATTTTCACAGGATAACGCCACAAAAAGAATTGGCAATAGGTAAACGAGTTTCTTCATGATTGTTATGGTTCTGTTTCTTTGACACCACATTTGAAAAAACGGTTGTAAAGCGGTTTAGAATACGATCATTTAATTCACATATTCCTGCTTTTTTACCAAGGCAAAGTAGTCGCCTTCTATAGGTAGGTAGCCATATTCATAGCAAAAAAAGTAGGTAGCGCCAGCCTTGGTGGTGTAAGTGCTTGTATGGTAATTAAAATCGAAGCCTTTTTCATTCAACTTAGAGCGACTAGTTTTTGATTTGCCCTTTGGGTTCAACTCCTCCAAAATTCGCCTGTTCTTTCGGAGAATATTGTGAACATTTCGCACATAGTTATTGCTGTCTGCGTTCTGCTTATTGTTATAAGTATTGCGGCATTGATCGTCACAGAACTTTTTATCTCGTCGGCCAAATACAGGCTTCCCACATTCCAAACACTTTTTTTCTTCCATTAACCTAGTTTCTGGTATGAATATAAATTACTGAGAAACAATGATATATCCAATTACAAACGTTTACAAATGAAAGTTAATCGACTATAAATGTTTAAGAACCGAATAAACAGCAGAGCCCCATCCAACTTTGCTGCTGTCAATTCGAGACATCGGAAAGACGCCAATTCAAATTCTAAACTTAAAATTGATAATCATGCAAAATCTAAGAAATCGTGTACAGTTAATCGGACGCCTTGGCCAGAACCCTGAAACAAGAACCCTTAATTCGGGTAAAACTATTACGACATTTTCCATCGCTACTACGGACAGTTACAGGAACAGTGAAGGTGAAAAGATAGAGGATACCCAATGGCACAACATTGTAGCATGGGGTAAGGTGGGCGATCTAGCAGCAGAATATTTAACTAAGGGACAAGAAGTAGCCTTGGAAGGTAAACTCATCCATAGGTCTTATGAAAATAAGGCAGGGGAGAAGCGTTTTGTGACTGAAATTAACCTCAATGAAATGTTAATGCTAGGTGGTAAAAAGTAATGCTGACCACCCGTGATATGATGTCATTGAAAAAGCGAGAAATAAGGTGCTAGATTAATAGCACCTTATCTATTATGCGAACTACATTCAACAACATAACAGAGGTGATAATGATAAAAAAGGCTGTGATGGTCCAGTGCTTTTTTCTACCACTTCCATTAGTTCGTCGTTTTCTTCGGTGAAGAAGGGAATCGTCAGTAATCATAGCTATTCGTGTCGTCCGTAAATTGTATTCAAATAGCCTGCCACTGCTCAAACAGCCGTTTAAACGGAATTTTCGCTATGGAATCGTTCCCAAAATGAGAAAGTTGTTACATTTTTGGATAGAATAATGGCGGTAGAACTGAGCACCGCTGGAAAGTTAATTTGAGAATATTCTAGTTGCTACTGTTGTAAGCTTCAGTTTTTGTACTCTTCGTAGATAGCGTAAATAACTGCTAAAGCGCAAAGTGCAATGCTAATCCAGCCGAGAATATGAACACCATCTTTAAAAGCTATGTAATAAAGTGCAGCGCCTGTTCCTCCACCAATAATTGGACCCACTACAGGAACCCAGCTATAGGCCCAGTTTGAGTCTCCTTTTCCTTTGATGGGTAACAAAAAATGTGTGAGACGCGGACCAAAATCCCTAGCAGGGTTAATGGCATAACCCGTTGAACCACCTTGTGCCATACCTATGATGGCTATGAGTCCTCCGACAACAAGTGGGTTCAAACCTTCGGTAAACTTATTCGCGCCTATCATCAAAAGTCCAAAGATTAGAATCATGGTGCCAAGCATTTCGCTGACAAGGTTTGATCCTTTTTGATCTATGGCACCGCTGGTACAAAACACACCAAGCTTTGCGCCTTGATCTTCAGTTTTTCCCCAGTGAGGTAAGTATTGCACCCATGTAAGAGAAGCTCCTAGCATAGCACCCAATACCTGAGCGATAATATAGCCTGGAACAAGACTCCATTCGAGTTCTCCAGCGATCGCGAGCGAGGTAGTTACAGCAGGGTTGAGGTGGGCGCCACTTATTTCACCAACAGCATAAATGCCAAAGGTTACGGCTAAGCCCCAGCCAATGGTGGTAATGATCCATCCAGAATCTTTGGCATATGAGAATTTTAGGGTGGTGGCCGCATTAATGCTATTACCAAAATATAGAAGAATGGCGGTGCCGATAAACTCTGCTAAATAAACTGACATGGATGGAAAAAATCGTGTGTGTAATTATACGATTTAGGAGGGAATAAAAAAAGGCATCAGGATGTCGCACTGCTCTACCGCTTACCCTTGCTCTGTTCCCAGCCTGGGGGAGTTCAGCAGGAGCTAGTCGCATCCCTTTGCCGGGCACAAAGGTATTAAGAAATTGTGAACTCAAAAGGCTTAAATAATATTTTTCGAACTATAAAAATACCTACTTATGGGTATTTTTTTTCTGCGACTTTTAGAACTACTTTACAGGTAAGCACACACAAGTATCCTTGTTCCGAGGATGTAAAACTGACCAGAGACATTTTATTTTCAACTAAAACAATAACGTTATGTTAATGCAGACTATTAGTACGTCAGAGGATGTGCTTTTCAAAGGCGCTGTTTTGAACAGCCAAATGATTAAATTTACAGACCCAGATCCTGATCCACCAACCGATCCAGATCCAGATAACGGTAGTGGTAGTAGTGGTGGTAGTGGAAGCGGTTCTAGTACTGGAGGAGATGAAGGTTCTGGAACTGGTGGAGGACCAAGTAAACACTAAATACTCATATGAAAAGACCATGCATCGTTCTATTAGCCATCTTGTGTGTCAGTAACTTCTGTTTAGGGCAAGACAATGAGGAATGGATGAGGCAGGTTGAACAAAGTGATAAATTAAGGGGGGAATCAAAATTTGATTCTGCCCTTTTTTTGATGGAAGACCTTTTTATGAGCGCAAAAGAAGTTGGTGACTATGAGTACATGAGTCGTGCGAAAATTGAAATTTCATCAACTTATTTATCTACAAAGAGAGATAGTTTTGCACTTTTGGCAATAAACGAAGCAATTCTTTATGCCGAGAAAGGTGGTGTTGAGCACTTAAAGATGACTGCGATTTATAATTTAGGATTGGTCATGGAAAGGAAAAGTCAGTTCGACTCGGCCATGTTGTATTACTCTCAAGCCGAAAAGTTTTATCGTAAAAATTTAGATACTTTAAAATTAGGAATTGTCTTATCGGGAATGGCATCTGTACAAACCGAAAAACAAAGATGGTCCAATGCAATTGAACTTAATCAAGAGTCCGCAAAGTTGTATTCTGCTATCGGTAAGTATGATGTTTTGGCGAAGCGCTATTTTGTAATCGGTGAGAATTATCTCATTTGGGATTATTATGATAGCTTGGATATTTCAAATCGGTATTTAGATAGTGCCGAAATTTACTATAATAAGTCCTTTAAGTGGGCTGACTCGTTAAGTTTTCCTACTCCAGCTTTCAGGTCGTTAAGAGGCCTTGCAGTCATCAATGAAAGAAGAGCCGACTATGAGACTGCCTTAGGTTTTATGTATAGGTCAAATGATATTACCCAAAGATTATACTCTCGGAATATTGAAGACAAACTACTAGCAGTAAGAGAGCAATATTATACCGCAAACCTAGAGATTAAAGCTCTCAGAGAGGAACGCCAGAAGAATACTATTTTGATTATCGGTGTTGCAATCATAATCGTAATATCTATTTGGCTCTATATTGTCGATCAACGAAGGAAATCTGTTCTGGCTATTGCTGAAAAGAACGATCAAATCAATAAGCAGAAGATAGATGAGCTTTTACAAGAGCAAGAGATTGCTTCTTTACAGGGCGTTTTAGAAGGGCAGGAAACAGAGCGTAAACGGGTGGCAATTGACTTACACGATAGACTAGGTGGTATACTTTCTATGGTGAAACTCCACTTTAGTGCCGTAGAAGAGAAGATTGAAAAGGAAAACCCAAACAAAGAGAAATTTTTAACCGCATCAGAACTTTTAGATTTGGCGGCGGGTGAGGTAAGGAATATTTCGCACGATATGATGTCGGGTGTTCTGGCTAAGTTCGGTCTTATACCAGCGCTAGAAGATTTAAAAACTAGGATTTCGGAAACGGGTAAGCTGGACTTAAATCTTTATGTGAATATTAAAGATAATCTACTTTCTGGTGAGCAAGAGTTGCAGTTATATAGAATAGTCCAAGAGTTGATCAGTAACATCTTAAAGCATTCTCAAGCCACAGAAACCAATATTCAACTCAACCAAAATGAAGGTAGTGTCAATTTAATTGTTGAAGATGACGGTGTTGGTTTCGACCCCAAACGACTGGAAAATGCAGATGGAATAGGGTTGAGTAATTTAAAAGCCAGAGTTGCTAAATTAGAGGGAACTTTTCACGTTGATTCGGGCAAAGGAGCCGGAACAACTATATCCATAGATATCCCAGTTGAAAATGATTAGAGTTTTTATAGTTGACGATCATCAGGTAGTAATCGATGGGCTCTCCTCTATATTGGCCGATAATGATAATATTAAGTTTTGTGGTAGCGCACAGAACGGAAAAGACGCTTTGTTGCAGCTGCAATCTGTAAGTCCTGACGTGCTCTTACTGGATATCAATATGCCAGAAATGGATGGAATCCAGGTAATTAAGGCACTGCGCGAAAGGGGGGATAATCTCCATATTTTAGTCTTGACGATGCATAATAACCCTCAGTTTACTAAGCAGCTGATGCAATTGGGTGTAGAAGGCTGTATTCTAAAAAATGCAGGCCAAAAAGAGCTGATTTTAGCGATTAATGAAGTGAATAATGGAGAGCGCTACTACGGCAAAGATGTGCAAGACTCCCTGTTCGAGAGCGTAAAGAAAACGGAAGATGCAGTAGCCAAAGTTCAATTGACCAAAAGAGAGGTACAAGTGATTCGCCTAATTGCATCTGAGTATACCACCAATGAAATTGCTGAGGAATTGGCGATTAGTACGCATACTGTTGACACACATCGAAAGAATATTGTCTCGAAACTGGGCTTTAAAAATACCGCTGGTTTGGTAAAGTTCGCGATCGAAAAGGGGATAGTTTAATCCTTGCGCTCGAATATTTCCTTTTTCATATACAGCTGAAACTCTAAAGGACTACTTTCTTTAAACTCATCTACTTTTAAGTCTTCATAAATATCTTCATCAAACTGAATATCAGTTTTTTCGACTTTGCCATCAGGGTGCACAATGAGTTCTGTTCCTGAGAAATCAATTGGGTTTACTCCGACGAGTACTTGATAATCATCAAATACACGTTTAAAATACTTATAAACAATGGCGTCTTTTTTACCCATTACCTGATTATAGTTTTAATTGATGAACCTTTTGTTTGAGCCAAATGACGAGGTAAGCGGCTAATATACCGATGATTGCTCCGACAATGATATCTCCTGGAAAATGAACTCCAAGGTAAACTCGACTATAGGCGACCAGCCCGGCCCAAGGAATTAAAAGCCAGCTATATTTGACATGGTCGCGGAGTAAAATCCAACAGAAAAAAGCCACAGCAAAAGAATTTGACGCATGGGATGACGCAAAGCCGTATTGTCCACCACAACCCTTTAAAAGGTGAACACTTTCCGAAAGGGAAGGATCATAACAAGGTCTTAACCTTCCAACCCAAGGTTTTAAAATCCCAGAGGCGACTTGATCACTGATAAAAACAAGGGCCGTAATGCTCACCAACGTTATAGCGATGTGTCCTTTTTTATGTTTGTAAAGTAAATAAAGCAGCAGCGCGTACAGTGGAATCCAAACCCATTTATTACTGATTAGAGGCATTAGGAAATCGAAAACGTCATTATGAGCTCCATTTAGAAGCTTAAATAGCGATTTGTCCCACTGCTCGAGTTGTTCAATCATGAATTCCAATCAATGCCCTTTTTGAGCAACCTTAAAGTATCTGCTTCTTTGGATTTGCTTGAAGGGTTAAAATCATATTCCCAACCCGCTTCTGGCGGCAGACTCATTAAAATAGACTCAGTTCTTCCGTCAGTTTCTAGGCCAAATTTAGTACCACGGTCGTGGACTAAGTTAAATTCTACATATCGGCCACGTCTCAAACGTTGCCATTCCTTTTCGGTTTGTCCATAAGGTTTTACGGCATTCTTACTCATTAAGTGCGTATAAATCGGAGCAAAGCTGAGTCCAACATCTTTCACAAAGTTGAAGATGTCGGCTTTCGAGTGCTCCTTGCCTTCAGACAAATGATCGAAGAAAATACCTCCAATACCACGTGTTTCTTTGCGATGCTTGATGTAAAAGTAATTATCGGCCCAATCTTTAAACTCAGAATAGTAGTTCGCATCATGTTTGTCGCAAACGGCCTTGAGTTTACCATGAAAGAATGCCGCGTCATCTCGATCGATATAATGAGGTGAAAGATCAATGCCGCCACCAAACCAGTAAGTACCAGTCGACATTTCGAAATACCGGATATTCATATGAATAATCGGTACCCAAGGGTTTTCAGGGTGAAGGACAATAGAAACACCGGTGGCAAAAAAGTCGCCCTCGGTCAAGCCAAAAGACGCTAAGATTTTCTCTGGTGTTTTTCCATAAACCTCGGAAAAATTAACCCCGCCTTTTTCAATGATATTACCATGTCGAATCACGCGGGTTCGGCCACCGCCGCCACCAGGCCTTTCCCATCGATCTTGTACGAAATTAGCTAAACCATCTGCTTTCTCTAGGCCAGCGCAGATGTGGTCTTGAATGTTTCTAAAAACACCTGAAATGTGTTCTTTATTGACTTGAGTCATACTGCAAAAATATCACAATGACGGTAACGAAAAATTGTCTGACGAAATTAAAAATAGAAACCATAAACTCTTGCCCCTGAAATAGAGTTACTTACAAGTAATGCCTACCGCTCGTTAGGTTTTTATCGGAAATGATCTGAATAATTGGTTATTTTTAACCTCAATCAAAACCTATCAATGGAATTGACCAAAGAAGAAATCACAAAAGTTTCCAGCGCTAAAAAGTCCGTTCTTTCAAAAAAGATGCTAGAGAAAGCCTATCGTTTAATGCAAACTGCCTATAACATGGCCGTGTTGTATGATGAAAATAGAGCTGTCTGTAGTAAGTATGTTCACAGTACATCACGCGGACATGAGGCCATTCAGCTAGCTAGTGCTTTTCAGTTACAAGCTTACGATTATGCGGCTCCTTACTATCGTGACGAGTCCATTCTTCTAGGGATCGGTATGGAGCCACATGAATTGATGCTTCAGCTGATGGGTAAAAAAGATGATCCGTTTTCTGGCGGCAGAACTTATTATGGTCATCCATCATTGAAAAGAGAAGGTTTCCCAACCATTCCACATCAAAGTTCAGCCACGGGTATGCAGGCTATTCCAGCAACAGGTATGGCACATGGACTACACTATTTAGAATCTCAGGGACTCTTATCCTCGAATAATAAATCGGTAGTGCTTTGTTCCCTTGGCGATGGTTCTGTTACAGAAGGAGAAGTTTCTGAAGCCATGCAGATGGCAGTTTTACATCAGTTGCCGATCGTTTATCTAATACAAGATAATGATTGGGGGATTTCAGCTACAGGAAAAGAGATGCGCGCAATGGATGCTTATGAATTTGCTGCGGGTTTCAAAGGAATGGAGCGAATGCGTGTTGATGGCGCCGACTTTGTGGACTCGTATGAGGGTATGAAAAAGGCCTTTGACTTTGTGAGAAAAGAACGCAAACCGATCTTGGTTCATGCAAAAACGCCTTTGCTCGGTCATCATACTTCTGGTGTAAGAAAAGAATGGTATCGAGGAGATTTTGACCTAGAAGATCATCAAAAGTCTGATCCTATTCCGACTTTGAGAAAGGCACTGAAAAAGTCTGGCTATAAAGAAGCCGACATTATAAAATTAGAAGACGAAGCCAAAGCATATGTTCAATCTGAATATGCTCGAGCTTTAAATGCAGAAGATCCAGACCCAGCGACGGTTTTAGATCACGAGTTTGCCCCAACACCGATTACTGAAGAAAGAGGGCAGAGAAAACCTCGAGGAGCAGAAAAAGTAGTAATGGTAGATGCCGCGCTTCATGCGGTAGATGATATTCTCAGAAACGTGCCAGAATCGTTGTTCTATGGGCAAGATGTTGGTGGTACGCTTGGTGGTGTATTCCGTGAAGCGGCTACTTTAGCTCAGAAATACGGGGATAGTAGAATTTTTAATACGCCTATTCAAGAGGCCTATATCGTTGGATCTACAGCTGGTATGAGTGCCATTGGTGCCAAGCCGATCGTAGAGATTCAATTTGCCGATTATGTATGGCCAGGGATCAATCAATTGGTTGAAGAACTTTCTAAAAGTTGTTATTTGTCTAAAGGACAATTTCCTATCCAATCACTTATTCGTATTCCGATTGGCGCATACGGAGGGGGAGGTCCCTACCACTCTGGTAGTATCGAATCCACTTTATTGAATATCAGAGGTATAAAAGTCGTTTACCCTTCTAACGCAGCCGATATTAAAGGTTTAATGAAAGCAGCCTTCCATGATCCTAACCCTGTCGTCATGTTGGAGCACAAAGGATTGTATTGGTCGAAAGTACCAGGCACCGATGACGCGAAAACATTTGAACCAGATAGCGAATACATTGTTCCGCTTGGTAAGGCAAGAGTTGCACAAGAAGCAAGTGACGAGGCGATGGAAAATGGTGAGTCGTGTACGGTTGTTACCTATGGAATGGGAGTGCACTGGGCCAAGGCTGCTAGTAAGAAATATCAAGGTCAAGTAGAAATACTAGACTTGAGAACACTCAATCCATTGGATTGGGAAGCTGTAGTGGCATCTGTTGAGCGCCATGGTAAGGCACTAGTATTAACAGAAGAGCCTTTAATGAATTCATTTGCGGAGTCATTGGCCGGAAGAATTTCTCAACAATGCTTCCAGTCTTTAGATGCACCAGTAATGACTTATGGATCGGCCAACTTGCCAGCAATACCATTAAATGTAGACTTGGAGAAGGCAATGATGCCGACTGCTGAGAAAGTTGAACAAGTCCTCTCTGAATTGATCAACTACTAAAAAGCGTAACCGACACCGATATTGTAAATCGTTTGGTTTGGTCTGGTGAAAAGGCGTTGCCAGCGTTCACCCTTTGGAAACCTTGGGTCTTTAATTTTATGGCCAACATCCAACCTGAAAACGAGGAAGCTTAAGTCTAGCCTTAAGCCAATACCTGCACCGATGGCAATTTCATTGTAAAAGTCATCCAGTTCGAATTTTGCACCAGGAGATACCCTGACGACTTCGCCTGCGGCAGGTGTCTCATTTTCCCTAAGTCTCCAAATATTACCAGCATCAATGAAGAAAGCCCAGTCAAAAAGCCCAGATATTTTGGCCCTGTATTCGGCATTGAGTTCTAACAATACTTCACCCGGTTGTTCAAATAGGTAGCTGTCTGCGCCTGTTCTGTTAGGAACTAGCTCACCGTTTTCTAATACGTTTTCGCCAGTATCATCTAACAAATAGGGAAAAGAAGTGCCTGGTCCCAATCGACGAGGGTTCCAAGCTCTATTACTACTGCTACCTCCAGTAAAGAAATACTTTTCATACGGTAGGGCGTTGTTGCCGCTGTAAGGGTCCGCTATACCCGTATTTAGTCTCAGTGCAACAGCTTTTTTACCCTCTAATGGTATATGTCGTCGATAGTCGAATTGTACTTTATAGAACTGATAGTTCTCGAGCTCATTGTTTTCCAGGAGTCCTCGTCCGACGAGGTCATAGATAGTACCGCCAGTTTCTACAAAGAATCTGATAAAGGTCGAAGGCCGTTCGGAGTTTCCATAATCAAAGTTATAGGAAGCATTAAATGATGAACTTGATACAAAGGATTGATTAAAAGAGAAGGCTAGAGTATTCCCTTGAAGTAACAAACCCTCCAATAACTTATTGAATTCAGAATCGGTTACAATATCTGTATCAATTAAACTGACATCGGCTAGGTTGAATGTGAAGTTCTTCGTGTTATCAAGATTTTGCCAAGAATAGCTTAAAACCCCATTTAAGTTTCTTCTCACGTACTCAGATTCTCTATCCACGAAGGAGTACCCAAGAGATACTCTAGTTCTTGGATTAAAAGTCGATTTATTGAGGTTTCGCGAATTAAAAGGTGTCAAGAATCGAGGGAAGACTAAGGAAGTGTTACCCCCATACCTGACACTCCTGAATGTATTTCTTTGGTCAGATGCAGTACTTACACCATCAATTCCCACAAAGCCCGTGAGTGTAAAAATTTCGGATCCTTTAAAGATATTCCTGTTCTTGAAAGTGAGGTTATAAAAAGGCCCAGGGGGTCCTTCTGTCACGTTTACGCCAGCTTCTTGGGTCAACTGATACTTTTGAAGAGGAGCGGTGAAAAGGTTGGTCACGAGCTTCCCAGGGACACGCATCGTGTCGATATTGATGTTCACGAAACGAAAAAGATCCATATTTAGCAGTTGGCGCTGCGTATTTTCGATGTTTCTTTGATTGTAAAGATCACCTGGCTTAAATCGAAGGCGTGCGTCGAGTGCTTTGGCTGAATAATTAAAAGTCCCAAAATTGTATTTAATCCCATAGTAATCATCTGAGCTTAGAATAGGAGAGTTACCATTGGTGTTCACAAAAATGGAGTCCAGTCTGTAAGACTGATGAAAATCTTTGTCTATCGGTTTGTTGATGATCGTCGACATCCACAGATCAGTTTTTGGCGGGTCTTCTAACACCTGAAACTCTATGTAGCGCTTATTAAATCCGAAATACCCATTGTTTTTTAACAGCACGTCAATCCGACCCCTTTCTTTATCAATATTGCGTCTGTCATAATATGCTCCTTGATCAAGGAAAGAACTTCTTTGATTCTGCTGTAAAAGGCTAGTTATCTTTTCGTCACCAGTTCTTACAATTAAGCTGTCGATGAAGTTTCTAGGGCCTTCATTAATAAGATAAGTGAGAAATACTTTTCTATTCTTTTCTGTTTTCTCAACCGTTACGCTAGAGCTTCGAAACCCTTCCACATTAATGAGGTAAGAGTTAATGCGTTCCCGAATTGCCTCCACTGTTAAACTATCATAGACAGAAAGTGGGGAGCCAGTTTTCATTCGGAAATTACCATTCTCCAACTTAGCATCGTACCGATCGGTAACCCGTTGTCTCTTCAATTGAAGCTTGTCAGTGCTTTTTCCCGCAGAATCCCTTTTAGCGATTTTATGATCAATTTTTAGTAGCGCTTTGGATTTCTTGCTGTTGAGTTTAGCGGTGTCAAAGTTATCCTCGCCTTTCTCATAAAGTGCGGCGCCAACAGGTCCAAGAATGGGGAAGCGGACGTTTGGTTTTAGGGTAATGAGGTCAAGTACTTCACTTTCGCTGGCCTTATCTATACCCTTAACTTCTTGTTTGAAAAGCCACTTTTCGCCATCCTCTAAATGTCTAACCCCAGCGCAGGAAGCGAATAGTCCTGCCAAAAGGATAAATAAAATGAGTTGAGTGCTTAACTTCACAGAGAAATAAGGATATGCTTACTAAACGACTAATTAAGTATTTTAAATCTCTGCAATTAAAGAAATATAGGCTTCAAGAGCGAAAGTTTTTGGTCGAAGGTGCAAAAGGTGTAACGGAGGTGCTTGAATCTGGATTTCAAGTTTCCTATTTATTGGGTACCCAAGAGTTTTTAAATACGCTTTCAGAGAAGCAAAAAAGTCGTGCAAAAGAAGTAATCATATGTAAGCCGATCGATTTATCACAAGCAGGAACCTTTAAGACAAATAACGCGGGTATAGCTGTTGTGGACATGCCTGATGACGAGGGTGTATCTCTTTCAGAAAACGAATTGAGCCTTGTTTTAGACGACGTCCGCGACCCTGGAAACTTAGGGACGATTATCAGAATTGCGGATTGGTATGGCATTAAACACATCTATTGTAGTTTGGAAACTGCCGATGTTTTCAATCCTAAAGTGATCAATGCCACAATGGGGTCATTTACTCGGGTCAGCGTCCAATACTGTGACATCAAACCTTTGCTATCTTCCTGTAAAATGCCAGTTTATGGTGCGCTCCTGAGTGGAGAGTCGATTTATAAAACGCAATTATCACCTAATGGTGTAGTGGTAATGGGTAATGAATCCAAAGGGATAAGTGACGAGTTGCTGCCTTTTATTACTAATCCCATTTTAATTCCTGCCAGAGGAGGAGCCGAGTCGCTTAACGTAGGGGTAGCGACGGCTGTAGTTCTGGACAACTTTTTTAGAGCCTAGTCTATACGAACTATTTATTGCTGATTGCTGGCTTCTGCCATCATCTCTTCCGCTAGTTCTTTTCCTAAATACTTATCGATTAAGTAATGTGCTACGTAGAGCAGCGGCGTTAATGCTACTGCAATAAGGAATTTGTAAATGTAGTTGGTTGTACCCACGGCTAAGACTTGACTCAGCGACCATCCTCCGAGAAAATAGAAGGCTACCACTAATACAACGAAACTGTCTATTAATTGAGAAACTAGGGTGGAGCCAGTAGCTCTAAGCCAAATTTTATGCTTACCAGTCACTTTTCTAAGCTTATGAAAAACATAAACATCCACGAACTGGCCAATGACAAATGCCACTAGTGAGGCGAAGATAATGTTTAAGCCTTGGCTCAAAACCATTTCAAAAGCATAATTGATATCAAATGGATTGCCGTTCGCATCCTTTTCAAAAACACCTAACCAGAAGTCGGCAGGGGCTAAACGCATAGCCAAGTAAATGGTCAAAAACGCGTAGGATATTAGGCCTACTGTGATAAAAGTGATTCTGCGGACACCTTTTTTGCCAAAGTATTCATTGATAATATCCGTGGTGATGAAAACGACAGGCCAGAGCACTACACCCGCAGTTAAATTGAATTGAAGTAAAAAATCACCGAATAAACTTATGTCTAAAGGCTCGTAACCTAGCGTTTTTTCCACAGAGAAAATCTTGCCGCCGATCAGCTCAGCAATAAGGGCGTTGGTAATGAATATTCCACTAAGAATAATGAATAGACTGGTCTTTTTACTGCTTAAAATGGACTTACTCATGGATTTATAAGTCTAGTACAAAATCTTCACCTTCTATGGCCAATTGTGATTCTTCAAAAACGGCTTTGGCTTCGTCTTCAAGCGGTTGAAGCTCTTTATAGCGGATAGAAAAATGGCCAAGGAGTAATTTACCTACCTCTGCTTTTTTTGCAATTGTAGCGGCTTCTTTTGCTGTGCTATGGAAAGTTCTGGCTGCTCTATCGGCATGCTCCTCCAAGAAAGTAGACTCATGGTATAACATATCCGCTCCCTTAATTATCGGCACGATTGATTCATCGTATTTTGTATCGGAGCAGAAAGCGTAAGAGAACGACTTTTTAGGAGGCATCGTTATCTCTTCATTTTTGATCACCACTTCACCGTCTTCGTTCAAGATATCTTCCCCGTGCTTCAGTTTGGTAATATTTCTTATAGACAAGTTTGGTGGGAGAAGGTCTTTAATGAGTCTTCGGTTCTTCTTCTTTTCCCTGAAAAGGTAGCCGCTACACGGAATTCTGTGGTTTAAAGGGATAGAAATTACTTCCACGAAGTCATCCTCATGAACGACTTTGGAAACGCTAGTATCTACCTCTACAAAATTGATCGGATAGTTGAATACCGTTTCAGAGTATTTCAATTGCATGGTGATAATTTCTGAAAGACCCCTTGGGCCGTAGAGGTCAAGTTTTTTGGAGCGTCCCATCAAGTGCATGGTCGATAAAAGCCCCATAAGGCCTAAATAATGATCGCCGTGCAAATGAGAAATGAAGATGTGATTGATGCGCTGCGCTTTGATATGGAAGCGCTTAAGTTGTAATTGAGTACCCTCTCCGCAGTCCATCAAATAATATTTACCCTCAATATTGAGTAGTTGAGAGGTGTGATGCCTGCGGTGTGCAGGTGCTGCGGAGTTGGATCCTAATATTTTTATCCTGATACCCAAAATGGAGACTATTCGCCTTCCTCTTCAGGGCTGTTTGCCAAGATAAGATCTTTAGCAGCTTCGTCAGTGGCTAAAATCGTCAATACGTTGTTTAGCTGAGAAATAGTGAGCAGTTTATCAACAAAAGGAGTGATTTCTGAGAGGATAAAAGCGCCACCGTTTTCAGTGTAAGCTCTGTTTCCAGTAAGTAGGGCGCTTAATCCTGACGAGTCAGCGTACTTAGTAGCAGACAAATTTAGAATAAGGTTCTGCGTGCCTTGTGCTTGTAATGAGACTAATTCTGACTTCAGGTCTGGAGATAATGGAGAGTCCAATTTCTCTTCCTCAAGTTTAAATACGGTATATAAATCTTGTTTGTCTATGCTAAACTTCATGTCGTCTATTTATCTATTGATAAGGTAATTATTAATATTCGTTTCAATCCTATTCTGGATGTTTTGGTTCCCGTCTTTTTGGAAAGATTCACCCGTCACTTGTTCGAACAGTTCAATGTATCGCTCTGAGATCGAATTTACAACTTCGGACGTCATTTCTGGTATTTGTTGACCGTCTTTGCCTTGAAATCCATTTTCTATCAGCCATTGTCTCACAAACTCCTTTGAAAGTTGTTTTTGGGTCTCACCATTGGCCTGTCTTTCGTGATAGCCCTCTTGGTAGAAGTATCTAGACGAGTCAGGCGTATGAATTTCATCAATCAGAATAATTTCATCACCCATCTTACCGAACTCATACTTAGTATCTACCAAAATAAGCCCCTGCTTTGCGGCCATTTCCGTACCCCTTTGAAATAGGTTTCTGGTATAAGTTTCTAGCTGGATGTATTCTTCTTCCGCCACAATTCCCTGAGCTAAAATTTCTTCTCTGGAAATATCTTCGTCATGCCCTTCCTTGGCCTTGGTAGTAGGGGTGATAATCGGTTCAGGAAGTCTGTCATTTTCTTTTAGTCCATCAGGTAACGCCACACCACAAAGTGTTCGTTTCCCAGCACGGTATTCACGCCAAGCGTGCCCAGCCAAGTATCCTCTAATGACCATTTCTACGGCATAAGGCTCACAATTCAAGCCAACGCTTACATTTGGGTCAGGACTCGCCGTAATCCAGTTAGGAACAATGTCTTGTGTAGCTCTTAAAAACTTGGAGGCGATCTGGTTTAGCACTTGTCCTTTGAACGGAATAGCAACAGGCAAAATCACATCAAAAGCTGAAATGCGGTCAGATGCGACCATCACCAATAAATCTTCGAAAAAGTAAATGTCTCTTACCTTTCCTCGGTAAAAATTCGTCTGATTGGGGAATTTAAAATGCGTTTCCTTTATGCCTTCAGTCATCAGGCAAAAATAGTTAAAAAAAGAAATTAGGAGGGAAGGATTCTAATTTTCTGAACTGCTCACTAGGTTGCCTCTAGAATACGTTTCAACCTTGATAACCTTCTCTTCGGCATCATAATATTTCCACGTGCCTTGGCGAACATTATAAAGATGGTTTCCCATTACTTTTACCTTTCCAGCCTGATCGTATTCATAGTATCTCCCAGACTTTTGTCCATTGAGATATTTGGTTTCGGTACGCTTTTTTCCACTAGGAAAGTAGCCTACTTCTGTACCAGTGTTTCGGCCATACTGGTAAGGGATTGTGCGTTCAAGAATGCCCTGATCATTGAATACTTTAATATTCCCGTTGATCGTGTTCTCGTCGTATGGTGTATCGGTTTTTAACTGGCCATTTTCATGGTAGGTTTTCCAATGCTTTACCTTATAGCCATTTACGAAGAATTGTTCCGTCTTTTTTTGCCCGCTTTCATAGTATTCGGTAATAATAGCGTCTTTCGTTACACGGGTATAATTTTCTAACCACATTAGTTTTCCACTTGGGTAGTAAACCATGTTTTCACCAATTTTCGCCCCTTTTTGATATGTGAATGCTTCCTTCAAAACGCCGTTGTCATAGTAGGTGTTTCTGGTGCTATCATGTATCCCATCGACATAGGTGCCTTCATCGATCAGTTGACCTAAAGAGTTGTAATGTTCATAAGAACCGTTTTTAAAGCCTGATACATAAGTATACCGCCATTCCTTTTTACCGTTGGAAAAGAAGGTTTTGTAAGGGCCGTCAATACGGCCATCTTGGAACGTGTAAACAGATGACACTTGGCCATTTTCATAGTAGTGTTTGGCCGCACCTTGTTGCTTCCCATTTACATAGGTGAACTCCTGCTTGAGTTTACCACTAGGGTAGAATTCTTTTGCTAGACCATTTGGCGTACCATTATCGAAAGTGGTAATGGTTTTTAAGGTTCCATCTTCGTAGTAAGACTCTATTTTGTCGTCTAGTTCGCCAGCTAGATACTGCCCTTTTTGGATAGGAAACCCATTCCTAGACAAGATTTGAAATTTGCCCGTTTTTAAGCCGTCTTTGTAGGTGGTTTCAGATAGCGGTTTACCGTTTTCGTAGTATTCTTTGAAAACTCCACTCGGTTTTCCGCCCTTGAATTCTCCCGTAAGCGATACTGATCCAGATTCAAAAAACTTTGTATAAGTACCTTCTATTTTTGTGGAGTCTCCATCTACAATATTGTAGGTCTCTTTTTTGTTTTTGTATTCCGGTGGGTAGTAGGTCGTGACTTGTTGCGCTTGACAAACAACAAGTGTAGCGAGTAAAATTAGTGTGATGAATGGTGTGCGCATAAAAAAAGCCTTACGTAAAATTACGTAAGGCTTCCAATAATATTATAATGTTCTTACATTTTCTCAATGACAATGGCCGAAGCACCGCCACCACCATTACAAATTCCAGCTACTCCAATGCTTCCTTCTTTTTGTTCAAGCACATGGCAAAGCGTAGTCACAATTCTGTTACCCGATGCACCTAGCGGATGACCTAAAGCGACGGCTCCACCATTTACATTAACTTTCTCAGGATCTATGCCTAGCTCTTGGTTATTGGCGATAGCCACTACCGAAAAGGCCTCATTGATCTCATAATAATCGACATCGCCTTTTGCCACATTGGCCATTTCCATAGCTTTTGGAATAGCCAAAGCTGGGGCAGTAGTAAACCAAAGTGGATCTTGAGCTGCATCTGCAAAACCTCTGATTTTTGCAATTGGTTTTAAGCCAAGCTCATCTGCTTTCTTCTTGCTCATGAGAACCATGGCAGAAGCACCATCATTAATGGTAGATGCATTGGCAGCGGTAACCGTACCGTCCTTGCTAAATACTGGTCTAAGGTTTGGTATTTTGTCGAAGAAAACGTTTTTGAATTCTTCATCCTCTGTCATCATAATAGGATCGCCTTTACGTTGAGGAATCGCTACAGGTACAATCTCGCTTTTGAAAAGTCCAGCTTCAGTTGCTGCTGCGGCTTTCTTGTATGAACCGATAGCATATTCATCTTGAGCCTCTCTTGAAATATTCTTCTCTTTGGCCGTGTTATCGGCACAATTACCCATCGGAAATTCATTATATACTTCCCAAAGGCCATCTTTTACCAACCCGTCTACTAATTCTCCATTACCATATTTGTAGCCATAACGAGCTTTCGGGATATAGTAGGGGATATTGCTCATGCTTTCCATACCACCAGCAACAATTACATCTTGAGCGCCCACCATAATTGATTGCGCAGCTAGCATAATTGACTTCATACCAGAAGCACAAACTTTATTAATGGTAGTACATGGCACATTGCTACCAATACCTGCGCCCAGAGCGGCTTGTCTTGCAGGAGCTTGTCCCAAACCTGCAGAAACAACATTACCCATGAGTACTTCTTGTACTTGGTCTGGTTGGATATTGGCTCTTTCCATAGCGCCTTTAATGGCGAAAGAACCTAATTGAGTAGCAGAGAAACCTGCTAATTTTCCTCCAAAACTACCGATCGGCGTTCTGGTTGCTGATATAATATAGACTTCGTTCATCAAAAATATAGTTTACCTAACGACTGTTAGCAAAGTTAATCATTAGGATGATATAACGCTAAACTGGCTCGTATGTTTTTAATGAATGGTAAGGCGAATTGCCTAGTCTATAAAAAGATCATTAAACCAAAGGGCTATAAATTACAGCTGGTATTTCTGCCGAATGCGGCATGGTTCAAATTTCTGGAAAATTGGATAATAAAGGAGAAAATCACCAATCAGGCTTACTGTTATCTTTTCTTTGGGTAGCCTTTCTTTTCTTTTGCTGAACGTACTGCGTTTCGTTGTTTTTCATGGCCTCCAAAATCATTTGAGCCTTCTCTAAAGGGATGTTCATTTCCTTTAGTTTTTCCTTTAGCTTCTCAAGAGGGTCTTCTTTTTGTTCACCTTCTTTTTGCTCTTCATTTTCCTCTCCCTCTTTATCGTCTTTTTTCTGCTCTTGATTTTCTTGTTCCTCCTGATCTTTATTTTCCTGATCTTTCTTCTCTTGGTCTTTTTTCTCCTGATCTTGCTTGTCTTGATCCTGCTTTTCCTGATCTTTTTGATCCTTGTCGTCTTTCTTCTCCTGATCTTTATTCTGGTCCTTCTGATCTTGTTCTTGCTGTTCCTGCTGACGAATCAGTTTTTTGAGTAACTCGTAATTGTACCGCGCTTGATCGTTTTGAGGGTTATTTAAAAGGGCTTTTTTGAAATTCGTAAGGGCAGACTGAGTAAATGATTCTTTTTCGTCTGGTGATTGTTCACCCATTTTATAAGAAATTACACCCAGTTGATTGTGAGCCAATGAAGCGAGTCTTTTATCTCCGCTATCTTTCACTCTTTTATAATTGGATTCAGCGATATCGAAGAACTTGAGTTCTCCACTGATTGCATTGAGGGCGGCGGTATCTTCCACCATAGTTTCTCCTGAGCTAATACCGCTCAATAAGCCCATATTTTCACCACCATAAGACATAATATAGGCAGCATTTGCTAGGTTCAGACGGGCTTTATTATCATCTACATCAAGAGAATCAAGCAATAGCTGATAGGCAGTAATGGCCGATTCATAATCACCTTCGTTATATGCCTGGCTTGCCTGTTTTTTGAGCTTATTAGATTTTGCAATCTTAGTAACAGGGTCTGTTACACTCGTAAAAAGAAGCAGTATACCTAGTAAATATCTCATATTCTTAATGTCTTTCTTCTAACCATAGCGTCTAGAATCATCAAAATGATTGCACCGATTAGGAAGTAATAAAACTTATTTGCGGATGCATCGATCATACGGGCATCTCTAACTTCACCTTCTACTTCGTTAATCGCTCTAATGAGCCTATTCACGTCATTTTGGTTTTCGTTGATTTCGAAGTATTTGCCGCCTGTATCCACCGCTAGCTTTCTCAACGACTTAGAGTTTAGTTTTGTTACTACGTCTGTGCCTTGTCTATCTCTTTTAAAACCGTTGCCTTGACGAATTTTTGAACCAACTTCAGTGCCGACACCCAAAGCGAACAACTGTATACCGGATTTTACTACACCTTTGACAGATTCATCGGTATCATCACCAAAATCTTCACCATCGCTAATCATCAAAATGATTTTTGCCTTTTGCTGGGTAACAGGTCCAGATTCACTTTCAAGTTTTTCTAGGGCGATGTCTAGTGGCGATCCAAAATCAGTTCCTGCATTGGGCACCAAGCCAGTATTTAAGGTGTTCACGAAAAGGTTCAATGCACTCTGATCGTAAGTCAGTGGGCACTGAACGAATGCCTCTGATGAGAATATAATCAACCCTATACGATCAGAACTGAAGGATTCGATGATCTTCTTAAGCTCATATTTAACTTTTTCCAACCTAGTCGGCTGTACATCGAAAGCATTCATCGACTGGGATAAATCAACCGCCAAGTAAATATCTTTTCCTTCCGATTTTACTTCTTTGGTTGTTTCGCCAAAAGAAGGGCCTAAAAGGGCTATGATTAAAAGTGCCAGAGCGAGAGATCTTAACAGTATTTTGAAAAGCAGCGGTCTGAAGGTCGTATTCATCCGTTTTGCTACTCTCAACAATCTTAGAATGTATATTAGGTAGGCAATGATAAATAAGCCTATAAACACCCACTCTACTGTACCTATACTTTTAAACCAAGTCATAACAACGCTTATGCGATCAACGAGCAAATATAATCATGCCGCTTACTTTATAAACACCGTTTGTCAATACCTTACAGAAATTGGCCGTTAAAGAATGTTAATTGTTTAACAAAGAGTAAGAAAAGAGGGGCGTAGAGACTTTGATACTCAAAAAGGCATAAAAAAACCTCCCGATTAATCGGGAGGTTGCTGGTGTGATCCGCTCAGGACTCGAACCTGAAACCTACTGCTTAGAAGGCAGTTGCTCTATCCAGTTGAGCTAGCAGACCAGCGTGCTTTTGCCGGTTGCGCTATCCATCCCGAAACTTCGGGAGAGCTAGCAGACCAGCGTGCTTTTGCCAGTTGCACTATCCATCCCGAGACTTCGGGAGAGCTAGCAGACCAGCGGCTTTTTCAAAGCGAGTGCAAATATAGTAAAATAGCTTTTTCTTAATCAAACAGTATTAGAAAATATTTGGCCTTTTTATAGGGCTAATTTCAAAGCGGATTCGTTATTTTAAGGAGTACTCTCGCTTATGAAAACAGATCTTACAAAAGATAACCTTCGCAACGTCGCCTATTGGATAATAATCATCTCGGGCATTTTTTTTTCGTTGATATACTTTCGGGCCTTCTTGGAGCCGATTGTCTTGGCTTTAATCGTCTGGTACTTAATAAGAAGCGTTCGTAAGATTATTTCCAAAATCACAGTCAAAGGGAAATCGCTACCGATAATTATACAGCGTGTAATGGCCTTTGTTGTGACACTGTCATTGCTTTATGGGGTTTATCAGATCGTTTCGGTCAATGTGAAGTTGATCTCCGAAAACGCGGAGAGTTATGATGGGAACTTGCAAATATTTATCGATCAACTAAAAGATTTTACGGAGGCTAATAGCAACTACATTCCTGAATTTGATGTTCAGGAGACTATCGAAAAGATCGACTATCAATCTATTCTTTCTGGTGTATTCAACTCTGTCAGTGTGCTATTGGGGAATTTTGCCTTAGTGATCGTCTATGTGATTTTCTTCCTAATCGAGGAGAATTACTTCAGTAAGAAACTTGATAAGCTCTTTAAAAAGGAGGGGAACAAGGAAAACATCATGGAGATATTCGGTCAGATTAGTACGGCTGTCAATAAATACTTTACTGTAAAGACCGAGGTGAGTCTAATCACCGGAATCACTAGTTACCTGATTTTGCTAGCCTGGGGTGTCGATTTTCCGGTGCTGTGGGCATTTCTCATATTTATCCTTAATTATATTCCTTACATCGGGTCTCTGGTTTCCAGTTTGTTGCCAGCCATCTTCGCCATTTTCCAATTTGCGGCCTTTCCGCCATTTTTATATGTATTCCTATCTGTAGAGGTTGTTCAGATCTTTGTGGGTAACTATGTAGAGCCAAAACTAATGGGGCGTACGCTTAACCTTAGTCCGCTTGTTGTGATTATGGCACTTTCGTTTTGGGCTGCCATTTGGGGGATAATGGGGATGATCTTATCTGTACCAATTATATCTGTCGCAATCATTATTTGCGCCCAATTTCCATCCACAAGAGGCCTAGCCATTATGATGACAGAGAACGGTAATATTGAGGATGTTTTAAAGCGTCAATAAGCTATGAAATATCGTCTAATTCCTAAGCTTGATCTTGAGGTTTCAGAGATTAGTTTTGGTGGGATGTCTTTAGGTTATGATCACCTTGAAAATGCCAAGATCATCAGGTATGCCTTTGATCATGGAGTCAATTATTTTGACACCGCAGACATCTACAAAAACGGCTTCAATGAAGAGACAATTGGACGCGCCATTAAACCTTTCCGAAAGGATGTTTTGTTGGCTACAAAAGTGGGTAATGTTCCTAATCAAGAAGAGCGAAATTGGGAGTGGGATCCATCTAAGAAATACATACTTCAGGCAGTAGAAAAAAGCCTGAAGAGACTCGATACAGATTATATAGATATCTACCAATTACATGGTGGTATGATTGAAGATAACTGGGAAGAGACTTTCGAGGCTTTCGAAATTTTGAAAGGGCAGGGGAAGATTTTGAACTACGGAATTTCCTCTATACGTCCCAATGTTATCCGGCATGTGTCCTCCGAACTTGGTCTCGTCACTAACATGATGCAGTATAGTTTACTAGATAGAAGAGCAGAGGAGATGGCCTTAGGGACGTTGGCTAAAAACAAGATCGGAGTTATGGTTAGGGGAGCATTGGCAAAGGGTATTTTGGCCAATAAAGATTTAAGTTCTTATTTAAATTATAAATCAGAAGATATTGATTTAATGATAGATAAGATAAATTCATTCTCAATTGAGAATAGAGTTATGTCGCAAGTGGCCATTCAGTGGGTTTTGTCTCGGAAAGAGGTGGCTACTGTTGTTGCTGGGGTCAGCAAATTAGACCAGCTCAAGGAAGTTTTAAGTGTATCAGAAGTTCCCCAATTGAGTGAGGCAGAATTGATAGAACTCTCTAATGTTTTGCCACCAAATCTATACACAGCACACAGATGAGTTTCGACCATGCAGCATTTTCTAGGTCGTCGAAAGTGATTTTAAATGACTACTTGGCAAGTGAAAGTTATGCCATCGAACTGCTCGAAAAATCATTGCGCACCTTAGAATTTTTTGCGCTAGATTCACTTAAAAATGATGCGCAAAAACTGGCTTTTTGGATCAACGTTTATAATGGTTTTACGAACTATCAAATTGTAAAAAATAGCCTTTCAAAATCAGTTTTCGAAAAGACAGATTTCTTCACAGATCGTGCCTTGAAAATTGGTGAATTAGACTTGTCTTTAGACGATATTGAACACGGCATTTTGAGAAGAAATGGCGAGAGGAAAAATGGCAAACCGAAGCAGTTTTTGGCGGATGATTTACGGCATGAATTGATGGTCGATGAAATGGATTATCGAGTTCACTTTGCGTTGAATTGTGGTAGTATTTCTTGTCCTCCAATTGCCTATTATAGTGCGGCTAAAATAGATGCAGAATTAGGGCTTGCTGAGCAAAATTTTTCGGCCAGTGAGTTTGAAATAAATGATGAGAAAAAGGAGGTGATTTGCTCCTCAATTTTTATTTGGTATCGTAAAGACTTTGGTAATCGGTATCTTAATGATCCGAATTTGTCCCAATACAAAATCATTGAACGTCCATATATCTGGAAGATTCAATAACTAAAAGAAAAACAAATGACTCAACTCAAGAAATCCACCTTAGAATTTTTAAAAAAGTTAGAAGAGAATAATAATCGAGAGTGGTTTACAGAGCATAAACCATGGTATCAGGAAGAGCATGAACAGGCTTACAATTTTGCTGATGCCCTTTTGAATGCATTAAAAGGACATGATGAGATTTCTACTTTAAATGGTAAAAAGAGTCTAATGCGCGTTTATAGGGACGTGCGATTCTCAAAAGATAAGTCCCCTTATAATCCAAGGTGGGCAGGAAGCTTTTCAAGGGTAAAACCTCATTTAAGAGGAGGCTATTATTTCCATATTAAACCTGGGGCAACGGTTATTGGAGGTGGGTTTTACGGGCCAGCACCAGAGGATTTAAAGCTGCTTAGAAACCAAATCGCTCAGGATGATCAGCCTTTGCGTGATATTTTGAATGATCCAAGTTTTCAAAAGGTATTTGGTGGTCTGCAGGGCGATCAGGTAAAGACAGCACCCAAAGGTTTCGATAAGGAACATCCTGCGATTGATTTATTGAGGTACAAATCAATGTATGTCTTTAGAAACTTTAGTGATAAGGAGGTGTTATCTCCAAACTTTTTGGACGAAGCTATAGCTACATTTTTGGCCCTACGACCGTTTTTTGATGTGATGACAGAATATCTAACAACTGACTTAAACGGTTTGTCAATAGTAGATTAAAACATAATCGATTACTCTTATTAGAATCTAAATCAATGGCAAGGAAGGATATATTCAAGTTTCTTGAGGCGCTCAATGAAAATAACTCCAAGGAATGGATGGATAAAAATCGATCTTGGTATGAAAGTGCAAAAGGAGAGGTGATAGATCTTTTCGACCCAATTTTGGAGTCAATCAAGGAAGTTGACCCTAGGATTATCCAACCAAACGCCCGAAAATCGATAAGCCGAATTAATAATAACCTAATGTTTCACCCGGATAGGCCAACATATAAAGATCATTTTGGCGTGGTCTTCGGATATGGTAGAGGCTTGGCAGATTTTTATGTTGGGCTCGGTCTGCGGGAGATAGATGTAGCAGGTGGCTTGTGGCATCCTGATAGTGAAAAGCTCAAAAAAGTAAGACAAGAAATTGACTATGAGGGAAAACGCCTCACCGAGATTATAAAGTCAAGTGCTTTTCAAGACACTTTTGAGCTGTATAAAGCGGATGCCTTAAAGACGACACCGAAAGGGTATGCAAAAGATCACGAATTCATTGAACTATTAAGGTTAAAGAGTCTTGCGGCCTTCAGGCAAATTACCCGAAAGGATGTTTACTCCAACGGTTTTAAAGACATGATTGT
The DNA here is from genome assembly GCF_001747105.1 of Roseivirga misakiensis. Lineage (NCBI taxonomy): Bacteria > Pseudomonadati > Bacteroidota > Cytophagia > Cytophagales > Roseivirgaceae > Roseivirga > Roseivirga misakiensis. Next base: position 2,199,832 of record NZ_MDGQ01000005.1, on the reverse strand, counting down.
GGAATCTTATATGACTTTAGTGCCAATGCTTGATTTCATAAATACTGCGATTACGGACGAATAGGGCTTATTTTCTGATGCTCTCGACACCTTTTTTGCCCGCTGATGGCGAGGTGTCAAAAAAACTTAAATTTTATCCATTGGGCGGTATGGCAAAAAGAAAAAAGCATCTATATTTGCACTCCGATTTGAGAGTTATATCTCAAATTTTAGGCTCGGGGTGTAGCGTAGCCCGGTCATCGCGCCTCGTTTGGGACGAGGAGGTCGCAGGTTCGAATCCTGCCACCCCGACAGAAAAAGCTAGTTTATGACTGGCTTTTTCTCTGTTAAATGACCCGAGTTTAATCGCAATTTTAATTAAGTTCGTGTTATTAAATCGCTTCGGCGTTTTTTCAGAACAACCCAGGAGAGGTGGGTGAGTGGCTGAAACCACATGTTTGCTAAACATGCGTGCGGGAAACCGTACCGGGGGTTCGAATCCCCCTCTCTCCGCTTTAGGCCCTTAACTAATTGATTGTCAATATGTTAAGGGCTTACTTTTTGTTTCTGTTTGACGTTTTTGCTTATTTTGGTCTACGATCGTAGACTCTGCGTATCTAAGGTTATATTTTTCGATCAATTTATCATCAAATTGTTCTTCCACTACTAAGCATCTTTGTTTAGTGCCGTAATTTAGAATCGACTCGAGAGACACCCCAAATGCAGCTGCATATATTTGTAGTCTATACTCTGGCATTGAAAAGGAATCGGTGACTAAAGAGTGTTTGTCTTTTTGGTAAGTTGACCAAGGTATACGCATTTTTCTGGCAAACTCTCTTTCTTTTATGTCAGAGGCCCGGATAAAAATTTCTGATAGTTCCTTCAGTCTATATTTTAAGTTAGTATTTCTATCGGTCATCTTGATTTTGGTCATTAGAGTTATGAAGGCTGTCTTCAATTTTTGTCGAATATCTTTCAAAGAATGTAAATCCTAGCTTGTTGTTTTTACTGAATCATTATATTGATTTAATAAGTATAAAAGTTTTTATCTTAATTCTTAATTAGTTTTTTAATCATGAGTATAGAATTTGTTAAACACAGGAACTCTCAAAATATCCTCCCACTCGATATTGAGAATAAGGAATCTTACTATTTGGACCTGCTCAATATAGAGAATAGTTGGACAGGTCGATTGGATGCTCAGGTTAGTAACACGTTCTTTCTTGAATCAATTCAGCTAATTATAAACTCAATCGAGTTGTTTGAAAGAGGATATTTTGATTGTGCTTTTTATTCTTTGAGGCAATCGTTAGAAGTTTCTTTGACCATAGCGTACTTAATTGACGGGGCTGGAGAAAAGAGAGAGGAAGAATTAAGTAAGTGGAAAGAACAAGGGCGATTTCCAATGTACTCTGCTATGGTAAAAACTCTTGAGAAAAATGAATCCGTTTACAGGGAAATTAGAGAATTCATGAAGGAGTATTTTTTACAACTTGAGTTAACAAAAAAGAAGCTTAATAAATATGTGCACAAACAGGGGTTTAGCACCTTTTATACTTCTAAAAACCACCCTTTCAATAAGAGCAAGAGTCGAACAAAATTCGTTAAAGAATATGAAGGTCATTTGATAAAGTGTATAGGTGCAATAGCAGTGATGCGATTGACTATTGATCCTTTCCCTATTCTGTTAATGGACAAAGAAATATATAGGAGGACAGGGGATATATTGACTTTTCAATACAGTAATAGCTTTGTTGAAAAGTATATTGGTATAAAAAATATAGAGGCGTATAAGAAAACAGAGTTTTACAGAGCATTCCAAAATTCAATTATGGAAGAAGATGCAAAATCTGATGTAGTTGTGAAGGTCGTAAAGGAGCAGTTTATAGATAAGTCGCGGATTGATGAGATTTTTGAGCAACAACACCTTCTTTCAAATCATGATTTTGCTGCGGTCATACTGGCTGGTTTTTCGAGCAAAGTAGCCAATGTTTACAGTATTGGTGGACTGAATAAATACTTTACAACGACAGATTCCAAAAGAGAAAGCTGGTCATTTAATGGACTTGACTTTAAAAAGTTCGATGAGAATCATTGCCCATATAATATGAAGTATGATAAGGCATTCATATCGAGAGTATATCTTCTTGGTGACACTAATTACTTAGAACATAACACAATGTTTGACAAGAAGGAGATTCTTAAACTTAAATCTTTGATAGAAAAGTATAACACTAAATGACAGAACAAGGCATACAATTGAGTTTTGTTAAGTCAATTAATGAATTGGCTATTTATTAAGCGAATGATTAGATATCATAATTGTAGAATACACCCAATAACATTTTAACAGTTTAAGTCGGTGGCTATGGACAAAACTGAATTCTTAAGAATAGACGATAGAAGGGGAATACTTGAACTGGTAATGTCTGGGTTTCAGAAGTCAGTGATTGAATTACGACGTCGAATTGATCAGGTTGATTGGTACGACGGGGCTGGTTTGTTGAAGATGTAGAGCCCATTTTAGGGTTGGCTTTTATTGCTTGTCAAAATTATATCAATAGTAGTATTTATGATAGGTACGGTAGTATTGATGATAAATTAATTCTTTACAAAATGGGGCGTGAAATTGTTAATGGTGGAAGGACAGAAATAGAACTAATTATTGCAGTTGCAAATTATTATAAACACCGCGACGATAAAAACCCATTGCATAGAGGTACTAGAGAGGTTCTCAATGACTTAAAACTAAATTTTAGTAAGACTGGTTATCCAGAGAATCTACCTATAATTATTGGAGCAGGAATTCTTTCTCCTTCTTTTAACCTTGATGACTTTACGAAGATCGTTACAGACTGGCGAGAATTGCTTTGGTTGAATGACTAGACCGTATTAATTATTATATAAAGTTTCGGTATGACATTTGACAATATCGATTATCAAGGAGCAGCCTGTATAATTGGGGTGGAGAGTAGTTTTGAGTTGTCACATTTTTTGTCACAAAATAGCCTTAAAAATGATATTAAGAGGTGTTTTAAAGTTGTCACATGCTGTCACATTTTTGAAAAAGGCTTAAAAACAGCTTATATGACGCAGAAACGAAGAAATAAGCGGGAGAGTAAGCAAGTCCCCCTCTCTCCGCAAAAAAAGAGACATCATACAAGATGTCTCTTTTTTTATGTCCACAGCGCAATTAACTCCAATAAAAAAGACTTCCCGAAAGAAGCCTTTTTTGTTTTGAGATTGACCAGTTGTTGTCTTATTCGTATCGTAATGCTTTCACAGGGTTCTGATTGGCCGCTTTTAAAGAGTGATAACTGACCGTAAGGAAAGCAATCACGAGAGCCAATGCGCCAGCGACACCCGCTGCTCCGATAATAACCGTTGGTAAATTCATCGTGTATTGGAACACTTGTAGCCAATCCTCAATCAGTAAATAGGCCACAGGTGCTGCCACCGCAAAACCGACCAATACCAGTATCATGATGTCCTTAAATACCATAAATACAAGTTGGGCTACCGTTGCGCCTAGAACTTTTCTTACTCCAATTTCTTTGATCCGCGTGGCCGTGGTATAAGAAGAGAGGCCTAATAGCCCCAAACAAGATATCAGTATACAGATGTAGGAAAGGACAGCGGTTAGCGTACTTTGTTTCTTATCTGCGCGATAGAGCATCTCTGCTTGGTTATCAAGTAAGCCGAACTCAAATGGATGACTAGGATCAACTTCGGCATATTTGTTTTCTAAGTAATCAAGAGTTTGTTGCAGCTTTCCAGCCTTAGCATGTACAACTACCGATGGTCTGGTTTGAGTTATTGTGCCGAAGCGCTCATACCTGAAGATAACCGTTGGTTCCACTTTCACATGCAGTGAAAACGCATGAAAGTCCTTAATTACACCTAAAACCCTCAATACTGGGCTATTTGGTCCCGCATTTTGAATTTTCTTGCCAATTGGGTTTTTCCAACCCATATATTCTACCATAGCCTCGTTTACCAAAGCACCATTAGTCAAATCTGTTGGAATATTTTCATCAAAATCACGTCCTTCTTTAATCGTCATTTGCATGGCGTTGACATAGTTTTCGCCCGTAAACATCACGTTGTACGTATCCGTTTTCATGACAGTATCGGTGCTTTGAACAAGCAAGAGTTGTCTTCCACCACCTATAAGCCTGTTACCCACAGCATTAGAAGTGGTAATATTCATACCAGTGGCAGTGGTTACATCAACAATATTTGGATTTTGCTTTAGCTCATTTTGAATGACTTTTAATCGACTGCTAACCAACGTGTCGCGAGTTGGAATTATGATGACATTGTCCTTATTAAAACCAATGTCCTTTTGTCTCATAAAGGTGATTTGATTACTCATCAAAAGCGTAGAAATCACCACGCCGATCGATACAAAAAACTGGAAGCCTACGAGTATTTTTCTTAGAAATAAGCTTCTAGGGCCAGATTTTACGGAGCCCTTCATAGCAACTAAAACAGAAATGGTCGACAAGTAAAAAGCAGGGTAAAGACCAGATAATATACCCAAGACGATCGCTGTGCCGAGAGAACCAAATAGCAATAAGTTGTTATTCATAAAGTCCAAAGTCAGCTCTTTATTCAATAGGCCATTCAAATCAGTACCGTAAATCAGAAGGTTCACAATGAGAATAGCTACCAATAAAGAAACCAGAGTGATTACTATCGACTCGCTCAAGAATTGAGAAACAAGTTTACCTTTCGATGAGCCCAATACTTTCTTAATACCCACTTCTTTAGACCTTTTTGTCGCTCTAGCGGTGGCTAGGTTCATGTAGTTGATACTTGCGAGAATCAATACAAATAGACCGATAGCCATAAAAGCGTTCGTGTAGGCCTTATTCCCTGTTGGTAAATCGTATTGTACCTGAGAATTGAAATGGATCTCATTCAGCGGTACCAGGCGAGGGCTGAAAGAAGCTTCTCTCAAAGAAGGCACTTGTGCCGTAATTGGACTCATGTATTTATCATAAAATGCTGGGAATTTCTGATAGATACTGTTGATATCGTAGTTCTTAGGAAGCTTGATATACGAGTACAAAGCAATGTTCCAGAGTTGGTTAGCTTTCTGCTGAGCTGTTAAGGCAGGCTGACCAGAAGTAGCTGTGGTAAAAGAAATCAGTGCATTAAATCTTAGGTGTACATTTGAAGGAACATCTTCAATGACCCCAGTTACATTAAATGTATTGGCATCAGTTTTCACTATTTGACCAAGCGCATCTTGTGCACCAAAAAGCATTTCGGCCGTGCTTTTTGTCAATACCAAACTATTAGGTTCTACCAACGCAGTTTTCGGATCACCTTTCAGGAATTTGTGTGTAAACATGTTAAAGGTGGAGGAATCAGATAGATAAACATCATCGACGTAGAAATTCTTATCCTCTATTCTGAAAAGGATCTGTCCAGTATTCTGAAACCTTGTATAGGACAGTATTTCTGGAAATTCCTCTTGCATTAAATCCGCCAGGGTAGTCGGCGTAAGGGCAAACTCGTCGTTTTTTGGAGGAATGAAATATTTGGACTCAATTCTATAAAGCTGATCCCATTGCTCATGAGATTTGTCAAAGTTGTAATCACTTTGAACATATAGCATAATAATAATGCTCACAGCTAGCCCAATGGCTAGACCAAAAATGTTGAGAAATGCATAGAACTTGTTTCTAAGTAATACCCGAATGGCATAAGTTATGTTCTTCATAGATAGGTTGGTACGTACTAACTCTGCCAACTTTTAGCACTAAGCATACCAAAATGTATTTTACGACTTAACTATCTGTTAATCAATGAATTAAAATTATTCAATTTGACAATTGAAATTGACTTTGTGCGGAATCGCACTTGATTATGAACGAATTCGTACAACTTAAAAAGTAAGAGGTCATCGGCATAACCCGATGACCTCTAAGTCTAAGTAATTTTAATCCTATTCATAACGCAATGCTCGAATCGGATTTTGGCTTGCCGCTTTCAAGGAATGATAACTCACCGTAATAAAAGACACCAAGATTGACAATAAACCAGATAATACAGCCGACAGAATGAGTGTTTGAACGAGTGGCATTTGATAAGCAAATTCCTGCAGCCATTGCTCAATAACATAGTAGGCTACTGGAACTGAAATAATAAATCCGACCACGATCAGCACCAAAATGTCTTTAAAAATCATATAAACAAGCTGGAAGACAGAGGCGCCTAATACTTTTCGCACACCAATTTCTTTTATGCGCTGCGAAGTACTGTAAGAAGCCAATCCCAGCAGTCCAAGACACGATATAAATATGCAGATATAGGATAGAAGACCCGATAATTTACTTTGTCTGGCATCCTCTTTATACAACTCTTCCGCTCTGCTATCTAGAAAACGATACTCAAACGGATGACTTGGGTCTAATTCCAAGAATTTCTGCTCTAAAAACTCCATGCTTTCTTTGATAGAGTTGCCTCTTACATGTATCAGGAAAGAAGGCAGGCCGCCTTGAGCCTTCAAAAATGGATTGAAATCGTAGTGAAAGATAACCATCGGTTCTACGCTGGTATGCAATGAAAATGCATTGAAATCCTTCACTACACCGATCACTTTGCTTGGTTGAACACCAGGAATAGGTAGACCTAACTCTTTCCCAATGGCGGTATCCCAGCCCATATTTTTAACCATGGCTTCATTTACCAACACCCCTCTAGTTCTGTCAGAAGGTTGATCTTTGTCAAAATCTCTACCTTCAACAAAATCTATTTCCATGGTTTCTGCATAGTCGTCGCCAACAAAAAGCACAGGAAATGTCGCATCAATAATGCTGGAGTCTGCAGCTTGCGCACGAATTAAGGATTTTGACGCGCCCAAGAGGTTATTTCCTAAATTGGTATCTCCACCAACAATAATGGCATCCGAAACATTAATAACACCTGGGTTCTGTTTCAACTCAGCTTTGACAAACTCAACACGATTGCTCATGGCGGTGTCTTGAGTGTTAATAATCACCACATTGTCCTTATTAAAGCCTAAATCTTTGTTGTTTAAAAACTCAATTTGATCCTTCATCAACAGCGTAGAGATAATCACCGCGATAGATATGAAAAACTGAAAGGCGACCAATACTTTGCGCATATTCATACTTTTCGGACCACTTTTATTTACTCCTTTAAGCGCTCTGACTGGTGCTATTGCCGATAGATAAAAAGCGGGGTAGAGTCCAGAAAGCACTCCAATAATAATGGTTACTAGTAGCGTACCGATCGTCATGGTGAGATTGCTGAAAGGATTGAAAATGAGTGTTTTACCCATTAAGTCACCAATACCGATCCCGTTTACTAAAAGCGCTACTAATCCGAAGGCAAAAATCATTGAGACTAAGGCAATGATTATTGATTCGCTAAGGAATTGGGTAACTAAAGCACCTTTGGTCGACCCCATCACTTTTCTGATCCCCACTTCTTTAGATCTACTCGTGGAGCGGGCAGAGGCTAAGTTCATATAATTGATACTTGCTAAAAGCAATATAAAAATGCCGATTGCTGTAAATGCGTAAGTATAAGTTCTATTACCCGTCGGATAATCAAATTGTGGCGGAGTAGGATTAAAGTGCGTATCCGCTATGTTCGTTAAATCAATTTCAAATACCCCTTTGTAATTGATGAGTTTGGCGATTGGCGCCATATGCTTTTCGTAAAACTCGGGGAATTTGGCCTGAAGAGTTTCTGTATCGTAATTCTTTGGGAAAAGTAAGTAAGCAAAATCGGTTGGGCTCCAAAGGCCGCCTTGCTGCTCCTGTAGTTTTAATAACTCCTTATTGGTCTGTAAAGATTCATAGGATAATAGGGCATCGAAGGTCATATGGACATTTTCAGGCAGGTCTGCCATGATCCCAGAAACCTTGAATTGTCCAGTCGGTGTTTTGATCGTGTTGCCGATTACATCTTGGCTATTGAAATATTTTTGTGCTAAGCTCTGAGACAGGACCACGGTGTTTGGCTCATCTAGAACGGTTTCTGGGTCACCCTGAATCAACTCATAGTCGAACATCGTAAAGGTCGAAGAATCAGCATAAAAGACGTTGTTTTCATAAAATTTACGACCGTCTAAGTCTATCAGTAATTTTCCGGCTGACCTGAATCTGACGTAATTCTCAATTTCGGGGTAGTCAGCCTTTAAAGCTTTTGGTAAGAACTGAGAGACAAACGCGAATTTGTCTTCTTTTTCTCCTACGATAAAATTCGACTCGACTCTAAAAATCTGTGCATGATTGTCGTGCTGTTTATCGAAGCTCATGTCACTTTCTACATAAAGAAAAATTATAATGGCGACAGCCAAACCGACAGCTAGGCCGAGGATATTGAGGAGAGAGTAGAACTTATTTTTCAGTAAAACCCTCAGGGCGAGCGTGAAGTTTTTCATGGATTGCTATTTGAGTTGTTGCAGTCTAAATGTCCGCAGAATATGTTCAGAGGTTCATTGGAAAATGAGGAGAGTGATAAATTTCTGGCTCTACGGAAGGTTTTAAACTTGAACGGATACCGAAAAACATGTAAAAGAATGTCATCCGGGGTAACGTTTTCTATAAAATGCAGTCTTCACTGTAAGTAAGTCTTACAGATAAGCGGTGATTTTTTTCTTGTTGAATAAGGAGAAGTTTAAAAAAGTACCTAGTTTGCATCTATATTATTTGCATAATAATAAAATATAGAAATGAAAGGTACATATCTGGGTGAGTTCGAAGAGGTGGTGCTGCTAACTGTGGCCATGCTGGAAGAATCTGGCTACGGTATTTCAGTCAAACAAGAAGTCGAGAAAAGAACTAACCGAACTATAAACTTAAGTGCGATTCACGCTACACTATATCGGTTGGAGAAAAAGGGCTTTCTCAGCTCAAAGCTAGGAGAGGCGACCAAGGTTAGGGGTGGAAAGCGCAAGCGTATTTTTTTTATAACACCTTATGGTGTTAAGAATTTAAAGGAGGCGAAGTCTTTAAGAGAAGGTATTTGGAACGCCATACCAAGCTATGTATTACAACAGTAATAATGTGAATAAGCCACCAAAATTGGCAAAATGGATACTCAATCTTTTCTGTCCCGATCGATGGAAGGAAGAGATTGTAGGCGATTTGGATGAGGAATTTATGCTCAATATTGAGCGTATAGGCCTATCTAAAGCTAAGCGTCTTTACCTCTGGACAGTAATTCGGTCGTTCAGAGGCTATTTATTAATTGAAAAGTTAAAATCAGGTCAAAACCAACCTCACTATCAGGGAGGAAGGATAAATAACAATGTTATGTTCTCAAACTATTTAAAAATCACGCTCAGAGCCCTTCTGAAAAATAGGGTTTACTCCTTTATTAATATCTCAGGTCTAGCGATCGGTATAGCTGGTGCTCTTTTGATATTCCATTACGTCAGCTTTGAAAGGAGCTATGAAAATCATATCGATGGTGCGGAAAATATGTATCGTGTGAGCCTTGAGCTCCAAGTAAACGGCGAGTTCGTTTATCACAGTGCCGAAAATTATCCCCCAGTTGCCGAAAGTATGGTCAACGACTATCCAGAGGTAATTGAATGGGCTCATGCCTATAATATGGGTGCCAAAAACAACATTGTGATTACATACGAGGAGGGTCAGTTACAACCTATAAAACTAAAACACAAAAAGTTCCTGTACGCCAGCCCAACCTTTCTATCATTTTTCGATGTAGACATGATAGATGGTGATGCGGAAAAGGCTTTGATGGAGCCCTATACTATGGTTATTTCTGAAAGTACAGCGAAGAAGTACTTTGGTAATGAACCAGCGGTTGGTAAACGCTTGCGACTTCGAGACGACGATAGAAACAATGAAAATTGTGTGATAACTGGTGTTTTTAAGGATTTGCCGGCCAATACACATCTGAAGTATGATGTGCTTATTTCTACGCCTACAATCTATGGACGGTGGGACGGCGCTTTGACAAGATATAAGACTGGTTGGGTGAGAAAAGATTTCTACTCCTATGTGAAAGTTCAACCCAATACCGATATAAAAGCCCTTTCGGCGAAGCTTCCAGCCATGGTGGATAAAAACATGCCACGGTTAGCAGAGCAGAATGCGCAACATATCATGCATTTGCAACCACTGAATAGAATTCACTTAGATTCTAAATTATCGGATGAAGCAGAGTTAAATGGAGATTCCGAACCGGTTACATTTTTATCAATCATAGCGGTTTTCATCATTGTTATCGCTTGGGTTAATTACGTAAACTTAGCCACATCACGCTCTTTAGATCGCGCTAGAGAAGTTGGCATCCGTAAGGTATTAGGTTCACTAAGAGGGCAATTAATCAGGCAGTTTCTCTTCGAGTCGGTGGTCGTTAATTTATTGGCGGTGGTGCTGGCTCTCGGAATCGTACTACTCGTTTTGCCAGCTTTCTATCAAATTAGTGGTATCCCCAGGTCGGTTGTGATCTGGGAAAATCAATTGATTTGGGCCGCACTGGCTGTAGTCTTTTTGATTGGGTCTATGGTTTCAGGTTTTTATCCAGCTTTGGTTCTGTCTTCTTTCAAACCTGTAAGTACGCTTAAAGGTAAATTTAGAAATTCTGGTACTGGTGTCTTTTTAAGGAAAGGGTTAGTTGTATTTCAGTTTGCAACTTCGGCCGCACTGATTATTGGGACCTTGACGGTATATAAGCAAATGAATTATATGCAAAGTGCCGATCTTGGTTTTGATTTAGAACAGACGATTGTGGTGGAAAGAGCAGCAATTGCGGATACTACACCAGGAGGTATAACCAGACAGATAAACACATTCCAAGAAGAGCTCAGAGCAAACGCCAATATTAAATCTGTTTCTACAAGTGGCATGGTCCCTGGGAAGAAATTAAGATTTAAAGGTGATGTGAGAACTTACAATCAAATATCGACCGACGCTCGACCTATGGATTTAATGGGAGGAGACTACGGTTTGATCGAAACTTTAGGAATGGAGATAGTCGCAGGTAGAAATTTCTCGCGTGAATTCCCAAGTGATGCCGATACTGCTGTGATTTTAACAAGGGCAGGGGCAGAACTTTTAGGGTATCAGAACCCCGAAGACATCATTAATCAGACGATCGTCTTAGAGAATTTTGGTCAAGCAGGTATTGTAGTGGGGGTTGTTGAAGATTATAACCATGAATCCCTTCGAGTTAAGGCCGCCCCTTCGATTTTGCTGTTAGACCCGCAATGGTCTGAGTACTTCCTGATTAAAGTGGAGGCGAATGCTATTCCGGAAGCATTAGGTGTTATAGAAGAGCAATGGAATAGGGTCTATGCTGCAAACCCATTTGATTACTTCTTTTTAGACGAGTTTTTTAATAATCAATACGAATCAGAACAGCAGTTTCAGTCTATGTTCTCGGTATTTTCAGTCTTAGCGATTGTAATTGGCTGTTTGGGCTTATTTGGACTTTCCGCCTTTATGGCCATGCAAAAGACGAAAGAAATAGGAGTAAGGAAAGTGTTAGGAGCTTCCGTAAAGAGTGTCTTTTATATGCTCTCAAAGGAGTTTGTCATCCTCATATTCGTAGCTAATATCATTTCTTGGCCGATAATATACTTCGCGATGGATCGATGGTTACAAGGATTTGAGTATCGGACTACGCTCGATCCATTTATTTTCGTAATCGCGCTTGTGGCCGTCCTTGGAGTCGCTGTATTGACGATAAGTTATCAGACAATAAAGTCAGCGCGTTTGAACCCTGTCGATTCTCTTCGATACGAATAAAGGGGGTGTTTTAAGTAATTGAAAATCGGCTTTTTGTGTCATTGGTGATCCGAAAAGCCGATTTTTTTGTTTTACCTTTTCTTGAAATTTCGTCTTTTGCCGCCATATGATTTCTTACCACGACCGCGGCCTGCAAATTTTTTAGGATTGTATTCTGGGCCCTCGCCGATAGAGGCAGGCATAGGAACTTTCCTCACCACCGCTTCGATTAGGTCCTCGATTTTCTGGAAGTTTTCCTGGTCGTCTTCATTGATGAAAGTCACCGCTTCACCTTCAGAGGAAGCACGAGCTGTTCTGCCTATTCTATGCACGTAGTCAGCCGCGTCATTGGGCACGTCATAATTTATGATCATGTCGATATTGTCGACATCAATTCCTCTTGAGATAACATCTGTTGCCACGATGATCGGCAATAACTTGTTCTTAAATTCTCGGAGTATGTTTTCTCTTTCGGTTTGCTCCAGATCACTAGAAATACCTTTTGCTTCAAAGCCCTCTTTTTGAAGTGCTCGCGTAATTTCGCGCACTTTGGACTTACGTGAGGTAAATACAATGAGGCTTGGGATATCTCCGTATCGCAACAAGTGTTTTACTAAGTCTATTTTTTGCGCATCATAGGTTAGGAAAGCTACTTGAGTGATCTTCTCAGAAGGTTTAGATATAGAGATATTGATTTCCTCAGGGTCCTTTAAAATCTCCTTGGCCATCTTTCGGATTTTTGGGGCCATAGTCGCGGAGAAAAGCAGGTTCTGTCGTTCTTTAGGTAAGTGGGTAATGATTTTCATGATATCCTCATGAAACCCCATGTCCAACATTCGATCGGCCTCATCGAGTACGAGATGTTTTAGTTGGTCTACTTTTACATAACCAAGGTTTAGGTGCGAGATTAACTTACCTGGCGTACCGATCACGATATGAGTCCCTTTGGCCAGCGCGTTTTTTTCGCGCGTGAAACCTGCGCCATCACCACCACCATAAACTGGCAAGGACGTAATGCCACTAAAATAGCTCAGGCCTTCAAGCTGCTGATCAATTTGAACTGCCAATTCACGTGTCGGACAAATGATCATTGTATTGATATGCTCGTCTGATGCGCCACTTTCGGCAATTTTATGCATTAATGGTAAGAGGAAGGCGGCGGTTTTTCCTGTGCCAGTTTGTGCACAGCCAATAATGTCCTTATTGTCGATAATTAGTGGAATGGCTGCCTGTTGGATTGGTGTTGGGTTTTTGAAGCCCATGGCGTCTAAACCGGAAAGCACGTCTTCGTGTAAATTGAGTTCTGAAAAGGTCAAAGCTTGAACTATATTGTGATATGATATGTATTGTGCTTAAGTATGCACATGGAAATATACTAAGATCGAGCGTGGCAACAAGATAAGTGAACGAAAATGAAGAAAGCGACTTTTAAAACGAATATCAATTGTGGCGGATGTATCTCTACAGTTACTCCTTTTTTAGATGACGCAAAGTCGGTAAAAACTTGGTCAGTGGATACCGATTCCAAGCATAAAATTTTGACTGTTGAGGGCGCCGAACTAGATAAAAATGAAGTGATTTCCTTGGTTCAATCAGCTGGTTTCGAGATCAAAGAGCGCAAAGGACTCTTTTCTTTCTGACTATCTTTTTCTCCAGAAGTGCGGGGAAAGCAGCATCAATACGGTAAACAACTCTAGTCTACCCAATAGCATTAAGGTAGATAACAACCATTTGCCAGCCATTGGCATCGCTGAAAAGTTATCTACTGGACCAACTTCTCCAATTCCAGGGCCTACATTACCCAAAGAAGTGGCTACCGCACCAAAAGCCGTGTCAAACTCTACGTTCATGGCCGATAAAAGCACCACACCAACTAAGAACACCAATATATAAATCATGATGAAGGCAAGGACGTTGTAAACAATACCTTGATCCATGGCTTTGCCACTAATTCTAACTGGCATAACTGCCGATGGGTGCAATTGTCGTTTTAACTCCAGAAATGAGTTCTTGAATAAAACGACATGCCTGATAACTTTAACACCTCCCGCTGTAGACCCTGCTGAGCCCCCCACAAAGAGTAGGATAAAGAAAAGTACCGATAAGAAAGGTGCCCAAGCGGTGTAATCAGCCGATACAAACCCCGTGGTAGTTACTAAGGAAACAACTTGGAAAAGTGCTTCTCTAAACGATGTTTCGAGTGGTTGATCTTGAACAAATAATAAAGCAACGGTTACTACAATGGTAATAACCACGATGAAGGAGGTATAAACGATAAACTCCTCATTTTTAAAGACCTTTTTGAAGTTTCGCTTTAGCGCGAAGTAAGTAAGTGTAAAACTGGTTCCTGCCAAGAACATGAAGAATATGACGATGTACTGAATCACGGGTGAATCTAGCTGCATACTATCATTTGTGGTAGAAAAGCCACCTGTAGCCATGGTAGTCAATGAATGGTTGATCGCATCGAAAGCGCCCATTCCCGCGACATAAAGTGCCACGGCTTCGGCCAGCGTAAGTCCCACATAGAGGAACCAAAGTCTTTTCGCCGTTTCTTGAATTCTAGGTTGCAGTTTATCAGGGGTGATACCTGGAGCTTCAGCAGCGAACAACTGCATACCGCCAATGCCTAAAAAGGGGAGAATGGCCAATGCTAGTACAATCATACCCATACCACCAATCCATTGGGTAAGACTTCGCCAAAATAAAATGCCCTTAGGTACAATTTCGATGTCTGTCAGGATGGAAGCACCAGTGGTCGTATAACCCGACATAGTTTCAAAGAAGGCATTACCAAAGCTCGGAATGGCGCCACTAATCACATAGGGTAGGGCCCCAAAAAGTGATAAAACCACCCAACCCGCGGTGACAATAATGTATCCGTCCTTCTTCTTGAGCTCTTTGTTTTGGTTTTTTCGCTTGACTAATCGTAATAAGAAGCCTGAACCAATTGTAATTAAACTCGCAATGAGGATAGCTAGCCAGTCTGACTCCTTATAATAGACAGAAACGGGAATACAAAGTGCCATAAAGCCACCATTGATCAGCAGGATGATTCCTAGTAAATCGGCAATGACTTTAATATTGAACCTCATTTGATAACTATATGAAGTAATCTTCGACCTTTTTGATGCACTCGTGCTTAGCGAGTACTACAACGCGATCCTTGGGTAAAAAAGTGAAATTTCCTGGAGTGGTTAATCCTTTGCCATCCCTAATAACACCACCAATTATGGCAGATTTAGGGAATTGGAGGTTGCGCAATTCTTGTTGTGTGATTTTTGACGTTTCTTGAACTTCAAACTCTAGAATTTCGGCATCTACACCATGTATACTGGCTATGGAAACAATCTCGCCTTGGCGGATGTGTCTAAAGATAAAGTTAGCCGCTATGAGCTTTTTGTTGATCATCGTATCAACGCCAATACTCTGAGATAAATGGATATAATCCATGTTTTCAACCATAGCGATGGTTTTCTTTACCCCCATCTTTTTGGCTACCAAACAGGAAATGATGTTCGTTTCGGAGTCACCAGTTACGGCAATAAAGGCATCCATTTCATTGATGCTCTCCTCTTCGAGCAATTCTACGTTTCTACCGTCACCATTAATGACCATGGCATCTGGTAATTGATCAGCAAGTTCGAAACACTTTTGAGCATTACGCTCAATAAGTTTCACATTATATCTGGTGCTGAGCACTTTAGCAGCGTGGAATCCTACACGAGAGCCTCCTAATATCATAATACTTCTAACACCCTCTTTCTTTTTACCGCTTAGGAAAAGAAGCTTTTCAACACCTTCCGGTTGGGCAATAAAGTAGGCATGATCGTTTTGCTCGAAGCGGGTATCACCATAAGGAATAATTGTTTCATTATTTCTAAGGATGGCCACTGTCATAAAGGTCTGATCTGGGTTGATCTTAGCTACTTCTAGCATAGATTTTCCCTTCAGCGGGCTACCCTCGTCGATGTTGACACCGATCAGTTGTAGCAATCCTTTCTCGAACTCAAAGCTATCGGTAACAGCTACCTCTTTTAGGAGTCTTTTAATCTCCTTTGCTGCTAATGATTCAGGAGAAATAACATCATCAATGCCTAAATGCTTAAGGTTTAGCTTGTCTTTTTGGTAAATGAACTCCGTATTAGAAATACGGGCAATAGTTCTTTTCGCCCCTAAATGCTTGGCGATAATGGCAGTAGCAATGTTAGTTTCTTCCGAAGAAGTAACTGCTATGAGCAGATCGGCATTAGCTACACCCGCTTCTTCTAATATATTATATGAAGTAGAGGTACCTTTAATGGTACTTGCGTCAACAGAATTTCCAGCTTGCTTTAGCTTGTCCGCGGCTCTATCAATTAGTACAATGTCTTGCCCTTCTTGACAGAGTAGTTTGGCTAAATGAAACCCCACATTTCCAACCCCTGCTATAATGACTCTCATGTAATGTCTCTTGTAAAGTGCGGCAATTTAGGAAGAATTATATATTAATTCTGGTTTTTGGATTGGGTTTCCTTGGCAAACGATTACGCTTTATTGGAATCTCCGCTAATATTACCTGACCTAATATGAAGGTCACGTTGAGGGAAAGGTATTTCTATGTTGTGCTCTTTGAACTTCTCAAAAATCATATAATACAACTGACTCTTTAATACAATAGGCCTATTTATATAAGAGCTGGTCCAGATCAGTAAGTCAAAATCGATAGAACTATCGCCATAACCTATAAATAGAACTTCGGGTTTCGGCCGCTTCAAAATATCATTGTGCTCATTTGCGATCTCAAGTAATATTTCCTTGATTTTAGCAGGGTCTTCATTGTAAGAAACTCCTAAAGGCACGTGTACTCTTACCCTTCTGTCATTGTGACTCCAGTTAATGACTTGCTTATTGATCAGGTCGGAGTTAGGTATAATGATGGAAATGTTATCGTTGGTGTTGACCATCGTGGCTCTAGACGAAATTTTGACAATATCGCCAGCTACATTTCCAACTTCGATGCGATCACCGACTTTAACGGGTCTTTCAAAAAGGATAATAAGACCTGATATAAAGTTATTGGCAATATTCTGGAGGCCAAATCCAATACCAACTCCTAGCGCACCAGCTAGCACGTTGAGAGAACCTAAGTTAATCCCTGAACCTTGGATGATTATAAAAGCACCTAAAACGATGAAGAAGTATTGGATAATAGTTCCGATTGACTGACTAACGCCGATATCTTCAGAATACTTTGATAGTATTTGTTTCACAAAAATCGACTTGAGCTTTCCAGAAAAGAAGACTAAAAGACTCAGGAAAATGATCAGTCGGATAACGTCAAAAACTCGTAATGTAGGTACGCCCTCTTTGTCTTTTGTCAAAGCGATGTTCAGATCAGAGTCTGCACCCAAGCCGATCGCGGTAAGCAGAAGTACGAGTCCAATCGCTAGTATTATATATTTCGTAGTATTGCCGATCGACAATACAGTCTTGCGATCTTCCACATACCTTGGTAAAATACGATTGATGAGCGTGGCTCTGACAATGTTACCAAAGACATTAATGAGAATTAAGAATACGAATGGAATAATGACCTCTGTAGCCGTAAAACTCAGGGAGTCACCAATTTGGATTGGTTCTCCTAGAATAGGGACATTACTGTTGATGAAATTGATCAGTAGATCATAAATCTCCATATGCCAATATAGTTATCTTTTAAGATTAAGGCAGCAAAATGGACGAGTCTCCATAGCTTAAAAAACGATAATTGTTTTTTAAGGCGTGATCATAAACTTTTTGCCAATCCTCGCCGATAAAAGCGGCAATTAATAGGAGTAAGGTGCTTCCCGGCTGATGGAAGTTGGTGATTAAACCGTCACACACCTTAAACTTGTAACCAGGCATGATAAAGATTTCCGTTGTACCATGAATTCGAACCAAATTTTGACGATCCATCCACTCAGCGATCGTTTCAAATGCCAATTTTCTTGAAGGTAGCGACGATGCTTCCTGATAAATTTCAAGCTTGTCAATAGCAAAGGCGTCATTTCCATTAATCAATCTTACCCCAAACCAATAAAGACTCTCTAAGGACCTCATGGAGGTAGTACCAACGGCAACGACTTGTTCGGCCGCTATGATTTGATCGACCGTTTCTTTGGTTATCTCTACTTGTTCTGAGTGCATCGGGTGTTCCCTCGCGTCGCTCACTTTGATGGGCTGAAACGTACCTGCACTTACATGAAGAGTCAAAAAAGACTCTGTGATGCCTTTATCCTTTAAGTTTTTTAAAATATCCGCTGTAAAGTGCAAACCAGCCGTCGGGGCAGCCACAGCACCCTCTTCTTCAGAGTAAACTGTCTGATATCTTGGTTTATCCTCTGCCTCAGGGGCTCTATTTAGGTATGGGGGTAGTGGTACTTCTCCTGCCAGTTCTACTATTTCAGCGAAAGAGTAATCGGAATTATCCCATTCAAAAGCGATATGCTTTTCATCTCTATCAATAATTGTTGCTTTTAGGTGAATGGTATCACCGTTACAAGACAGTTTGCTAATTAGTGTTTGGTCTTCTTTCCAGCGCTTAAAATTCCCGATCATGCATTGCCAAGAAACTCGCTTTGTTTCTTCCATTACCGAACTCATGATGGTACTGGGGGTAATTGGGTTGAGCAAGAATATCTCTATTTGAGCACCGGTTTCTTTGTGAAAATAAAGTCTGGCCGGAATCACTTTGGTGTTGTTAAAGCAAAGCGTGGTTTTTCTATCTAGGAAGTCTTCGATTTCTTCAAAAGAGTTATCGGAGATGTTCCCTTGCCGATAAGCAAGTAGTTTGGCATCTGATCTTTTGGCCAACGGACGTTTGGCGATTTTGTGATCGGGGAGCTCGTAATTGATTAGATCTAGGTCTGGAGAATCTGGCAATTTCATATCTACCGGTAAAATTAACTTCGATATTGGAAAGTCGAACGGTAACAATCGTTATTTAATGCTGTCTATTACTGCGAGTAAGCTGAATTTCATCCCTCTCTGCGACCGTTTGGCATTTTTTTCAATTTCCATGCAACTTTTTTCGACCCTACTTTTTCGAAAATGTGTCCGCTTTTATGCACGAAAATGAACATGGTCTATAATTCTTAAAAATCGGATAAAGATTTAACTATCTGTAAAACAGTGAGTTGTATTTTTTGGCACAGCGATTGGAAAACAGTTTACAGGTCAAAAACAACGGTCAATTTTTAGGTCAAATTTTTCTGTCTTAAGGCAGAACTCAAAATATCACAACAACAATGAAAAACGTTAGTAAAAGAAATATCTCAGCGCTCTTCGCGCTACTCTTAGCAGGAACAATTCTTACCTCTACTAAGACAAATACAGTTGCAAACTTACCAGAATACGATGCTCTCGCAGACAATCACTACACTGAATATGTAGATGAGTTTGTGGATGAGTATTTCGACGACATTGAAGAAGAAGTATTCGAATCTCAGGAATATGTTAAAGTTTACGATGAGCGTGATGAACTTATCGTGGATGGGTTGAGATCAGAACTTGGAGAAGAACAGCTTCAAGTTTTGAGACAAGCAGACTTACTCACTGAGCTTTCGGGTACTAAATATTACCAATTAAATAATTAATTAGTTAGTAGTTTTAGTTTAAGGTTGAATAAGGCGATTTCGAACGGAAATCGCCTTTTCTATTTTATAGACCTTAATAACTAACCAGCATAAACTTGATTTCATCGCCTGGTTTCATTTGCGCCACCAAGTCGATGTCATCAGAAATTACATTAGCAATCCGTGGGTATCCGCCGGTCGTTTGCGCATCGGCCATCAGAATGATCGGCTTACCGGCATTTGTAATCTGGATGGTACCATTTACAATTCCAGATGATAATTCCTCGCGTTTTGCTTCATAGCCCTTCAATGATTCTTTAAGCCGGTATCCCATTCTGTTAGATTCAGGCCCAATCGTAAACATTTTTTCAAAAAACTCTTCAATGATATCTAGCGTAAATAGGCCAAATTCAGGGCCTGTTACTACGCGAACTACGTAAGTTGATGAGAAGGCTGGCCGTTTCGAAACCGCTGTTACTTTTGGCTCTTGTGGTGTTTTTCTAATTACCGAAATAGAGTCTCCCTCTTGAAGTTGAGAAGGTAGATTTGAGGATTTCATGATATCGGGAACAGCACTTTGGCTATTTAACCATACTGGTGTTTTCCACTCACCCCCGATACTTAAATAGGCTCGGCAACCTTCAATAGCTTGACCAAACGATAATACATCACCCTTTTTTACATTGAGTGTACGGAAATTATCTACCAAATTACCATTGATCGTAGGAGACATGTTAGCACCGGTAATAGCTATTTGGCAAATACCTTCAAATTCTAGGGTAGGACCTGCCAGTGCCATTTCCAATACAGGACAATCTTTAGCATTACCGACAAGCTCGTTGGCTAAATGCATAGCGCTTTTATCCAGTGCTCCACCAATTGGAATTCCTTGATCTTGTACCCCCAAACGTCCGTTATCTTGAATGGAAGTGTGTACTCCCGACTTTTTAATATGAACTAAAACGGGATCAGACATGCGCAATCTCCATTTCGAAAATGTCTGTCTCAATTTTCAATTGAATAAATCGGTATTCTTCCTTCCCTATAGCACGAAACTTAACTGAATCTCCTGGCTGCAGGACACTAGCCGGATTATTCTCTGGGTTAAACATTTCTATCGGTGTATTACCGATGATTTGCCAACCACCCGGTGCCATAGCAGGATAAATACCCGTTTGCAAACCAGCCAGTCCAACGGCACCTTTCGGCACCTTTAACCTTGGTGTAGTCTTGCGCGGACAATCGAGTGCCTTTGGTAAACTTCCCATATAAGCGAACCCCGCCACGAAACCGAGCATGTATACATGATAAACCTGACTCGTGTGGTATTCGATGATTTCTTCCTGACTAATTTTCGTGTGAAGAACTACCTCATCCATATCTAAGCTGAAATCAGGCGCATAGCAGACAGGAATCACAAATGTTTTTGATGACGTAATGAGTTGATCCTGATCAGCTAATTCGGAATAATTCTGATGGATTAAGGCTGATGCCTCTTCAAACGAGGTGGCATTAGAAGATAGTCCAAGTGTGAGGGAGTTATAAGCTGGAATTAGAAAATTAAAGGTCGGATTACTTTTAAGTTTTTGGTACAGGGCAATGACTCTTTGGTTGACCTCTATTGATATTTCTCGATCAAAGGTTACGATTAGGGCACTATCACCAAAAGGGTCAACCCGCATCAAAAAGCTTTTTTCTGAATATTAGAAGCACTAAGCTTCTTATCTATAGCCGTTAGAATGTTCACGGCAGCGGGATTGTCTCCATGTATGCAAAAGCTTCTTGCTTTCAATGCCACTTCTTGACCACCCGAACTCAAAGTCTGATTGTTAACAGTAATGGATAACACTTGACTAGCCGCTACTTCTGGGTCTTGAATAACCGCGTTGGGGAGAGTTCTAGACCTTAGTTTTCCATCAACCTCATAATATCGATCGGCAAATGCTTCTGGAATATAATCGAGACCCATTTCATCAAGGATTTGCTGAACATGACTACCTGCCAATCCCATAATCTTCAAATTTGGATCTATACTTTCTATGGCAGAATAGACAGTTCTGGCGACGGTTTCATTTTTAGCAATCTCATTGTAAAGTGCTCCATGTGGTTTTACATAAGCAAGTTTTCCGCCTGCACTTTTTACCATGCCTTGCAGCGCTGAAATCTGGTATTTTATATAGGATGAAAGTTCCGCTTTCGCTATCGGAAGCACACGCCTGCCAAACCCTTGCAAATCTGGGTATCCGGGATGCGCCCCAATCTGAACATTATGTTCTAAGGCCATATTGATGGTTTTTTCAATATGATAAGGGTCACCCGCGTGCATGCCACAGGCTATATTACACGAGGTAATATGTGGGAAAACAGCTTCGTCATTACCAATTTTAAAATTGCCGAAGCTTTCGCCCATATCGCAATTAATATCCACAGAGCGCATAGCCTTATTCTTTGTCTGGTTCTATAAAAAAGACCTCTTGAATCTTTCCATTCCTGATTTTAAAGAGGGCAAAAACTTCTGTTGCAGGTCGGTCTTTACTAAAGATGACATGTTCTAGGTCGATAACCGTATTACCCAAAACCACGCGATTTTTTACAGTACAGTAAAGGTCAGGTGAATTGGCAAACATTGGACCGTAAGTCTTGCGCATTTCATCTATGCCTGACATGACCAACTGGTTTGGGTGATTGTATATTTTTACTGAATCACTATAGTTGATCAGAAATTTATCGATGTCCTTGTTGTTGTAAGCCGTCAACTGATTTTCGACAAGTTTGACAGCTGCCTTTGAATCTTGGGCGTTTAACCCAACACAAAAGCACATGACTATTAAAGGAAGAAGAAGTCTTTTCATTGTCAACCTATTGTTTCTAGGTTGAATCTAAGAAAAATGATAGACTATTGAGGTACGTTGTTTTAGGATCAGTCCTAAATGCAGTTTTGGAGTCTAGCTATTCGTTAAATGGACCACTGATAGACGTAACATGGCAACAATCATGACCCACTACAAAATCTTGTTGTACTACGATTTGGTTTCCTATTAAACCGAAGAACCTCAGGTTGGTGCCATTCATATTGATTTCTGTAAGCTCATTATCTGTCACTACCGTGTAAGTATCTTCTTGATCTAAAAGGGAATTCTGAATGCTGTAAGTGTTTCCGTTGTCAAGATTTTGTGTGTAGAAACTATCCAGAGAAATCGTCTGCCCGTTTAGGCCGCGTGGTGTGAAAGTTAGGGAGACAAAGATTTCTGTACATGCCTGATTAGCCGAACACGTTTTCAAATTGTTTATGGGAGAATCATCGGTTTCATTACAGCCGAGCAAAAGGAAACAACCTAACAACAGGTAAACAAACTTTTTCATAAATGTCATTTGCTCTATTAGAGTGACTGAATACAAAAAAGGTTGGAATGGTGTTTAGCCGATGGTTATAATAGGCGGAAATGGCTCTTGGTCTATTCCACAGCTTTTGCATGTATGCGAAGCTCTTGTTCCTGTTTGAAGCGCTCAATACCCAACTCAATTAGAATATCTAATAGTTCTGAGTAAGGAATACCAGTCGCTTCCCACATCTTTGGATACATACTAATGTTAGTAAAACCTGGAATGGTATTGATTTCATTGATCAGAACCTCTTCCTTTTCGGTAACAAAAAAGTCTACGCGCGCCAGTCCTTCACAACCCATGGCTGAATATGCTTTTACAGCCGTCTCTCGGATTAAATCGATTTGTACTTGACTGATGTCGGCTGGAATCAGGGTAGAGGATGCATCTTTATCCACATATTTTGATTCGAAATCATAGAACTCCGTTTCCATAACCACTTCACCGGGGAGAGAAGCTTTGGGTTTATCATTTCCTAAAACAGCGCACTCTACTTCTTTCCCGACAATGGTGGTTTCTATTAAAACTTTGTGATCGTAGCCTAACGCTTCTTCAATTTTGAGTTTGTATTCGGCCTCAGTCGATACTTTGAATACACCAACGGAAGAGCCGAGATTGGCGGGTTTAATGAAAATGGGCATGCCCAATTGCTTTTCCAAGTCTTGGAAAGTAGGTTTGTGGTCTGGAGTAGCAATCATATATGGAGCTATTCCAATGCCGCAATCCCTTAAAACCCTTTTGGTCATGTCCTTATCCATACACGCCGAAGATGCCATTACACCACAGCCAACAAAAGGGACATTGACCATTTTAAAGAAGCCTTGAATAGTCCCGTCCTCACCAAATAAGCCATGAAGAACAGGAAAAGCGACATCAACCCGAGTCAAGTTATTTCCAGAAGATAAATCTATCAACTGTGCTCCTTCAGGGGAGGGTACCATGGTCACTGGTTGGTTCGCTTCATCCGCTATGTCGGTTTTTAAGAACCAGTGTCCATTAATGTCTATGTACACCAAAGAGATGTTGTATCTGGATTGGTCCAGATACTTTAAAATGCTCTTTGTCGATAGAATCGATATTTCGTGTTCTGTTGATTTACCACCGTAAACAACGGCTAGATTCAGCTTAGACATAGTCGGGTTATTTCTATAAATGAAGAACGCTAACTGATGGGAATTTTCATACATCAGGCTTACATAAATTTTAAAATTCCCTTGTAGCCGATCGATTGGTTCTGGCGGGGGTGATGTCCTAGAATTTGTATCTTCCAGCATGAAATCGAAATTCTGGAATTTTATTTTCTGGTTGGTCATTGCCGCAGCTTTCATTGGTCCTGGTACAGTGACAGCTGCAGCTTCGGCAGGTGCTAGTTATCAATATCAGCTGCTTTGGGCTCTTCTCTTTTCTACATTGGCTTGCGCAGTGCTACAAGAGGCGGCAGCTAGGGTTGCTATAGTTTCGGGCGATGGTTTAGGCGTAGCGATTCAAAAACGCTATAAGTCAAATGGATTGGTTTGGTTCATTGCAATTGCTGTTTTCTTGGGTTGTGCCGCATATGAGGCGGGGAATATTTTAGGAGCAATATCAGGTTTGGCCTTAATTGTGACAGGCATACCCAAGTGGGCTTTTACACTAATCATTGTGGGGGTGGCAGGAGCAGTGCTTTTTACAGGAAAGATCAGCTCAGTTGCTAATGCTATGGGCATAGTAGTCGCCGTCATGGGGCTGGCATTTTTATATGCGGCGTTTACCGTAAAAATTGACGCCAGTGAATTCCTAACAGGTCTTTTTATACCTAAAATAAATGCTAATAATGCCTTGCTTACTTTGGGTTTAGTCGGCACCACCATAGTGCCCTACAACATATTCCTTGGATCAGGACTCGCTAAAGGGCAAAGCATAAAGGAAATGCGATCAGGTATGATACCCTCAATAATCCTAGGAGGCATTATTTCTATGGCCGTTTTAGTGGTGGGCATAGCAATAGTGGGAGAGTTTGGTTTCGATAACCTTTATAATCAACTCACAGCCGATCATGGTAAATTTATGGGTGTCGTATTTGCCATTGGACTTTTCGCGGCGGGTTTTACGTCGAGTATAACCGCAGCTTTGGCTGGCGCTATTACGATTAATAGTGCCAAGAAGAATGCATCCGAAACGAATCAATGGAAGTTTCAACGCATTTGGATACTTGTTTTAGCCACTGGTTTAGTATTCGGCGTAAGTGGTATTAAGCCGATCCCGGTAATTATTCTAGCTCAAGCAGCTAATGGATTTATCCTGCCTTTGTTGGCTTTTTTGCTTTGGCAAATGGTGAATAATGCGACAACCATGAGAGATGATGCCAACGGCCTAATTTTGAATGTACTCATGGGTATTACAGTATTTGTCACAGCCATGCTCGGCTTCATTAACGTTTTTAAAGCAGTATTTGCTGCTTTAGGTAAACAATTTTCTTTTGAAGGAAGTATTCAAATTATCATTCTTGTTTCAGCAGGGGCAACTTTATTATTTGGGATTTATAAAATTAGTAGGGAGAAAAATGAAGTTTAAATCGTTCAGAATCCAGGCACTGGATTTACAATTCACGTGCAGATCGATCAAACTAAAGCCAATTTTATTATTCATAAGCTTTTCACTTTTTCTTGTAGCTTGTGGAGGAAACGATGATACTGATGCTCCAGACCAAGATCCAGAGCCACAGCCATTATCACTCGATAACTGCCCGGTAGCAGTATCCAACGAAACCTTTGATATTCTCACTTGGAATATACAGCAGTACCCGAAGTCCAGCATAACGGCCAACATAGTGGAAGAAGTGATTGAAATTTATGACGTGGACGTAATTTCCCTTCAAGAGATTACATCAGTAACTGTTTTCAATAGTTTGGTATCAAAACTACAAGGTTGGTCTGGAACGATCACTCAAGTGAATGGGAGTAATCTGATGCTTGGTTATTTGTACAAAGATAGCGAGGTTACCGTAGAAGGGACCCCTTTCAACCTTTTCGAAGGATCAACAGATGAAAATAATAATGCTTTTACAGCATTCCGTAGACCTTATCTGTTAAAAGCCAATCACACGAACGGCCTTAGTATCAACTTGATTAATATTCATCTTAAATGTTGTAATGGCTCTCAAGACAGAAGGAGAGCAGCCTCCGATCTTTTAAAAGGATATATTGATAATAACCTGGCAAACGAAGAAGTCCTTATGTTAGGAGACTATAATGACGATATTATTGACACTGATAACGTTTTTCAGGTATTCTTAGATGATCCACAGCATTACAGGTTTACCACCATGCCAGTAGCCGAAGGGCCAAGTTCAGGTTGGTCATATCCCTCATTTCCAAGTCAGATCGACAATGTTTTAGTAACCGATGAGCTCTTTGATAATGAAATTTCCACTGAAGTGATTTCACTAGATCACTGTGTACCAAATTACTTTACTAGCGTATCCGATCATAGACCCGTTTTAGTCAGGTTAAGAGCAGATCAATAGCGATCCGCTTGATTTAATGGCTTCTATTTTGGCATAAAGATTGTCTAGAGAGGGGAAACCAATATGTTATGCAAAAACTCAAATTATCAATCACACTAATGTTTTTAAGCTTGAGCGCGGTCATCGCTCAAGAATTTGCCGAACCATTCACCACCTTTATCAGCGATAGGGAGTGCTATGTAATTACTGCCGATGGAGAAGAAGTCTTTGGTACGTTACGCGCGGCAACAGAATCCAGGGGTTTTATTACGAGGCTACGAATTAGAGATGAATCTGGTCAGATTCATAAATTTAAGGCTGAGGACGTCGTAAGATTTGCGATTAGACCAGATGCCTTCACCAAAAGTATAACGGTGTCAGAAAAAGCAACATCCATACGCCATATTATCACAACTGATCATAATAATATTTTAGATAGAGATTGGATTTATTACGATGCTCAAAGCATGCCGAGAAGGAAGAATAAGATCGCTTTACTACAATTACTAAACCCTGGATTTGATGAATTTATTAAAGTTTATGACCATAGAAATGGGTCTAAATCCATGCCGATCAGTATAGGCGGAGTACACGTGGTAGGTGGTGAGGAAAGAACACTTTTGGTCGTTCAGGGTGATTCAAAACCTAGAATTGTGCGAAAAGCTTCTTTCAAAAAAGCCTTTGTCGATATTTTCTCCGACCAGCCTGAAATTTTCAAGACAGTAAAGGGTAAACCAAAGTTTAAAGAATTCGCTCGGTATATACAAACCTATAATGTCATGAAAGACGAGTCATTAGCTGCTCAAAGATAAATGATTGGTCTGTTGGAATGTGCTGAAGAGATCTCACCATTTGTCATCTTTTTTACCAAATATTCAGAATTAGATTTGCATTCAAATTTTCCTTTTTTACATTTGAAGCATAATGAAAATGACAAACAGAAATAACGCTTGGTGGTGGCACGTAACGGAAATCCGATAACGTGAGCTAGGTGCTATTCAAAATATAAAAATTAAAAGCCTGCAGTTCATGCAGGCTTTTTTCGTTTTATGGCCATAAAATATTAAAAATGACGAAGGTCAAACTACATACTAAATACAAGAAGCTACTGGCCGATACAGTGACGCCAGTTAGCATTTACTTAAAGCTTAGGGATAAGTTTGAAAATCCGCTTCTGCTGGAAAGTTCTGATTATCACGGAGCGGATGACAGTTTTTCTTATATCTGCTGTGATCCTTTGGCGAGTTTCGAAGTGAAAAACGGTCAATTTAAACAGCAATTACCGAATCAATTAACGGAAGGTGAGGTTTCTGGTGATGCCGTAATGGAAAAGCTTGATGCATTCGTAAAATCTTTCGAAGCCAGCGAAAATCCGTTCAAATTTATCAATAACGGCCTTTTTGGATACATCGGTTTCGATGCGGTTCAGTATTTCGAGAACATACCGGTCCCTAAAGGAAAGGTAGATGAGTATAATATTCCTGACGTACTATATCATGTTTACCGATACGTAATCGCGATAGACCATTTTAAAAATGAGCTTTACATTTTCGAGCACTCTCCAGCGGGTACCAAAGAAAAGGGACTAGAAGCGATTGAAAACTTAGTTTATAACAAGAATTATCCTTCATACGAATTTACCCCAGCACAACAGGAAACTTCCAATTACAATGACGATCAGTTTTTGGAAATGATCGACAAGGGAATTTCTCACTGTCTAAGGGGAGATGTGTTTCAAATAGTGCTTTCTAGAAGATTTCAAGATAGTTTCTCGGGTGATGAGTTCAACGTTTACCGTGCACTTCGTTCTATAAATCCTTCGCCTTATTTATTCTATTTCGACTACGGAAGCTATAAAATCTTCGGATCCTCACCAGAGGCTCAATTGATCATAAAAGATAGAAAAGCAACGATTCACCCAATAGCAGGTACATTCAGGAGAACCGGAAATGACGAGGCGGATGCCGAGTTGGCCAAAAAACTTCTGGAAGATCCGAAAGAAAACGCTGAGCACGTCATGCTGGTCGATCTAGCAAGAAATGACCTCAGCAGAGCTGGTTCTAACGTAGAGGTTGATACTTATAAAGAAGTACAATACTTCTCACATGTGATCCACCTTGTCTCTAAAGTGATAGGCGCTTTGAGTGATGAAGTGGAGGAAACTAAAATGGTCTCGGGGACTTTTCCTGCGGGAACTTTGAGTGGTGCTCCTAAAGTTCGAGCCATGCAACTCATTAACGAATATGAGGAGACACGCCGAGGATTTTATGGAGGAGCTATTGGTTTTATGGGCTTTAATGGAGACTTCAACCACGCCATTATGATTAGGTCATTTTTGAGCAAAGACAACAGCCTATATTTTCAAGCAGGTGCTGGAATAGTCGCTAAGTCTGACCGAAAGTCTGAGCTTCAGGAGGTGAATAACAAGTTAGCCGCCTTGCGAAAAGCCATAGAATTAGCAAAAGAAATCCGATAACGAGTATTTGATCAACATTGATAATGAAAATATTAGTACTCGATAATTACGATTCATTTACCTACAATTTGGTTCATTACTTGAAGGAGTTGGGTTATGGAGATCGAATGGAAATCTTCCGTAACGATCAGATTACGTTGGATGAAGTAGCGGCTTACGATAAGATTTTGCTGTCGCCAGGGCCAGGTATTCCTGAGGAAGCAGGAGTTATGTTAGACTTAATTCGTCGATACGGACCTGAAAAAAGTATTCTGGGGGTCTGTCTCGGGCATCAAGGTATCGCCGAAATATATGGTGCTAAGCTGTTCAATATGGGAGAGGTCTTGCATGGCGTTTCCAGTAAGGTTCATGTTTCAAATCCAAGTGAACGACTCTTTAAGGATATTCCAGCATCTTATGAAATATGCCATTATCATAGCTGGAACGTCGATAAAAACCAGTTGGGAAGTGAAATTGAAGTTACGGCAGTTGATGAACAAGGGGAGATTATGGCGATCAGTCATAAAGAATATGATGTAAAAGGGGTACAGTTTCACCCTGAGTCAATTATGACCGAGTATGGTCACAAACTATTAAGTAATTGGTTGGAGGATAGTTAGTTGATTCCTAATTAAGAACATTATGAAAGAAGTATTAAATCAACTTTTTGAATATAAATCGCTGGATAAAGCCTCTGCAAAGGAGATTCTCAAGAATTTGGCACAAGGCGCATACAACCAAAGTCAAGTAGCAGCTTTTTTGACCGTTTATTTAATGAGAAGTATTACGGTAGAAGAACTTGAAGGCTTTCGAGATGCCATGCTTGAATTGTGTGTTCCAGTGGATATCCCCGAATACGATGCTATAGACCTTTGTGGTACGGGAGGAGATGGGAAAAACACTTTTAATATCTCAACACTTTCATCATTCATTGTGGCTGGCGCAGGGCAAAATGTAGCTAAGCATGGTAATAATGGTGTTTCTTCAGTTTCGGGTTCGTCCAATCTGATGGCACATTTTGGATATGAGTTCACCAATGACGTGGGTAAATTGAAAAAGAGCCTTGATGAATGTGGTCTCTGCTTTTTACATGCCCCTCTTTTCCATCCCGCAATGAAAAATGTCGCACCGATTCGTAGAGATTTAGGTGTGAAAACCTTTTTCAATATGTTAGGACCTATGGTGAATCCATCATTTCCCAAAAAGCAGTTAGTTGGGGTATTTAGTCTGGAATTAGCGAGGCTTTATGGCTATCTCTATCAGAAAACGGATAAAAATTTTGTTATTCTTCACGCACTGGATGGTTACGATGAAATATCACTAACTGGAGGCTTCAAGAAGATTACTAATGGCAAAGAGGCAATTGTGAGCCCTCAAGATTTGGGATTCCCTGAAATCCAACAAGAGCAAATATTTGGAGGAGAAAGTGTGGCGGAATCTGCTCAAATATTTGAAACAATATTGAAAGGTGAAGGAACCGAAGCACAGAATAACGTGGTTATCGCCAACGCTGCTATGGCTATAGAGTGTGGAAAGGGAGTTTCTACAAACGAAGCCTTAGGTATGGCGCAAGAATCCCTAATGGGTAGAAAGGCACTTAAAACATTTAAGAAAATATTAGAACTGAATTAAAGCATCGGTAAAAGGCATAAATGCCTTAAAACCAATAAAATAAAATGGATATTCTAGATAAAATCATAGCCCATAAAATAAAGGAAGTAGAAGATCGAAAGTCTCTCTTTCCTGAAAAACTTCTTGAGCAAAGCCTCTATTTCGATGGCCAGTCAGTATCGTTGAAGAAATATCTTCTTCGCGAGGATATGTCTGGAATTATAGCTGAGTTCAAAAGGAAGTCACCCTCAAAAGGGATGATTAACTCTCATGCTAAAGTTGAGAAAACCACTATCGGTTACATGCAAGCTGGCGCTTCAGCATTATCCGTATTAACTGATTCCGAGTTTTTCGGAGGATCAAGTGAAGATTTAAGTACGGCGAGAAAGTTCAATTTTTGCCCTGTGCTAAGAAAGGATTTCATCGTAGATGAATATCAAATCGTTGAAGCTAAATCCATCGGTGCCGATGCTATTCTTTTGATCGCTGCCGCATTAGAGCCACAAAAACTAAAGTCATTAGCTGCTTTTGCAAAACGTTTGGGTTTGGAGGTTTTAATGGAAGTTCATAATAAAGAAGAACTAGACAACAACCTCAATGAACACTTAGATGTAGTGGGTGTAAATAATAGGAACTTGAAAACATTTGAGGTAAGCACTGATATATCAAAAGCGTTAGCGAGTCATATCCCTGATGAATTCGTCAGAATTTCAGAAAGTGGAATAAGTAATCCAGAGACCATAATTGATTTAAAGACTTACGGATATAAAGGCTTTCTAGTCGGTGAAACATTCATGAAAACAGCTAGGCCAGAAGTAACGGCCAGGGAATTTATTAAAGAATTAATGGTTAAGAGCTAATTATAAATACCGCAGCATAGAGAAGAAATTTAAAAGCTTGCAAGAGTTAGAGCGCTGAAAAAAAGCTAAACCTACCAATGACCAATAACTATTTACTAATGACTAAACAATGAGACTCAAGGTTTGTGGCATGCGGGAAAGTGAGAATATTGAGCAATTGCTAGCGCTTAAGCCTGACTATATGGGTTTTATTTTTTTCGATAAATCTTCTCGAAATGCAGAAGAGAGTTTAAATGAAGAATTGCTAAAGTCATTTCCCGCCGAAACTAAAAAAGTGGGAGTATTTGTAAACGCCCCTTTGGAAAACCTAAAAGGCAAGGTTCATCAATATGAATTGGACTACGTGCAGTTGCATGGCGATGAATCCGTAGAATACGTGGCAGAATTATTTGCGATTGGTATTCGGGTGATTAAGGTATTCTCGATTGGTGAGCGTTTTGACTTTAGCCAATTGGGCGCTTACAATCCTTTTGTCGAATTCTTTTTGTTTGATACAAAAGGAGAGGCAAGAGGAGGTAATGGTGTAGTATTTAATTGGGATATACTAAAAGAGTATAATCAAGAAGTGCCTTTCTTTTTAAGTGGAGGTATAGATTTAGAAAATGTAAAAAGACTTGAGGAACTAAAGAATTTGAATATTCATGCCATTGATGTGAATTCAAAATTTGAGGAAAAACCAGGCCTTAAAAATATTGAGAGTATTAAAACACTAATAGCGACCATGCCGACTTAAAGAATGCTATGGTGGAAACTAGAATAAAATGAAAGTAAAAGTTGACGAGAGAGGGTATTACGGAAATTTTGGGGGAGCCTATATTCCCGAAATGCTATATCCGAATATCGAAGAGTTGAGAGAGAATTATGAGCAGATTATGCAGGCTCCTGATTTCCAAGAGCAGTTTCAGTCTTTGCTAAAGGATTTTGTAGGGAGGCCTACGCCACTTTACTTCGCGGAAAGACTTTCTGAGAAGTATGGTGCTAAAATCTACTTGAAAAGAGAAGATTTATGCCATACGGGTGCGCACAAAGTCAATAATACCATCGGCCAAATTCTAATGGCGCAACGATTAGGTAAAAAGAAGATCATTGCCGAAACAGGTGCTGGACAACACGGTGTAGCGACTGCTACAGTTTGTGCCTTAATGGGCGTAGAATGCATAGTTTACATGGGAGCGATCGATATGGAGCGTCAAAAACCAAATGTAGAACGCATGAGGATTTTGGGCGCAGAAGTTCGGGCCGCAGAAAGTGGTAGTAAAACGCTAAAAGATGCGACGAATGAGGCTATGCGTCATTGGATCAATAATCCTAAAGACACCCATTATATCATCGGGTCGGTCGTTGGTCCACATCCTTACCCAGAAATGGTGGCACGTTTTCAATCAGTGATCAGCGAGGAAATCAAGAAACAGTTGCAAACGCATGAAGGCAGAGAAAACCCAGACTATGTGATTGCCTGTGTTGGTGGAGGTAGCAATGCCGCAGGGGCATTTTATCACTATTACGACGAAGTCGATGTCAATTTAGTAGCCGTAGAAGCAGCCGGTTTAGGGAACCATACAGGGGAATCGGCCGCAACAACTGTACTTGGTAAACCAGGGGTGCTTCATGGGAGCAAGACCCTATTGATGCAAACAGAAGATGGACAGGTCGTCGAGCCTTATTCAATATCCGCAGGCCTAGATTACCCTGGCATTGGTCCAGTTCATGCCCATTTGTTCGAAACAGGACGCGCCACTTTCTACAGCGTGACTGACGAAGAAGCCATGAAATCAGGAATTGCATTAAGTCGATTAGAAGGGATAATTCCAGCCATTGAAACAGCCCATGCATTTGCAGCATTGAACCAGATGACCTTTAAAAAAGACGATGTCGTGGTGATCAATCTATCGGGTAGAGGCGATAAAGATTTAGAAACCTATATCAAGTGGGGGAAATATTAATGAATAGGATAGAAGAACTTTTCAGTCGAAAATCTGACCGAATACTGAATGTATACTTCACGGCGGGTTATCCGAAATTAAATGATACAACCAAGATTATGGCGTCTCTTGAACAATCAGGAGCTGATCTAATCGAAATTGGTATTCCTTTTTCAGACCCAATTGCCGATGGCCCAACCATTCAAGAAAGTAATGGGGTTGCATTAGACAATGGCATGACCCTAAAGCTATTGTTTGATCAATTGGCAGATGTACGTAGCAAGGTAAATATCCCTATTATTCTAATGGGCTATATCAACCCAATCGTACAATACGGAGTAGAAGCTTTTTGCCAGAAATGCCAAGAAGTGGGAGTAGATGGCCTGATTTTACCAGATTTACCGATGTTTGAGTATCAAGAAGTGCATAAACCAGTCTTTGAAAAGTATGGATTGTTAAACGTATTCTTGATTACACCGCAAACATCTGAAAACAGAATCAGGGAGATAGATAATAACTCGAGAGGTTTCATTTATATGGTGTCATCGGCGAGTACTACAGGGGCAAAAACAGGTATCAGCAATGAGCAAGAAACCTACTTTGCGCGCATAAAAGATATGAATTTGAAAAATCCGACACTGATCGGCTTCGGCATATCAAATAAAGAAACCTTTGATAAGGCATGTAGAAATGCCAATGGCGCCATTATCGGTAGCGCTTTTATCAAAGCAATTTCTCGAGAAGGAGAACTTAGTGAAAACATAAATGAATTTATTCAATCCGTTAAGGGTTAAAAAAGCTGGATTTACACGAAAAGGTAGGTCTACAAATACAAAAATATGATCACGGTAGTCGAATCAGCTTTACATTATGAAAAATGAATTAGTAATATTTTCATTATTTATTCTATTGACGGTAATCTCAGGCTGCTCGAAGAAAACCATTGAAGACTCAATAGAAATTAAGGATTCATTGAATTATGAAGAGAAAGATCCGTCTCTTGCTAGTAAAGCAAATCAGAAACGATTGAGCTCAACATATTTGGAAGAAGACTCTGTTCTTTTGGATTTATACAACTTTGACAAGTTCAACTTAATAGTCAATGAGATTTCACTAAGTAATTACGATTCTTTATTTCGAAAAAAGTTGAACCAACCAGGTGTAAAGGCGTCTACTGTTATGAGTCTTAATGATAGTTGCTTCATATTGCCTTTGACAAATGGAGAGACCGATACATTGTGTTCATTTGATGATGGCAATTATTTTGAAGAGTATACATTAAAAGGTGAAGTATTGGATCACTACTTGTTGAATTATCAAAATTTTGAATCTGGAGGAGATTTCTTAAAGAATAAAATAACTGGGATTAACTATAGTCTTGGCTTGACGTACGCCTTGACAGATAAAGGGAGTTTTATTTTAATCGGCGATAGGAGTAATCCTCATTCGGATAATTATTTAATCGTAGGTGACACTAAGAGGAGCGATAATTATGAACTGCTCAATATGTCCTTTTTAGAACTTTATCCACTCCATTCTTTTTGGGTTTCGGAAGTAAGTTTTGTGGTTAGTTTTCGATACAACGTTGATAACCAAAGGAAAAGTAGGAGTTACTATCAATTTCAACTAGAATTCTTCTAATGAATTATGATTATTTATTTATGACTAAACCCTTCGTTTTTTGGCTTAAAGGCTAGAAAGTACTTAAAACAATAACTAAATACCATTAACCAATTATAAAGTGATAATACAATTCGAACAAGGCATAGAAGAGGTACAGAAAGACGCTATCATAAATAGGGTAAAGGGCCTTAAATACAAACCAACTGAGGTGAAGACGCAAAAGGGAGATTACTTGGTGGGCACCGGAAAGAAAGACTTCGACATCCGATCTATAGGATATATGGATGGCATAAAAGACATCCACATCGTTTCTGACGACTACAAACTAGTGTCGAAAAAGTGGAAAGTCAACCCTACAGTTATCGATTTGGGGGATGGTGTCGTGATAGAGGAGGGTGGTTTCCAAATTATGGCTGGCCCATGTTCTATAGAGGGCGAAGATCAGATTAGAAAAACCATCAATCACCTTAAATCTCAAGGAATTACCATCATGCGCGGTGGAGTTTACAAACCGAGAAGTTCGCCGTATGCTTTTAGGGGCTTGGGAATTGAAGGCCTAAAACTCTGGTATGAATTAGCCAAAGAAGCGGGCATGAAAATCATTACCGAGGTAATGCAAGTGTCTCAAATCGCTGAAATGGACCCTTATGTGGATATTTATCAGGTGGGGGCTAGAAATACACAAAACTTCAACCTGTTGGACGAACTCGGCAAAGGAACTGACAAGCCTGTCATGATCAAGCGAGGTATTTCAGGTACTATTGACGAGCTGTTGTCATCTGCAGAATATGTTTTCAGTGGAGGAAATGAGCGCCTTCTATTGTGCGAAAGAGGAATCAGAACCTATGAAAAAGCGACACGTAATACCATGGATTTAAATGCGGTGGCTGTTTTGAAGGAAAAAACGCACCTGCCAGTGATTGCCGACCCTTCTCATGGAATAGGATTAAGAAATCATGTCGAGCCGATCGCCTTAGCCAGTATTATGGCAGGAGCAGACGGCGTGATTTTCGAATCTCACGAAATTCCTGAAGAAGCATATTCAGACGGTCAACAAACGCTGAATTTCTCCGAGTCTAATCGCCTGATAGACCGAATGAGAAAGACCTTTGAACTAAGAAAGAGTTTTTAATTCATCAGAAGCTTTTCAATTACAAACCATTCTCGAACGTATCGGGAATGGTTTTTTATTTCTGGTTAGGGCTTAAACCTTACCTTTGTCGTCACGGTAGAGGATTCAGGTACTTTTGCTGAGCCGACAGTTTTGGGATTCCATTTAGGGCCTTCTTTTACCAGTCGTATGGCTTCTTGATCAAAAGCAGCACCGAGACTTTTTAAAACATTGAAATCTCTCAATTCCCCAGTTGAGTCAACTGTAAACTCCACAGTCACCGTACCTCTAACCTTGCCACCTGATTTAGGGTATTGGACGTTTTTCCGCAAGTACTTTCTAAATTTCGAAAAGCCGATGGTCGGCTTGGCTTTTGTGGAACTTTGGGAAAGTGTTTTGTTAGGATTTTGGCGAGTGCCATCAATAGTTTGCCCTTCAATGGTTGTGGTTGAAAATGGGAGCTTCTGCTTAGGAGTTGCTGCGGCCACGCCAGTTACTACTACTTCGCCCAAACTCACATTATCCGGATCAAGTCTGATCAAGATTTCCTCGGCGGAGTTGACTTTATACTCTTGACTAACATACCCTAAGTAATCGATCACCAGTATACTATTGACTTTCACGCTATCAAGCGTAAACTCACCCTCTGCATTCGTAGAGGTTCCATTAATTGTGCCTTTTATGCTAATGGGAACGTTAATCAATGGCGTGTCGTCCTCAGATTCAATTACTTTTCCTTGAACAGTGAATTGGACCAATGCATTGTTGCTTGTTCTACTGAATGATTTGCTTCTTTGTATGGCATTTAAGTTCAAAGCCTCAACATCCAAGGCCTCCTGTTTTCTTTCAGTATTTAACGTTTTTACACCTTCAATTTTCTCTTCTATTAAGTCATCAGGCGCTACAGTTTCTAGTTTTGCAATCGAACTGGAAGATAAGTTGGGTTTTGGGATTGGTTTAACGGCTTTTGGAGATTCGTCAGAATCTACCCGTGTACCATCTGTGGGTTGTTTTACAATTTTGGCAGACTCTGGTAAAACGTTGCTTTTCGTGTTGGTCAAAGTGTCCTTTAAGTTTTCGTCATCTATTTTAGTAGAAGTGCTATCTGCAGGTGTTTTATCAGTTGATTTTTTCAACGCTGATAACTCTCGAGTAGGTAGCTTATCAGGTCGGTTCAGGTAGAAAAGACCAGAGGCCGAAATGATTATCAGGATTATAGCGGCAACTTTTCTCCAAACGGTCAAAAAAACCACTTTCTTCTCTTCGAGGGATTTATCAATCCGTGCGTTGAGATCTTCTAAGTCGATCGACAGGTTTTCCGAAGAAATCTGGTCAATACCTTCCATTGCATCGCCATACAAGGGGTTTTCGAGCATCAGTAATTCTACCTGATATACTTCTTCTGGCGTCAGTTTCCCCGATCGGTAAGCCTCAATAATTTCAGGCGTTAAGTGTTCAATATGTTTGTTCTTCTTGCTCACGAAGTTTTTCAATACATAATTTTAGATTCCGTCTACCATTTTGCAGATAGCTTTTTACTTTTTTCATTTCAAAACCGGTAATGTCACAGACCTCTTGGTAGCACTTCTTTTCAATGTAGAATAGTTTAATGCAGTGTTGCTGCTCATTTTTCAGTCTTTCAATGCAATAGTCGAGTTGACCAATATCTTTTTCCAAAGTCTCTTCTTCATGATGCACAGGAATAGATATTTCCATAAAATCGTCATCAATTAGGCTTTGTACTTGCCCATTAAGTCGTTTGTGTTTCCTCAAATGCATTAAACATTCATTTTTGGTCAAGACATAAAGCCAACTTTTAAAATTCCCGATTTCCTGAGTTTTTAAACTCGACAATAATTTTTCGAAGACCTGCATGGTCAAATCCTGAGCTGTCGATCGTTCTTTGAGATATTTAAGGCTAATACCATAGACAAGCGTCATATAGCGCTTAAAAAGCACACCAATTAACTTCTTATTCTCATTTTTTTTATAGAGATCAATAAGCTCTGAATCAGTGAGTTGTGTGATATGGTGTTGCTCGCCTTTCAAAAAATTGTTTAAAGAATTTATGGAATCAAGTTCTATGCCGCATCCTGCTACAAAAGATTTCAAACGTTAAATCACAAAGGTATGAAGCAGGTATTATTCGTAATGATGACACTTTTGATCGGATTCCATAATCCGATTGAAGAAAATTTTCAAAGAGAAATAAAGGGGAAGGTTTTAGACGCAGAAGATGGCCTTCCATTGGTAAATGTGACTGTAAAGCTAAAAGGGACGACAATCATCACAACGACGAATTCCAAAGGTGAATTCATGCTGACAGTGCCTCGAAAAGGTGGGGTTCTGGTTTTTAGCTACTTAGGATTTATAGCGCAAGAAGTTATGATAGGGAGTAAGAAGGTTTTTGAAGTGAAGCTTTCTCCGGACTATATAACAGGACTCGCTGAAGTAATCGTGACTGGTGTGGCGGCTGCAACACCTAGAAAGAGATTATTATATACTCAAGAGCAGAAGCGTAGTGCACCTACTAGTCAAATCATGTATGATCAAATTGGAGGAAATGGGTTTTACCATGACGATAAACGCAACTCAGGAGAGTCTTACGCTAATATTGATGAGAATGAATTCAAATCTCCATGGAAGGATCCTTATAGTACATTTTCCATCGATGTAGATGCTGCATCGTACAGCAACGTCCGTCGATTTATAAACAATGGTCAATTACCGCCTGCTGATGCCGTCAAAATCGAGGAGATGATTAACTACTTTGATTATGATTATCAATCACCTTCAGGAAAACATCCATTTGGGGTAGAGCACGAGGTTTCTGTTGCTCCATGGAATAAAGATCATCAATTGGTTCATGTGGGCATCCAAGGCGAGAAAATCGTCATGGAAGATCTTCCAGCATCCAATATTGTATTTCTCTTAGATGTATCTGGTTCCATGTCAAATGCTAATAAGTTGCCTCTCTTGAAGAAGTCCTTAAAACTACTTGTCAGAGAGTTGAGAGCAGAGGATAGAGTCGCTATCGTTGTGTATGCTGGGGCGGCGGGAGAAGTGCTTCCGTCTACGGCTGGTACTGAAAAAAGTAAGATATTGAATGCCTTAGATAAACTAAGCGCGGGTGGTTCAACTGCTGGTGGAGCAGGAATTAAATTAGCCTATAAAATAGCCCAAGAGAATTTCATCGAAGGAGGAAATAATCGAATCATATTGGCCACAGATGGTGATTTTAATGTGGGTGCGTCGAGCGATCAGCAAATGGAAGATCTAATTGAAGAAAAACGAAAGTCAGGTGTCTTTTTGACTGTGCTTGGTTTTGGGATGGGGAACTATCAAGACTCTAAAATGGAAATTCTAGCCGATAAGGGCAACGGTAATCACGCCTACATCGATAATATCCTTGAAGCTAAAAAAGTCCTAGTGAGTGAGTTTGGAGGAACTCTGTTTACCATTGCTAAAGATGTTAAAATCCAAGTTGAATTCAATCCCGCTACTGTTCAGGCTTACCGATTAATAGGCTATGAAAACAGATTATTAAACGACGAGGACTTTAATAATGATAAGAAAGACGCAGGAGAACTAGGCGCGGGGCATACCGTTACAGCGCTATATGAGGTAATTCCCGTTGGAGTTGAAAGTAGCTTTAAGCCGATCGATGATTTAAAATACCGGAAGGAGAAGAAAAAGGAGTTGAGTGGTAATACTAATGACCTGATGACGGTTAAGCTTCGTTATAAAAAGCCCAATAAGTCTAAATCCATCTATTTGGAGAGGGTTATAAAAAATGAGAGCAGTCGACTGAGCAGGACCTCTGATAATTTTAAATGGTCGGCAGCAGTAGCGAGTTTCGGTATGTTGTTACGAAACTCCGACTATAAGAACGACATCAACTATCAAGAAGTGATCGATTTAGCTAAAGCCTCAAAGGGAAAAGATCATAATGGATATCGGGCAGAGTTCATCCGTTTGTTAGAAATGGCGGAATTAATGGCTGAGCAAGAATAAAAGTGTTCACGAGTACGTAAAAAGTTAGGTTTTGTTCGGAATCGTACGCTTGAAATTGTTTAAATTATTTTAAGTCACTGTTATTCAGTGACTTAATTTTTGGCATAACGATTGGGAATCCGTATTTGTCACGAAAACTCTTAAACCAATGCTAAAAAACTACCTCACGGTCGTTTTACGACAAATCGCCAAAAACAAAACATTCTCTTTCATTAATATTCTAGGACTCTCATTCGGTATGGCTATTTGCGTAGTCATATTCCAATATGTAGCCTTTCATACGTCTTTCGATACGTTCAATACGAATGCAGATCGCCTTTTTAGACTGGAAAGCGAGACGATTTCGAAAGATAACGCTGTTAACTACTCCATTAAACATGCGCCCTTATTGACGGCAACACTTGCTGAGAAGTCTCCACGAGTAGCGGATTATGCAAGAATCATCGACTTTGACTATCTGAATAGTTCTGTGGAATTTAGAGATGATGATAAGCTATCGACATTTAAGCAGGAGGGTATAAAAGGCATAGATAAGTCGTTCTTCAGCATGTTTTCAACCAGTTTCATAGCAGGGGGAGTTGATAAATTTGATGAACCATACAAGGCTGTTTTGTCGCTAAAAGCAAGTAAGAAATTTTTCGATAACCCAGAAACCGCCATTGGTCAAGTCTTTACATTGAAGGGAAATGCAGGGAATCAGGACTATGAATTAGTTGGTGTAATGGAAGATATGCCAGCAAACTCGCATTTAGATTTTCAAGTGGCACTGAGCTTTCCATCAGTTCCCAAATATTTAGGGACTATCGATACTTGGGACAATCCTGCCTACAGAGGATATGTTTTATTGAACGATGGTGCAGACCAACAAGAGGTGGCTCAATTGACGACCAGCATATTTAATGAAAACTTTAGTGAACAGCTCAAAGTAAGCGGTGATCAGGTTGATTTCACCTTGCAAAACATCCAAGATATACACTTAGAAAGCCAATTAGGCGATGATAGTGGCGCGTCTGTGAATGCAAATATGATTTGGATACTATCATTGATAGCGGTTGTGATTCTAGCCGTGGCTTGGATTAATTACCTCAATTTATCGCTGGTCAAGACTTTGGATCGGATGAAAGAAATGGGGGTTAGAAAGTGCCTAGGCTCCTCTAAAAATCAACTAGTACAGCTCTTTTTAATGGAGTCTTTTGTCTTAAATATATTGTCATTAGGGTTAACAATAGTCCTGGTAAACCTGAGTAGTGGCTACTTATCTCAGACCACTGCTTTGCCATTAATCAATATTCTTGATCCGATTGTTTTGGGCGTTTTATTGGGCATTGCACTGCTAGGAACTCTATTTACGGGGCTCTATCCAATTGTTCTGTTGAAATCTTTCAATTTGGCGTCAGTACTTGTTGGTAAAAAAGGCAAGTCTATTGGTAATAGATCTAGAAAAGGCTTAGTGCTAGTCCAGTTTGCAGTTACGTTTTTATTGATTGCCAGCACGCTCACCATCTTCAAGCAAGTCGACTTTATGCGAAACGCAGATTTAGGTATCAATACTGAAAATGTGCTATTGGTCGAGGCGCCACCTTCTGATATTAATGCAGATAACAGGCAAGAGAGAGCTAAGTTTAGGGCTATGACGAATGAACTTCTAAAGTACCCAGGTATAGAATCGATGTCTATGTCAGGAGAAGTTCCAGGGCAGCCGATTAGCTGGGGCGCTTCTTTGTACCTGAATAATCAACCCAAAGAGAGTGCTATTTCTACTGGATTGATTGCGATGGATTATTCATTTCCAGAGTTTTTTGGGATAGATGTAGTAGCAGGAAGAGCACTACGACAAGGAGATGATCCATGGTCTAAAGGCGATGTCGTGATCAACGAAAAGCTAGCCGAACAATTGGGCTTCAGTAACCCTGAAGATGCTATAGGAGCCAATATATCTGGATTCTTTGCGCCTTTGCAGGTGCGTGGAGTATTGGAAAACCATCACCATACATCACTACATAATGACTATCGACCGATCGCATATATCGTGAGCGGATGGACAAGGTATTATTTCTTTAAACTTCGAATAGATGAGAATTCTGACGAAAGTAAAACAGGACAACTGAGTCAAATGATCACTAAAATGCAGTCAGAGTGGGATGATGTTTATCCCAACTATCAAATGGTTTACTCTTTCGTAGATCAAGGTTTTGATAAGCAATACAAAGAAGATGTGCGTTTCGGTAAAATATTTACGGGTTTCTCGATCGTGACTATTGTAGTCGCGTGTCTTGGTCTTTTTGGGCTTACAGCACTCACTGTGAACCAGAAAGTAAAAGAAGTAGGTATTCGTAAAGTATTAGGCGCGAGTGGTTTAAGCCTTGTAAGGCTTCTATCGAAGGAATATGCCCTTTTGGTGACTATTTCGGGTCTTTTGAGCTTGCCATTAGCTTACTTCCTCATGACAAATTGGCTCAATTCATACACGTTCAGGATCGACATCGGCCTATGGTTTTTCTTAATACCGTTTGCCATGATCATTTGTCTAGCGGTGATCAGCGTAGTGGGTAAAATATTAAGCGTCGTCAGAGCCAATCCAGTGGAGGCTTTGAGGTACGAATAATTCAAGCCCGAACTACAAATCAGGGATAGTATCAAATAAGAATTAAGGAAAAAGTGAAGAGCAGGTCGGCCATGACCTGCTTTTTGCATTTCAGAACGCTATGTAAGCGATTCAATACATGTTTTACGAGTTTGAGGGATGATTCATTAGGAATGTCACTTGCTTTAATTAGTTTTACTAATGGGTAAGTAATTAAAAATCCAATGGAGAGAAGATTTTATCTGGGTGAATTTGAAGAAACAGTGCTTTTGGTTACGGCGTCACAGGATGGTGAGGCGTACGGTTTATCTATTACCAAAGTCATTGAAGAAGAACTAGGTCGGTCAGTGAACATGAGTTCGGTACATACAGCACTCTACAGGTTAGAGGAAAAGGGCTATGTAAAATCAGACTTGGGAGGAGCATCGGGTAGAAGAGGTGGTAGGCGTAAGCGATTTTTTAGTGTTACATCTTTGGGCAAGTCAGCACTACTAGAGGCAAAGCAGCATCGTGAATACCTCTGGTCTAAAATTCCTGGGATTGCGGTCAAAGGAGGAGAATTATGAAGCCCAAAAAGCCAGTAAGTCCACCTAAAACGGCTCAACTGCTGTTGGACATTTACTGTAAGGATGAATTGCAGGAAGAAATTGCTGGAGATATTGAAGAACGCTTTTGGGATCACTACGATCTACATGGCTTAAGAAAAGCTAAGATCAAATTTTGGCTCAACACCTTCAAATTTATCCGCTGGCATACACTCAAATCAACAAAGTCAAAAAGATATACTCAAAACAATTTAGCTATGGTCAACAATAACTTTAAGGCAGCTTTTCGCAGTGCCAAAAAACACAGTATTTACACTTTTGTAAACTTAGCAGGTCTCGCGATCGGCTTAACCAGTTTTATTCTAATATCCCTATATGTAAAGCATCAATTAAGTTTTGATGATTTTCATGATAAGAAGGATAGAATTTATCGGATAACGGAAGGGGTAGATGCCATTACTCCTAATATTATTGCTCCGT
Source organism: Roseivirga misakiensis (assembly GCF_001747105.1). Lineage (NCBI taxonomy): Bacteria > Pseudomonadati > Bacteroidota > Cytophagia > Cytophagales > Roseivirgaceae > Roseivirga > Roseivirga misakiensis. Next base: position 2,156,441 of record NZ_MDGQ01000005.1, on the reverse strand, counting down.
TAATCAAGCGGTCTTTCGAAGATGAAGTAGAGTCTACTGTCAGAGTGTTTTCAATGGGTGGGGAGATCTTGAGAGTGGATGAACAGTCCTACTCTGAGGTGATTTATTTCGCCGACAAGGACTTCTTTGATATGTTCACCTTTCCACTCATTCAGGGCAATCCATCGACTGTACTAAGTCAACCAAATACCATGGTAATCAGTCAAACAGCCGCCAGAAAACTCTTTGGTACGACGGATGTTGTTGGTAAATCGCTGGAGCGAGAAGGTAACGCTTATCAAATCTCGGGGGTCATGGTCGATGTGCCCGCAAATTCCTATTTGCAGTTCGATTATATGGTCCCATTCACGGACCTCAAATGGGCCGTTAGTGAAACTTGGAGCAACTGGAACTACCATACCTTTGTAAGTCTATCAGAAAAAACTGACCCGGTAAGTATAGAGAAAAAGATATCTGAAGTACTGGACGAGAGTATTTCTCAGTCAGGTAATGATCGGGATTCCGACCCTTACACGCTGCAAGCACTAAGCGATATATATCTACAAAAGCGTTTTCAGTTAGACTATGAACTAGAGAAGGTGGGCGATATCAAATACGTCTATATTTTCTCAGGTGTCGCACTACTTATTCTTCTGATTGCCTGTATTAATTACGTAAACCTTGCGACCTCACGATCTCTGGAAAGGGCGAAAGAAGTAGGGGTTAGAAAGGTGATAGGTGCTCAAAAGGGACAACTTATTTTACAATTCTTGAGTGAGTCGTTGCTTTTTGTACTCATCGCGACAGTAGTATCATATGGGCTGTCAATGTTATTAATACCATCGTTCAATGAGTTATCTGGTGAGACAATTTCGGTTTCAGAGCTCTTAAAACCGACATTTATCGGTTTGTTATTGGGGCTTTCTATGCTGATCGCACTGTTGGCAGGCTTCTATCCGGCCATTATGCTTTCTACTTTTAAACCAGTTGTAGTATTAAAAGGAAGGTTTGCAAACTCAGGCGCAGGTGGTCGTCTTCGGCGAGTACTAGTCGTTCTTCAATTTGCTATTTCTATTTTCTTGGTAGTAGCTACCCTAGTAGTGCAGAAACAGCTGAATTATATCCAGTCAAAGGATCTCGGTTTTGAAAGAGAACAAATAGTCTACTTTGGCTTGGATAAAGATGCTAAACTGGGCTTCGATGCCATAAAAAATAAGCTGTTGACTAACCCTAATGTGGAAATGGTCAGTGCTGCCTCAAATGTTCCTACCAGTGTGGGTTCGGCCCATGGTATAGTCACAGGAGATGGACCAACAGACTGGGAGTTAATCTACTTTATGACAGTGGATGAAGATTATATGGACTTGGTGGGCTTAGATTTATTAGCTGGATTAAGTCTTAAAGAGCGTTCTGTAAATTTCCAAAGTACCGATTCTACCGAAGTAAATCCTTCCTTTATCCTTAACGAAACCGCGGCAAAGCTTTTCAATTGGTCTGCGGAAGAAGCGGTTGGTCAATCTGTGACCATTAGTGGGCAAAGAGCCCCAGTTCAAGGAGTGGTGAAGGATTTCCATTTTAAATCGATGTCTCAGCGCATTGAGCCATTTGTAATTCTAGTAGACCCAAGGCGAAACAACCTTGGATTTGTAAAAATTACGACTAATGAGGTGGCACAGACAATGGCTTTTATCGAATCTACGATAGAAGAAATGGCACCAAAACTACCATTTGATTATACTTTTTTGGATGAACAATTCGACCGAATGTACAGGTTTGAGAGCCGCTTAGGGTCAGTGTTTTTGGTGTTTTCTTCCATAGCCATATCCATAGCTTGCTTAGGTATGTTTGGTCTAATCTCATTTATGGCTATCAATCGCGCGAAAGAAATGGGGGTAAGAAAGGTCTTGGGAGCCTCTGTCAATAGAATAATCATTTTGCTATCCTCTGATTTTATGAAGTTGGTCGGCGTGGCGTTGATTATTGCCTTACCAGTGGCTTATTATTTTATGGATGAGTGGTTGAGTAAGTATGCCTATCAGGTGGATATAGGTGTGGATGTAGGAGTCATCGCCGTTGTTTTTGCCTTACTCACTACCTGTATTACTATTGCATATCAAGCTTTGCGGGCAGCGCGAGTTGATCCGTCTAAAGTGCTTAGAAGCGAATAATGATAGGAAAATGACCATTGGTTTAAAAATTAGTCTTTCTGATTTGAATAATTTCAAATGCCTCTTACCTTTGGGTCAATGATCAAGAACAAAGCATATCACTATCACTATTATTATCCGACAGTTCGGAACGGTAGTGCTATGTGATCAGAAAGAAATTAAAACTGAAAATATAAAACCCGGTTCCGATTTGAGCCGGGTTTTTTTATGACCGGGCCATTGATTTGAACCAAATCAAGAAACAAAACATTACATCCCGAGAAAATGAAACAGAATTACGAAAATTACACCGCAGAAGATCAGAAAGTATGGAAAATACTCTTTGATAGACAATTTCCGGCACTACCGCAAGCCGCGACTAAAGAGTTCTTATTAGGACTAGATCGCGTAAGCTTTAACGGAGAAGCCATTCCCAATTTTGAAAAGACAAACAAAGTGCTACGTGAGCTCACGGGATGGGAAATATATGCCGTACCAGGAATTGTAGAAGACGCTCTCTTTTTTGACCTAATGGCCAATAAAAAGTTTCCTGCCACAACTTGGGTAAGGAAAATGAGTGAACTGGACTACTTAGAGGAGCCAGATATGTTCCACGATGTGTTCGCTCACATACCGCTTTTAGCAAATCAGGCCTTCGTGGACTTTTTGCAAGCGATCAGCAAGTTTGGTCAAGAATGGATTGATGATGAATGGGCTATCCATTTACTGTCTAGAATTTACTGGTTTACTATCGAGTTCGGATTGATCAGAGAAGAGGGCGAACTGAAGATTTACGGAGCTGGTATCTTGTCATCTTCCGGAGAAACAAAATTCTCGCTTTCAGACGAGCCGAATCACTTCGATTACGACGTAGATAAGATTCTGGATACGCCTTACAGAAAGGATAATATGCAGGAGAACTACTTTATTATTGATTCATACGAGCAGTTGTACGAATCGCTGCCAGAAATCAAATCGAAAATTGAAGAGCGTTTAAAGGCAAAAGAGGCGGCGGTCTAATTGTACTTGAGTATGAGTGTAGTCATTATAGATTATAATGCAGGCAATGTTCAATCGGTAACCTATGCATTGAATAGGCTCGGTGTTGAGCCAGTTTTATCGGCAAATGCTGAAGTGATCGGTGCGGCGGATAAAGTGATTTTTCCGGGTGTTGGTGAGGCCAGCACGGCCATGAACTTTTTAAAGTCTAATGGGCTAGACCAAGTGATCAAAGGGTTGAGTCAGCCAGTTTTTGGTGTCTGTTTGGGGCTACAACTCATGTGTAATCACTCCGAAGAGAACGATACGGAATGTTTAGGCATATTCGATGTAGCAGTAAAGAAGTTTCCTTCAACGCTCAAAGTGCCGCAAATGGGTTGGAATTCATTGTCTGCAATGAATTCTGATCTGTTTAAAGGTTTGCCCTCAGATCCATATGTCTATTATGTGCATAGTTATTATGCTGAGTTGAGTGATTTCACGGTGGCGCAGACAGACTATATACACCCCTTTAGTGCAGCACTTCAAAAAGATAATTTCTATGCCTTACAAGCGCACCCAGAAAAGAGTGGCAAGGTAGGAGAGGAGATTCTAGAAAACTTCTTGCAGTTATAAACTTGGATGGTTGTACTACGAATACAAACCTGCTTTAATTATTCCAACTAAGAAAAATGATCATAATACCAGCAATAGATATTATAGGTGGTAAAGCGGTAAGGCTTACACAAGGAGACTACGGTAGAAAGACAGAATATGCAGATAATCCTGCAACTGTTGCCAAGCAATTTGAGGCTGCTGGCCTAAAAAATCTCCATGTGGTAGATTTAGAAGGTGCAAAGGCTAGTCAACCCGTTAACCTTCAAACACTCCAAGAAATAACCTCTCAAACAACTTTAAATGTGGATTTTGGCGGTGGCGTTAAGTCAGATGAGTCTATCCAAAAGGTTTTCGCCGCTGGAGCTCAACACGTGACTGCGGGTAGTATTGCTGTAAAGAATAAGCCATTAGTGAAATCTTGGATTGACCGATATGGCGCTGAAAAAATCATTCTTGGTGCAGATGTTCAAAATGAAAAGATTGCCATTAACGGCTGGCAAGAGGATTCCGGGCTGGATTTATTCGAGTTTTTGGAAGAATACATCGAAATGGGTGTTACACATACAATTTGTACCGATGTCAGTAAGGATGGCTTATTACAAGGGCCTGCCTTCGACCTGTATAGAAAAATTCAAGAGGCTTTTCCAAACCTTAAACTAATCGCTAGTGGAGGAGTTTCGTCACTAGCCGATCTAAAAGCATTAAAGGAAATGGGAGTTTATGGCACCATTGTCGGCAAGGCATATTATGAAGGAAGGATTTCACTAGAGGAGCTAGCAGCCCTCGAAAACCAAGAAAAGTAAGTGTTAACGAAGAGAATTATACCCTGTTTAGATATTAAAGACGGTAGAACCGTCAAAGGTGTCAACTTTGTGGGTTTAAGAGATGCTGGTGATCCTGTGGAGTTAGCGGCTACTTATGCTAAAGAAGGAGCAGATGAGCTCGTTTTCTTAGATATAACAGCCACTGTAGAGAAACGAAAGACACTTGTGGAGCTTGTGAGGCGTGTAGCTTCGCAAATAAACATCCCTTTTACTGTAGGTGGAGGAATTAGCTCTAAAGAAGATGTTTCTGCGCTCTTGAATGCTGGTGCTGATAAAATATCGATCAACTCTTCTGCGGTAAAGCGTCCAGAACTTATTAATGAGTTAGCATTGGAGTTTGGTAGTCAGTGTGTGGTAGTGGCTATTGATACACGCTTTGTAGAAGGTGAACACATCGTACATGTCAGAGGTGGCAGAACGGCTACTTCATTGAGAACACTAGCTTGGGCAAGAGAAGTAGTAGAAAGAGGAGCAGGCGAAATACTCTTAACTTCCATGGATCACGATGGTACTAAAGCTGGCTTCGCAGATGAGCTCACTGCGCAGATTTCTGAAATGCTTTCAGTACCGGTAATTGCCTCTGGTGGTGCGGGTAAAATGGAGCACTTCCTAGACACATTCACGAAGGGTAAAGCTGATGCAGCCTTAGCCGCAAGCATCTTTCATTTTAAAGAAATTGGGGTGCCAGAACTTAAGTCATTCCTATCATCAAAAGACATCCCAGTAAGGATAACACAATGAGAATTTTTGAATCAATTGATCAGGTAAATTTCGAGAAAAATGACGGCCTTATTCCAGCCGTAATTCAGGATGCCCAAACCCGAAATGTACTCATGCTTGGGTACATGGATAAGGCGGCTTTAGCGCAAACTTTGGAGACCAAAAGAGTGACCTTTTTTAGTCGTTCAAAACAGCGACTTTGGGTGAAAGGAGAGACCTCTAAAAACTACTTGAATTTGGTGAGTTTACACCTGGACTGTGACGACGATTCGCTGCTGGTAAAAGTAAATCCAGAAGGGCCGACTTGTCATAAAGGTGATGATACATGTTGGGCTGAAGTCAATGAAAACCCTTCGGCATTTCTCGATTATTTAGGCGAGGTAATTAAGCGTCGTAAGTCAGATTCTCCGGAAGAATCTTATACAGCAAGTCTATTTGCAAAAGGAATAAATAAGGTAGCGCAAAAGGTCGGAGAGGAGGCTGTTGAACTTGTGATAGAAGCAAAGGATAACGACGCGGACCTATTTAAAAATGAAGCGGCTGACCTGTTATTTCACTATTTAATGCTCTTAGAAATTAAAGACTTCTCACTAAACGATATTATTCAAGTGCTTAAAGAAAGACATAAGTAATATATCTTTAACTAATTGATTAAAAATTAAATATGATAAATATTTAGACTTGTCTAAAAATTGAAAATTTCAAAAAATGCCTAATTATCCTCTTCTTAGAATGTTTAAATGGCTAAATTAATAGTTATGAAAAAGACACTCACAATTCTAACCACACTACTGCTAGCGCTTCCTGCTTTGGCGCAAGAAGAAACCAAAGAAATGGGCAACATTGTAACGGATAGACCAACACAATCGGTCTCTGCCTTCACTGTTGGAAAAGGAATTTTCCAAGTAGAAACGGGGTTTGCCTTACAAGTAGAGAATGCATTCTTTGCTGATTTTAGTATGCCAGGTTCGATGGTTTTCCCTGCGGATTTTCAAGCGATAACATACAATACAACTTTACTTCGCTACGGAATTTCTGATAGAGTTGAACTAAGGTTTGGACAAAATTTAGGACGTACAAGAGTAGTGGCAGATGGGGATCTTTTAGCAAAGTCAGATGCACTTTTTATACCCACTTCTTTAGGGGCAAAAGTAAACTTGTTAGACCCCGTTGGAGCACGCCCAGCTATCTCATTTGTGGGTCAAATTTCTGGTCCTCTTTTTTCTGATTTAGAGCTTGGCACTGACTTGGAATTTAGGTTTAATTTCGCGCATCAGTTGAATGAAAATTTGAGTGTTGGTTACAACATTGGCGGGGTCGTAAATACCAACGCAAATGATAACAGTTTCACAGGACTTTACACGGCAGTATTAGGTTACAGTATTACACCAAAATTGGCAGCATTCGCTGAGTTTTTTGGCTTCTTAAATTCCGGACAAGGTCAGAATGACCATCAAATAGATTTCGGTTTAACCTATTTAGTTAATTCCAATTTTCAGTTAGACGTATACGGCGGTTCAGGATTATCTGATATTTCTCCAGATACACTTTTTGGTTTTGGTTTTAGTGCTAGAATTCCGAAAAACTGATTCTATATTTGGCCATGCCAAATCAATCTTCGCGAAAAATTATGATGGTCAGACCGAAGAATTTCGGTTTCGATTATACAACAGCAGCTTCTAATGCATTTCAAGATGAGTCAGGTGCCAATGCAGTAGACGAAATCATCCAAAATGCCATAATTGAATTTGATCACGCAGTAGCAGCGCTTAACGATAAGGGTGTTGCAGTAAAAGTGATACAGGATACGGAGTCGCCGAAGAAACCAAATGCCGTTTTTCCTAATAACTGGGTTTCCTTTCATGATGATAAGGTCATTTTATACCCCATGCAGGCTGAAAATAGACGGTGGGAGCGAAGAGCAGACATCCTGAGTGAGTTAGAAGCCGATGGATTAAATCTCGGAGAAGTAGTGGATATCTCTCATTATGAGCAAGAAGACAAATTTCTTGAAAGCACTGGAAGTATGGTGCTCGACTATAAGAACAAACGAGCTTATGCCTGCCTGTCTACTAGAACTCATGAGCAAGTCTTAGAAGAGTTTAGTGAGTTGACAGGTTTTGAACTTGTGATATTCAACGCTTTCGACAAAAACAAAGTGCCTGTTTATCATACCAATGTTTTAATGTGCATAGGATCGACATATGCCGTCATATGTTTAGAAGCTATTCCTATGGCAGAAAGAGAATCAATTCAAAATAAACTGAGGGATACTGGGCATGAGATCGTGCCTTTGACTATGGATCAAATGTATGCCTTTGCGGGGAACATGCTGGAAGTTGAAAATAGTCAGGGACAACGGATTTTAGTGATGTCTGACAGTGCTTTCAATAGCTTGACTGAATTGCAAAAGAGTAAACTGAATGAACATGCTGAAATTTTGTCTGTGGCTATTCCTACCATTGAAAAGTACGGTGGAGGCAGTGTGCGATGTATGATGTGTAGATTAGTCTGATCTGCTGAAAAAATTATGTGAAATACATAAAATTTGTGTCTTATCTAGAATCCTCCAAAGCAGATTGTTCTGGGTAATTTCCTAATGACCAGAATTTTATTTTGCGAGAGATCGGCACTGACCTTTTTAAATTCTGACTGCAAACGTGGCGAACGAAATATCTTGTAACTACCTGATATTTAAGAGTTAAGGTTTCGTTTCGCGTAGAATATTCTTACCTTTGCGCCCGCTTTAGAAGAAAGTGCTGATGAATATTGAAGTAGATTTTGAAGAGAGGTTAAACATTGTTTCCGGAAGGATTTCCGGCGAATTAACCAGAGAGATTGCAAAGCATTATTTCACAGAGGTTGGTGAGATAGCAGCGAGCCAAAGCTGCAATAGAGTCTTAACAGACGTAAGAGATGCGGATATCAATGTTACTCAAGATGATATGCGTACGCTCGCGAAAGAGCTTGTTCAGATAGGGTTGAGTTCTTCATATAGAAGAGCCATCGTGTTGAGAGAAGATGTGAGTGTGTATAAAGAGTGGGAAAATCACTGTTTTACCGCAGGGCATAAAAACCTGCGACTTTTTGTAGACTGTGATGTGGCCAAAGAGTGGTTATCTGGACATTAAAAAAAAGCCCCGTTTCGAAATTTCGAAATGGGGCTTTCCTGTTTTATTAGAATGGGTTTAATATTTTGCTGGGGTACCCGGTGCAGGAATTGAGTTTTTAATGAATACTCTTATATCTTCATTGGCATTTTTTAAATCCTCTGCCCTTAAATACATCATATGGCCACTTCGGTAGCCTTTAAAACTCATTCTGTCTTTTAATTTTCCGCTAGGGTCCATATGCCACATGTTATACTTGGCGTTAAAGTAGGTAGTGGCTCCATCATAATAGCCGCTCTGGGTCATTACATGTAAGTAAGGATTCATAGCCATGGCTTGTCTCAGGTTTTCACCAGTATTATCACCACTTCTATCCCATGGGTTCACAGGGCCGAACATGTTATACTTCATATCCGTTTTGAAATTCAAGTAATTCTGGAAATATCCATTGATAGCGGGTGTGAAAGAATGTAGCCAAGACGTCAATTCAGAATTGAAATCTGGTCGCATACCAGCGTCCATTCGGTCAACTCCTTTGTAACGAGAATCTAAGCGGCCAACGGTGTGTCCTTCTTCTCTTAATAACTCTTTCCAGAAAAATCCAGTTGGTACATCCAAGTTATGTTGTCTGATTACCTTCTCATTTAAACCAGAGTAGCGCGAGAAATTTCTAATGGCTTCATTTTTCTCTGCTTCAGTTGCCCAAGCCCCTTTGGCCATCACAGGCAAGAGTTTGTTCATTGTATACGATTCTGCTTCTTCTAAAACTTCTAGTAAGTCTTTAGACTGTAAATCGGAAGGTAATGCTTTATGGTACCATGCGGCTGCCGCGTAATATGGCAAACGATTAGCCATACCAACTGGGCCATCCCTGTCTATGCCTAAATCGGTAGGAGAAACTAGAATTACTCCGTTTAGGTACATCCAATTACTGTTTTGAAGGCGATAAGCCAAACCTGAAACTCTGGTTGTACCATAGCTTTCACCAATCAAGAATTTTGGTGAGTTCCAACGATTCTGGCGTGTCACGAAAGTGTTGATCCACTCCGAGAGATAAGCAATATCCTGATTTACCCCAAAAAACTGCGATCTTTTGGCTTTCGGATCTACTATTCTGGAGTAGCCAGTATTTACAGGGTTTACAAATACGATATCGGCTACATCAAGGATTGAATGTGGATTATCTTTTACTCCATAAGGCTGAATTGGGTAACCCTCATCGTCAATTTTCAGAATTTTTGGCCCCGTATAGGCCAAATGCATCCAAACAGAGGCAGAACCAGGTCCACCATTAAATGAAATGACTAGAGGCCGAGTATCCTTGTCTTTGACATCAGTTCTTTCATAATAAGTGTAGAAAAGTGTGGCGATCGGGTGCCCATCTTCAGCCCAAACAGGTTGTGTGCCCACAGTTGCCGAATAGGGGACCTTTTTGCCCTTAATCGTCACTTCATGATTTGTAACTACTGCCGATTGTATGGGTATGTCCCGACTTTGACCGAATGAGGCTACGCTGTAAATGATCAAAGCGAAGGCTATAAGTATTTTTCTGGTTTTCATAATGTTTCTGATTAGAGGCTAACACCTATTTATTCGTAAAACGATTCGCTTTTTTCATGCCCTTGTTGAGCTTTGGAATCGCTGTTTTCATCACGGATTGAGTTTCTTTCTCCAACTTGCCGATCATTGACTTATAATAATCGTATTGCGCTTGCTGATCGCCACTCCATGGGCCAATCCATCCACTTACACCAAAATAGACAGATCGCGTACGACTAAGTAGCTCGTTGTACTTTCTGTTCAATTCAATTATTGGTGCTGCAGCGTCTTCATTGTACTTTATTTTTTCACTGTTTAACTTATTCAAATGCCATTGCATTTTTTGAGCACCGAGCATACCATCTATGATTTCTTCATATAGGCGACCTATTTTAAAGAGTGACGCTGTCCATGCTTTACGAACGTTGAAGTCGACATCTAATCGGCTGTCGTCCATTACCTTGAATTGCTGCTCATAAGTCTGCCCATTGACCACTAATTTGGCAACATAAATACCTGGTACTACTTGAGGACCATTAAGTCCGAAGCCTCTTCTGCCGCGTCTGTCATTATTGGGATCAATATTTCCAGATTTGAAGCTTTGGTGGGTAAAGCCCCAATAAACACGCTGTATTCCAGCTTTTCTTCCAGCATTTACCTCTTGGATAAGGTTTCCATCTACGTCATGTATGGTTAAGCTAATCTGGTCTTTCGCTATATCATCCTTTAAGTAGATGTCTATCATAGCACCGCGTCGAGGGTTTTCGCCTCGGTAGTACATATCTCCAGTATGAGCACCGCCGATATTATAGTTAATGATTTCGGCATCCGGAATTGTAAATAGTGCCGCTTCATTGTTAATGACACTTCCTAATTCTTGGATCGCATTTAAGTTGTCAAGAATCCAAACACCTCTACCATGTGTACCAAGCACCAAATCATTGTCTCTTGGATGAATCACCAAATCGTTAAAAGGAAGGGTTGGCATGTTGTTTTTCAATTCAACCCAATTTCTACCCCCGTTTACAGTGACAAATAAGCCGATTTCTGTTCCTAGATAAAGAACATTAGGGTTTTTAGGGTCTTCTCTTAAAGTTCTCGCAACACGATTTTTTGGAAGATCTCCGACTACCGATGCCCAACTTTGACCGAAATCGGTGGTTTTATAGACGTAATTATTGAAGTCATTATTTCGGTAATTATTGATCGCCACGTAGGCCGTTCCTGCCTCATGTGAAGAAGTCTCTATAGTGTTAATCCATGTTTCTTTTGGTAAACCAGGTAATCGATCACTCACGTTTGTCCAGTTTTTACCATCGTCCGCAGAGATTTGAACCAATCCGTCATCCGTTCCCACGTAGAGCATGCCTTGTTTCTTTTTTGACTCTGCTACAGCGGTAAGTGTAGGATAGTAGGGGATACCGTCATCCAAAGAATGCGTGCTGGTATCAGCTCTTTGACCCATAATGGTTAATTCACGACGATTCACTCTTGTGGTTAAATCACCCAGGCTTTTCCAAGAAGCACCGCCATCAGTACTTTTCCATAATTGTTCTGTACCAGCATAAATGGTATTAGCATCGTGGTAGGATAGAAAGAAAGGACCATCCCAGTTTCCTGGTGCCATAGCGTTTCCGAGTTCTGGTTCTGGTTCACCAGGCCCCCAAGCTGTCCAATTTCTTCGAGCACCAATTCTTCCTTGTAGATCGCCAGGTCGGATGGACTGTCTTTGTCCGTTTTTCTTATTCAGTCTGGAAAGCCCTAGGTATTGAGATTCTGTATATACAATGTCAGGGTCAGTGTGATGCACTAAGTTTAAGAAACCATCACCACCACCAATCTTTTTCCAGTCTTCGTTTAAGATACCAGCGCTTCTATAAGTTTGACTTGGTCCATACCAGCTTCCGTTATCTTGAAGCCCACCGTAAACATTGTACGGCTTAGCCATATCTACTGCTACTCTGTAAAACTGGCTCACAGGTAAATTAGTGTAGAAAAGCCATTTTTGGCCTCTATCGTAAGAAATACCAATTCCACCATCATCACCTTTCATTACATGACGAGAATCTTTAGGGTTTACCCAGAATATTCGATCGTCTCCATGTAAGGATTGTCTCGCTGGTCTAAATGTTCGGCCACTATCGCTAGAATAGCTGTATTGGTTCATCATGTAGATTCTTGATGCGTCGCTAGGATCAACTAGCGGTTGGCTGGCATACATTGGTCTAGGGTTCCAATTACTCATGAATTCCCAAGTTTCACCTTTGTCTTTCGAGCGGTAAAGACCAGCCCTTCTTTCGTTGTATGCCGTAGAGGCGTTGTATTGAAAACCTTGTTCTACAGATACATAAACAATATTCGGGTCGCTTTGGAAGATGGAAATACCGATTCTACCATAATCACCTTCAGGTAATCCAGTTCTTAATTCTTTCCAAGATTTTCCGCCATCAGTAGATTTATGCAAACCACTACCTGGGCCACCACCATGAAAACCAAAAGGTTTTCTTCGCCTTTGATAAGTAGCGGCATAAACAATTTCAGGGTTTTCAGGGTCGATAGCTACATCTACCACGCCAGTATCATCGTTAACAAAGATTTGTCGTTCCCAAGTCTCACCTCCGTCGGTTGACTTATATAGGCCTCTTTCATTATTTGGTCCCCATAAATGCCCCATGGCTGCTACATAAACGATACTAGAGTCGGTTGGATGTAGGGCTACTCTACCAATGTGGTGAGAATCTTTTAAGCCCATATTCTTCCAGGTTTTACCGCCATCAGTTGACTTGTAAATACCGTCACCCCAAGATGAGCTTTGTCTGTTTGCCCGAGATCCGGTCCCTGCCCAAACAATATTCGTGTGTTCTTGATGAACTGCGATGGCTCCCATAGAATGGGTGCTTTCGTTTTCGAAAACTGGTGTCATGGTTACACCATTGTTGGTAGTCTTCCAAATACCGCCGGTCGCGGTAGCCACATAAAAAGTATATGGGTCTTTATTAACGACTGCTAGGTCCACAACACGACCACTCATAGCCGCAGGGCCAATATTTCTGAGTCGTAGTCCGCTGAGCGTTTCAGAAGTTAGATTTTGTGCAAGGACTAAAGGCGAGCAAATCGCGAATAGTGCCAAGAAGGTTAGGGTCTTTTTTAGCATTATGAGTTGAATTCTTTTATAGCCTGAATTTAAGCATCAACTCGGATAGGTGTAGTTACTTTTTTAGGAATGGTAATAAAGAAACCTTACTTGATCATAGGGCTGGTTTTAAACAAGCAGGAATTATCAATACGCCTGTTTGATTTTTTCTAGAATTACTCCAATTGAGTTTCTTATGACAGCCGTTGGCGCTGTGTAGTGATTGGCCATGATAACGAAAATAAGCGTTTTGCCTTTTTCTGTCTTGATATAACCAGCCAAGCTGTGGTTATTACTGAGTGTGCCCGTTTTAGCATAAACATAAGGGCCATACCAATCTTCTAGAGAACCCGAAACACCACCTTGAGGCAGGAGTGGTAAAATACTGGCTTCATCTGAGGAGGAAAGTAGTTGGATTAATTCATCTGGTGAGAACATATTGTATCTCGAAAGTCCAGATCCATCTCTCCAAATTAGTTCACTGCCTTGCAACTGTTCTTCCCTGAGGATAATATTAGGCTCTTTTAGCCTCGATAACGTCGATTTAGAGCTTAGTGTGTCGCTTGAAGCACCACTGATCATTAAAAGAATTTGTTCTGCAAAGAGATTGTCGCTCGGTTGAAGCATCCATTTGTAGAGACTATCAGCTCTAACACCTGCAAGTGTTTCGAAACGTTCTGGCCTTGTAAGTTTATCAATTTGCTTGATCTCCTTGCCAGCCGCATTGCTCAGTAGGTCGATGAATAAACCATCGGAATATTTAAATGGCCTTACAAGGGTGTCAATTGTCAATGTATCCGAAGCCGTCAAGGCTTTGTATTTGATTTCGTATTCGTTCAAAAATTCATTTCTAGATATTCTACTTCTTGTATCTGTAGAATCATTTTCCGTAAACTTTAGCAAATCATAAGTAGGAGAGGTGATGAACTTCTTTTTAGCGTTGTCAATAATTACCTGAACGCTATTGCCATAGATTGGAAATAAGGATTTCTCGGCTCCGTAATAGGCATTATAATCGTCCCATCCCCAGCCTGGGCCAAACCGATCATCTTCTATGGGTCTTGACCAATAATAGAGCTTTTTTTTAGTTTGTGAAAGAAAGTCAATTACTGTTGAATCTGGGTGATCTGGATGGAGTGTTAGAGGGTAGCCTGTACTCCAAAAAATCAAAGAGTCCCCAGACGTGTAGTATTCTAGTGCTGGTAGTCTTTCTGGCAGGTTTTGGACACCTGCTTGATAGGTGAAAAGTTTGGTGGTAGATGCCGGTGTCATGTACTTATCGGCATAGTGAGCTGCAATAGTCTTTTCTTTACTGGGATCGTATAAAGTGAAACCAATAAAAGCGTTTTCAAACCCAGGAAGTGTTTTTAGATCTTTTAGGATTTTCCTTTTCGGGTATTTCTGTCCGTAACTCGAAATTGAGGATAAAAGGAGTAAACTTAATAAGCAGCAGATGCCTCGCTTCATGGCATAAAGTTAACCACAGAAGTGAAAGCGAAAAAAAGGGATTGCTAAAGCAATCCCTGAGCTATCATTGAGTCGGCTACTTTAATGAATCCAGCTATGTTGGCTCCACTCATGTAGTCATTATTGGCTTTGTATTTCTGTGCAGCGTGCAGGCAGCTATCGTGAATGTTTTTCATTATCACTTGTAGCCTTCTGTCTACTTCTTCGCTTGTCCAGTGTGAACCAGAGTAATTCTGAACCATTTCCAAGCCTGAAGTGGCCACGCCACCAGCATTCGATGCCTTTCCTGGCGCATACATAACGCCGTTGTCTCTTAAAATATTAATGGCCTCAGGCGTACAAGGCATATTGGCACCTTCTGCCACCAGCTTGACATTACCTTGGATCAGGTTGTTTGCATCATGTTCATTGAGCTCATTTTGCGTGGCACAAGGGAAAGCGCAATCTGCTGCATGTTTCCAAATCGGGTTATAATCAAGTGATCTGTCCGTAGCGGTATATGTTGCTGAAGAATACTTATCTGCGTATTCTGCTATGCGGCCTCTTCTTTCATTCTTTAAATCCTTGATGAATTCAAGCTTTTCTGCGTCTATGCCAGCTTCGTCATAGATGTATCCTGAGGAATCAGATGCTGTTACGACTTTTCCTCCTAGTTCAGTAATCTTCTCTATGGCATACTGTGCTACATTACCTGAGCCTGAAACAATGCAAGTTTTTCCTTCCAAAGAATCATTGATGTTTTCTAGCATATATTGAGAGAAGTAAATGAGTCCATAGCCTGTAGCTTCTGGTCTTATTAAACTACCGCCCCACTTTACACCTTTGCCAGTAAGTACCCCTGAAAACTGGTTCTCGATTTTGCGATACATGCCGTACATGTAGCCGATTTCTCGTCCACCAACACCGATATCACCGGCGGGAATGTCAATTCTATGTCCGATGTGCTTTGAAAGCTCGAGCATAAAGTTCTGACAAAAGCGCATGACTTCACCATCTGACTTACCCTTGGGATCGAAATTTGAACCACCTTTACCACCACCCAGTGGGAGACTAGTTAAGGCATTTTTAAAGATCTGTTCGAAGCCTAAAAATTTAAGAATACTTTGATTTACCGAAGGGTGAAAACGAAGCCCACCTTTGAAAGGCCCGATCGCGCTATTCATCTGAACGCGATAACCTCTGTTAACTTGAGGTATGCCGTTGTCATCGACCCAGGTGACTCGAAAACTAATCACCCTTTCAGGCTCGACCATCCTATCGAATACACGATTTACGCGGTATTCTTCATGTTTTTCAATGACGGGAAGCACACTTTCGTATACCTCGTAAACAGCCTGGTGAAACTCAGTTTCTCCTGGATTGTTCTGCTTTAGTTGGTTCATAAAAGAGTCCTCCATTACTCCATGAACCAGTCCATTATCCATTTCCATTAAAGTTTGTTATGATTTCAATTGAAGTGATAACGTCTTTTTTCACTCCATAACTAGGATGAATGTAAGGATTTTTTGAATAAAAAAACCTGAACAAACTGCTCAGGTGATTTTTATCTTTTCGTTGGTCGTTTAGACTATTTTATTTGAGTTTTCAGTCATAGAAAACGGCCATTTCTTCCAAAGATTTTCTTCTGTTATTGGGTACATAAACCTCATCTGCTTCGTAACCAATCGGAAGTAATAAAAATGCCCTTTCGTTATCTGGTCTCTTCAGAATCTTTTGAAGAAAATTCATCGGACTTGGCGTATGCGTCAGCGTCACTAGCCCTGCATTGTGTATAGCAGTGATTAGCATTCCAGCTGCTAAACCTACTGATTCATTGACATAATAATTTTGACGCTTTTTGCCATCAGGTTCATATTCAAATGGTCTTTTAAAAACTATGACCAGGTATGGCGCTATTTCTAAAAATGGTTTTTCCCAATCTGTGGCCATAGGTTTTAGGTCGTCGAGCCATTCTTGACTCATACGTTTGGTATAACTTTCGTATTCTTCTTTTTCGGCTGCCTCCCTGATTTTCTTTTTGATTTCTGGATTTGTGACCACGCAAAATGTCCAGGGTTGTTTATGGGCACCAGAAGGTGCGGTAGAGGCAGAGAGTAATATGTTTTCGATTACCTCTTTTGGAACGGGTTTATCTGAAAATTCCCTTACTGATCGCCTTGTTTCCATCCAATCGTAGAACTTCTGGCTTCTTTCAGTCATTTCTTCATGGGAGTACTGAACATGGCTGTATTTTACATGTTCAAAACCCTCAATGATTTTAATTCCCTCCTTCTTTTCCATAGGTATTTCTTAGAAAGTGAAGTTAGGAAATCTTGTTTAAGGTGTTTGAAGTAATTCAGGCTTTGGGTGTAGGGTAGTGGACATAATAATCGAGCTTTTTTCTCAAAAGCAAAAAAGAACCCCAGCCGCGTAACAGCCAGGGCACGATTTGGATGTATAAATCCCACGAGTGGGATACTTTAAAGACGGCCCTAATTGAAGTATGTTTCTCAGGGGGTCTTAATTTTTTTGTTTTTCGCCTAGATAATTCTCTTTCTGACTTTTTCGATTCCACCTATCGTGTAAATAACTACCGCCAAGCCAAGGCTTCGATAAATGAACTCCATATTCCCCCAAAGGCTAAAATTAGGATCTGCAACACTTCCAAGTCCTAGGATTTGATATCCATATGGGTGATAAGGTGCATATTTCCAGCCTTGTACAAGGATCATAAAGGATATAAAACCTGCAATTCCTATACCTAGTGGAAGAATTAGATTCTTAAACCTTTGGCTTAACCAAAACTGAATGGATGCATAACCCATTGTGGCTAAAAATACTTTGAAACTAAGTTTGAAGAATATGCTGATACCAAATGCCTGATCGAAACCTAACTCCGGAGCCGCTACCTTGAGTATATACCCGACTAAAACAGTGAATGTTCCGAACAACATAAGACTGGAGAAAATCATAAAGGCAAATACCTTAACTTTTGATAAGTACACCACCGTTCTGGAAAGGGGTTGCGTGTAGATTAACTTCCATGTATTTGAGTTGTACTCGATACTATTTACAAATAGTGCAACGATCATCACGAAAAACGGAAATAGAAAGTTGGCAGGATCGATTGAGAACTGTAAAAGCTTTGACCATGGGTTTCCGCCTTCGGCCATAATCACATCACCTCGTGACAGAAAAATGATCAGGTTGATAACAGGGATAAAGGCCGGAGCCAAAATCAAAAACCAAAGGATGAAAGTCCTTCTAAACTTATATAACTCGGCGGATATGCCTCTTTTTAGTGCTATTGCTGAATTCATTGGTCTAGTTTTTTAGTGATGTTTAAGAATATTGATTCAAGGTTCTGTTCAGAAGTCTTCAATTGGAAAATGTCCAAATCTCCAGTAACCAATGATTTGTTAATCTTCGCTACCTCTTTTTTCGATTCAATTGGAACGTGGATTGATCGTCCGTTCTCCTCTGAGATGGTGTAATTCAAATCTCTGAGTATTTGAGCTGCCTTTTTGACTTCATCTACTTCTATAATTAGTTCGATTCCGCTGCCTTGTTGCTGAAGACCATCAAGCTTGCCTTGGTACAAGATTTTGCCCTCATCGATAATCGCGACATCTGTAGCTAATTTTTCAATTTCTGAGAGGATATGGCTCGAAAGGAAAATCGTTTTTCCGTGTTCTCGATTCAACTCTAGAATTAGCTCCCTCATTTCGATGATGCCACTTGGGTCCAAACCATTTGTCGGTTCATCTAAGATTAATAGATCTGGATCGGTGAGCAGGGCAGATGCCAATCCTAGCCTTTGGCACATGCCTAAAGAATAGTTCTTAGCTTTTTTATCTGCGTTATCTACCAAGCGAACAATTTTTAAGACTTCTTGAATGCGACTCTTTGGTACATTCACCATTTTTCGAATCACTTCAAGGTTTTGTCTTCCTGATAAGTGCTTGTAGATCGACGGGTTTTCGATCAAAGCGCCAACTTTTCCGAGTATTTCCACCTTGTTCTGAAGTAAGTCTTTGCCGAAGATTTTCACTTGACCAGGCTTGGAATGAAACAGGTCTAGAAGAATCCTAATCGTAGTGGTTTTACCGGCACCATTTGGTCCGAGGAAACCAAAAATACTCCCTTGCGGAACATTGAGGTTAATTTGGTCTAGTGCTTTAAACTCCTTGAAATAGAAGTCGAGACCTGTGGTTTGAATAATTGGTTCTGACATAGCTTTTGGTATTTGCTAAGATGACGCTCACTTTTCGCCGTTTGATAACTGGATTTTTTTTTAATCGATCAAATCGGTGATTCTCTAGATGAATTGGAATTAACAATCTGCGACATAGACTGGGGGAGTAACGGTAAATTGCTCGGGTTGGAAAATACTTATTGAAAACCCTACTTTTATTCCATGCTTTCCACAAAAAAATGGTTGGAGAAGAATTACAGGACAGTAGTCATTGTATTTATACATGTACTGGCCTGGGGCTTATATCTGGGTTTTTACGGCTTTTCATACGTGCAAAGAAATATGGATGGAAACTTTAGGTTGCTCTTTGTTTTGTCTGTAATCATTACCGATGGACCTATCTTTTACTACTATTACCTAAGAGGAATCCCTCGCTTACTGGTAGGTAAAAAAGTCTGGAAATTTTTGCTGATTACCATCGCAATAGTGGCGATTTACCCTTTAGCTAGGTACGGCTTAGATTTATACTTTATCGAGTTCTATAAACAAGTAGCGCCACTTACGAACTTGGCACCAACTGATTTTTGGGTGGTTTACAGTATACGCGCCCTTGCTGCACTATTTGTTATTGCGGTGGCTGGTATTGGTAAATTTACGTTTGATTGGTTTGAGAATTCTAGGATTCGAAGAGAGCTAGAAAACCAGAATCTAATCAGTGAACTGGCTTTTCTAAAATCCCAGATTAACCCGCACTTTCTATTCAATACCCTAAACAATATCCATACACTAGCTTATAAAAAGGCCGCAGGTGCACCAGAGGCCATTATGAAGTTATCTGAGTTAATGCGGTATATGATTTATGAATCAGATATGAGTTTTGTGCCATTGGCTAAGGAAATCCAACACTTAAAGCGGTTTATAGACTTACAAGAATTAAGATTTAAACAGAAGGAGATTGTCAACTTGGAGATCATCGGAGAGATCGGTACACGAGAAATAGCACCATTATTACTCTTGCCTTTTATAGAAAATGCTTTTAAGCACGGTTATGATCTAAATCGAAAAGGCGCAATTCGGGCTAAGCTGATAGTTGGTAAAGAGATCGTCTATCAGGTCGAAAATAGACTGCCAGATCACAATCAAGCAATTCAAAAGGATCAGGTAGGTGGTATAGGGTTAGAAAACGTTAAAAGAAGATTGGAATTAATCTATCCTAAAAAACACACTTTTACAGCAGAAGAATCGTCTAATCATTTTACAGTGAGCCTTACGTTAGAAGATCATGGATAAAATTACTTGTTTGATCGTGGATGATGAGCCCTTGGCTATCGAGATACTGGAAGAATACGTTAAGAAAGTGCCATGGCTATCACTTAAAGGCGTATTTGATGCTGGTATGGATGTTATTGAGTACTTGAATAACGAAACGGTAGATTTAATTTTCCTTGATATTCAAATGCCAGATTTATCGGGAATTCAAGTGGCTGAACTAACTAAAGGGAAGTGTGATGTGATTTTTACAACGGCATACAATGAGTACGCTGTGGAAGGCTTTGAATTGGCAGCAAAAGACTATCTCTTAAAGCCCATTTCCTTTGAGAGGTTTCTAAAGTCGGTTCAAAGGCTACAAGTTGAAAAGGAAGCGAAAGCAGATGTAAAATCTGACTACATTTTTGTGAAGGTCGAGTATAAGATCAAGAAAATTCGCCTTGATGAGATTCAGTATATAGAAGGGATGAAAGACTATTTGAGAATAGTCTTAATAGACGAGAAAGTTATGACGCTTCAAAGCTTTTCCAAGCTGATGCCTGCCTTACCAAGCGATCGGTTTATACGAGTTCATAAATCTTTTGTGGTTTCAATAGACGCAATTGATAGTGTGGAAAAGGGGAAAATCAGAATTAATGACCAATTAATCCCTATCAGCGAAACTTACAAAGAGGCCTTCAATAAAGTACTAAAAGATCGAACTGTCTAGGTGTAAACTTCTATCTAAGTTTTTGGCCAGAAAAAGATTTAGTTCTTGGTAGAAATAATCTCAAGTTTCACTAACTCTTGAAAACCACTAACGTTATTTAAAATGGTTCTTTTTTATGATATCAAAACATTAAATGTATCAGAAAGAATAACCTTTTAGTTTCAACATATGTTACAGTGCCATGGAACAAACAACGGCTACAAAAAAGTCTAGAGCAAAGGCAGATCCTGCTAAAAAAATTAAAGAAGGATACATCAAATTCGTCCTCGAAAATGGAGCTAAGCCAGCGTCTATTTTCAAGTTTGTAAAGGAGTTAAAAATCAAAGAATCAGATTTTTACGATGAATTCAATTCTTTTGAAAATATCGAAAAGGCGATTTGGGAAGACCTATTCAACGAAACCGCTAATACGATCAAATCGGAAGAGGTTTATGATGAGTATTCTTCTAGAGAAAAGTTGTTGGCATTTTTCTACACGTGGATCGAAGTATTGAAAACTAACCGAAGTTTCATTTTACAATCTGTTCCACAGAAAATGAAACCAGAATTAACGCCATATTTCTTGGTCGGAGTGAAGGAAGGTTTCAAATCATGGATTGCCGAGGTTTTGCTTGAGGCAAAAGAAACAGAGGAGGTTACGGTACGACCAATAATTAGCGATCGGTACGATGACGCTATATGGTTGCAGTTCCTTTTTATACTCGGTTTTTGGG
The DNA here is from genome assembly GCF_001747105.1 of Roseivirga misakiensis. Lineage (NCBI taxonomy): Bacteria > Pseudomonadati > Bacteroidota > Cytophagia > Cytophagales > Roseivirgaceae > Roseivirga > Roseivirga misakiensis. The sequence continues at coordinate 2,135,061 of NZ_MDGQ01000005.1, read as the reverse complement.
TGAAAGATGACAGCAAAGGCTTCGAAAAAACGGATGCTGCCATAGAGAAATCTGTAAACTTAGCTTTTGACCTTATGGGTAGAGGCCCGTTAGATGCGATGGTTGACTTTGGAAAGTTTCTTTTTCAGAACAGATAGTCAATAGAGGAGTTATTCTTATCAATTAATGAAAGCGTAGGGAAATGAAGGAGCAAAGTAAAATACCGACTACCAAGGTGCAAAGAGCGGCAAAGTTTGTGTCAACTGGTGCAAAAGTGGGAGGTAATTATGTGAAGCATTACGCCAAAAAGATAGTAAACCCATCTTTGTCCAAAGAAGGTCTGCATCAGGATAACGCCAGAGATATTTACAATTCTTTAAGTGAGTTGAAGGGTAGTGCTTTGAAAGTGGCTCAAATGATGAGCATGGACAAAAACCTCTTACCTACAGCTTATCAGGATAAATTTTCAATGGCGCAGTATAGTGCTCCGCCATTGTCATTTCCTTTAGTGATAAAGACTTTTCAGCAATATCTTAAGAAATCCCCGAGTGCAATTTTTGATACGTTTACAAAAAACGCAGTAAATGCAGCCTCAATTGGTCAAGTTCATAGGGCTACTAAAGATGGAAGGGATTATGCTGTAAAAATTCAGTACCCTGGAGTGGCTGATAGTGTAAAGTCTGACCTGAAACTCGTTCGCCCATTCGCAGTGCGATTGATGAACTTAAACGAGAAAGACTTGGATCACTACATGGAAGAGGTTGAAACCAAGCTCATAGAAGAAACAGATTACCATTTAGAAGTAGAAAGATCGATAGAAATTTCGAAGGCTTGTGGACACATCAAAAACCTAAGATTCCCCGAATACTATCCTGAATTATCTGCGGATAGAATCATTACGATGGACTGGATGGATGGTCGCGTAATGAAGGAGTTTATTCAAGCTAATCCCGATCAAGAAACGAGAAATAAGGTTGGTCAGGCTTTATGGGATTTTTATGATTATCAGATTCATACGCTTAGACAAGTACATGCCGACCCTCATCCTGGGAACTTCATTATTAGTGATGATGGTGTCTTGGGCGTAATTGATTTTGGTTGTGTGAAAGTAATTCCTGATGCTTTTTATGAGCCATATTTCAGGCTTATCCGCAGAGATATGCTAGATGCTGATTCCGATTTAGACAGGTTATTTACTGAGCTTCAGTTTATCTATGAATCAGATACTGCAGAAGATAAAGCTTATTTCTCTTCAGTGATTAAAGATATGATGGGCCTATTGGGTCAGCCTTTCCACCAACATGAGTTTGACTTTGGGGATGATACTTATTTCCAAAAGATTTTTGAAATGGGAGAAGTGATTTCCGAATCCAAGAAATTTAGGGAGTCCGAAAAGGCAAGAGGAGCGAGGGATGGATTGTATATCAACCGTACTTACTTTGGTCTATACAATATTCTCAATGAACTAAAAGCGAAGGTTGTTACTACGAAGCCTGAGTGGGCGGCAAAAGTAGCAGTCTAGTAGTTGACCGAAAGATCATAAGGCAAGGTCATTTGGGCAACGCTTACCGATTTAATCATCATTTTAGAATTGTTGAACACAGCCTCCATCGACTGGTCAAAGTCTGATGGGTTTTTGAGCACTTTTATCAAACTACCTGCTTCATCATAGACCTCAAACTGGATTAGACCTTGTTTGGTCACCTCTTTCATGTCATTGAAGAGCTCAACGCGATTCTTTTGAATATTGCGTTTTACAAATCCAAAAACATTCTCAGAAAGGTTATTCGGCGCTATCTCTGCATTCATAGCACAGGCTGCGAATAAGAGTAAAGCAAATAGATATGTGACAATTCTTTTCATCATCTTAATTGATACATGGCAAACTTGAAACACCCTACTTTGTTAGATAGGTTTTTTTAGGATGGTATTATCAATGTTGTTGGTAGAGAGAAATATGTTGTCGGTCGAATAAGCTTGTAACGTTGAGAGGATCGTGTTAAACTTATTTCGAATGTGAATATAACAATATTGAGCGTATGAGTTATAAATTTTTTAAAATTTCTATTATTCTCCTAATATTCGTGGCTTTTGGTTGTGGTGAATTTAATAGAGGTGAAGAGTCTTGGAAGCTTGTGTATAAGCATGATGCTGAGGGTAATAAGGTCACGGGAGATAAGCAATTATTGATAGACGCAGTTCGAGCCGGTTTACCGGTTAGGGTTGGTTTTGGTGGCAGAAGTAAAGTAGATAGCACTAGGTCTGTGGAGCACATGGCAGACGCTAAGTTCTTGACTATACTGGACGGAGAAGAGGTTTTTGCACAGATAGATCGAATTTTAGGGCAACAACCAATACGATCGGATGGGGAGATGAAATTAAGATTTAGAGATGCCAACCAATGGGTGAAAATTGCCGGAACTAATGGATACTCAACAGGCCTGATGGTTGATTATTTAGCGGATACAGTCGTCAGCCCTTCTACCGATAATTGGAGAGGGGCAAGTTAGTTTGTTAAATATCGAGTTGAAACGCAGGCGAGTATCGCTCCGTTATACGATGAATAAAACATTGGTTATATGAAGAAGGGTAGCATCAAATTAGTCATGAAATGGTTGACAGGTAGCCTTATTATTATGTTTGCAGGCTTGGTAGCACTACTTTCAACACCATCATTACTTTATGCAAGTCATACGACTGTCGGAAATATAACGATATACCATGATGAGGAAATTCCTGAGCATCTGCCAGCTTCTATTAAAGATGCCTTCGATTTGGTTTCCGAATCGCCACTCTATAGCCCTGATTTAAAAATAGACCTGTGCTTAAATGATGGCAGTAAATATCCACAATTAGTTAAAGGCGTGTTGGGTGATGATGTTTTTGCCGCTTTTGCAAATAAGGTGGTCTTAATTGCTCAGGATGCTCAGCATGGACGACTAAATCATTGGGGGCAAACCATGTCTTATGTACAATTTCTAGCGCATGGTATGGTACACAACTATCAATTTAATTATCATGGATTTTGGGGTTCAAATCCTATAGGTGGTTATGCCAATTGGAAATGGGAGGGCTATGTGGAGTATGAGTTATTCGGGAAGCACGTGCCATTTTCAGATCTAAAGGCAAAGCTTGATCAAACTAAAGGTCAATTTGAATGGGTGATTTTAGATTCGACAACATCTACTATCAAAAGACATCTACAATACGCTATGATGGTCAAGTATTGTTTGGAGGAAAAAGAATGGACGTATGATGAGATGATGGATAATGGACTCGATGAAGAAGAAATCTTGTCTGAAATGTTCAATTTTCTGGAAACTGAAAACTAACGCAAATAAGCAATTTTTACTGCGGTCAATTCATCTGTTTCAAGCCTAACTTCTGGTAAGATTTTGAAACCATTTTTCTTGTAGAAAGAGAGCGGTGATTTATAGGGTGAACCATCAGCTTTTGAGTAGGTACTCACGTCTGTTACCCAGCCACAAATCTCCTTATTATCATTCTTAATTGCGCTTAAAAGACTCGTACCGAGACCCAGTTTCTGATATTGACTATTAACAATGATGGCAAACCAAATTTGGCCGTCTCTTTTAAAAGTAAAAGCCCAAGCAATCGCGGAGTTACTTTTTTCGAAAATGAGATAATGACTAGGGGAGACTAATTGATTTAAATAACGATCGAAATGCTCCAAGTCTGGATAGGACAGTTGTTTAGGGTACTCTTTGTTCCAAAGCTCCATAAGACTGTTTTTCGCCTTAGATGGAACTGCTGGGTACCGTTCTACCCTTTGAGCGGTCATTTTTGCCGATCGTTTATTTCTATCCAATAACCATTAGGGTCTTGGAGGTAGATTTGCCGAACGCCATCTTGTCTTATGGTCACTTCACCTTCGTCACCAGCCCAGTTTTCAAACTTAATTTTCTTAGCCCTCAAATTTTCAATAAATGGATTCAGTGCGGGTACCCCAAAACTAAAATGGACCGACTTGGTTAAATTCACCTTTGTTAAATCACCTTCAATTAAGTGAAGTTGTTCACCGTTGTCATTTTCCAGCCAATCGATCAATAGGTTTCCTGTCGGGTCTTTAATATTTTTGAAGCCAAGCGCATCTCGATAAAACTGTTTCGTGGCCTCTAAACCTTTTACGACTATAGCCATGTGATCGAAAGACGTCTGAGCAAAACATAACGATGAAATCGTAAGAAGCAGACCGATATTAAGAGTTCTTCGAAGCATTGCGTTTCTCTTTATAAGCGCTTACCCCTAATGAAGTTAGTGAGAAAGCAAAAAATACCATTAAGCCAACATACAACCAGCGATTGATTTCGAATGAAAGAAACTCATAACTGTCTTTTTCGGGGCCAGCGAGTGCGTCAATGGCATTTATAGCATAGACAATTCCCGCAAAAATGAGGAGGACAATTACCCAATTCTTTCTGATTTTCTTTTCAGCCATATTTATTAGTCATGTAATTGTAAGATTCAGTAACGAGTGCTTCCAAAACTTCCATGTCAATATCGGCAAGCTTCTTTACATAAAGACAAGATTTCCCGACTTTGTGTTTGCCTAAGCTTGTCATAAGCTCTGGGTAACGCTCAAAGCCTGGCATGATGTAAATAGTCAAGTTTTGCGCTCTTGGCGAAAACCCTACTTTCATAAAATCACCTGCTCTGCCACTATCATAAACATAGTGGTAACTGTCATAACCGACAATCGATCCACCCCACATTTGTGGGGAATGTTGCGTTACTTTTTGCATCAAGGCATTCAGTGTAAAGCAATCTTCTCTTTTGATAGGATCTTTTACGCCACTTAGGAACTCGTCCACACTGGCGTCATTAGCTACCGTTTTGTTCTTAGACATTAGTTTTGTTTCTTCTGACCACTGATCACTGGAATTCTAAAGTTAGATAGCGCTGCATCTTCATGTTCAGAAACCATTATCTTGTTTATTCTCTCTACAATTTCTGGATTCTCATTTGATATATCAACCAGTTCTTTTGGGTCTTCGGTTAAGTCATAAAGTTCTATAGTCAGGTTCCCTTCAAACATATTCTTTCGAATCGCCTTAAAGTTCCCCATCCTGACCGCTTGTTGACCCTTGTATTCTGGGAACTCCCAGTATAAGTGGTCGTGCGATTCTTGCTCTTTCCCTATAAGAGTAGGCAAAAAGCTCTTGCCATCAATTGAATTGGTGATTTCTCCACCACCAATACTGGCTAGGGTGGGTAAAATATCATAGAAAGCACTAATGTGTTCTGTGGTAGAGGCTGGCGCTATCTTTCCAGGCCATGAGGCGATCATCGGTACTCGAATTCCTCCTTCATAGGTAAATCCTTTGGTTCGGCCATAGTCATTAGAAAAAGGTCCTGCGCTATTGAAGTAGTCAGCATCTACGCCTCCGGCATAAGTAGGTCCATTATCACTGGTAAACATGATAATGGTATTTTCATAGATACCTTCAGATTTTAACAAGTCAATAAGTTCACCAATTTGATCGTCTAAATAATTGATCATACCCGCATAGGCCGCCTTTGGATATTGATGTGGGAAATAGCCTCTTTGGCCGAGATACGGTTCTTCCTCGCCAATAATTTTGCGGTACTTTTCTACGTAGGCTTCAGGAACCTGTAGTGGTACATGTGGTATCGGGGTGGCATAATAGAGAAGAAATGGACTATCACTCTCTCTATTCTTTATAAAAGACAAGGCACTTTCCTGCATTTTCTCTGGAGCGTAATCGGCTTGGTAATAATCCGCATAAGCCGACTGATCATTTGGGTTTGCATTGGCCGATAGTTTAGTACCAGGTGGGATAGTATCATTCTTTAATGCGACTTTGTGGTCGTTTTCCCAGAGGTGAACAGGATATAAGTTGTGAGCCTGCCGTTGGCAATTATAACCATAGAAGTAGTCGAAACCTTGCTGATTGGGTTCGCCCTCTGTAAATGGTGCTCCTAATCCCCATTTACCGATTACGGCAGTTTGGTAGCCTGCTTTTTTCATAACCTCACTTAACAGCACTGTACTGTCAGGTATGGGGCGTTGGCCTTCCAGTCCAGGGTTTTTCGTGGCTTCCTTATAATTCCAAACCTTACCACGTTCCGCCCATTCATCATTGCCTCTTATAAATGAGTGTCCGGTGTGTAATCCTGTTAGGAGAACGTAGCGAGACGGTGCACAAACTGGTGAGCCAGCATAAAACTGATTGAATTTCATGCCATTTGCAGCTAATGCATCAAGATTGGGCGTTTGTATGATTTTCTGTCCATATGCACCCAACTCACCATAGCCTAAATCATCGGCAACTATCAGAATTATATTGGGTTTTGATTCTTGGGTTGGTTGGCACCCGAAAAGACAGATGACTAGAAGAAAAAAGAGTGGTTTTAGCTGAGAAAACATAAAAGTCGTTTTCTCAATTTAAGAAAAAGTGATTTAGACTGTTTAGTGCCTAACTCTTTTTAACCGACGTAATAATTTTTTGGATTGCTTGCTAGGAGTATATGTATGGATCACTATGTCTCTATTTCCGCTTCCATACTTTAATCGTGAGGGTAGGTCACTGTAAACTTTTATGCTAAGCTGGTCACTTTTATCTAATAAGTTCAGCACTCCTACATTTGGGCAGTAAGCTTCTTTACCAGCAACTGATAAAATAGTAACATGCTCTGACTGCCAATATTTATTCAATGAAGGTTCGGCCATCAACGATTCTCCTTTGCGTTTGCCAACAATTATACCAGGAGTGCCCTCCCTGATGGCTAGACTACTCTCCTTGATTTTTATTAGGGGTGCATTTTTTAAAGGTTCTTTGAAGAGTTTAAACATTTCTCGGGCCTCTTCAGTCTCTTTCAGGATTAAAACCATCATGTTACGGTCTATTACAGGTGTCCCGGAATCATCTGATTTTTTGATGTAGACATCGAAATATAAGACATGAGATAGATCAATTGCTGATTTATCATTAAGTATAGAAAATATACCAAGGTGTAAGGCCTGATTTTGATATTCTATTATGACTTGAGGTGGCTCTGGAGTGTCCAATCTCGATGATTGTCCAACGGTTTGGAACATGCCAAAAAAAGAGAATAAAACAGTTAAATACCTTTTCATAAGCCTATAAGTTAAGATATATCCTCGATATAAGGCCAAAAGATTAAAAGGCCTATAATTGCAGCAGATAAGGCTGATACTAAAACCGCACCAGCCGCTATGTCCTTGATTTTACCAGCTAACGGATCGAATTCAGGAGATTTTAAATCAACCAGTTTCTCTATCGCTGTATTGAATAGTTCGGCAGTAAAAACGATACAAATGGCTAAAACAATCCAACACCACTCGGTGTTTGAAATTTCAAAATAGAAACCAGTAACAATAACGATTAGTGCGGCTAAAAGGTGAATCCGAAAGTTATGTTCTTGCCATATGGCGACTCGAATTCCGCGCCAAGCATATTTAAAGCTTTGAAGTCTTTCTTTAACACTAAACGGTTTCATTGTTTCTAAAATTAACGAATTGATATTACTTGGTTCCTATGTTTTTGACTACGTATTTTGGACAAATTTGATCTTATGAATAGATGGTTTGGGCTTTTGTTGCTACTGTTAGTTTTCGCTTGTGATAGTGAAGAAGATAAAGCAGGTCGTTTTTTACTAAAAGGAAACGAAGCCTTAAATAAAGGCCAGTACAATGAAGCGGTGAGGTTTTATACCGAAGCCATCGCAAAGAACGATCAGTTCATAGAAGCCTATAATAATAGGGGAGTCGCCAGTTATAAAGATGGTAAGTACATAGAAGCGATCAGCGACTACAGTAAAATTCTGATGCAACTAGATCCTGAATTCTTCGAAGCTAGACGGAATAGAGTAAATGCTTATTTAGATGCTAAGCGTTATGAAAAAGCATTAGAAGATTTAGAAGTATTGAGCCAAAAATTCCCAGATTCTGCTTTTGTAGATTTCAGTAAAGGGTTGGTTTACCATGAGATGAAAGATTTCAAGGCCTCCATTCAATCCTTCGAACAGTCATTTGAAAAAGATGGGTCTAATGCAGAAACATTGGTAAATGTGGCCAATGGTTATTACATGGTGGGTGAGTTGGATCAAGCAAGGCAAACCTTGGAAAGTGCTATAGGTTTAAACGCCAAAGAGCCCAATAGCTATAATACATTGGCCTTAATTGCCACAGAAGAAAAAGATTATGAACTGGCGTTAGTGCGTGTAAATGAAGCCCTAGCCTTAGATGTTGGCAACCCTTACTTTCTGAATAACAGAGGGTACATTCATTTGTTAATGGGCAATTTGGAAGAAGCCGAACCTGATATTCGCCGGGCCATAATCGGTTCACCTCAAAACCCATGGGCTTACCGAAATAGAGGAATACTCTTCTATTTGAAGGATCGTTTTGATGATGCCGTGAGAAATTTCGAACAAGCTGCAAAGTTCGATGATAAGATTCCTCGACTGAATTATTATTGGGCAATGTCTTTGAAGAACTTGGGTAGAATGGAAGAAGCTTGTACCCGAACAGATTTTCTAAAAGATAAAAACGCTAATGAGTCGAAAAAGCTAATCGCCGAAGTTTGCCGTTAGGCATATGAATTTCTATGCACTTCAATTACTCCACCTTTTTACAGTGATCAATTCTCATTAGGAGCAGAGAGATAATATTTTTTTATCTTCAGAATGGCGTTTCTGACAAATGGGGACATGATTGACACATTTTATTAAAAAATCTTCACCCAAGTGTTAACAACTTTTATCAGCAAGCCGTCTTTTTTGTGATTATGGATGTATCACGTTTCAAAGCAGAGGTTCTCCCTTTGAAGAACAAACTTTACCGCTTTGCACTCAACATTGTAAAAGATGAAGAGTTGGCAAAAGATGTGGTTCAGGAGTGTTTAATCAAAGTTTGGGAAAAAAGATCAGAGGTAAATCTGATCCAGAATCTAGAGGCTTGGTGCATGCAGATCACCCGTAACAAGGCACTGGATAAACTGAGGTCTAAGCATGTAAAGAAGACCGACCTTTTTGAGGTTGAGTTCGATACGAGAAAAGAACGTGATACACCTTATGTTATGACAGAAAGGGGAGACTTGATGACCAGGATAAAGGATTTGATAGACGCCCTGCCCGATAGACAACGGGAAGTGATGCAACTGAGAGATATCGAAGGTTTAGCATATAAAGAAATAGCGGAAGCGCTAGAAATTGATATAAATCTGGTAAAAACGAATTTGTTTAGAGCCAGAAGAAAATTAAAAGAAAGCTTAATAAAAGTCGATGCATATGGACTCTAGAAGAGCAGAATTGTTAGAAAAGTACTGGGAAGCGGAAGCAAGTCTTGAGGATGAAAAAGAACTCAAAGCTTTGATAAAAGCTGAGCAGGAAAGTGAGGAAGTGGAAGAGGTGAAAGCACTTTTCGATCATTTCGAATCGGAATCAAAAATAGAACTTGATGAATCTTTTGATGAGTCAATCTTGCAAATGATTTCAGAAGAGCCAGAGACGAAAGTCTTTAACCTTCAGGCTTACTTTAAAAGGTATGCTAGTATTGCCGCTGCTGTTGTAGTGATATTCGTTAGCGGTTATTTGGCAAATCAACAGCAGAATCAATACGTGTCTGAAGATACTTTTGAAACACCTGAGGAGGCTTATGCTGAATTGAAAAGACAATTGTTAATGGTGTCCAACTATATGAACAAAGGAAATCAGACAATGAATGAATTAACCAACTTAGGTAAAGTTGGAACCGAACTTCAGGACTTTTCTCGAATGAGTGAAGCGTCTGAAGGGCTGGAATTACTTAGTGAAATGAATTTAAAAAACAATTAGAGGAGAATAGATAATGAAAAAGTTAGTATTAACAATGGTATTGGGTTTATTCGCTTTATCTGCGAATGCTCAAAGTGATGCAATCTCAAAGTACTTCGACAAATATGTTGATGATGAGTCGTTTATGCACCTAAATTTTAGTGGGAAAATGTTCCAAATGATTGCTCAAATTCAGTTTGACAATCCTGAAGAACAAAAAATGGTCGAAGAATCTTTAGGTAAAATCAAACGAGTGCAAGTGTTAGGTAAAGATGGTGATGTTGATGGTCGTAAGATGTACAAAGAAGCTATTGGCCTAATTGGAAAGGATTTTGAAGAATTAATGTCTCTTAGAGAAGACGACAAGGATATCAGATTCTTGATCAAAGAAAAGAATAACAAAATAGATGAGCTTTTCATGGTAATGGGTGGCGACAGAGAATTCGGTCTTTTGAGTATCGTTGGAGACGGTATAGACTTGAACGCTATCTATAAACTTTCGAAGTCGATCGGCATGGAAGGTTTTGAGGAACTTGAGTTCCTAGACAAAATGGACGGCAATTAAGATATTGCTGTAAGGTTACAGAGGGCACGAAAGTGCTCTCTGATTTTATTGGTCAAAGCTCAAAATAATTGGATGTATGAAGAAGCTTTTAATATTTAGTCTACTTTTTAGTATGACACTGAGTGGTTTTGCACAAAGCCGGAGTGTCGAAAGGTTTCGAGAGGATAATCGTCCCTCAACCAAGCTCTTTTTCTATAAGAGTACCCTCAAAATGATTTCTCGGATTGACTTGGCCGCTCTAGGTGGAGCAAGTGTTAACGAATTCAGTGATATGCCGCCAATTGGCGACATGATCAAGGGAATCGAAAAAGTAAAATTCTTTCTTTATGAGAATAGTGATAACCGACACGCTGTAGGTGGAGCAAAATTTAAAGCTTTACAAACTAAAGTGGAAGAGGAGGGCTATGAGTCCATGATGTCCGCCCGAGTTGAGGGTATGGATATGAACGTAATGATGAAAGAGCGGAGGGGTAAACCCAAAGGGTTCGTCGTACTAATCACTATGGAGCAAGGCTTTAGCATCATCGATATAGAAGGCTACCCGGATGTAAACAATATTTTAAAATTCTCTCAATTCATGAATAGCAATGGTTCTAGCATGGGATTGAAAGAAGCCTTTAGATAGGCAATTACTGGGCTTAGCCCATTTTTTACTCAAAAACAACACGATTTGGATACTGTATTATCAATTAAAAATCTTTCCAAGCACTATGGAAGGATCAAGGCGATAGACAACCTTTCTCTAGAAGTTAAAAGAGGAAATGTCTATGGAATCCTTGGTCCGAATGGTAGTGGAAAGACCACAACGTTAGGAACAATTCTGAGCGTAATTAACCAGACAAGCGGAGAATTTGAATGGTTTGGAGAACCTTCCAGTCAAAACACGCGAAAACGCATTGGCGCCATTCTGGAGCACCCAATTTTTTACCCATATCTTACTGGCGTACAGAACTTAAAGATCGTATGTGATATCAAAGAGGTATCATACGATAGGGTGGAAGAGGTTCTCAAACTTGTCGATTTGGATGAGCGAAAAGAATCAAAATTCAAAACCTATTCTCTGGGTATGAAGCAAAGGTTGTCGATTGCCTCTGCTATGCTTTGCGACCCTGAAGTTTTGATTCTTGATGAGCCAACAAATGGACTAGATCCGCAAGGTATAGCCGAAATTCGCGACCTAATCATGGATATCGCGAATAGTGGTAAAACGATCATTATAGCCAGCCATTTACTTGATGAGGTGCAAAAAGTGTGTACCCACTTCTGCGTATTACAGCGTGGTGTTCTCATTCATGATGGTTTGGTAGAAGATGTTGGTAAAGGTGATATTATCGTGGAGGTACGGGCCGATGCTGAAAACTTGCAAGAGGTTTTAGAAAAATCAGAGATGACAAGCCATATTAAACGTGAGCTTGACAAATATACTTTGACCATGAAAAATGGCTTCGCTTCACGCGAAATTAACGAATACCTTTTCGGACAAGGTATTGTGGCTAAACACTTGATTGTAAAGGTTAAAACACTGGAGAAACAGTTTTTGGAGATACTGGCTGAACAGAAAGGAGGCGGAAATGCTTAGATTATTAAGAATAGAATATCAAAAGTTACGTCCAAGCCGATCTTTCAAGGTATTGGCGAGTATGTACTTCATTGCGGTGTTTATCGCTGGTGTTGGTGTAATGCCATTTTTAAGGTATCTCAAGTCTAGAATAGAAGAGTTTGATGTAGACGGCATTGACCCTACAATTATTCCATTTTATGAATTCCCTGATATCTGGCAAAACTTGACAATCGTAGCCATTTGGGGAAAAGCCTTACTTGGGTTTAGTTTGATTTACTCGATCACAAATGAGTACTCCTATAGAACCATCAGACAGAATGTAATTGATGGTTTGAGCAAGCAGGAATTTGTCATGAGTAAAATTGTGATGGCTGGATTCTTAAGTTTAGCCTCTGCACTTTTTGTATTCCTAATAGGTCTAGTCACAGGTTTGATTTACTCTACCGATATAAGCATTGGGGCGATTTTAGACGGGTCGTACTTTATTCTAGTATTTGCGCTGCAAATGTTCACTTTTCTCGTTTTTACGCTGTTTGTCGGGACATTGATTAAAAAATCAATTATCGCTATGGGCGTACTGATATTCTGGGTTTTTGCGGTCGAGAATATCATTTGGGGTAGAATGCAGTATCTAAAGAATGAATGGGTTGATTACATTTTGCCTGTAAAAGCAATCAATCAGCTCAACCATGTCCCTTTCCCGAAATACGCACTTCAGGAGGTCCAAGATTTCATTACCTTACCAGAATTAGGAGCAGTCTTGTTCTATCTGGCCTTATTTTATTGGGCAACCAATAAATTGGTGAGTCGACGAGACTTGTAGGTTTCTAACGAATTAAACTTGGAAAAGCCATTCTTACAAAAGAGTGGCTTTTTTTAATTATGGCCCAACTTGAACAGAATTGGTGGCTTTTGAATGTCGTCGAGTTGGGAATTGCGTAAGATTATTTAGATCATTGTGATCATAAACTTTAATGGAAAAACCCTACAGGAAATGAGAGTCATCGCCATACTTTTTAGCCTATTTATTGTCGTGAATTTAAGTCACGCACAAAATACTACATTCGCCTCTATTACGGATTTAGAGAGCGATTTTACCCCTGGAAATGTTGCGGCTAGAATGGTAGAAGGACTCGGGTTTCGATATTATTGGGCATCTGAGGGATTGGGGGCAGAAGATTTGAAGTTTGGGCCAGTTGAAGAAGGTCGTAATTCTCGAGCGACAGTAGATCACATCTATAATCTATCGAGGTTCCTTTTGAGTGCCTTGGAAAAAAAGGTGTTTGAGGCAGGTAACCCAAGAGAGATGTCTTTCGCGAATGTTAGAAATGAAACGCTGAATAACCTTGAAAAGGCTGTCAAAATTCTAAAAAGTAGTAAACAAGCAGACTTTGCTGATTACAATATCAAGTTTAATGACGGTCGGGAAATGCCGTTTTGGAACGCTATCAATGGCCCGATAGCAGATGCGATATATCACACAGGCCAAATTGTTTTGATGCGAAGAATGTCCGGAAATCCGATAAATCCGAATATCAGTGTGCTTACGGGTAATGTGCGTTAATTAAGTATTGAGCTTAGCTCAATTTGAGCATGCAAGTGAGCTCTGTTTGGTCAATTTCAGCCCCTCTTTTCTTATAGAAAGCTATGGCAGGATCATTCCATTTAGATACTAACCAACGCATAGACTTACACTTGTGATCGTTGGCAATTGTTTCTAAGGTGTCCATGATACGTTCCCCCAAACCTTGTCTTCGGTAATCGGTCTCTAGATACAAATCATCTAGAAAGAGGTGCCGACCAGACCATGAACTGAAACCAAAATAGTAAGTGGCAAAACCAACAGCTTGTTCGCCGTCTCGAATAATCAAAGATTTGAAATCATCGATGTTGGCCTTCATGTCCTCAAGCGTGATGGATACTTTCTCTGGAGTTTTTTGAAAAGTAGCGAAGTCTAAGATCATCTGATGAATTTCAGCGTAATCTTCCGCAGAGGCTTTGGTGATTGTAATCATGAATGGGTGCTTGTTGACTATTTACTATTCGTTGATGACTATTACTAAGGGATCCACTTTACATCCTTGAAGTTCGGCTTACGCTTTTCTAGAAAGGCGTTTCTCCCTTCTTTTGCTTCATCAGTCATATAGGCAAGGCGTGTTGCTTCCCCCGCAAACACCTGTTGGCCTACCATGCCATCATCAGTAGCATTAAAGGCAAATTTCAGCATTTTTATTGAGGTAGGGGACTTCTCTAGAATTTCCTGTGCCCAGTCGTACGCAGTATCTTCCAATTCATCGTGAGGGATCACTGCATTTACCATACCCATTTCGAAAGCGTCTTGTGCAGAATAATTACGCCCTAAAAAGAAGATTTCTCTCGCCCGCTTTTGGCCAACCATTTTTGCCAAATAAGCCGAACCATAGCCACCATCAAAACTGGTCACATCTGCATCTGTTTGCTTGAAAATGGCATGTTCTTTACTAGCCAAAGTCAAATCACAAACGGTGTGTAAACTATGACCACCACCGACTGCCCAACCTGGGACCACAGCGATGACCACTTTTGGCATAAAACGAATAAGTCTCTGAACTTCCAAGATGTTTAAGCGCGGCATTCCGTCATCGTCTACATAGCCTTGATGACCTCTTGCATTTTGATCGCCACCCGAACAGAATGCCCATCCGCCATCTTTTTTCGAAGGGCCTTCGCCTGAAAGTAAAACTACACCGATGGATGTGTCTTCGCGCGCATCGAGAAACGCTTCGAATAATTCCCCAACAGTCTTAGGTCTGAAAGCATTCCGAACTTCTGGACGATTGAACGCGATTCGGGCAACGCCGTCACCAGATTTTTGATAGGTAATGTCCTCGTATTCTTTTACTGTTTTCCAGGCTACTTTGCTCATAACTTTCGATTTACTGCGAAAATAGGAGCCAGAGAGGGAGACGCCAAACTTTAAGAAAAAGAAAGGATAAAAGGTGGCCATCTTTTAAGCTAAAAGACAACTTATGACTCTTGAATTCTGCCTTATTTATGGCTAATCCCCTGTTAACAGGCTTGCTGGAATGTTTGGATTAGCCACGCTAAATGGTAGTTCATAATTCTCGACGAGATAGTCCTTGACCATTAGCGGGATATCTTGTAAATAGATTCTGTCAACACTGTTACTTCGGCCATTATCTTTCTTAAATGTAGAATAAGCCGTCCTAATTTCTTTTCTGGTATGGTCTTCATTATTAAGATAGCCTATGGCTACTAAAACCCTTTCAAACTTATTCCAGAAGTCCTGGCTTAATTTCTTGCTATTTAAGTTGATCGATCCACCTCTTCGGCTCCTTAGAGACTCTAGGTCTACGATGATTCGGTAGAAATTTTCGTTGTTTTGAGCTAAATCGTCTATTTTCTTGGCTTGCTCTGTTGTAAGATTGAGTAGCGAATCAACTTGAAACTCTTGTGCTTCGAGATTATCTGCACAGGAATTCCCTTCTTTGATAACATCTAGGAAATTGATGATATCAGTTTGTTGACTTTCTGATCTAGCAACTTGAGCCTCGTTATAAAGCTCATCTGGAAATTTAAATTCGTCAAAGTTCTGGACCTTAAATAGAAAAACTACTCCTCCGATAACCTCAAGAATTAAAGCAGTAAATAGTGGTTTAAGATATCCTTCTTTGATATTGATGACATTGGTAATACCTAAAATTGCCACTGCGGCATTAATCAAAAATATAACTACAAAGCTTGTAAAAAGTATTTGTTGTTGGTCCATGTGTTAAGAATCAGTTCCAGTTCGCTCTGAATTTAAATCTTTCTTGAATACAAAAAAATTATGGGAACTGAATACTTGATACTAAAAGAGCCATCTCGATTGAGATGGCTCTTTTCATTTTATAAGTCTGAAAGGCCTTATTTCTTAATTGGATCGGAAAAATCCCTGAAATAGCTCATGTCAGTTTTCTCATAAGCAGCTTTAAACTTAGGCCACTCATTCGTAAAGAAGTCATTGACAATTTGCATTGTTTCCGTCATCATTTTTTCACCATTTTCTAATAATGATCTCTCATTAGGTCCTGGTGCAGTCAGACGAGAACTAGCGTATCTTCTCGCTTGACCTATCCACTGGCTAGCATTTGGATAATTGACCCTTGGAGCGTTCTGTGCACGATCTCTTGGAAGACCGATCGTCACCTTCTTCACTTCCTTGAAATGCTCATCCATTTCCTTCATCGCTTTTTTCAGGTCTTTCACAGCTTCCTTGTCAGCATTCTTCATTTGCGCTTCTACTTTAGTTACCACGCTTTGAGCATCTCTAACTCTACTCGTAATAGAAGCCCAAGTTTGCGACATTTTAAGTACTTCATCTTCGAAAGACTGTTTAGCTCTTAAGTCCGACATGTTTACATCGATACGAGGATCGAAGTGCACTTTCACCATTTTCTCGATTTTCTGATCATTGTAATCGATATGGATTTTGTACTCACCTGGCATCACAGCACCGGCAGCTTGTTCTCTACTTCTTCCACCAGCAGCGATCGGTCCGTTAGGTCCAAATCTTACTTGTGTGTTGTTACCGCGTTGGATTGGATATGGATTTCTTCTTCTTAAATCCCAAGTAAGAACGTTCATTTCGCCTTTTTTCACCTTACCAGACCCTGTTCTAATCGTATCTCCTGACATATTTAATACAGTCATTTTGATACTCGTAGGCAGTTTCTTAGGAGCTTCTTCTTTGGCTTCATCCTGCTTACCTTTTTTCTTGCGCTTGCCTTTTTTCTCTTCTGCTTTAGGCTCAGCCGGCTTATCACTTCTTACATAGTATTTGATAGTAGCAGAAGTCATGTATTTGTTCTGACCTTCAAAAGGACCGCCACTTGCAGGGAATCTCATACCAGCAGGTTGTCTGTAAGTCATTTGGTAGGCATCAGCCACGTCAAATACCACGATGTCTTCTTTCAAAGCGTTTTCTACACCACGCTTCGCAAACTCTCTTAAAGGACGAATATCATCTAAGATGTAGAATGCTCTACCGAAAGTACCGATTGCTAAATCATGCTCTCTTTCTTGAAGTGCAAGGTCCATTGTTGAGGCAGATGGGTAGCCATGGTTCCATTTGTTCCAGTTTTGAGCCTTATCGAAACTCACGTAAAGACCATTTTCAGTACCTAAGAAAACTAAGTTAGGCTCAATTGGATCTTGAAGAATAGAAAGTGTGTATCCGAAAACATCACTATCATCTACAATTCTAGTCCAAGTTTGACCGTAATCCATCGTGTGGTAAGCATAAGCCGACCAGTTATTTCTTCTGTAGTCATTAGCGATAACAAATGCTTCACCAGCATTGTATTTAGAAGCTTGGATTTGAGGAATCCAGCTACCAGCAGGTAAACCAGGCAAATTAGCCGCTGTATTTGTCCATGTTTTGCCTCTGTCTTGTGTCACTTGAACGTTACCATCATCAGTACCAACCCAAATAACGTTTCTGTCAACAGGGCTTGGAGCGATCGCTAAAGTAGTGGTATGGTTCTCAGCACCAGTGGCGTCAATTGTTAATCCACCACTTGCATTTTGCTTTTGTTTCTCAGGATCGTTAGTTGATAAATCCGGAGATAAAACTTCCCAGTCATCACCTCTGTTAGCACTGTAATGTAGGTGCTGAGATCCGTAATAAACACCATTCGGGTTATGCGGATCAATGGCCACAGGGGCATTCCAGTTAAATCTTAAAGTGATTGATGTGTCTGGAGATGTTGGTTTAACAGTTTTACCGTAACCAGAAACTCTGTCATACCTTTGAACATTTCCTTGCTGAGACATTGTGTATCCGTAGCGAGAATCGCCTGGGATAGGGGCAACGTCAAAACCATCGCCGAAACTTAGCTCTTGCCAATCGTGGTTTCTAATTCCCGCAAAATTGAAAACGTAAGCAGGACCTACCCAAGAACCATTGTCTTGCATACCGCCATAAACGTTGTATGGCATATCATTATCTACGTTAATGTGATAGAACTGACCTACAGGTAGTTTTTCTGTAAATCTCCAAGTCTTACCCATATCTCTGGTGATATTCAGACCACCATCGTTACCATCTACCATAAAAGAAGGATCGTCTGGGTGAATCCACCAAGCATGGTGGTCTGGGTGAACACCTGAGTAAGGAATAATTACTTCGAATGTTTTACCGCCATCCTCAGATCTAGAAACCATTGAGTACAAGCTGTAAACTCTGTTTTCGTTTTTAGTATCTACATAAATTGATGAGTAGTAGAAAGGACGATTACCCATGTTAGGGACTTTAGCCGCAGAAGCTCTAAGTTGCCATGTTTTACCACCATCTGTTGATCTGTAAAGACCATTTTTCTTGTTTTCGATCATTGCGTAGACATATTCTGGTCTGCTTTCGGAAATTGCTAAACCAATTCTACCATAATCTCCTTTTGGTAATCCACCTTCACCTTGAAGGTTTTTCCAAGTATCACCACCGTCTAATGTCATATAAAGGCCTGAACCTTCTCCACCAGACTTGAATGACCATGGGTAACGCTTGTGTTCCCACATAGCCACAAACATTTTGTCAGGATTGTTTGGGTCAGCTACCATATCGGCTACACCAGTTAATTCATTGGTATAAAGGATTTTTTCCCATGTCTTACCTCCATCTTTGGTTCTGAAAACACCTCTTTCTTCGTGCTCTCCCCATGGCGAACCTATTGCACCTACATAAACCGTATTTGGATCGTCTGGGTGAATTATAATTCTGTGAATATTTCTCGTTTTTTCAAGTCCCATCAATTCCCAAGTGTCGCCACCGTCGATTGATTTATAAACTCCGTATCCGCTACTAACTGAGTTTCTTGGGTTACCTTCACCAGTACCAACCCAAATAATGTCTGGATTTGGTTGGTGTATATCGATAGCGCCAATACCTAAAACGGCTTCGTCATCGAATAATGGTTCCCAATCAAGGCCGCCGCCAGTAGAGCGCCAAAGGCCGCCTGAAGCAGCACCAGCCAAGATAATATCTGGATTACTTTCAACTACATCGATAGCAGTGATACGACCACTCATAGCAGCGGGTCCAATGCTTCGTGCTTTCATGTTTTTGAATAATTCCATATCCACTTTTTGTCCAAACATCAGCGGGACACTTAGCAGAAATGAAAAACAAATCAGTGAGATTCTTCTTAAATAGGAATCTTGAAATTTTAAGCTATTCATTAGATTCTAGATTTTGATTGATTAACCTTCAAAGTATACCAAGAAAGTCAATGTGTGAATCCAAATTCTAAGAACGCGAGTATGGTGTTATGAATGGCTCAAAAAGTCGTTTAGAATTCTCGAAGAATGATATTTAGGCCCAAGCCAAAGAAAAAGGAGTTGAATCTAGACTGCTGAATGTCTAATTGATACCCTTCGATTTCCTGATCGTACTGGATGGTGTTTGGAGTTAAATACTCTCCTCTAGAGCTAAAATTTGACTTTGCAAACAGGCTAAGGCTAAAGGTTTCATCAATAAGGTATTCCAAACCCGCACCTAATCCATAAGAAAATACAAAGTCAGTTAGTTCAAAAAAAGTATCGACCACTTCGTCAATTTCTCGATCAAAAACCCTTGCTCTAGTATAGATCATGCTAGTTCCAAAGGTGAAATCCACATAAGGCATAAAGCGAGTATAAGTTTCAGGTTTAAAACGGATGAGTGGAGCTAACTCCATAACTTCATTATGATAGCGATACCTGACATCTTGGAAGTCAATATTATGATATCCTTTTCTGACCTTTGAGCCATAGCGTGTGAAGTTAAAAGCGCCTCCCACATAGATTGGAGATTCTTTTATTTGAAGCGCTATTTCAGACCCAAAACCACCGCCCCATATCTCTGAGGCGTCTTGTTTTAACTCACCAGTTGGTAAGAAACCGTGTAACTTCAAACCGATTGTAGAGTTGTTTTGAGCAAAAAGGAGAGGGGATACTAAGAGACCGATTAGTAAAAGTGTTGTTCTCATGGTTGAAATATTTATAGACATTTTCTAGCCAAATACATGCCAAAAAAAGATAGTAATTCACTAAAAATATTATCAATCAACTAAAAATATTAGTGACATCTATTATCTTTAAGAAAACTACACTATCATGAGCACTATTTCAGGTAACATTAAGCACTTACGAAAACTGCACCAATGGACACAAGGCGATTTTGCCGAAAAAATCGACATCAAGCGTTCACTGGTTGGTGCGTATGAGGAAGGCAGAGCCGACCCCAGACTTAATAACTTGTTAAATATGTCTAAGGTTTTTCGAGTATCGGTGGATCACCTTCTTACTCGGGATTTGACTGGAATGGATTTGGCCGCGATTGAGAAGTTAGGAAAATCACCAAAAGATAAGCTGAAAGTGTTGTCGATTACGGTGGATAAGAAGGACAATGAATTGATCGATCTTATTCCACAAAAAGCATCTGCGGGTTACTTAAATGGCTATGCTGACCCCCAGTATTTGGAAGAGATGCCTAAGTTTCAATTACCAAACCTACCCCGAAATGCTACCTATAGGGCATTTGAAATTACAGGCGATTCTATGCTGCCAATAAAGCCTGGAACGGTTGTGATCGGTCAATATTTAGAGGGTGTTTCTGATATCAAAAATGGACGTTGTTACATTATCCTATCGAAGGAGGAAGGAGTGGTATACAAACGTGTCTTCGATTACTCAGAAGATCATGGCCAGTTGTTTTTAGTCTCTGACAACAAGGCGTATTCACCATACAAAATCCAAACCTCAGATGTTATAGAAATATGGGAGGTTAGGGCCTACATTAGCATGGATATTCCAGAATTTGTTGAGGATAGTGATATGAGTTTTGATAAACTCAAGGACATTGTATTAGAATTACAAAAAGAGGTCATCAAGCTAAAGAACTAGCTTAGTTACCCTTGTCTAATAGTATTCCCAGCCGGATAAAGCTGTATTTATACTTGAGAACGCCTTGGTTTAGCCAAGTAGGAGAATGCTGAAAGTCTAGGAAATATGTACGAGAAGTCTTTAGCATCAATCCAAAGCCAAAATTGATTCCGAACCGGAAACGATCTGTGTCTTCTGGGCTTACGATATCTAGAAGTATAGTGTCATTTTGAGACAATATGCCTTGAACTTCACCATTTTTAGCAACTGTATATTGTGGCGAAAACCCTCCGTTAATTGTAAATAGCCACTTTTTAGTCGGGAAGATATATTTAATATTCATCGGCATACCGAGATTATATCTTTCGAGATCTAAGTTAGTTATGCTTTCAACTGTTCCCCTAATGTCAGTGTTAGTTGAGGATATCAGAAAATTAAGTCCATTCGTCAACTGACTTTGATCAGTCACCTCTTCCGTTTTCATGAATCTTTGATTGAAGGCTTCATGTGTCAGCGTTAAATCCAGATCGAAATACAATCGTCTAGTTGCCCGCGAAATTTCTTTCTGGAATTTAATTCCAATTCCCGCATAGTAGGATTCACCCGTCCCACTAAAATTCCCAAGTTTTTGATCGGCACTTCCTTGAATCACATAAAAACCAGGTGTTGGTGGCCATTGTGATTTTGTCCCATTAAACTGTTTTCCGCGGTACCGTGCATATCGTTGGTCATAGTCGAGCAATAAGTTGGATAATGATCTATGGCTGAGCGATGCATTTTCGATGCGGTCTAGGATTAGATCACTTTTCTCTAGCATGATTTTCAAAACATCCTGATAAGTTTTTATGATGTTTCGCCTGCGTTTAGTACCGATAACTTTTTGCGTTAATTGCTCGAAATCGCCCCTGATTGGGTTTTCCAAGTAGAAGTAGTTTTTGCGGTATTTATCCCGATAGGCGTAGAGCGTAACGGTGCCTTGATACACTACTTCCAGAAAGAGTTGCTGGTTTTCACCAATGGATCTAGATACAAAAAGAATGTCATCATCAATACCATACCCGAATATTTCATTGGGTGAAAAGGATTGCTCTGACGTTGAATTTTCTGCTTTGAATACGCAGTTTATCGAAGCCTCTTTGTAGCTGTAATATTTCACCTTGCCATAAACAGTGTCGAATGGACTTTTAAGAATAAAGCCATCTCGATATAGTTCTTGGCCAATTGATAGCTGACAAGACAGTATAAAAAGGAGAGGTATGAAAAACTGTTTTTTCATGTAATTACATGTCTCTTTAAGTTAGTGATCTTTAAGAAACCTTCTGAGCACTTCTCAATCAAATGCCTTAAAGTGTCTGCTAAACAGCAGAATTAGTCCCTATGTTGTGTTTGACTATATGTGCTTGATCGGTCCGGCTTACCACTTTCTGTAAAAAGGATATTCTTGGTGAGCAACCATTCTTTAGGTAGCGAGTAAGGCGGTAGTGCTTTTTCTAGTTCAGTCTTAGACGATTCCACATAATCAATAATCCGTTGGTCAGTAGCTATTCCTACAAGTTTTTCTCCTAGTGCTTGGTCTGGTTTTTTCCAGTAAACGAAAGTACCACTGATCCCTTTTGGCAAATAATTTCTTAGATGCTGCTCACTTTGTTCAATAATAATCTTGACACCGCCACTATTCACAACGAGATCAGCTCGGCCTAACCATTTAAAATTGCCCTTATTTAGGATTACGATGTCGTTGGTTTGAATCCACTCACCATTGGTCACGGCTCCCTTTACTTTCAAGCAGGATCTTTCGTCTACATCTATCTCATTTCCTTGAAGTGTATTAAACCAATCAGATTTATGTGGTCCATTAAGTGATTTTAAAGCGATATGAGAAACGGTTTCGGTCATACCATAAGTATGGTAGCATTTATTTCGCAGATGCTGTATTTCTGATTTTAAATGTTCGGTAATAGGTGCTCCACCAATGATAACCTGATCAATATTGTTTAAAAAGCCCTTTGACGCTGGGTTCTTCATCATGGTCAGGACTTGCAGTGGCACAAGTGCCGCAAAATCATAATGCGATTTACTCGCGTTTTTGCTTGGGTCCATGGAAGGTTCTATTAACTCAATGTTCCAATTACCTATAATCCCTCTTAAAAGCATCATTTTACCACCGATATAGGCTGTATTAATACAAACTAGTGCATTTAAGTCTTGAGTCAGCTCTAAAGTACTGATTGTTGCTTTGGCACTCGCAATCATCTGTTCTCGCTTAATCTCAATTAGTTTTGGGGCACCTGTCGACCCCGACGTCTGAAGTGTAAAAGTCGGCTTGCCTTCTATCCAATCATTTACAAAGGATTGAGCAGGCTTTAGCCAGTGGTCATTTTTATCGTAACAATGTTGCGCAAACTCGGTTAAAGTAAATAAGTGATTGCTTACTTGAATAGTGCTTTCCACGTGTTAAGTTTAACGATTTGTTATGAGAATTAAACTATCAATACTATTTACTGTTTTCCTGATTTCTTTTCCATCTCTCGCACAGTCTACTTTTACTTTAAGGGGTGTCGTCACCGATGCGGAGACCAAAGAACCGTTACCTTTCGCCACAGTCTTTTTTGCAGGAACGACTGTTGGTACGACAACCAATGAAAAGGGAGGATATTTATTAAATGTCAATAGCGAGGGAACTTACGATCTGATCGTAAAATTCATCGGTTACCAAACCTATGCGGCTCAGGTAACTTTGGGTGATGCTGCTGTAGCACAATTGAATGTTGAAATTGCTCCAGGGGCTAAGGATTTAGGTAGCGTTGTAGTGGTGGCTAGAAAAGATGCTAAATGGAAAAGATACTTTAAAGAATTTGAAAAGGTATTCTTAGGGCAGACCGTCAACGGGATAAATGCTAAAATCTTAAATGGGGAGTCTCTCGATTTCGTTTACGATGATGAAAAAGAGCAGTTGTCTGCTTATGCTTATGAACCTTTACTCATCGATAACCCTGAATTAGGGTATAAGGTAAAGTACTATCTAGAGCAGTTTCTCATAGATTACAAAACGAACGTCAGTGGGTATTATGGTTACACCAATTTTGAACCCATTGGACCGAAAAATAAAAGAAAAGCTAGGACTTTTGAAAGAAATCGAAAAGCAGCCTATGAAGGTTCTTCTACACATTTTTTTAAGGCTCTATATAAGAATCAATTAGAAGAAGAGGGATTTGTTATAGAGTTAATCAGTGATTTGACAGCGGATCCAAGGGTCATCGCAAATCAAAAAACTATTTTGAATGAAAAGCTCAGTTTAGACCCGATGGCCAACTTCAAACGGCTAGCTTTCGATAACTATATACGAGTATCTTATCTAAATGAGAAAGAGTCAATTCGGTACCGTACCGCAACTGCCACTGTAACGCCAGTGGCCAGATTGGCTGTTTCGTCTCAGCCAGCAAGAAATCAAGAATCTTGGATTTTTATCTTAGAAGGAAATCCAGCCATTGAGTTTGAGGAAAATGGTTTTGTCAGAAATCCAATTTCATTCTATTCTTATGGATATTGGGCATTTGAAAAAGTGGCGGACATGGTACCACTGGATTATGAGCCTAGGGGAGGTTCGTAGTTCTATCATAAAAGCACATGAATCTTAGACACAAGGTGTCTACAATCCCAAAAGGACAAAATCATGATTAGTAAACACACCATAATACTGATTTTATTCTTGAGCACTAAAGTTGTGTTGGCACAATCTACTTTTACCCTAAGAGGGGTAGTTACTGATGCCGAGACCAAAGAGCCTCTTCCTTTTGCTACCGTCTTTTTTGCAGGCACAACCGTAGGTACCACAACAAATGAAAAAGGAGGTTATCTGCTTCGGGTTGATGCGGCAGGTACTTATGATTTGGTAGTCAAATTTATTGGTTACAAGACATATGCAGCACAAGTCAAACTCGGTGCAAGAGAAGTGTCTCGATTGAACATAGAAGTTTTTCCAGGGGCTAAAGATCTGGGTAGCGTGGTCGTTGTAGCCAGAAAAGACGTTAAGTGGAAAGAATATATAAGGCAATTTGAACGTGTATTCTTGGGGCGGAGCCCAAATGGATTGAAAGCGAAAATTATCAATAAGGAGGCAATAGATTTTGTGTTTGATGATGAAAATCAACGCCTTACAGCAACTGCATACAAACCAGTTTTAATAGAAAATCTTCAATTGGGATATCAGGTTAGTTACTACTTGGAAGACTTTTTTGTAGAATATTCCACCGGACTAACCGGGTACTATGGATTTGCCAGTTTCGATCCGCTACAACCAAGAAATAAACGCCAAGAGAAGAAGTGGCTAAAGAATAGAGAGTTTGCCTACCGAGGTTCTTCTGCCCATTTTTTTAGCGCTTTATATAGAAATCGGTTGACGGAAGAAGGATTTGAGATTGAAATTACTAGTGACTTGTCTCCTATACCAGAAATAATGGCATATCAGAAGACAATCTTGAGTGAAATGATCACCGCTAATAAGGAAGATAAGTTTAAGCAAATCTCATTTGGAGACTACTTAAGGGTATCATACCTCAAAGAAAAAGAGTCGAGTTTGTACCGATCGTCAACAACATTAGGAGGTGTAAAAGTTAGCGCTCCGGCTACACCGAGCAACTATCAAGAATCATGGTTTCAAATATTGGAAGGCTATTCCTCCATTGAATTCGAATCAAATGGCTTCGTAAGAAATCCAATTTCTCTGCAATATTATGGTTATTGGGCTTTCGAAAAAGTAGGAGACCTCATGCCACTGGATTATGTTCCTAAAAGCAATTGATCCGTTTCATGATTAAAATCATTAGCTGAAAGTCAACTTAAATAGGAGAAATCAGTTTAATCAATCAAAACAATTTAACTTCTAGCCTAAAACCGTTTTTCATGAGGCCAAAGTATTTATTTCTCCTCGTCGCACTTTTTATTTCAAGTCAGAGTTTCGCGCAGTCTAATTTTGTGCTAAAAGGAATTGTAAAAGATGCCACGTCAGGCGAAGCACTTCCGTTTGCGACTGTATTCTTTGCCGAAACCACTTACGGCACCACTTCTAAGGATGACGGATCATATGAACTTGTCGTCAAAAATGAGGGGACATACGACCTTATTGTAAAGTTTGTAGGTTATAAAACCTATGCGGCACAAGTAACGCTAGGAGAAGCCCCCGTGGCAGAGTTTGATATTTTAATCTCGCCCGATACCAAAGACTTAGGTAGTGTAGTTGTTTCGGCAAAAAAGGATCGGAATTGGCTGAGTAATATGGTCGAATTTAGACGAGTTTTTCTAGGTGAATCGGAAAATGCACGTCAGTGTCGAATCTTAAATGAAGAAGTGGTGGATTTCATTGATGATTATAAAACCAAAACACTAGAAGCATATGCACAAGAACCGATAATTATTGAAAATCAGGCACTTGGTTATACCATCACTTACTATCTCGAAAGCTTTATCATAGACTATAGCAGTAACCTCAGTACTTATTTTGGCTATACTATTTTTAAAGAAATGAAGGCCAGAAGTAAGAGGAAACAGAGAGGTTGGGAAGAAAACAGAAGAAAGGCGTACGAAGGATCACCAGTACATTTCTTTACATCCTTATATGAAAACAAGTTAAAAGACGAGGGTTTCGTGGTTCAGAAAGCTCAAGATATAGAAGGTTTGGGAAGGGTTTTGGACCCTAAAGAGGCAGCACTGTTCGATAGTCTCCAAACCGGAAAAACAAATATATCCAAGGCCTTACCTTTCGAAAATATTCTGTATATCACCTTTCAGAAAGAATTTGAGTCTGAGCTATATCAAAAACGATCAGGAGGGAGGCTTTCGCTAGGTAAAGTTGAAAAAAATAAACCACAGCAATCATGGATTTCGATGCTGGATGATAATCGATCGATTGAATTTGAGCCTAACGGATATATTTATAATCCTACTGCATATTACTCTGCAGGCTACTGGGGTTTTGAAAAAGTAGCTGAGATGCTGCCTATAGACTACAGACCCAAAAAAGAAGACTAGTCAACAAACAGCTTTTTAAATGCTTCGAATACCTCGGTATTCTTTTTGGAGTCTGAGAAAACTTCCAAAATCTTTGGTCGATCAGATGGGCTGTAGAAATCTTTTAAATGCTCTTCTAAATCATTTCGATTGTCACAGTCAAAGTAATCAAAACCAAAATCTAAGGCCGTATGCTTAGCCGTTAGGGGTTGATCCGTTTGGAAAAGTTTTTCATAATCTTTCTGGTCCCTCGGTCCTTTGATCATTCTAAAAATTCCACCGCCAGAATTATTCAATACAATGATCCTCATGTTTTTGATGCGCTCGCTATGCCAAAACGCATTTCTATCATATAGAAATGCCATGTCACCTGTGATCAGCGTTACTAGTTCTTGCTGGGCTATTGCAGCGCCAACTGCCGTACCATTACTTCCATCAATACCACTGGTTCCCCTGTTCGCGAAAACTTTCACGTTCTTCGACATACCCAGCAGATTGGCATAACGAACAGACATGCTATTCGCTAAGTGTAGCTGGCCGTGGTTTGGTAAAACATTTACGCACAGATTAATGGCTTGAAACTCACCAAATTCACAGTTTTCCAAGAAACTTCTACGGCTCTCGGCCGCTCTAGATTCAATGGTCGACCATGCCGAATTAAATATTTTTGAAGTCCTGCTCTTCGTACGATTATTTAGTTCATGGATAAAATAATTTGGACTGGTCGAGATTACATTGGTGACATGTTGGAGCGTGTCATTCACTTGATCCGATTCATGAATATGCCAATGATGTTTAGGTGGGTTTTTCCTGAAATAAAGTTTAAGATTCTTTGAAATAAGCGATTTGCCGATCGTGATAAGTAACTCTGGAGTCAGTTTACTCAATACATCCGACTGATCAGGTAGTAAAAAAGCATCTTGATGTTGAATAACTCCCCCTAAAGTATGTTGATTACCAGTGACGTCGTTTATGACTAAGGTGTCTTTGTCCTTCGAAAACTCTTCTAAAACTTGCGTTAAAGCCCCATCAGCTTCTAATTGTCCGACTACTACAAGTCTTTTAGTTGTCTTCTCCCAAACAGATGCGAAGCTTGCCCATGTCTCTTCTGTAAGGCCAGGAGATACTTGTGGGGAATGGATAATTCTAGTGTTTGGGTTAAAAGAGATAGATTCATCTTCGCTGGGATAAAATGGCTCTCTTAAAGGAACATTGATGTGAACCGGGCCTTTGGGTGATTTTTTAGCTGAGATGATCGCTTCGTTTGTCACTCGATTAGCATACCAAACATCATCTTTATGGATTCCTTCAACGGGAAACTGAAAACTCTTTTTCACATGATTACCAAAAATCCCTGCCTGCTGGATTGTCTGTCCATCATATTGGTTCGTCCATTCTGGTGGCCTATCAGCTGAAAGAATTAATAAAGGAACTTCTTGATAATATGCTTCAGCAACTGCAGGGGCATAGTTGTATACTGCCGATCCTGAGGTGCAGACTAGTACTACAGGCTGTTTTTGTTGCTGTGCGATACCAATGGCAATAAAGGCCGCAGACCTTTCGTCGGCAACCATTTTGACTTCAATGTCAGGGTATTGGTTAAATGCTAAAGTTATCGGTGCTGATCTAGAGCCTGGCGAAATAACGGCAGTTTTAATGCCGTGTCCAGCGCAAATGGATGCGATATCGTTTATGTGGTTTAGAATCAATTCTGCTTCGCGATTACATTCAGTAATGTATTGAACTTTATTTCAGTTTCTTGGAATTCCTTCTTCGGATCTGAATCAGAAGTTACACCGGCGCCTGCATAGAGAATTGCCTCTTGGTCGCGCAATTGCATGCACCTAAGGTTCACAAAGAGATGTGTGTTTTTCGACATTTGTACAGGACCAAGAAACCCACTGAAATATTCTCTAGAGAGGTTTTCGTGGGTTTTTAAGAATGGTAGTACCTCAGCTTTTGGCATACCCGCAACTGCCGATGTAGGATGAAGCAATTCCAACATAACTGTTGCTAATTCAGGAAAATTGGTCGCTTGAGTATCTACTTGAAAGGTGGTTTTCAAGTGAAGAAGATTGCCCGCTTTTTCTGTACGCGGACCAATTTCTGTGTACTCCCTCAGCCTAATTTTTTTAAAGCAATTAATAATGTATCGACTGACCATGGCCTGCTCCTCGATTTCTTTTTGAGTCCAGGCTGTGTCTATTAATTTCTTATCAATATCAAAGGGTTGAGTTCCTGCAAGTGCTACAGTCTTAAAAGAGTGTTCTGACTTTTCAATAAGAACCTCAGGAGTTGCACCCATCCAAGTTCCCTCGTTAGGGATAGAAACAAGAGATACGAAAGCTCTTGGATACTCAGCGATAAGATCTAATAATAGATCGATAGGGTTGAAGCCTTCTTTTAAAGAAATGGTTTTAGATCTTGCCGGAACAATTTTCTCGAATAAGCCTTCATGAATTGCTTGAATGCCTTGATCGACTAGTTCCTCATAATCATTGTTAGTCAGTTCTGCTATTGAAGAAGATTTATGATATGCAGGGATTAGGCTTTCTTGGCTTAGCTGTTCTTTAAATAGGTTTTTAAAAGAATCTCGCGTTGAGTCAGTCGCCGCTTCATCATGGGTTTGATTTTCTACGACTTCATCAAAGTCGAAAGAAAGGCTAAAATCGGCAGCAATAAACTGTGCCGGTTTCTCATCTATATTAAAAGGAGCGAAAGCAAAACCTTCAGGTAGTTCCTCGAGGTCAATTTTAGCCGTAGACTGAGCTTTTGAGAAGCCAACAATAAGATTTATTTCGGTGTGGTTTGGTAGCCGCCAAATAGCAACTGGCAGTTTTAATTCGAAAGCAGTTTGTAATGCAGCGCCAAGTATTCTTTCCTTCGTAAAGGAAGAGAGACTATGAGTTAAGGTTTTAGAATTGCTACTTACGCTCATTTCTTATCTATAACAGCTAGTGTCAACCGACTTATGCAGACTAATTCATCAGCGTCATTAGTAATTTTTATCTCCCAAATTTGGGTTCGCTTACCAATGTGCACTGGAGTAGTTCTACCTAACACAAAGCCGTTTCTGGCACTTTTTATATGATTTGCATTTATTTCTAAACCAACGCAATGTTGTTCCGCATTGTTCAATGTTAAAGTACCAGCAATACTTCCAAGGGTTTCGGCTAAAACAACAGAAGCTCCACCATGAAGAAGACCCATCGGTTGATGAGTTCTTTGGTCGACGGGCATTTTGGCTTCAATGAAGTCTTTACCTATTTCGGTAACCTCAATACCAAGATGCTCAACGAGCGTATTCTTACTCATTGCATTCACCATTTCGAGCGTTACCCCAGTTTGGAACATAAGAATTGTAATTAATTTTTAGTTTTGCCGCTAGACGAGGCAAAAATAGGACAAATTGATGACCAAAAAAATATACCTAACCCGGCACGGACAGACTGATTTCAATAAACAAGGCATTGTTCAGGGAAGTGGAATTGATTCAGATTTGAACGAAACGGGTCAAGCGCAGGCAGCGGCATTTTTTCATGCCTATGAGCATGTTTCGTTCGATAAGGTTTATGTCTCGGGCCTAAAAAGGACGCACCAGTCTGTCAAAGGTTTTCTAGATAAACATCCATCCGAAGTATTACCAGATTTAAATGAGATTAGCTGGGGAAAGAAAGAAGGTGTACCCGTAGACCAAGAAGGCGAGGCTTACTATCAGGCTATGATTAATTCTTGGAAGGAAGGTCAGGTCGATGTACGAATCGAGGGCGGTGAAAGTCCTTTGGAAGTGGCAGAGCGTATGAAACGTGCGCTAAAGCATATTCTAAGTCAGCCTAACGAGGATACAATCTTGATCTGTATGCATGGGCGTGCTATGCGTGTTATGTTAAGCGTGATGCTCAATTATCCATTAAAGTGCATGGACATGTTCGAGCATTCAAATCTTTGTCTATACGAATTGGTGTTTACAGGACAAATGTTCAAGGTAGAGTCTTACAACAATACCGATCATCTTAACGGTCTAAGCGTTCAATAGCGATTTTTGCTTTTACATCTAGACTAGCTTTGTAAGGGTGCTTTTTGAGTTTAAGGACTTCTTCAAAATACATGAGCGCCTCTTCTTTATTACCACTATCTCGAAGTAGATAACCAGCCTGTAAAAATGAATTTGGACCGTAATAAGTTTCTGAAATTAAATCTGCATTCTCTATCACTGATCTATAAAGCTGGAGTGCTTCCTCGCTATTACCCGAAAGATGGTTTACGCGAGCCTTTCTGTAGGTTAGTTCTAATTGTTCATATCTAGATAATGCTGTTGCCTCGTGCGCCACGATAAGCTGTTTAGCTAAGTCATAAAACCCTCCGTCAATAGCGTATCGAATGCGTAATGCCAAAGGTCTTTGATTGGGTAAATCTTGAATTAACTTATTCGCATTTTTGTCTATTTCAGATTGTGTATTCCCGTTTGCTCGAGCTAGTTGTAAATAGGACTCATACTTGTCTAAGTCATCTGATAGACCATAAGACATCCCTATTTTGAGGTAGGCATCTTTGACATAACTATTCCCTTTAAATTCATTTAGGAATTTTTCATACAGAGAAATTGCTGTATCATATACTTGTGCTTGAAAATAAGTCTCTGCCAGTAAATAATCATGGAAGGGAAACTGGACAGGACTGTTTACAAGTAATTCTCTGGCCTTAGCGGCATCATGCGCCTTCAATTGCACGAGCGCTCCTATATACTGAACTAGCGGTAGATTGTAATCAGTCAATAAGTCGGAAAATTGTTGATCTGCCTGTTCATAATCTTCCAAAAGGTACACTTGAACCATACTGAGTATGAGTTTGGCTTCCAATGAAATATCTTCATAAGCTTCGCCAATATTCTCTAACTGATCGATTCCTTCCAAAACATTGCCTTTTAAGCCGAAAAGCTTCATCAACCATTGGTTTTTGCTAGGTACATTCCCAAAGATGATATTCAGAACACCGAGTGTTCTCTTGTTCGGTGCAAACGAAGGGAAATCTCTATTCTGTTTATTTATGGCCTTAGAGGCACTTCTCAATCCCCAAAAAGCATCCCAATCATGCCCAAACTTGAAATTTACAAAGGCCCATTGCAGTTTAATTTCGGCCTTCACGAAACCATACCACGGGTTATCTTCGGATTTGAATTGTTCAAGCTGACTTAGTCTTACCTCTTTTTGTTTTTCGAGCTGTTCATACCGTTCGTCATTTTCTAAAAGAATAGCCTTTAGTATATCGCTTAGGTTTTGGTAGTAAAGATCTAGTGGCTCTTGAATATCATTTGTGGCAAGTGGGGGAGAGTCAAATTCGAAACCAAGTAGCGCGTTTAAGCGAGGATCTTTCAACGCTTGTCCGTTAGCTGTCAAAAGAATAAAGAGCATAAAAAATGGATAGACTATCAAGCCTATCCATCTATTCTTTATGAAAAAAAAGTCTTTTTTAGCTAGCAACTTTCTTTCTTCTACTTCTTTT
This sequence comes from Roseivirga misakiensis, assembly GCF_001747105.1. Classification (NCBI taxonomy): domain Bacteria; kingdom Pseudomonadati; phylum Bacteroidota; class Cytophagia; order Cytophagales; family Roseivirgaceae; genus Roseivirga; species Roseivirga misakiensis. The sequence continues at coordinate 2,102,731 of NZ_MDGQ01000005.1, read as the reverse complement.
AGGTTTCTCTTCAGTAACAATTTCGTCAGTTACTTCAGCTAGAATTCTACCACAGTGCTCACAAACAGTAATTTTCTTACTATCTCTGATATCAGCCTGTCTTTGCGGAGGCACTACGTTGAAACACCCACCACAAGCACCACGGCTTACTGGAACTACGGCTAAACCATTTCTGGCGTTATCTCTTAGTTTGGTGTAAGAGATCAGTAGCCTTTCTTCAATGTCTTTAGATGCCTTTTCTCTCTGCGTTAAAAGCTTCTTCTCATCAGCTTCGCTTTCCTTAGTCAATACTTCTAACTCAGATTTTTTGTTGTCAAGATCCTTTTCTCTTTCAGAAAGCTCCTCTTCAGTCTTTTCGATTTCGCCTTTCTTTACTTCAATTTTGGCAAAGGCTTCTTTTATTCTCTTTTCAGAAATCTGAATTTCAAGGTTTTGCAATTCCATCTCCTTCGTAATCGCGTCATACTCACGATTGTTACGAACGTTCATTTGCTGCTCCTCGTATTTCTTGATTAGCCCTTCAGAGTTCTTTATTTGCGTCTTGTGATCAGAAATATTTTCCTCCAACTCTCCAAGTTCATTATTGAACTTTTCTACCCTCGTCTGATAACCAGCTATTTCATCTTCAAGATCTGCTACCTCATCAGGTAAAGCACCTCTTACTTTTTTAATTTCATCTAGCTGAGAATCAATTGATTGTAGGTTCTTTAAAGCCTCTAATTTCTGTGCGACTGTTTTTTCCATTGACTAAATTTTTAGAAGTATTTTACTGGATTCGTATCCACCTCTGACAAATAGGTTGCAATATTAGCAAATTTTTCTCTGATAAACCCATCTATCAGCTCTTTTGTAAAGACTTCACTTTCATAGTGCCCAATGTCCGCAATTGTGATTTTTCCCTCAGAATCGAAGAACTCATGATACTTGAAATCCGACGTCACAAAAGCATCGGCACCCATTGATTTTGCCTTGCTTAAAAGGAAACTACCAGCGCCTCCGCAAACCGCCACTTTTTGGATTGAATCAGACGCATTATCGGTATATCTAATCACCTGAAGCGCCATTTTATCTTTCAAATAGGTTAAAAACTCTTGTTGATTCATCTTCCTTGGCAAAGAACCGATCATACCAGAACCAATTTGACTGTTAGAATTTTTTAAGGAGTGAATATAATAGGCAACCTCTTCATACGGATGCGCCTTTTTCAGGGCAGACACGATTTTACCTTGAATCACACTCGGATAGATCAGCTCTAACTTATTTTCGTTAACCTTTTCATCCTCATTTATCGTACCGATCGTTGGGTTAGTACCTTCCAAAGGTTTGAACCTTCCGGTACCATTTATGGTGAAGCTACAATTATTGTACTGGCCTATATTACCAGCGCCAGCGGCATGTAAAGCATCGAGTACTTCCTCAGTGTTTTCACTTGGAACCATAACTTCCAACTTTTCTAGCGTATCTCTCTTCGGAGAAAGAATTCTTGTGTTTGTCAGACCAATTTTCGCTGCTATCTGAGCATTCACACCATTATCTACATTGTCAAGATTTGTATGTATCGCATAAATAGCGATGTCATTTTTTATCGCCTTAATGATGGTCCGCTCCACATAGTTCTTACCATTCAGTTGCTTTAAGCCCTTAAACACAATAGGGTGGTGGGCAACAATCATATTGCAGTTTTTACGAATCGCCCCCTCTACGACTGATTCTATACAGTCTAGCGTGATTAAAACTCCAGTAAGTTCTGTGCCTGGTGAGCCAGTAATCAAACCAGCATTATCATAGTTTTCCTGATAACCCCTAGGTGCTATGTTTTCTAGTAAGGAAATGACGTCCTTTATTTTTGCCATATTTGACGATATTTGCAGCTTTTAAAAGAATAAAGATAGTTAGCCCAATTTAATGAAGTTCATTAGAATGATATTCTTTCCATTTTCAGTGCTCTACGCATGGATAATGAACTACAGGAATCGTCAATTTGATAACGGGCAAAGAAGTCAGACTAAGTTCGATCGAACAGTCATTTCTGTTGGCAACCTTTCGACAGGTGGAACAGGTAAAACCCCGACAATCGAGTTCTTGATAAGACTTTTAAAAGACGAATTTAGGCTGGCTACCATAAGTAGAGGTTATGGCAGGAAGACTTCCGGTTTTAGACAGGCAAATTCAGAAGATACTGCTGAGACTATTGGTGATGAACCCTACCAGTTTTTCAAAAAGTTTGAAAATGACATCACTGTTTCTGTGTGTGAAGAAAGGGTTTTGGCGATTCCCTCTCTTTTATTGGATGATGATTCCTTGGAAGTCTTTTTACTTGACGATGCTTATCAGCACAGACAAGTGGCGAGAGATTTTAACATTATGCTTTCGGATTTCAATCATCCATTTTACGAAGATTTTGTCCTCCCGGCAGGAAACCTTCGGGAATCTAGAAAAGGGGCGCAGCGAGCCGATGCGATCATCATCACCAAGTGCCCAAAAGATTTGAGCGAAAGTGTTAAACAGAGTATAATAGATCGGGTAAGGGTGTACAATGCAGCAGCCCCACTTTATTTTTCACATATCAACTATTTGCCGATTACATCAGTGATCGGGGATCGAAAGCCAAACTATGCAATCGCGCTTTTAACGGGCATTGCTAAACCGAAGCTCATCTTAGATTTTCTATCGGAAGATTTTAACGTAAAGTCACATTTGGAATATGCCGATCATTATCGTTTTCGGGAAAGAGACATAGTGAATATTGGCAAAAAGTTAAATGATCTTAATCTTAGGACATTAGTGACGACGGAGAAGGATATGGTACGACTTTTGCCGTTCAAGGACCATTCTATTTTTAAAAATATTGACCTTTTTTACCTGCCGATCGCTTTCGAAATAGATCGGCCAAAAGAATTTAAAGAACAGTTGTTTCAGGTGGTAGAAAAGGTAAACTAGATTTGTAATTTTGAGCGTGCGTAACTTTTTCTTGATTTTCATTCTTCTTTCTGGGCTTACCCAAGTGACTTTAGCACAAAGCGGTCTGAGAAATTCAGAAAGTGACTCTTTGTTAGCGGCTAGAAGTAGGGCTAGGGAAGAAGCGCAGGTGAAAAAAGGGAGTTATAGTGCCAAAACAACCCGTTTTACATACGAAGAAAATTTTAAGTTCAACAACATAGTATTTACTAACCCTGACACTATCCCTGATGACTTGCATCATTTTACGGATTTGTCAAAGGGAGGCCACCTCATACAGAACCTAGGGAATATGGGTACAGCGCATAGATCGCTGTTTTTTGAACCTTCTAAGAATATCGGAAGAACATCGGGTTATAATGTTTATAACCAATTTTATACATCCCCCGAGCAAATCAAATACTACGATACACGGTCTCCTTTTACCGATGTTTCCGCTGCTTTTGGTGGAGGAGGTAGGGCAAGAACCAATGTCACATTTGCCCTGAATGATACCGTACATTTCAATATCGGGTTTAACTTTAATAGCATTCGATCGGATAAACAGCTCGCTTTTCTGACAAGGGGAGACAATCAAGTAAAGAGTAATGATTACAATATTTTCGGGTTTTTGCGTCCTAAAAAATTACCCAAGTACTTATTACTCTTCAACCTGACCCAGTTTAATCACGAGGTAGATGAGCAGGGAGGTATCATTGACCCTAATCTGGAAAATAACCCGGATACGACTTTCTTCGGATATCAGGACGCTAACGTCATATTAGAAGATGCGATGAGCTCCGATCGGAGAGGTGGATTCCATATTTATCAGCAATACGACCTAGATTCTATCTTTCAGGTCTATCATTCACTAGATTTTCAAGAGCAGATCACGCGGTATTATGATATTTATGATCGAACTGATTCAGATTCATTGATTTATAATGAAGTTGATGGTCAAACCACCGATACGATCGCCCAGCGTAATACTTTTAGAGAATTTGTAAATGAATTTGGCTTAAAGGGAAGAACGAAAAAGTTCTCTTACACTGCGTTTTATAGAAATAGATTGCTCTCTTTTGACGAATTTCTGGCGGATACGAAACGAACTGAAACGGAGCATTACATAGGGGGAACACTCCGCCAGCAAATCACTCCAAAAATATTTTTAACTGCTTCTGGAGAATTCTTATTTGGTGGAGGGTATTTTGCTGAAGGGAAGTTTACAAGTGATATTTTTGATGCTACCTACAGTAGAATCAGTAACCGCCCATCGTTTTTGGTAAGCCAGTTTAATGGGCAACAAAGACAATGGAACAATAGCTTTGACAATCAGATATCTGATAATATAAGGGGAGAAATCAAACTTGATTTTGGAAAGTTTAGGTTTAGGCCTTCTTTACGATTCAACAGAATTGCAAACTATACCTATTTCAACGAAGACCGTGTCGCTGCCCAGAATTCAAATGATTTAGTACTATTATCCCCTGGTTTTGAGTTGGACTGGCAGATATCAAAAAAATGGCTTTGGAAGAATACTTTTTATTACAACACAGTATCTGGCGATGCTGCCAATACTTTTAGAATTCCTGAGTTTATTTCCCAATCCCAATTGGCGTATAGAAACATGCTTTTCGGAGGTAAGATGATGTTTCATGGTGGAGTAGATCTCCACATGAGAAGTAGTTATTTTGGATTGGGATACGATCCAACGATTCAGCAGTTTCACCTTCAAAACGACTTTGAAAACGACGGATTCGCTAAGCTGGATATCTTTTTGAACTTTAAAGTTCAGACCGTAATGATTTTTGCCCGATCAAACCACCTAAACCAGAGTTTGGGATTGTTCGGCTATCAGGGTTATTTCATAACGCCTTTTTTTACCGGCAATCGCCAAACTCTGGATATTGGTGTGAGGTGGTCTTTCTTTGATTAATTTGAGCTAAACAACGCAAAGTTGGCACCGAAATTCAATACGTGTTTGAATTGAATTTTACGCTCGAAGTTCCCATTGTCCTGTGCAATTAATATATCATCGTCGTAAATAAGCTGCGTACCGAAGGTGGCGTTGAACCACTTATTCACTTTCATGACAAGTAAAGTCTCCCAGTTGGTATCTACATTACCGAAAGTGTCATAAGCTGTAAAGAAGTTTAGTGTACTCTTGAAAGATATGTTTTCCATAATCGGAAGGTCTAATACAGCCAAGAAGTTAGTACCAAACTCTGCTCTGATTTTATCGCCCGGATCAACTCCATATGCTCCAGCGTCTGAAAGTTCGTCATCTAATACGAAGGTGAATTTACCCGCTGCAGGAGCAAATGAGATGTTTAAGTGCTCACCGACTTTTTTGTCAATACCTAAGTTGAGTGAAAGATAACCAGGTGCCATGAACGTCGATATTTTAGTCGCAATTTCTTCTCCGATATTGATTGGGTCGGCAGCAAAAGTATTACCATCTAAAAGCTGAGTTCTAAGGATTCCAGTCAAACTCCAAGACAAGTCTGATTTTATCTGTTGACTGTATTGTGAAAGCAAGATAATTGCATCATCGGTTTTTCTAAAATCTTGTTCGCCGACTTTAGCACCACCAAGTGCAAAGTCGAATTGATTTTTCCACGATGAACCACCTTTAATTCTTTCGATAGAAGTGTTAAAGACCGTTCCGATCGCTAGTGAGCTCTCACCTCCACCGGCCCAATTGGATAGACCTACGTTGGCGAAGTTTACACCCCACGTACCAGATTTTTTAATTGTGACAGAATCAGCATCTTGCGCTTGAAGAGCAAAAGCACTGAAAATTAAGAGTAGTGTTAGTAGTTGTTTTTTCATAATGATATTGAACCTTTCAAAAAAATGATCAATTGATTTTCTAATAATGAACTTCAAAGGTATTGTTCTCTTTGGGAAATATTATTTAAATGCTCAAATTTCTTGCTCTTGTCTATACTAAGTTATGAAAACCAATTTTGATAATAATGTGCTCGGATTACAGCTTCCAACTGATCCTAGGTGGGTAGATGTAGCCAACATGAACATTGAGGATATCCTTGTAGATCATGCTTATTGTGAACAAAAAGCGGCTACTTCTTGCATTTCATTGATTGTACAATTTCCTGAAAAAGAGGAGCTAGTGAGTATGATGACTGAGGTAGTGGCAGAGGAATGGAGTCATTTTGAGCGAGTTGTAACCCACTTAAGAAAGCGTGGTTTTTCGTTAGGAAAAATGAGGAAAGACGAATATGTATTGGCTATACAAGGGATCCTGAAAAAGGGTGGGAGTAGAGAGGCGCAGCTAGTAGAAAAACTATTGCTTAACGCTCTAATAGAAGCTAGGAGCTGCGAACGTTTTAAGATTCTGCACAAAGGAGTCAAAGATGAGGAACTTCAAAAGTTCTACTATGAGCTAATGGTCTCAGAAGCAGGCCACTACAAGAACTTTATTAGTCTGGCCAAGACATATATGCCTGAAGAATATGTTCAAAACCGCTGGAAAGAGTTCTTACATGAAGAAGCCAAGATCATCCAATCTTTAGATGTTCGAGGTGATAGAATGCACTAGTAATTGGTTCAATCTCTTTGATCGTTGTATGTGAAAGCTCGATTGAAATTCCCTTTAAGTGTTTTTTGACCAAATTGTAAATCAAATGTGATGTTCAGGTTCGTACCAGAACCAGAGAGGGTGATTGTGCCGCTTGTCGCAGAAACATCTAAATCTTCAGAGTCTTCAACCAGACGATTCCCGTCCTGATCTACCAACCAATCTGCCGAAAAGGTCGATTGACCTGTAATAGGGGTGCTCGATATTGTGTATTCACCAAGAATTAATTCCTCAGCATCACTCGACGATAAGTCGAAACCAATTAAATGACCAATTCCGTTCTCGTCGGCTTGGAAACCATCATCAATTCTCTCTAAAGTAGCATCTGTTAGAACGATTTGGACATCATAACCTGTGTTTAAGGCACCAAAATCTGAATATAACCCAGTACTAAGGTCGTATAATGTCCCGTCCCAAACCAATTGGTTTGTGGCAGGCTCCGGATCGGGCTCTGGAACGTTTTCTGAATTATCACTAGGGCAGGACATAAGTAAAAGAGATATGAGAACAAATGAACAAGCTTGGTAGGCAGTAGAAGTGGATTTTAGATTCATGGTGTCACTTTAATTGAGTATGTGTTTTTTATCAGTTTTATAGGTCTCATTATCAATTGAAAAAGCTTCTTCATGCTTGACAACTGGAAAGAGTCAATTTGTTGTCGAATAGGAAGAAGTATTTTATGTATCACTTTATTGAGTAGGTGTCACCGCAGGTTATACATAAAAGTTGACTTACCAATAAAGAATTCAATCTATAGTAGTATTAGAAAGCCTTATGGCTTTACTCCGTCTTACGTTTTTTCTTCTTTGCTGCTGGAAAGAGAATGTTGTTCAAAATTAACCTATAGCCTGGCGAGTTGGGAAAGAGGTTCAAATCAGTTGGTTCTTCACCCACTCTATGTTGGTAATCTTCCGGATCGTGACCTCCATAAAAGGTCCAAAACCCCTTACCAAAAACTCCGTGTATGTACTTGGCCTCATTAGCCGAAAGCGTTTCACCCATTACAACCACATCTGGCTTAACCACGCGCTTTTTAAAGGAGGTTGTTTGACCATAAAATCCTTTGACCAAATTGATATGGTTTTGCGTTAACATGGTCGGGATTGGATCCCATTTCGCTGAAAACTGAAACAGTTTAAAGTAGTCGTTGCCTTCGTTTAGTGCCCTTTGCCTTCTAGATTCAGTATTGTCGATATCAGAGAATTCGTATTCCATCGGGTCTTTTCTTAGCCTGAAGTTTTCGAAAGCCAGTGTTTTTGAAAAATCGAATTTACTCTCGGCAGAAGGGTCAGCAGGATCACCATCAAACATGCCTTCTATAAAATCAGCGCCATCGGCAGCCAGCGCAATATCAAAACTATCTGTAGCGGAACACATGGCAAATAGAAAACCGCCACCCGCCACGAAAGTCTGAATCTTCTTGGCAATGGCTAATTTCAGTTGAGATACTTTCTTGAAACCATGTTTGCTCGCCATGGCTTCGTAATCTTTTTGTTGCTTTATATACCAACTATAGTTTCTAAAAGTCGCATAAAACTTTCCGTATTGGCCTGTAAAATCTTCGTGATGAAGATGGAGCCAGTCGTAGGTAGATAGTTCATCGGCAATGAGCTCATCATCGTAGACTACATCATAAGGGATTTCGGCATAGGTCAAAGCGAGCGTTACGGCGTCATCCCAAGGCATCTTACTTTTTGGCGAGTAAACAGCTATTTTCGGTACCTTCTCTAACCGCATCATGTCCATGTTAGTCGACGGCGATGAAAGCTCTTTTGAGAAGCGTGCAGCGTCTGCATCAGAGATCATTTCGTAGGATACTCCACGTATGATTAATTCATTTTCAATACCCGTTCTGCCAGGTAATAAAAAACTTCCACCTCTATAATTTAACATCCAGTCAATTGGTTCGTCTTGATTTAAAACCCAGTAAGCTACACCGTATGCTTTCAAGTGATTGGATTGATTCTCATCCATAGGGACGAGAATTTTATTTGCGTAACCTTGCAGCCCGATAGTGGTTAAAACAAGAAGTACGAGAATTCTTTTCATGACGAACAGGGTTTTGAACCGTTTAAGTGTGGAATCGTTTAATTTACATATTTGTTATTAAAGTCTGACCAACGGTCTGATACATTTGTAACAAGCAAAAACTAACTTTGATCAATGAATTTAGGACAGAATATTAGCGAAGGTATAAATTCAATAAAAGGTAACGTCTTAAGAACGGTGCTTACCGGGCTAATTATTGCCATTGGTATTACATCACTTGTTGGTATGCTGACAGCTGTTGATGGAATTAAGAGCGAAATAGACTCCAGTTTATCAAACCTTGGAGCCAATAGTTTCGACGTAAACTCGAAGTTCGTACGTGGTAACAGAAATGGACGTAAGGCGAGAGCCTATGAGCCGATCCGTTTCGATGAAGCGATGCGCTTTAAAGAGGATTTCGACTACCCATCAACCACTACTGTTTATACAAGGGCAAGTGGTTCGGCTGAGATCAAATACGAGAAAAAGAAAACTAACCCGAATATCTCCATCACTGGTGGCGATGAGAACTACTTTACTATTAAAGGTATTGATATTGAAAAAGGCCGAAACTTCTCTTCCTTAGAGATTCAGTACGGTAACTATGTCTGTATACTTGGTACAGAAGTCGTGAAGTCATTATTTGAAAAGAACGAAGATCCAATTAATAAAACAGTGAAATTTTACGGTAACAATTACCGAATCATTGGTGTGTTGGAGGAAAAAGGTGGTTTTGGCGGTGACACCGAAGAAGATAGAAATATTATCATTCCACTGCTGAATGCTAAGCGTTTAGATAGGAGAGGTAGCATGAGGTTTAATATTACAACCATGATTGCTAACCCTGAAAACATTGATTACGCCATGGGTGAAGCTACTGGGTTCATGCGCAAGGTAAGAGGCGATGAGATCGGCCAAGAAGACTCTTTCGAATTGGAAAGAAGTGATTCTGTGACTGAGGCGCTGGATGATATTACGAATGGTATGCGATGGGCTGGTTTTGGAATTGGGGCTGTTACACTTCTTGGTGCGGCAATTGGCCTGATGAACATTATGATGGTTACGGTGACTGAAAGAACTAGAGAGATAGGCGTCCGTAAAGCTTTAGGGGCTACTCCTAAAAGAATTCTACAGCAATTTTTGATAGAAGCCATCGTGATCTGCCAAATGGGAGGTATAGTTGGAGCGATTTTGGGAATTATAGTCGGGAATGTTATCGCCAATTTCCTTGGGGGAGCATTCGTTATCCCATGGGTTTGGATTACTGTCGGATTGGTAATCTGTATCATCGTGGGGATTGTATCTGGTTATATTCCAGCGAAAAGAGCAGCAAGCCTCGACCCAATTGAGTCGTTAAGATTTGAATAAGCGGTTTATACTGCTGATCAAAAAGTCTCTACTTGTAGAGACTTTTTTTATCTTGGGGGACATATAACGCTTTAGTGATGAAATTCAACGACCCCGTACACAAAAAAGTAATAGGTATAATTTTTATCGTATTCAGTGCCTTCTGGCTTTTGATGTTCGCCTTTTACGATCAATTCATGGACTTTATTCTCAATATGGCCATGAAAGAGGACGATTTCGATCCAGATATCTTGTGGGTATTTGATATCATCAGCTCAATTCTGTGGGGTGTAGTGCTACTATTTTTCGTTCCTCGACTGATTATTGGAGTAGGGCTACTGACTCAAAAAAAATGGGCTAATATACCAGGCTTAATTTATGGGGTGATAAGCTTATTGAATTTTCCGTTCGGAACACTTCTAGGTATCTACTGTATTTTGATTTTTACAGCGAAAAAACCTGAAGAATTAGATTATTGAGCAGGAACATGTATGACCTTCTTGGTCTCAAAAAATTCCTCTTCGAAATAGTCACTTAATTTATAAGTGGCTATTTTCTTTAAACGAGACTCGCTTAATTCTTCCATCAAATCTCCACCTTTTAAGTAGAGAATGCCATTTTTCACCTTGTGCTTTGATCTTTGGTTGAAATTCTTTCTCACCCAAGGATAAAATCTGCCTAGTCGAGTAACCGCACGACTAATCACGAAGTCATAGGATTCTTTGACCTTTTCGGCTCTACAATGTTCAGCTTTTACATTTTCTAGGCCTAATGCTTCTGCAATGGCATTTACAACTTTGATTTTCTTACCGATCGAATCAATTAGATGGAATTCGCAATCAGGAAAGAGAATCGCTAAAGGAATACCTGGAAAACCTCCGCCTGTGCCAACGTCTAATAGCGTCGTACCTTTTTTAAAGGAGGTAACTTTGGCAATAGCCAAAGAGTGGAGGATGTGGCGTTCATCTATATTTTCAATGTCTTTTCTTGACACTACATTGATTTGATTATTCCAATGTGCGTAAAGTTCCGGCAATCTTGAAAACTGCTCTAACTGTTTTGGGCTTAATTCAGGGAAATACTTTTGGATAAGCGCCATATCGGTTATGATCTAAAAAATGATTTATCAGCAGGAATTAACTGATGCTTAAATATGATCCTTTTTACTTTTTACGAGATCATACATGAGTTCGCGTGCGCGATGAAGCTGCGCTTTAACAGTACCAAGTGGGGCACCTAATTCTTTTGCAATCTCATCATAACTTAACTCATCGAAATAGCGAAGTTTCACTAAACGCTGATATTTCGCTGGCAGCTTTGTCACAAACATTCTAACCAATTCGATTTTCTGTGCCTTGATTGCCTCTTCTTGTGGATTTAAATTTCTATCCTGTACGTCGATAGATACAGAGTCACCATTATCATCTTTATAAGAGGTGTCTAGACTCATGGTGTCTAACCGCTTTTTACGAATAAAATCAATGGTGTTATTGGTAGCTATCCTGAACAACCAAGTACTGAACGTAAAGTCTTTTTTGAATTTGTGGAGGTTTTTAAAAGCCTTGGCAAAGGCTTCTATGGTAAGGTCTTCAGCATCATCTACATTCCTAATCATCTTAAGAATCATATGATATACAGGCTTTTTATAGCGCTGCATTAAATCAGCAAAGGCCTGTTGATTTTGACCAGAGACTGCTAAGTCTATGAGTCTGAAATCCTCAAGTGCTTTATCTGAAAACTGCTTTCCTACTTCCATTGAATATTTTTAGTTAACAACGCTTTTAAACCCGTAATAGGATAATAAATGCTGTAACATAAGTCTAACAACGGGATAGCCCATAAGTTCACAGGAGATCCGAATTTTCGACCAATGCGCGCAAAGATAATATAAAATGACAAGCTCCTGAGCGTGAATGCAGTCAAAATGAAATACGGGTTAATAGCACTTACCAATAACGAGAGAAATAATAACCACCCAAATAGGATTGATAACGTAAAAACAGCCAAAAGCGTTCTATCTTTTTTCTGATAGTACTGACCAGCGGATAAGTGTCTGGTTTTTTGTTTGAAATATGCCGACCACTTAGTTTCTGGAATCGAACAGGTTTGACCCTCTTTTTGAGTGACTACGGCCGTATTTCCTTTCCTCGCTAGTTTGTTGACGATTAAGTCATCGTCTCCACCTTCTAGATGAGCGTTGGATTCGAGCCATGCTAGATTGTATTTCGCTTTTCTAACGGCCATATTTCTTCCGATACCCATATATGGATTTCCAAGTTTGGTAAAGCCAACGTACTGCAGTGCTACGAATAAAGTTTCGAATTGAATAAACTGGTTTAGAAAACCTTTACGTTTTTGGTAAGGTGAAAGCCCAAGTACGATATCTACACCTTTCGAAAAAGGTCCACTCATATGGCTTATCCATCGATTCGAGTAAGGTAGGCAATCGGCATCTGTGAAAAGTAAAATCTCATTTCTAGCCTTTTGTATTCCTTGATAAATTGCATGTTTTTTACCCGTCCAATGAGAAGGAAGTTCCTCAATATTAATCAGTCTTACCTTTTCAATAACAGCGCTATATGACTCGACAATGAGCTTCGTATCGTCATTTGATCGATCATTTATGATAATGATTTCAAATTCTGGGTGGTCTTGCTTAACTAGAAGTTCCAGAAGTTTAGGCAGGTTTTCGGCTTCATTTCTGGCAGCTACAATTACAGAGACTGATGGCTTGTGATCACCAGCATCTTTGTTGTTTGACTTTATCGCCCAATCAAATCGAACGAAAAAATAGACCTGAATAAGGAGTAATGAAATGAAAATGATCAATAACAGGGTGGTCATTCTGGAAAGAATAAGTTTCAAAGAAATAAGAATTGACCAATACTGCTATTTTTGTGCGATCAAATAGTGAGAATGGACTTTAAGTTAGTAGCAGAAGATAGCGGTTCGAAAGCCAGATCGGGGGTCATTTCAACCGACCATGGGGAGATTAAAACACCCATTTTCATGCCTGTGGGGACAGCTGGAACTGTTAAAGCGGTCCATCAAAGAGAGCTAAAAGAAGATGTAGCTGCTCAGATCATTTTAGGCAACACTTATCATCTTTATTTAAGGCCTGGGCTGGATGTAATTGAAGGAGCTGGTGGCCTACATAAATTTAACGGTTGGGATAGGCCAATGCTTACCGATTCAGGCGGGTACCAAGTTTATTCATTGGCCAATACACGAAAGATCAAAGAAGAGGGGGTCACTTTTAAATCTCACATCGATGGCTCCAAACATACATTCACCCCAGAATATGCCATTGACATCCAAAGAACGATAGGTGCAGATATCATCATGGCTTTTGATGAGTGTACGCCATATCCTTGCGAATATGGTTATGCAAGAGAATCCATGGAAATGACCCATAGATGGCTGAAAAGGTGTTGCGATCGATTTGATGCTACATCAAGTAAGTATGGTTATAGTCAAACACTTTTTCCAATCGTTCAAGGGAGTACCTACAAAGACTTGCGAGAAAAGTCTGCCGAGACAATTGCTTCGTTTGGTAGAGAGGGAAATGCCATAGGAGGTCTTTCTGTAGGAGAACCAGCGGAAATGATGTACGAGCATACTGAAATTGTCTGCAATATTCTGCCAAAAGACAAGCCCAGATATCTTATGGGCGTTGGCACGCCAGAAAATATTTTGGAATGCATAGCGCTTGGCGTCGATATGTTTGACTGCGTTATGCCGACGAGGAATGCACGACATGGTTTATTGTTTACATCAGAGGGGATCATCAACATTAAGAATGAGAAATGGAAAAAGGATTATTCTCCTATTGATGAAGCTTTAGGTGGATATGTCGATACCTTCTATAGCAAAGCTTATTTGAGACACTTAACTCATAGTAAAGAGTATTTAGGCGCTCAAATAGCCAGTATTCATAATCTTGCTTTTTATTTGTGGTTGGTAGACGAGGCCCGAAAACATATTGAACAAGGCACGTTTATTGATTGGAAAAACGTCATGGTTAAAAAGCTTACGACTAGACTTTAATGAATATTCTAGATCGATATATTCTCAAGAAGTTCTTGACCACATTTGTGTTCGTGGTGGCTATTCTTGTAGCGATTGTATTGATCATTACCTACTCTGAAAGAAACGAAAGCTTTATAAAGAACGATGTACCACCAAGTCTTATACTGAGGTATTTCCTTTCCTACGCGCCATATATTGCCAACCTAATTACACCGATAACCGTTTTTATCGCGACAGTATTTGTGACCTCCAAACTCGCCAGTCATACTGAAATCATTGCGATCCTTAGTGGAGGAGTGAGTTACCCTAGAATGCTCAGGCCGTTCTTTTTTGGTTCTGTGATCATCGCCATCGTTAGCTTTTTCTTGACTGGTTGGGTAATACCCAACGCCAATAAATTTAGAGTAGCTTTTGAGATCAGATATTTTGACAAAGAATTCAATTACAGTGAAAGGGATGTCCATTTGAAGGTGTCACCGACTAAATATGCGTATGTATCTTCCTACAATAGTCAGGATGACGTAGCATTTCGATTTACGTTGGAAGAAATTCAGGAAAAGGAGGTTCTGTGGAAGCTATCGGCACGTGAAGCCAAATGGGATACTACAGAGTTAGGCTGGCGTTTGAGCAAGTGGAGTTTGCGTTCTTTTGAATCAAATTCTGAACAATATAACTATGAAAATCTTCGGGATACGTTGATAAAAATCAACATGACACCCGCCGATTTCGGTAATACGAAAAGTCTGGAGCAAACTTTAACGATTAATGAATTGGACGATTATATCGACGAGCTAAAAATGAAGGGAGCCGATAATATCGCCATCTATGAAATTGAGAAGTTAGTACGGTATATGTCTGCCTTTACGGCCATTATCTTAACGTTTATCGGGGTAATTCTTTCCTCTCGCAAAACACGTGGAGGTGTGGGCTTTCAAATTGCGCTGGGTTTCTTTATCGCGTTTATTTATATCATTCTCTTTATTGCGGCTAAGAGTAATGCAGAAACTGGCTCAATGAACCCTATTGTTGCTATATGGCTGCCAAACTTCGCTTTTTCGATTTTGGGGGCTCTTCTCTATCGTTTTGTTCCTAAATAATGAACGCCTCTTTAAAAGACTTTGCTAAACTCCATTTCATAGTATTTCTATGGGGATTCACTGCTATCATCGGAAAGGAGATGAGTATTTCAGCGGCAGACGTTGTGTTATATAGAACGGGTATGGCGGCCATCGTAATCGCTGGGTTTATGGTCATAAAGAAATTGAGTTTTCAATTTGATGGTAAAGCCATTCTTAAAATGAGTTTAACAGGTTTGGTGATCGCCATGCACTGGTTTCTTTTCTTCGAGTCTGCCAGAGTGGCCAATATTTCAGTTTCTCTTGCAGGTATGGCGACGGCCACTTTTTGGACAAGTCTTATCGAACCGATCGTCACCCGAAAGTCGGTTAAGCCAGTCGAAGTCTTACTCGGATTGGTAGTGATAGGAGGGTTGTATATAATCTTTCGGTTTGAATTTGATAATGCGCTCGGGCTTACTCTTGCTGTGTTGTCAGCTTTCTTGGCGGCGCTGTTTTCAGTACTGAATGCTGGGTTTGCTAAGAAGTATTCAGAATATGGTATTACGTTTTATGAAATGCTGGCAGCTTGTTTAGCCATTGCCCTTTTTATCCCAATTTATAAGTCTTATTTCCTGGATACTGCTGCCGAATACGCTATTCCTAATTTAAAAGATTGGGGACTGATTGTAATACTATCCGTAGTTTGTACGGTATACGCCTTTTCTGCTTCTGTGGAGTTAATGAAGAGGATATCAGCCTTCGCTGTGAACTTAACAATCAATTTGGAGCCAGTTTATGGTATCCTGATGGCTTTGTTAATTTATGGAGAGAAGGAACAGATGAGTAATGGTTTTTACTACGGTACTTTGATCATCATTGGAGCAGTTTTCTCTTACCCTGTTATTAGAAGAAGGCAACGAAAGAAAGCCTCGGCAATCAAATAAAGAGCTTCTTAGTCGAAGGCCGTGTAGCGTTCGCCAGTTTTCAAGAATCCAATTCGTCCCTTAGAAAACTCAAACCTAGTTTTAAAATCTATCTGTTTTTTTCCGTCCGTCTTGAAGACCAAAAAGTGTAAATGAGGTCCAGAAACAAACCCTGTGGCACCGCTTTTAGCAATAGCCTGTCCCTTTTTAACAACATCTCCTGTAGAGACTAAGGCCCCGTTTTTTTGTAGATGATGATACTCCGCCATGGTGCCATCGCTGTGCAGTATTCTCACAAAATTACTGTCTTGTATGCAGCGGTCGGAAGCACAACCTCGATTGGAGTCTTCTCTTATTTGCACCACTAGACCCTCTCTCGCCGCTACTACAGTTTCGCCCTCGGGCATAGTGAAATCTAATGCGTTTACTCCCTGATGGGTAAATCGTCCGTTATACCCTTGTGTCATTCTAAAAGACTTTCCTTTTTCAAATGGTAATTGATAGACAAAATCGTCGTCATGTTTGGCGTTCACATCACCTTCCATGTACTCAAATTTGTATGAAAAAGTCCAACCTCTATTTTCAGGAATAATAAACTGGGCGAGTAACTGGCGTTTCTTTTGGCCTGATATCACAATGTTATCGGGTAATGGCTTGACAGATTTTAACCCTTTTGATTCTACCTCGATCACGATGGTATGTGGAGTAAGGGCATTATTGTCAGCAAAAACGGAAATTAAGCGATCTTCTCTTTCCTCATAAATTCTGAGTGCATCTGTTTGTCCGAGGCAGAAGCCTGGTACCAACGTAAGTAAGAAAAAGACTCTGATCATGTAGAAGAAACGATTTACCGATGGTTTATTTCACTTAACCGACACTATCTAGACTTGTATTTTACACCATGCTCTAGATAACCAGTCGCTTTTTTACTTAATCGGAATTTTGTTTGAATTGTTTCATTACCCTTTAGCACCTCGAATCTCAATTGTGGTGTACTTGTCCATCCGGTATTGCCACTAAACCCAATAGTGTCTCCAGCTTTAACCTGATCGCCTGGTTTCACGGTTACGCCATCTTTTCTCAAATGACTGTAAACCGCCATAGTCCCGTCCTTATGCTCTATGACGATATAATTGGCGAATTTGGCACAATCAACCACTGCACAACCAGTTTCCGAGTCGCTACGCACTAATAAGACTAGGCCATCTCGCCCAGCTCTAATCTCTGTGTCTTCGGGCATCGCTATTCTCAAAACCTGATTTTCAACTTGTTCGGATTTGCTGATGGTGAATGATGCTCCTTTTCGATAAGGTATGGTATAGATATAGGTGTCGTCATGCTTAGCAAAAATGTCGCCCATAAAGTATTGAGAGCCCTGCCAATTGATAGTGGCTGCCGCACGATCATTCATGAAAAACTTGGCAGCAACAAAATCAATAGTATTAGGCGGAATAACTAGATATGAATTAATCTGCCCGACTAGCGTCATTTTTGAGTATTGTAACTTGAGGCTAACTGTTTGTTTGTAAGGTTTTGGATTAGTAATAAAAACCCGCATTGTATCACCTTGACTTCGCGCTTCAAAGGAGATGTCATCTTGCCATGCCAATGCTTTTGGCCCTGATAAAATGAATAAGCCAATGATACATCCAAGGGTGATTTGATCTCTTGAGAATAAACGCATAGTTGAAAAACTGGATGTACTTATTCTAAAGTACTACTGTTTCTTGAAAACTAAATGTGGAATTATCAATTGGTTGCGGTTTGGAATCAAATATTCCAAACATGGTAGAACCTGAGCCACTCATGGCTGCGTATAGTGCACCAGACTCATATAGCGTATTTTTAAGTGTTTTGAGAGACGGATGTTGTTCAAATACTGATGCCTCAAAGTCATTCTGGAGATCAGACTTCCACAGGTCGAAGTCCTTACTGAGTAGTGTCTCTTGCAGGTTGAAAGCGGCTGGTTTTGGATTTACACCAGCATAAGCGGCCTTCGTTGAGACATGTATTCCGGGGTTGATAATCTGTAAATAGAATCCAGAAAGGTCTATCTCAATGGGTTCTAAAACAGTCCCTGTTCCAGTACCGATAGCAGGTTTATTGCGGATAAAGAACGGGCAGTCACTTCCTAATTGCTCAGCATAATATTCCAATAGTGAGTCATCTAGAAAAAGTTGAAACTCATCATTGAGCATTTTTAGCATAAAAGCCGCATCGGATGACCCACCACCTAATCCTGCACCCAGCGGTATCTGCTTTAAGAGGTGAATGTTTAACTCAGGTAACTGATAGTCCTTTTTGAGGAGTTTATAGGCACGAAGTACTAAATTGTCTTTCTCGTTTCCAGGGATATTAACTCCCGATGAAGCGAAGACTGTTTTCTTGCTGGGTATGGCTTCTAAAGCATCCGTAACGGGGATGGGATAAAGGCAGGTGCTAATCGAATGATATCCATTAGGCAGCCGTTCTGTAATCTGAAGGCCTAAATTGATTTTAGCGTTTGGGAAGGATATCATATTAAAAAAAGTGATTCCCGTTTTCACGAGAACCACCTTTAACTTCTAGTCTTTTTTCAACTGATCAATTAGCGCATCAGTAATTCCTGAAGAAGAGAAACCACCGTCATGCATTAAGTTTTGCATAGTTACCATTCTAGTGAAGTCTGAGAAGAACATCACAGTGTAGTTTGCACAATCTAAAGCGCTTGCGTTGCCTAGTGGTGACATTTTATCGGCATAATCGAAGAATACGTCAAAACCACCAACACCAGTACCAGCCGTGGTCATAGTAGGTGATTGCGAAATGGTATTTACTCTAACGTTTTTCAGTCTTGCAAATCTTTCACCGTAACTACGGGCAATCGATTCAAGCATAGACTTGGCGTGTGCCATATCTGAGTAATCAGGGAAAGTTCGTTGTGCTGCAATATAGGAGAGGGCCATAATGGATCCCCACTCATTCATAGCATCTAGCTTTTCGGCAGTTTGCATCACTTTGTGGAAAGAAATAGCCGATACATCCAAAGTCTTTTGAAGCCAATCATAGTTAAGGTCACCGTAATCACGTCCTTTTCTAACATTAGGGCTCATACCGATAGAGTGGAGGACGAAGTCTATTTTTCCGCCAAGTATTTCCATCGATTTTGTGAAAAGATTCTCAAGGTCTTCTACTGACGTGGCATCTGCAGGGATGATTTCTGCTCCGCATTCCTCAGCTAATTCTTTAATTGCTCCCATTCTCATAGCAATAGGGGCATTTGTCAATGTGAAAGTTGCTCCTTCAGCTTTTGCAACCTGCGCAACTTTCCAAGCAATTGAGCGCTCATCTAACGCGCCAAAAATAATTCCTCTTTTTCCTTTTAATAGGTTATGTGACATGATTCTTTGGTCTTAATTAGGCCGTAAAAGTAAGAATTTGAATTGAGATAGATGAATTTTATGTCTTCAATATGGTAGACGTAATTTCTTGTGGGTTTAGAGTTCAATGTGTGCCCTGAAAGCCAGAATGATTGGATCCACATTCGGTCTTGCAATCCTATCAATATTAATCCATTGAAAGTAGGGCTGAATGCTTAACCATTTTTTTAACTGATGCTTATAATTCAACTCTAGAAAGGTCTCATTTTGAATGTCGTATTCGGTCGAGACGGATGAAAAGCGCGTATTTAGGGCCGCATGACCTATGCCAATGCCAAGCTCATTGAGTTCACGTGACTGGATCAGATTGTTGAACTTCAAGCCAAACCCAAAATAATGTTTCAAATCGCTAACTGCTTTTGTACTTCGATCGAATTGAAGAAATAGATTGATTTCTTTTTCTTCACGTTTAAGAATATTCAAGTCGGTGACTAAATAAAAGGCGCTTAAACCACGCCTTAACCCAGAGCCCGAAAGGTCTGTGAATAGGCCCGAATGGTGATAGTAACCGATTTTCTGCTTCATCTTACCCTTAAAAAGACTGAGTTCTGGTTCAATGATATAGATCAGCCCATCGTTTTTGTCGATTGACCAATTAATACCGATAAAGTCATTTTTGGGATTTGCGAATTGACCATCGAATACACCTAGAAGAAGCCCTAAGTTTTCGTTTAGTTGAAGGTGACTCGTTATTGCTAAAGCAGTTGCCGGATATGTTGGTGCTGGCATATTAATGGTCGCAACAGGGTCTATACCAAAGGAACTATGCGTAAAAAGTGCTCCGCTTTCGCTTACTAGAAAGTCAGTATTGATATCCTGTTGACCAATTTTTATCCAAAAGTCATCATGTTCAAACTGATAATAAGCCTCATAAAATCCATACGAAAATCCAGCTTCCAAATTGGAGAAAGTTTGTAAATCCCCTACAATATCCGCCGATGGTTCTTGTCCATGTGTCAAAGAAAGGTCAACCTGGAAGCGATGATTTTGGCTCAGTCTTAATTCTGAGCTGTTCAAAAGCCATCCTAAAAAATGAAAGTCATCCCCCGGATTCTTAGATGTATGAAATAAAATTTCGGTTTGGTAGACAGTTGCGTTGTTAAACTCCAGAGTCTGAGCTTCTGCAACTCTCAAGAAGAGGATTGGATAGAGTAGCAATAAAAAACCGTTAAGCCGAAGCCCTTTTATCATAGCCTTGAAACTATGAAACTACTGCCAATGAGACGCTTTCAAATGCTAAAACAGAATAAGTCTAAATAAATAAGATATTCGGCTTATGACCGCATGAGTTCCTTGGCGGAATCTATGGCCGTGGCCGTGGCTTGTTTACCACCAATCATTTCTGCGATTTCAGTAAGGCGTTCCTCTTCATTCAAAAGTTTGATTTGACTTGATGTCGTGTTGGAAGAATCGTCTTTATAAACGAAGTAATGTGCCTCGCCTTTTGCAGCGATTTGAGGTAGATGAGTAATAGTAATGACCTGATGATTTTTCGCCATTTCTTTCATCATTTCGGCCATTTTAATTGCGATTTCCCCTGAAATTCCTGTGTCAATCTCATCAAAAACGACTGTCGGTAGGGCAGTTTTATCAGCTAGGATATACTTGATCGAAAACATAAGACGAGAAAACTCACCACCTGAAGCTGCTTGCTTCAACGGTTGTGGATCGATTCCTTTATTTGCCGAAAATAGAATGTCGATTTCATCAATACCGTTGACACTCAATTCAGTGGTACCATGTTTTAGCGATATAGTCGAATTGGGCATTCCCAAACTTGAAAGCAGTTGTGTTGTTTCTTTCGCGAATTGGTTAAAAGTCGATTGACGCTTTTTCGAAAGTTTTTGAGCCACATCCTCTGCTAATGCATAGGCGCGATCCGCAACTTTCTGAGCCTCATCAATGGCTTCATCCAAGTTGCTCACTCGAAGTACCTTGTTGCCCAACTCTTCATAAACTTGGATCAATTCGTCGATTGTGCCTGCCTGATGTTTTTGTAATAGTTTGTAGATAAGATCTAGCCTTTCTTGTACCTCTTGAGTTCTCTCAGGGTCATAAGCCACACCGTCTTCCTCGTTTTCCAATTCAGAAACAATGTCCTTTAATTCTATTTCAAGACTATCTATGCGTTGCCTTAGTGCCTCATAGTTTTCGCCGTACCTACTGATTTGGTTTAAACTGCTTTTAAGTTCGTTGAGCATATTCAAAATGCTCATTTCAGACCGATCGGCAAGGTTTAGCCCATCAAATAGTCGCGACTTTATTTCTTCAGCATTCTCCAGTTTATTCAGTTTACTTTCTAAAGCTTCCTGTTCGTCGCTTTGCAATTGCGCCTTATCTAACTCTTCGAAAAGGAACTGATGATAATCGGCCTCTTTTCGCATTTCGTCGCTTTCTTGAATCAAGCTCTTGTAAATGCCGTCTTTTTCAAGATAATCGGCATAGAGTGCCTTGAATTCTTGCAGTGTTTTGTGGTTTTGCGCGACTGTATCGATCACTTCTAATTGGTAGCTTTTTTGCGCTAATCTTAGCGTTTCATGCTGAGAGTGTACGTCCATTAGTCGTGCGCCCAGCCGTTTCAAAAAATCCAAATTCGTCAAGCAATCATTGACAAATGCTCTAGACTTACCATTAGCGTTTATCTCGCGTCTCACGAGACACTCTTCCTCAAAATCGATATCGAATTCTTCAAAAAGCGAGACGAGTCGGTATGCAGAAATGTCAAAGCTTGCCTCAATTATACATTTCTTCGCACTATCAAAAAGTACTTTGGTATCTGCTCTTTGGCCCAATAACAAACCAATTGCGCCGAGCATAATTGATTTACCAGCGCCAGTCTCGCCAGTAATCATGTTCAAGCCATCATTTGGGGTGATGTGTAGTTGCTTGATCAAGGCATAGTTCTCTATAGAAAGGCTTTTGAGCATACAACAAAAGTATCAATTCGAGCAAGCAAGTACAATACTAATTCTGAACGATTTTCTGATACTTTGATCGTCTTGTGGGGTCCAGTTTTAGAAGTTCATTATAGACGTTTCTACGGATATCCAATGGTCCTTTTGAGAAAATATTGATGATCTCGTCGTTTTTAGCGTCTAAAAAGGCAATGATGAGAATAGCGTTTGGCAGTAAGCGATTCACGGCCTGAATTTCCTTTAGTGACTGCAAGATGATGGCGCGAGTATCGTCTGGTGTTTGCAAAAACGAGTCTAAACCTTTGATATGATAATTATAGAGCGCTTGCCGGACTGGTTCGTATTGGCTATTAATCCTTAGGTTTTCGATTAACCAATACCTATTTCTACGGTTTTGAAATTGTCCCCAGCCAGTCGCACCCGAATTTTGTGCATTGTTCACAATTAGTAAAGCCTTTTCATAGTGTGGTGTTCCCCCCAATGGGCTAAAACTATCATAATCGAGCCCCAGAGTTATATATGCGTAGAAAGCTAGGAGGGAAGTAATGTTACTGGAAAAGTTGTTTTCGTTGAAAATTAGAGGTTGCGATGTTGTGAATTGAAATTCCCAATCTCGATCGGCAAAATTAAATAGAATGGTCTCGTAAGAGGAACCGTAGGTCGGCCGAACCACTTGTATTTGCGCATTAGCCACAAACCTTCCAATACTTGGTTGGTCTTGGATGGTCAGAATTAAATTACCCTTAATTTTTTCTCTATTGGTAAAGCGATCGTTAGTCCATTTTTTATCGTTGAGGAACCTTTGAAAAGCAGTTTGCATTTCATCGAAAATTGCTCTTTCGGTTGTTTGAACTATATCAGCATTGATGCTGACTGTAAAATCCAGTTCCTGTGATCGGACTGCGGATTGGATAAGTAATAACCCCGCAATAATTGTGAAACTAGACTTTAGCAATGATGGCATTAATAATATCTTTTGCGACTTCCTTCTTAGTCTTTAACTCAAAGTGCTCAATATTATTGGATTTGTCAATGATTGAAATTTTGTTTGTGTCATGCCCAAAACCAGCACCCTTGTCTTGTAAGGAGTTCAGAACGATAAGGTTAAAGTTCTTCGACTCGATTTTGCCCTTTGCATTTTCCAGCTCATTGTTAGTTTCCAGCGCAAAACCGACATTAAATTGATTGGTGCCCTTTTTAGCACCTAGGGTTTTGGCTATGTCAATGGTTTTGGCCAATTCGACAGTCATTTGGTCACCCGTTTTCTTTATTTTCTCGTTGGCCGCTTGAATTGGGGCGTAATCAGCGACAGCAGCAGCGAAAATGCTAATGTCAGTATTTTCATAAACGGCCTCACAGGCGTCGAACATTTCTTGACCAGACTTTACCGAAACCTTATTAACACCGTTATGGTCAATGCTCAAGTGCGTGGGGCCAGAAATAAGGTTGACTTCGGCACCTGCATTAGCGGCGGCCAAAGCTAGTTCATAACCCATTTTTCCAGAGGAGTAATTACCGATAAATCTTACTGGATCTATCGCCTCGTAAGTTGGTCCTGCCGTGATCATTACCTTTTTGCCAGCAAGGGCTTTTGTAGACCCGCTAAAATGGGCACTTAGTGTGTCGACAAGTGTTTCTGGTTCGGCCATTCTACCAGTACCAACTAGGCCACTGGCTAATTCGCCAAACGCTGCTTCTATGATGATGTTCCCAAATGTCTCGAGCCTTTTCATGTTGGCTAAGACCGACGGATGCTGATACATATCTAAGTCCATAGCCGGTGCAAAAAAGACTGGACACCGAGCGGAAAGATAAGTGGCGAGTAGGAGGTTATCACATAACCCGTTAGCCATTTTGCCGATTGTATTGGCACTGGCTGGCGCAATGAGCATGGCATCTGCCCAAAGCCCTAGATCCACGTGATTGTTCCACTCTCCTTGATCACCATCTGTAAATTCTGAGTAAACAGGGTTTTTGGAAAGTGTGGAAAGGGTAAGTGGTGTTATGAATTCTTTGGCAGCATTGGTAATAACTACTTTTACTTCGGCTTCCTCTTTTACAAGTAAGCGAACCAAAAAAGCAGCCTTATAGGCTGCTATGCTGCCGGTAACACCGACTAGGATTTTCTTTCCTTTCAACATGAAAGACTATCTATTTTCGGCAGATTCTTTCTCTTCTGCTTCTTTGTATCTATGATAAATCTCACCATTCATAAACTCTTCGATAGCCATAGCAGTAGGCTTTGGCATTCTCTCGTAGAATTTAGAAATCTCAATTTGCTCACGGTTTTCGAAGATTTCCTCTAGGTTATCTACAGTAGAAGCAAACTCAGCTAACTTGCCATTAAGTTCTTCTTTCATACCGCTTGCAATTTGCTTTGATCTTTTTGAGATAATCGCAATTGACTGGTAGATGTTACCAGTAACATCACCAATTTTATCTGTATCTCTTGTAATTATTGATTGACTAGCTGCCATAATTAATTTGTTTTCAATTTATTCAGTTCACTCGTGGACTTCTCATAGTAGTCATTCACTTTGTCTGAGTATTCACTCACTGGAAAACGATCAACGAAGTCTCTATGGTATTTTAAGGTCTTCTCAAACCTTTCTTGTCTTAGTCTGGCAATACTGTTGTTTGCCAATTTATAACTTGTTTCAACGCTCAAGTACATTAACTCTTCATTATACTTAGAATCAGGAAAATCTGATTTAAAAGTCTGGAAAGTCGTAAGCGCAGCCTCTAAATAGTTCCTAAAAGATAAACCTGTGCTGAGGCGATAATAAAGTTTTGCGGTTTGGTAGGCTTTCGTTTCAAACCTCACCTGTAACTCATCGATGATTTCGTTAGCCTCCTCATAGTATTGAGATACAGGATACCTATTTAAGAAATTCTGCATCATGAGCACGGCCTCTTCAGAACTAGTTTGTTCTAAGTCTGGTCCAGGAGAGTCCATATATAGCGAATAAGCCTCCATATATTGTGCTTCCTCAGCCAAAGGACTTCTGCCATAGGTGTTGTAAAAAACGCTAAACTGATAGGCTGATAATTGGTAAAGTCCTAAGTAGAACTCAGAGTAGGCCCAATAGTATCTTATTTTTTCGGCGTATTCTGTGCCTTGGTAAATCGGTTGGATTTTCTCGAAAAGCGTCTTTGCTTTTACGTATTGCCCTTTTTCGTAGAAGGCAATGGCCCCGTTTAGGAGTTCAGCATAGTTGCTTGACCTCTCCAGTTTAGCCATCTGAGTTGTACAACTTGATATGCTAATCAAGAGGGCACATAAAACTAACAGAATAGGGGCTTTTTTCATAAGCGTGCAAAGTTACCAGTATATCGTCACATTTCCAATCAGGACTTGCCTTCAATTGTAGTTCAAAGAAAATTAGTTTTTGATTGAATATTAAGCGATTAACCCTTTTTAACGGTCGTATCGAAGATGTCTTGCAATCTCGCGGAGCTTCGGTTTTATATTGGTACGCCAGTTAAAACCTCTTAGTCTCCGATCGATCGGTTTGATTTGAAATCCAGGAATTAATTCGGCATCTACTTCGATATAAGTTCTGATTTCGGAGACCGTATTGTCTTCAAAGTATAATATCAAATCGGAACATTTAAGCTTGTTCATGGAAAGGGAACCCGATTCGTCAATCACATAGTATATACTTTCGCCATTTCCTGTTACATCGGTTTTCTTGATAATGCCATCGTCGAATTGAATCTGCATAAGTTTTCCTGATACTTGATTGAAGTTTTTGGCACTGTCTTGCGATATCACGAAGGATTTAATAGCCAAATTCATCTTGTCGACCTTATTGTTTTTTATTTCAATATTGATCGAATCGGCGCTCAGTTGACTATCGTTTGCCCAAATAATTGGGTCTTGGTACATGTAAATTGTTGAATCACTAAAATTGTAGCTCATAGAATCCGCTACGCCTTGTAAGTTTGATTTGAAAAGTTTGACATCATGATAAGCCTTCAAAAATTTGTTATCGGGATCGCTCTGATCTGAAAAGAGGGTGTCGGCTTTAATGAATAGAGAATCTCCTTGCATCATCTTTCTAATGTAGGCGTTTTCATAGGCGATCGCTGAGTTATTGGCCTTGTCGTACCGAGCTTTATCTCCAAAAATGGTCATAGAATCCTCCTTAGAGATCATAATGATGTTTCGAAAGGCGGAGTAGACTTGTAAACTATCATCCGTAATCAGCGTATCGGCCTCAATGTCAAATTCAGCATTGTAAACACGACCGTTGTAAACTTCGGCATAACGGGTTTCCCTATTATAAAGTAAACCCGTGTTTGTTTTGAGTGTGTCAGCATCTGACGTAACACCCAAGGTTTTCCCGATACTTCGTGTTTCAGTATTTATGGTATTGTAAAAGAGTGTATCTGTTTCCAAATAAAATTCATCGTTCTTCATTCTGACCGAATCATAAAATTCCGACGCTTTGGTAATGTAATTATAATAACCCCTTTTACTGGTGAGGGTAGAAGTTGGGTCGACTAGTCGACCGCCATTGAAATAATTACCGATTCGGGTAACACGATTATAGTCGAGATTATCAGTGTATAATGTTGAACTGTCGTCTTTTACGACCACATTCTTTCTTAAGAAGGCCATTCGCAAGTTGCCGTCATATTCTAGGTAATCGGCCGTAATGTCGATGGGATCAACAACGTCGATGATTCTTACATGTCCGAAGGCTTCGGCCGAATTAGTCTGCTTATTGAGGTAAGCCGAGTCACAATAAATGTTCGTGTTACCCTGAACCAGCCAAACAGAATCTATTAGTTTCTGAATTGATTGGCCATTAACTTGGTCCAAAGTCAGGAGTCCTGCATTTTTGAGTTGCACCTTGGTTTGCGCGAAGCTACCTAGCGGTATCAGAAAGATTAATAAAAAGTAAAAAGTATTTCTCCTCATTTCAACAAGCCGCAAAATTAGTGATTTATGCTATTTTTGACTCATGCTTAAAAGCTTTTCAGAGCAACTCAAAAAACATGCCCAATTTCCGCCAAAAGGAAAACTATTGTTGGCTATCAGTGGTGGAGTTGATTCCATGGTGCTCTGGGATTTGGTGTCCAGATTAAAGGTGGACTATGCGGTTGCTCACTGTAATTTTCAACTGAGGGGAGACGCCTCAGACGCAGATGAAGTTTTGGTGAAGACAAAAGCTCAGTCTTTAAAGGTTACTTGCCATGTCAATCATTTTGACACCAAATCTTATTCGACCATTCATAAGGTTTCTACTCAAATGGCAGCACGCGACTTGCGATATGAATGGTTTAAAGAAATCTGCCTCCTTCATGACTATCAATACATAGGATTGGCACATCATGCAAATGATGATGTTGAGACCTTTTTATTAAATATGGTTCGTGGAACCTCTCTAAAAGGTCAAAAGGGCATGCATTATCTCAATGGTCAACTATTGAGACCGCTTCTAAATATTCGAAAAGAGGAATTGCTCGATTATGCCAAAGAACACCGAATAGAATGGCGTGAGGACAAAAGCAACGAGTCTGTTGATTATAATCGCAACTATATTCGTCATGAAGTTATTCCCAAGCTAGAAACTTTGAACCCCGATCTATTGGGTACTATGAAGCGCAATATGCAGAAGAATGATGAGGTCTATCACTTCTTTAAAGCTTCCGTTGATCGTGTAAAAAGTGAACTCCTAGAATCAAAAGAAGGCCATATTCTCATTGAAAAAGATAATTTAAAACTCCATGAAATTGGGCCCTATGTTTTGAGCCAATTGTTAGAGAAATATGGGTTCACTTATGGGCAGTGCGATGATATTCTTTCACAAATAAACGGTGTTTCTGGAAAGGTTTTTCACTCTCCTCATTATCGATTGTTAATTGATAGAACAGCGTTAATCATTTCAAAGCATGAAGAGGAATCTCAAACTGAAGTCAGAATTAGTCAAGATACTTTAGAGTTTACCCTTTCTGATCGATATGAAATTAGCTATTTGGACAATTTTAGTGCTTTAAAACTTGATAGATCCTTGACTAACGCTATGCTTGATGCAGATAAACTACACTATCCGTTGACTATAAGAAGATGGAGGATGGGGGATAAGTTTATGCCTTTAGGTATGAAAGGCGCCAAACTAGTCAGTGATTTATTAATTGACTTAAAGGTTTCATTAATCGATAAAGAGTCAATTCATGTACTAGAATCCGCAGGTGAAATAGCTTGGGTCATTGGTTTAAGGCTGTCCGATAAATTTAAGGTGACAAATGATACTCAAAGGATCGTTCATTTTGTGAAATTGGAAGCTTAAGCGACAAATCTTTCAAAACGAACTAAACATTGTCTATTGAATTTTATTTGGCTCATTTGCTTATTACCTTTGCAGCCATAAACGAAATTAACCCAGAGGAGGAATATTATGAAAGTAACTGTTGTAGGTGCCGGAGCCGTAGGTGCCAGTTGTGCAGAATACATTGCACTTAAAAATTTTGCTGCCGAGGTAGTACTTATTGATATCAAAGAAGGTTTTGCTGAAGGTAAAGCGATGGACTTGATGCAGACTGCATCACTTAATGGTTTCGATACTAAAATTACTGGTGTAACAAACGACTATAGCGCGACTGCGGGTAGTGATGTAGCCGTAATAACTTCAGGTATCCCTAGAAAACCTGGAATGACTAGAGAAGAATTAATCAGTACTAATGCTGGGATTGTAAAATCTGTAGCATCTAGTTTGATCCAGGCTTCTCCAAACGTAATCATTATTGTTGTGTCTAACCCAATGGATACAATGACATATTTAGTACACCAAGCAACAGACCTACCTAAGAATAGAATTATTGGAATGGGTGGTGCACTTGATTCAGCAAGGTTCAAATATAGATTAGCCGAAGCCCTTGAGTCTCCAATTTCTGATGTTGATGGTATGGTGATCGGTGGGCATAGTGATACCGGTATGATCCCTCTAACGAGATTGGCTACACGAAATAGCGTTCCAGTATCAGAATTTGTTTCTGCTGATAGACTTGAAGAGGTAAAGCAAGAGACTAAAGTTGGCGGTGCTACCTTGACTAAATTATTGGGAACTTCAGCTTGGTATGCTCCAGGTGCTGCGGTTTCGGCAATGGTTCAAGCAATCGCTAATGACTCAAATAAAATGTTTCCATGTTCTTGCCTGTTAGAAGGGGAGTACGGCTTAAGCGATATTTCAATTGGTGTTCCTGCATTGATTGGTGCTAATGGTATCGAGCAAATTGTGGAGATTGAGTTGAGCGAAGAAGAGAAAGCTGCATTAAATGCAAGTGCTGATGCGGTAAGAAAAACTAACGGGTTGATTTAATATCAAATCGGCTAGAATAGAAAAAGCCTGATTTCATTTCGAAATCAGGCTTTTTTATGTCTTTCGGTGTACTAATAATCTAATTCTTGAAAATCAATTTCCCATCTCGATCCACAATCTTGTAGGTACTTTGATTAAGGATAGATATCATTTCACTGGTATTGTCAATTTCATCCTCTTCGTTCATGAAGAGAATCACCCCATCTTCCTTGGTTTTGAGCTTTCTTCTTTTGCCTACAGCTATTTTCAAATCGGTTACTTTTTCACCTGATCCATAAGCATTTTGGCCTACGTTAAATTCAGCCTTCACGTCACCATTTTCGAAGTACTCTTTAAAAGTCCCGAAGAGCTTGTTGAATGTATATTTCTTTTCACTCCTGATTGATCCATCACTATAGAATTCAGTAGCTAGGCCATGGAGTCTTCCTTCGAGCACTCGATAGCGAAATTTTAGCTTTTCGTTCTCGTAATAGTCTATGATTTCACCATTGATGAGTCTGTCATCAATCATGTATAATCCATTCTCAAATGCCACATCGGAAATCAGAACTTTGTCAGATTTTGATGTTTCCAAGTTAGGGTAAAGCAATAAGGAGAATAAAAGTGTTTTTGTCAGTAAAATTTGCATTTTAGCTTTAATTTTTGATTTGCCAATCGTGGTGTCAAAACGTGGTTCAGGCTATCAAAAGTCAAGATTTTTAATATAACGTAAAGTTCAGTTAAAAGTGTCAGATAAACAATACAAAAAAACACAGTTTGCATCCTATTCTTTGTAAAAGGGTGCATGTCTACGTTTTGTCCAGCCGATTTTCTGATTATATAGACACCACAACATGTAGAATGGTTTAGACCAGAATAAATTTTTAGCTAAGATGGATTTAGACGTACAAGTCTTTAATTTTAGACGTTGTTCAAGAGGTCATTAATTAGGGAATTGAAAAAGGGACTTATATTTTTTGTAATTGTGATTATCGCGGGGACGATAATTTATTTCAACCCCTT
This sequence comes from Roseivirga misakiensis, assembly GCF_001747105.1. Classification (NCBI taxonomy): domain Bacteria; kingdom Pseudomonadati; phylum Bacteroidota; class Cytophagia; order Cytophagales; family Roseivirgaceae; genus Roseivirga; species Roseivirga misakiensis. The sequence continues at coordinate 2,072,144 of NZ_MDGQ01000005.1, read as the reverse complement.
TCAAAAAACGTCAACTGACGACATTCGATTAATCTTGCCTGAGACTAGTCTGTTTACCCTACAATTCGAAAACACTAAAAAAGTAAGCGAACTCATAACAAGTCAACCTTGGTTTGAAGCGGTAGAACAAATTCCGCTCATTAGCGATCTCAACAAAAGCATTCAAAGCCTTGATTCGCTTAATGAAGTTGGTCAATTAAAATCAAGACTGTCTCAGTTGCCAGCATGGATTTCCATGCACACCACTTCAAGTGTTGAACTGACTCCTTTGTTTATAATGAAATCCGAAGGTTTTGATTGGCAACTGTCCAGTATTCAAGAGTTAGGCGAAAAACTTTTTCGGGAACCCTTAACACTTTCTAACCAGGAGTTCGATGGCAAGGAAATCGCAGTGTTAAAGTCTAGTGAATTATCCTTCGCTGTTTTGATTGAAGGCCCTTATCTGGTAATATCTGAAAACACGATTTTGATAGAAGACGTGATTCGAGCCATGCAGGGTGAGGAGAGCAGGTTGTTAAAAGAAGGGGATGTTCTTAAAAAAAGTGATATTCTTTTAATCATAAACAGCGCTAGGCTGGATGAACTTGCTTCGGTTTTCGTTGAAGGGAATGATTTTAGCTTTTCAAGAACTCGAATGTCTGGTAATGTAATAGTTGATCTTGATATTAAGGATAACGAATTGACTTTTCGTGGGTCAGAATACAATCAATCGGGTCTAGCTTCAAACCCGTCAGATGTTTTTGGGAAGAACCTCATTCCTCTTACCTCAAGTTCATTTTCGTGGAGGCCAAACCAAGTTAAGCTATCGGAATTGGTAAATTATTTCCAGAACGGATTTTGTACAATTACCATAGGAAGAGCCCAAGCCCAAGAACAGGTGTATTTAATGCCTGTAAATGATACTACAGAAGTTTCAAATGCTTTAAGAAATATGGCGCAAGGGCTACTTGCGCCAAGCGATTCTACGGTTTACAAGGAAAAGTATATTTCATCCGAAATAGGCTATATAAATGATGAAAAGTTTCTCCGTGACATGGTCGAAGGATTGAACAATGATGCTAAAGCTCCATTTTACACCCTTTTCCAAAATTTTCTCATTTTATCGTCAAATCTGGATGCATTAAAAACTGTTCTAGATGATTTTGAAAATGAGTCAACCTGGGGTAGATCCATTGAAAGAAGAAGAATACTCGATGATATGATCCAGGAAACGGACCTGACTTATGTTCAGGACTTCGAATATGCTACCGACCAAATACGGCGATCATTGAAACCAAAGTGGAAACAGTTTTTTGCTGAAAATCCTGAAGTGTTAGATGTTTTAAACTTGTTCAAGGTACAACTCAACCTAACAGGTAAATCTATGTTGGTGGCCGGTAATCTATCTTTTAGAGAAAATTTCAAATCACCAATTGCAACTGATGTAAAGGCCCTAGAGCAACAGAATATCCTAGCCAATGTCTTCACCGATAAGGAGATCATAACGAAACCATATATAGTGAGGAACCACAATAACTCTTCACTAGAAATAATATTCCAGGATGACGCCAATAATCTTTACCTCACAAATAAACAGGGGGAAATATTGTGGAAGAAGCGAATAGAGGGCGGTATTAATGGAAAGGTGCACCAGGTCGATTACTACAAGAATCGAAAGCTTCAATATCTATTCTTTACTGATACTTTGATCCACCTAGTGGATAGAAATGGAGACAATGTCGATGGGTTCCCGCAAAAGGCGATCGTATCAAGACCATTTGTTGGCTCATCAGTAATCGATTATGCGAATAACAAGGATTATCGCTTCTTAGCGGTTGATCGACGAGGGGATATTTCCCTGTTCGACAAACAAGGAGAATTATTAGAAGGCTGGAACCCCAATACCATAGGTAGTCCACTGCTCGAAACACCTTTTCATATCAGGATAAGGGGTAGAGACTGTTTTGTTGCTGTAGAGACCAGTGGAAGAATTCATTTAATCAATAGAAAAGCAACGCCATATGATGGTTTCCCCATAAAAGTTAATGGACGTTTTTCAGGAGATATCGTCATTGAAAGAGGGGCCAACTTTAATCAAACCTTTATATCGCTAATGACCGAGGAGGGCGAGTTTATTAAATCAAACTTTAGCGGAGAAATCATTCAACAAAAACAATTTGTAAGGCCCTCGGTCAATACAGTGTTCACCTTGGTGGACGACGCCCTTGAGACAGATTTTAGAGTTGTACGTAATGATGGCCGCGTATTGACCTTCTTCGATAGTGAATTAAATGAGACGTTTTCCGTCGATTACCCAAATTCAAGAAATATCTCCGTCGATTTTTATAATTTCAGAAATGGTAAAGAAGTTTTTGCCATCCGCGATAATGATGCGAGAATCATGCGAATGGTCAACAGAAATGGTGAATTTCTGACGCCAATAATCCCAAGTAATGGAGAAATTAGTATGCTTTTTTATCAGAATCGACTGGAGTACGAGGTCTTTGTTAACTTCGCTAATCAGATGAATATTTATGCCGTTAAACCACTTTAAGATTCTGCGATTGAGTATTGGCCTGCTACTTTTAGTTTGTAGCACCATTAGCCTTAGAGCACAAGGCGATCAATTACCAGATAGTTTTTCGAACCCGTACGAGGCTATTTACAATCAGCTGTATTATTTACAAGAGGATACAAGGAACCCTGCCCAATCAGCCAAGTCGTTGTTTAAAGGAGACAGAACCAAAAAAGAGCTTGAACAACTTTCAATAGAGTTAAAGCAGATTTTTGATGGCTCAGGTAATTTTATCCGCCTTGAGGATGTTCCAAGAGACAATGACTTCAGAGACTCGTTGAATAACAATAAACAACGTTACGTTCTCACATCAGATTTCCCTGATATTTACGTGCAGAAATACGGTAACAACTGGCTGTTTTCAGATCGATCAGTCTCGGAGATCGACAAGATTCATAAACAAGTTTACCCCTTTGGAACAGACAGGTTATTGAACCTTTTGCCGAAACTAGGTACGAAAAAGTATTTAGGGCTCCACTTGTGGCAATACCTGGGCATACTCGTGATCATAACCCTTGGTTTTGTACTTCATTTGGTCCTTACCGTACTAATTAAGCTCCTCCTCGTTAAGCTGATGCATCGGTACGGTAAAGTAGATTTAGCACGTGATGTGTTAATTCCTGCCGCCAAACCTTTCAGCCTGATGCTGGTCGCTGAAATGTCAAAGATTCTTATCCCGACCATTCAGTTACCACCTTATATAGCGATCAATCTCATCCTAATTGCCAGGGCACTTGTTCCGCTTTTTGCGACTATCTTTTTCTATAAGCTCGTCGATATCATAGGGATATATTTTACCAAAATGGCAGAAAAATCTGCCAATACCCTAGATGATCAATTGGTGCCTCTAATCCGCAAGATTCTGCGATTCTTTGTGGTGGTGGTAGGTTTTATAGCAATACTCAATAGTTTTAAATTCGACATTTGGCCTTTATTGACAGGGCTGTCTATCGGAGGTTTAGCCTTTGCTTTGGCCGCTCAAGACACGCTGAAAAACTTCTTTGGGTCTTTGATGATTTTTATCGATCGGCCTTTTCAAATTGGTGATTGGGTGACTTCTGGTGAGATTGACGGTACCGTTGAAGAGGTTGGTTTCCGATCAACTAGGATACGTACTTTTCGAGATTCAGTCATGTATGTACCGAACAGTATCATATCCAATAGTAATGTAGATAATCACGGTTTAAGAAAATACAGGAGATTTTATACAAGGCTTTCTGTGACATATGATACGCCTGCTAGGTTAATTGAAGTATTCGTGAAAGGGATAGAGCAAATAGTCGAGCGCCATCCAAACACTAGAAAAGACTATTACAATATTTTCTTAAATGATTATGCAGCGAGTTCATTAGACATTATGCTTTATATATTCTTTGAGGTGCCAGATTGGAATGCCGAGCTTAGGTGCCGACAAGAAATAATGCTGGACGTCAATAAACTGGCAGAGCATTTAGGCGTGCGTTTTGCATTCCCAACACAAACTTTGATGATAGAGGAGGTTCCTGGTCAAAAATCATTGACACCTCAGTACAGCCAATCAGCAGAGGAGATGCAAAAAGAAATGGACGCATATTTCAAAAACCAAAAACCAAAGTAATTGTAATGCACTTTGATACTAAAGCCGTTCATGCTGGTGTAAAACCAGATCCTTCTACTGGGGCTATAATGACTCCGATCTTTCAAACATCTACTTATGTACAGAAGTCGCCAGGAGATCATAAAGGTTTTGAGTACTCAAGAACACAGAATCCCACCAAATATGCCCTTCAGGAGAGTATTGCGGCGCTCGAAAATGGCAAGCATGGGCTCATATTCGGTTCAGGACTTGCAGCAATTGATGCAGTTATTAAGTTACTGAAACCTGGCGATGAAGTAATTACTGGAAACGATCTGTATGGAGGAACATATCGCATTTTCACGAAAGTTTTTCAAGACTTTGGTATCAAGTTTCATTTCATCGATCTGGATGATGTTTCGAACATCGAAAATTATATCAACGAAAACACGAAATTAATCTGGTTAGAAACACCTACTAACCCAATGATGAATATCGTCGATATTAAAGGCGCTGCTACTATAGCTAAAGCCCATCAGGTGCTTTTGGCCGTTGATAATACTTTTGCTACACCTTATTTACAAACACCATTGGATTTAGGGGCCGACATTGTCATGCATTCTGTAACCAAGTATTTAGGAGGTCACTCCGATGTAGTTATGGGTGCGTTGGCAATAAATGACGATTTAATTGCGGAGAAGTTAGCGTTTATCCAGAACTCCTGTGGGGCGGTAGCAGGCCCTTTTGATAGCTTTTTAGTACTAAGAGGGATAAAGACGCTCCACCTGCGTATGGCAAGGCATTGTGAAAATGGAAAAAAGGTAGCTGCGTATTTAAATAATCACCCAAAAGTGAATAAGGTTTACTGGCCTGGTTTTGAAAGCCATCCAAATCATAATATTGCTAAGGAGCAAATGAAAGATTTTGGGGGTATGGTATCTTTCACACTTCTGGAAGATGATCAGCAAGCTTCCTTTAGAATAATGGAACGCTTTAAACTATTTGCACTTGCTGAGTCGCTCGGAGGAGTAGAATCGATGGCTAACCACCCTTCAACAATGACTCACGCCAGTGTCCCAAGAGAAGATAGATACAAAGTTGGACTCCTAGATTCGCTCATTAGACTGAGTGTTGGGATAGAAAATGTGGAAAATTTGATCTCAGACCTCGAACAGGCCCTAGACTAATCCAAATATTCAATCGTATTCCAAACCCAGTGCTACTGGGTTTTTTTGTGCCTGACGATTCAGTCAATAGATTATACGGTTCACTCCCCGTTTCACCTGTTTCGGAAAATAATCTTCTTTTTTTGTGTCTAAAATTAAACTTTTATTGACCTTTGTCGTCTAATACAATATACGAAAGCAAATAATATTTGGTAACGTTAAGGTAACACTAAGATAGAAGAAACAACACATTCAGAATAACAACACGGTCATGAAAAAAGGAACAAACACAAAAAGGAAAATGTCAGCGATAGTCGCATTGGCATTGGCAGGTATGGTAACTTTTACTGCAGGTATTCAATCTTATGGAATTCCAAAAAATGAAGTGCCTGTGGCATATGATATCAAAAGTTCATTAGAGAGAGCTTACGAAGATTTCACAATGGAGGAGTATGATGCAAACTTTATTGCAGAAACTGAAGAAGTAGAAATCATCAACATTTACGACAGCGAAGACAAGTTAATCAAGTCGATCAAACTGGTAGGTGATGATGTCATAGAAGACGCAAAAACAAAGAAATTATTAAACAAGGCTGATTTTTTAACCAGCTATAGCAATACATCGATTTACAAAATCAACTAAGATTTAGTAAAACGTCAGAATTAAATTAGGAAGTCGACCTAGAAATGGGTCGACTTTTCTTTTGCCCATTCATATAAAACAGTTCTCGCCTTTTCTGAAATTGACGGTTAGTTCCTAACTTTTAGCATAATACTCGCTAGAGTAGAAATACCTTAAATCAAACTTTTAATTATGCTAGCAAAAAGATTCTCAACAAAAGGAGTAGTGGTACTTGCCTGCCTGCTCTTGTTTTCTTTTGCCTTTGATGCTCAAGCGCAACGCCGAGCTAGGAAATCTAAAAATACTCAAACCCAACCTGTTCAAGACCCACAAGCCGATATTTATGGCGGTATTGAGTGGCGTTCTATTGGCCCATTCCGTGGTGGAAGAGCCTCTTCAGTGACAGGTGTAGTAGGAAAACCACAAGTCTTTTACATGGGAGCCACAGGTGGTGGTGTTTGGAAAACGGACAATGGTGGAAATACTTGGAAAAATATTTCTGATGGATATTTCGGTGGTTCTATTGGTGCTGTAGCGGTCAGTGAATCAGATACTAAGGTTATTTATGTTGGCCAAGGAGAAGAAACTGTAAGAGGAAATGTATCATCCGGTTTCGAAGGCATGTGGAAGTCTACTGACGGTGGAGAAACATGGCAAAACATTGGACTTGATAAAGGAATGCATGTAGGGCGAATCAAAATTCACCCTAAAAATCCTGATGTCGTGTGGGTAGCAGTAATGGGAGACCTTTACAAATCTTCTGACACCAGAGGGGTTTACAAAACAACTGATGGTGGTAAGAACTGGAGACGAGTTCTTTTTGCTAACGCAGATGCCGGGGCTGTCGACATTTCTTTAGACCCGAGTAACCCTGATTTTATGATGGCCAGTACATGGCGAGTTAGAAGAACACCATATAGCCTAACTTCAGGTGGTGAAGGATCGGGTCTTTGGAGATCTAAAGATGGAGGAGAGAACTGGGAGAATGTAATGGATAAGCGTGGTATGCCAAAAGGACCAATTGGTATTAGTGGTGTCTCAATTTCTCCGGTCAATGCAAATACAATTTATGCCATCATTGAGGCAAATAAAGGTGGAGTTTATAAGTCTACAGATGGTGGTGAAACATGGAGAAATACGAATTCAGATCGTGCTTTAAGACAAAGAGCTTGGTATTATTCAAGAATTTACGCCGATACGCAAGATGAAGATCGAGTTTATGTATTGAACGTAGGCTATCATACGTCTAACGATGGTGGAAGAACTTTTAACAGAAGAAATGCCCCTCATGGAGATCATCATGATTTATGGATCGCTCCGGAAGACAACAAAAGACTAGGAATTGCAGATGACGGAGGAGCTCAAGTTTCTTACAACGCTGGTAACTCATGGTCGACTTACAATAATCAACCAACGGCACAGTTTTACCGAGTAACTACTGATAATGCATTCCCTTACAGAATTTATGGTGCACAGCAAGACAACTCAACCGTAAGAATCGATCACAGGTCATTTGGGTTTGCAATTACAGAAGATAACTGGGAATCAACAGCAGGAGGAGAGAGTGCACATATTGCGCCTAACCCTGATAATCCTGATATAGTTTATGGTGGTAGCTACGGTGGATTCTTGACCCGTGTTGATCACGACAAAGGAATCAACAGAAATATCAATGCATGGCCAGACAATCCAATGGGACATGGCGCAGAAGATTACAAGTATCGGTTCCAGTGGAACTTCCCTATTTTCTTCTCGCCACACGATTCAAAGAAGCTTTATACGACGTCAAATCAAGTTCATTTAAGTACTAACGAAGGACAATCTTGGGAAATTATCAGCCCTGATTTAACAAGAGCTGAACCAGATAAATTAGGAAAATCAGGTGGGCCGATCACTTATGATGATACGTCAGTAGAGTATTATGCGACCATTTTTGCCGCTACAGAATCCCCATATGAAGAAGGCCTGATTTGGGCTGGTTCTGACGATGGTCTTGTACATGTAACTAGAGATGGTGGTAAAAATTGGGAGAATGTAACTTCTCCTGATATGCCTAAGTACCTAATGATCAATAGTATCGATGCGGATCCTTTTGTAAAAGGAGGAGCTTACATAGCGGGTACTCAATATAAAATGGGTGATTATGAGCCTTATTTATACAGAACCAAAGATTACGGTAAAACTTGGACAAAAATAACTACAGGTATTCCAAGTACATATTTCACCAGAGTGTTAAGAGCTGATCCAGAACGTCAAGGGTTGCTTTACGCAGGAACAGAAAGAGGTATGTTTGTTTCGTTTGATGATGGAGCTTCTTGGAAACCACTTCAAATGAACCTACCAATCGTGCCGATCACTGACTTAGCTATCAAGGACAATAACTTGATTGCTGCAACTCAAGGTAGAAGTTTCTGGATGATCGATGATCTGACTATTCTGCACCAATTATCTGATGAAGTAGCGGCTAAAAGTGTACACTTATTTAAGCCAATGGATGCTTATCGTCTTGGTGGCGGTGGTGGCCGTTTCGGTAGAGGTGGCGGTAACAACACCGCTGACTTGCTCTATGGTAAAAATAAGCCTGCTGGACCAATGATCTACTACAACCTAAAAGATGAAGTAGCCAAAGGAACAAAAGTCGCTATTGAGATATACGGTAAAGAAGGTGAACTCATCAAATCTTTCAGACAAACGCCTAAGAAAGGCTTGAACATGTTTAATTGGAACATGCGTTATGACAATGCTGAAGGTTTTGAAGGATTGATCATGTGGGCAGCTTCGATTAGAGGACCAGGACCATTAGCGCCTTCTGGTACTTATACTGCTAAATTGATCGTAGGGGATGAGGAGCAAGAAACACAGTTTACCTTACTGCGTGATCCACGTTATCCTTCAACCGATGCCGATATTCAGGCACAATTTGATTTCTTAATCAAAGTGAGAGATAAGGTAACTGAAACGCATGTTGCGATTAAGGACATCAGGTCTACACGTGAGCAAATGAACGATCTCATGGATAAGATCAGAGGAGATGATCGTTACAAAGAAGTGATTGATGCTGGAAAGGCTTTACTGGAAAAAATGAAGGTAATCGAAGAAGCGCTTTACCAAACAAAGAACCGTTCAGGCCAAGATCCGCTTAACTTCCCAATCCGATTGAATAACAAGCTTGCCGCATTGCTTGGTGTTTCTGGAGGAGGCGAGTGGAGACCAACTGCGCAGTCTGAGACCGTGAGAAGAGAGCTTACACAACAAATTGATAATGAATTAGAGAAACTCAGACAAATCATGTCAAATGATCTTCCTGATTTCAATAATCTTGTGAAGCAGAAATCTGTGGATGCCATCATTATTAAAAAGAAAAAGAGTAAGACGGAAACAGATACTTCTACATCGCCAGACAACTGATAGATTAAAATGAAAGTATAAAAAAAGGCCTCGATTTTTGTCGAGGCCTTTTTTTGTATCCTATTCCTTACTTTTTCAGCGCTGATAGCACTTCAGCTTTCTCATCATTTAACAAACCGTAATCATAGAAGGCAATGCCATTAGCACCACCAGCTTTGGCTTTTTCTACCATTATAGCAATATCTTCACTCGTCTTTTCACTCAAATACTGCGCAGTATAGAGTGGCTTAGAACCAGCTAGTGCCTCAACTCCCTCCATGGTACCAGTCCTTACGAAGTCTATTTCTTCAGCATAGAATTGGTAATAAATCATAGGGAAAACGAAATCTAAATCCCATTTATCCCAAGCCTGACGAACAAACTTTCTAGCGAGATTGGGAGTAGCAAATACAGAAGCCGATAGTTTCTTATCTCTTTGGTGTACCTCTTTGGCAATTCTATTGACAAGGTTGGTGATGGAGTCATATCTGAACTGACGCCACTTTTCATCTTGACTCGGATCATCCAAATCCAAAGGATCATACCCTTGTTCAGCTTTGAATTTTCCACGGCAAGTATCACAATAACAGAAATCAAACTGAGGCATTTCATGGTCTTGGACTAGGTCATATTTCTCCCATAATCCCCTTGGCAAAATCACGTCGCAGTATCTCACATAATCCAATTGAACGCCATTTAAACCTTCTACTTCGGCAATGTCGATCATGCCCTGAATGATGTAATCTTGAACTTCAGGCTTGGAAGGGCACAGCCATTGGTAATATCCCGCATAGGGGTTGACGTCCAAACTAGAATTACCATCTCGGCTCACGGCATACCATTCAGGATGTGCCATAGCCTCTTTATTACCCGGCCTATTCATAACCCATTGCCAAGAGTGAATTTCTAAACCAAGCGACTTGGCGATTGGTACGGTCATTTTTAATGTTTCCACACCTCCGCCGGCTAAAACGCCATAAAAGCCCAATTCACTTAATCTGGTCAATTGGTTTCGCCATTCTGTTTCAGTTTTATCGGCTCCATTGCCTACCCACATCCACATTTTAAAATCTTCTTCATCAGAAGAGCTATCACACGAAGTGAAAATGAAAGGTGAGGCCATGATGGCTGCCGAACCTAAACCGACTTGTTTGATGAATTTCCTTTTATCCATGAGTTGCGCTTAGTTTTACTTTTTCTTTTTTAGTAATCTCCCAGTTTGATCTATATACCATATAAGATTGGAATCCATTGGGTCATTCATTACTACGCGATAGCTATGCCTATCAGCCTCCAGTGTCCAAGAGATAGGCGACCCAAAACTGAACTGGTCTATTGGTAATAAATGCTCTTTTTGACTAGTATAAGTCTTAGTGGCACGTACAAATTCTCTTTGTTTTCGGTGAATATGATAAAGCGTTTGTCTTACCTCTTCTGCTCTTAAATCAGTTGGAGTTTGGGTAGAAGCGTTTTTCGCCTGATCAATGAAGATGACATTACCCCAGAATTCAGGTTCGTGCATGGCAATGGCTCGCTGAGGAGACCAAACCCAATTATTCTCCGGCAGGTTATTGCCAGTTTTGGGGTTCTTCTTTTTAACATACTCACCATTAACTATTTCAGTTTCCCACTGGACACGCGAAAAATTCACGCGCCAAGAATCACCAGCTGTAGGAGGGGCCTTGACTTTGGTGGTTTCTCGCAATACTTTCCACGGAATAGCTACCTCTACTGTCCAACTCACGTCGGTGTCGCTGGGGTCATTAATCGTACCGTTGATTTTAATAGCGGATTTTAATCCATCAATGTCATAAGCATTAATCGCATGACCATTATCCCTATACGGTTTGGTTAAAAGTAAATCCCAAACCGTATTAAAAGCGTTGACTTCAAATTCTGTGTAATTATGAGTGTCGCCATCAGGATCAATAAAGATCTCAAAGTCGTTGTCGTAAAAAATAACGGCGTCTCTTTCAGTTAATTTCGCCCAAATATGAGGTTCCTCTAATAGAGCGAAGAAGTAGAAATAATCATTGTCCCAAAGCATTTTGACTTTGGTATTCTTGTATGGCTTTGGCTTCTTATTTCCCTCGATATCAATAAATTCTTGCGACCACGCTGAGTTAGCCCAAGCCGACTCATCATCCAAACCATCGACTTTGATTGGTTCCATGGTTTTCATGGCTTGATAGGTTCGCACTTCTACTATTGGGATTTGCGAGAAACTCAAAGAGTAAGTTGTGAATAAAGTGAAAAGAAGGAGGAATATACGATTCATGAAATTTCTGCGGCTCATCAGTACAATCGAGAAAACAATTTAAAAAGAAAACCCCCAACCAATAAGGAAGGGGGCTAAATTTTGATGAGCGACTCGATTTAGAATACGCTTATGCCGAAAAACTTGAAAAGGACGGTTAGCACAAACAATGCACCCAGTACAATTGGTGCTAGATAGCTTACAGCAAAGTTTAAATATTTTTGAACGAACGAGCCTTTGTAACCTGGCGCTCCTTCGGCTAATTCTTCATCCAGATTATGTTTCTTCCATATATAAGCGGCAAAGAAAGAGATTAGACAGCCACCCAAAGGTAAGAGCGTGTCATTGGCAATTGCTGCCACCAATGAAAGGAAATCAGTGTCAGTACCCCCAGCTTTATAAGTAGTAAAACTCGTGCTAAAGAATTCAGAATAGCCATTTCCTAAAAGAGATGGAATTCCTACAAGGAATATCACACCAGCGACCAACCAAACAGCTTTTTTTCGTTTGATTTTCATTTCGTCTACTACGTATGAAACGGGTACTTCAAGTAGAGAGACAGTGGATGTTAGCGCTGCAAAACATAATAATACAAAGAACACTGTGCCAGCAATTATACCGAGTGTACCGCCGATGTTACCGAAAATCTGAGGCAAAGTCACAAAGATTAACCCTGGTCCTCGGCCAGCACCTTCCATAGTACCTCCGCTCATAAAACCGATCAGTGGGAAAATCATTAAGCCAGCAATTAAGGCGATTCCCACGTCTGCTAAGGTCACCCAAGCAGCAGCACTTACAATATTTTCTTTCTTGCTCACATAAGAACCATAGGTGATTAAAGCACCCATCCCGAGAGACAAAGAAAAGAACGCTTGGCCCATGGCATTGTAAATTACCGAGCCAGATAGTTTGCTAAAATCAGGTACTAAGTAAAACTTAAGCCCATCAACCGCATTCGGTAGCGTTAAGGAGTAGCCTACTATAATTAGCATCATGATAATTAGCGTTGGCATTAGTATTTTGGCGGCTTTCTCAATACCCCCAGAAATACCTTTCGATACTACGAAAGCAGTTGTAGCCATAAAGAGCGCGCCATAAGCACCTACTTTCACCACATTCTTTATATACTCACTGAATCCATCAGCAATACCAAAATTCCCAGTGATCATTTCGAAGATATAGCCAAATGCCCAACCTGCTATGATATTGTAAAAAGAAAGGATGAGAACACCAGCTAAGATGCCCATTTTACCGAGCCAGTTCCACTTTTTAAAACCTAATGCATTGAAAGCACCTACGGGGTTGAGTTGTGTTTTTCGACCAATAGCGATTTCCGTCGCCATAACTGGGAAACATAAAATGAAACAGAAAAATAGGTAGATTACTACAAAAGCTGCGCCGCCGCCTTCACCTACTTCATACGGGAAACCCCATATATTTCCTAAGCCCACTGCTGAACCAGCTGCGGCTGCGATAAAACCTAATCTACTTGAAAAACCTCCTCTGGGTGCCATGCATTCAAAATTTAAACCCGAATATATGTGTTTCTTATTGTCTAAGAATGCTATTCGTCAAAAAAGTAATATGTCGACGACACGAAACCTGAATTTAGGAGAGTATCCTTACAGACAATAGCAGTTTGATGCTAGTATTCCGAAAAAACAGCTATTATTGATCTTTCGAATCATACTTATGGAACCTTATTTTACCAATGATGCCATTGTATTAGGCCTCTTAGTCATCATAATTGCTTGGGTTTTTCACACCTCATCATCTCCAAATCCCAAATGGAAGAAGTTTTATTCAATCGTTCCAAGCATCCTACTATGCTACTTCTTACCGGGGCTTTTGAACTGGCCATTGGGCCTAGTTTCTGGTGAAGAGTCTAACCTGTATTTTATGGCCTCCCGATATTTACTGCCTGCCAGTTTAATACTACTCTGCCTAAGTATCGACTTGAAAGGTATTATAAATCTAGGGCCAAAAGCACTAATCATGTTTTTTGCTGCTACAATCGGCATCATAATCGGCGGACCTTTAGCCATTTTATTGATTTCATGGTTAGCGCCAGGAATTTTAGATGTAGGGGGTGGTGAAGAAGTATGGAGAGGGCTTGCCACAGTTGCTGGAAGTTGGATTGGCGGTGGTGCTAATCAGGCGTCTATGAAAGAGATTTTTGGTGTAAGTGATGGTCTTTTTTCAACCATGATAGTGGTGGATGTGATTTGTGCCAACATTTGGACAGGATTTTTGCTCTATGGTGCAAGTATCACGAAAAAAGTAGATAAATGGCTGAAATCAGATACCACCGCTATAGATGATTTAAAAACTAGGGTAGAAGATTATCAAGCCAGTATTGCAAAAATCCCGACCCTATCAGAAGTGATGACAATTTTGGCCATTGGTTTTGGCGGTACTGCGCTTGCACACTGGGGTGCCGATAATATTGCCCCTTTTATGGATACCAAAATGGAATGGCTAGAAAAGTATAGTTTGACTTCATTAGCTTCCGGATTCTTCTGGTTAGTAGTTATTGCCACTACGATCGGTGTATTGCTCTCTTTTACTAAAATGAGGAAGTATGAAGGTGCAGGTGCATCCAGATTAGGCAGTGTTTTTATATTCATTTTGGTTGCCACAATAGGGATGAATATGAATATCGGTGAGATTTTCAATAACCTCGGTTTATTCGCGATAGGCATCACTTGGATGCTAGTTCATGTCTTAATTATGATTGGTGTGGCCAAATTGGTCAAAGCACCATTCTTCTTTGTGGCAGTGGGGAGTCAGGCAAACGTAGGTGGAGCTGCTTCTGCACCAGTAGTTGCTTCCGCTTTCAGCCCGGCATTAGCACCCGTTGGCGTCCTATTGGCAGTTTTAGGATATGCTTTAGGAACCTATGGCGCGTTATTATGTGCTCAATTAATGTCAAGCGTATCGCCATGATGTGGTTAAAAGGGTGGGGAGATTAGCTACGACTGTCTATCTCTCGCTGAGCATTTCGTCTTAAGTTACCAAACGCCCACAAGGGGTAACCAAAACCTACGATAAGAACAATCGGGATAAGGGTGTAACCTTGTGAACTTCCAATGACGTAGGAGTAGATCCCGACAGCCAGAGAAATAAGTACAGCAAAGCTCATTAAGGTAACCTGAAGCCGCATGAACTTCTTTTTCTTTACTTCTAATTCCTCAACAGAATATCCCTCGAATTCATTTTTGACTAGCATAGGGAGTAAATCGTTTGGTTAGGTCAATTGTTTAGTAAGTTTCCAGTAATTGAAAGAGCTTATCCAGTTTTGGTGTCAGGATTATTTCAGTCCTTCTGTTCAGTGCTTTGTTTTCGGCAGTGGTGTTTTCTGCGACAGGCGAGAATTCTCCACGCCCAGAAGCTGTGATCACTTCACTTGCGATTCCGTTATCAATCAAGATTCTAACAATAGAAGTCGCTCGAATAACGCTCAAATCCCAGTTGTCAGCAAATTTTCCTGAACCACTTAAAGGAACATCATCCGTATGACCCTCCACCATAATATTGATTTCTTTGTTTCCGCTCAATGCATTGGCCAGTTGTTTTAATGCACCAACACCTTTGGCATCGACCTTTGTGCTTCCAGAATTGAATAAAAGCTTTTCGGCTAACGAGACATAGACCTTACCATTTTTAACTTCCACGGACAGATCATTTTCTTGGAAGTTTAAGAGGGCATCAGTAACCCGTTTCTTTAAATTCTGCACTGCTAAATCTTTCTCAGCTATTAAACGTTCGAGTTCTGCGACTTTGGCTTCCCTTTTAGAAAGGTCTTCGGCTAGTTCTTGGTTTCTTTTCTGTTCTATTTCTAGCTCGTCCTCTATGGCCAATAGCCGTTGTTGTTGCTGCGCTATATCGGTACTTAATTGGCTACTATTGGTTAAAAGGTTATCGTATAACTGTTTAATTCGGGTGTAATCTTCTTGTACCTTTTTTAATTCTTCGCTTACAAAATCAAGATCACTTTTCAGCGTAGTGTTTTTTCCTTGCAAATCTTCCACTTGAACTTCAAGACGGTTAATTTTTTCATTAGCCACCTTAAGTTCTTCTTGAAGCCGAGTTTTATCGTTTTCTAATTGGTTTCTTTCCAACGAAACGGCATCAAACTCTTTTTTAGCTACACAAGAGGCTAAAAGGATTGAAATAATAGTGAGAAGTGATAATTTCTTGCAAAAAAGTGTCATCGATATTCTTTGAGTTCTACAAATATGGCCATTTCCATTGAGAAACATCTGGCAGATTAAACACACCTACTTTAGAAAAGTTATGCTGCATGCATAATATTATTTAACTTAAATGCTTCGATAAACAACAAAGAAATGAGAACTGACGGAATGCTTAAAGACGATGCCTTAAAAGGACAAACCATTATAGTAACTGGTGGCGGAACAGGACTTGGAAGGTCTATGGGGAAATACTTCCTCGAAGTAGGTGCCAATTTGGTGATTACCAGTAGAAAAATGGAGGTCTTGGAAAAGACGGCACAAGAACTTGAAGCAGAAACTGGAGGTGAAGTGCTGGCCGTTCAGTGCGACGTTAGAGATTATGAGCAAGTAGAAAATGTACTCAATCAAGCCGAAGAACGTTTCGGTCAGATTCACGGATTGTTAAATAATGCTGCTGGGAATTTTGTAAGCCCAACCGAAAGGCTTTCACACCGAGCTTTCGATACCATTATAGATATTGTACTCAAAGGGACCACCAATTTTACATTAGCACTCGGCAAGAAATGGATTGCCCAAAAGCAAGCAGGCACAGTCTTAAATATAGTAACCACTTATGCATGGACAGGATCAGGTTATGTTGTGCCATCGGCATGTGCAAAAGCAGGTGTTTTGGCAATGACCAGATCGCTATCTGTTGAATGGGCGAAATATAAAATTCGAATGAATGCAATTGCACCAGGACCTTTTCCAACAGAAGGTGCGTGGAGCAGGTTACTTCCTGGTGATTTGATCGATAAATTCGATCCCGCGAAACTTGTGCCAGTCGGTAGGGTAGGCGATCATCAGGAACTTGCTAATCTTGCGGGGTATCTCATGTCAGATTACTCGGCCTATATTAATGGAGAGGTAGTTACAATTGATGGTGGAGAATGGCTTATGGGAGCAGGTGAATTTAGTCACCTTGAAAAAGTGCCACAAGAAATGTGGGACATGATGGAAGCCGCCAGATCAAAAAAGTAATAGGCCCCAAATTACTTTGGGGCTATTGGAAAGCGAAGCGGAAATTGAAGCGGACGGAGTTCTAAAAGTTCACATAAACTTCAATTCTAGCAATTAATCAGGTAACATTAGTTAGGTAGACTTGTAGAGTGAGGTGCTCTATTCTACTTATGTTAAGCCTGCTTGTCTTTGTCAAAACATTGGCATCGCAAGAGCCTAATTTGGTGGGCCTTCACGCTAATTTAAAATCTGCAAAGTCCGATAGGCAAAAGACACGAATCTACAATGCGCTCAGTCAGTACTACGCAGATGTCTCACCAGACTCATCATTTCTTTATGCGAAAAAAGCACTAGACCGATCAATTTTTAATGATCCCGTGCAGGCGGCCTTAGCTCAAAGATCTATCGGTCATGTCTTCTACCTACAAGGAGCTTACGATCAGGCAATTAAATACTTCTACGACGCTTTAAAAGCCTTTGAAAAAGCGAGGAATGTTGGAGAGGAGGCAAGAACACTTCTTGCGCTCGGTTTGGCCTATGAGATGTCCAAGTCGAATAATAAGGCGCTAATCTATTTCAAAAAAGCGCTTTCTAAATTTTCAGTTGACGAGCACCAAGCCAGTATTGCAGAAACTTTTGCTAGCATTGGTCATTATTTCGAAAAGAAGAGTGATTATGATAGTGCCTTTTTCTATCAAAAAGCAGCATTGGATTTATACCAAGCGTTAAATGATCCACGTGGGCTAGCGTTTGTAAACGGGAACATTGGGAGTATATATGAAGACTTGAGCCAATATCGTTTGGCCCATGAGTACTTTTATAAGGCGGCTAAATACGATTCAGTCACCGGAAATTACGCGGCTTTGGTGGTTTCCTTAAATGATATCGGCGATATATTTAGAAAACGGCAATCTTATGATTCGGGTCTGTTTTTTACCAAAAAAGCCTTGGTTCTTGCCAAGGAAATGGATTTAACCTACCAGATTCGAAGCGCTTTCAGAGACTTATCCAAGTCGTACAATCTATTAGGTGACCTATCCAAGGCTTATGCGTATCAGGACAGTGTTTACGAATTGCAAGAATCACTTTTTTCGGGTCAGATCGCCAATCAAATCGCCAATTTCGAAACACTCTATGAGACACAAGAAAAGGACAATGAAATAGCCATACTTGAAAGTAAGCAGCGTGCTGAAAAACAGGTGTCTAACTTTTTACTCTTCGGCGCAATAGGATTAGCAATATTCACCATTCTATTGCTCTATCAAGAAAGAAAAAGTAGGAGAAAAGAGAATCTGGCCCATAAAGCATCTAAAGCCTTGGATGTGGAAAAACTAAAGAATATTGAGTTGCAGCAAAAGGCATTGGAAACTGCGCTGGAAAATAAAAGACTCAAAGAAGAGCAGTTTCACCATGAATTAGAGGCACGAAGTCAAGACCTAACAACAAAAACCCTTCACATCATTCAAAAGAATCGTTTACTCAACGATTTGAGAATGCAGCTTAAAAGCTTAGAGAAAGAAACGCGCCTTAAAAAATCAGCGCTGACAAAGCTATGCGGTTCAATCGATCAGAGTTTTCAATTCGATAAGGAATGGGAAGAATTTCAAAGAAGATTTGACCAGGTTCATGTTGACTTCTTGGACAGGATACAACAAAAGTATCCAAACCTTACGCCCACCGAAATCAAACTGTGTTCATTAACAAGGTTGCGATTAGCCTCAAAAGATATCGCTGCCATCATGGGAGTAACGACGGATAGTCTTAGAATTTCCAGATACCGATTAAGAAAGAAGATTAATCCTCGAAGTGAGCAGAAGCTCAAAGATTTCTTGGTTGATTTTTAGTAAATGTTGCCCTAATTGCTAACATTTTATTCTGATGTAAACACATGAAATACAGTGAGATATGATTTTTTGTATCTGCTTTGTTAACGTTTTCTGTACAAACATTCGCATTAAATTAACCTTCTAGAAATGCCCAGTTTTTCTTGGTTGCTCACCTTGATGCGAGAAACTCAACAAGCTAATCAAGCAATCAAAAAAAGATGAAAAAACTATTACTTATTTGTTTAACCGCATGCTTTCTGATGAACATGTCTATGGCTCAAACAGGCATAGTAAGCGGAAGAATTACAGACGAACTTGGCCTACCACTTCCTGGTGCGAGCATCATGATAGAGGCCATTGATAAAGGAATACCAACGAACGACAATGGATACTTTACACTAGTGGAAGTACCAGTTGGTTCACATAAAGCAACAATTAGTTTTATAGGGTATAAGAAGGTAGAACAGACGATCACCGTTACAGCCAATGAAACTACTGTTGTAAATGTAAAAATGGAGCCAGGATTTGGCGCTGGTGGAGAGGTTATCGTATTAGGTGATCGATTGAAAGGACAAGCGAAAGCGTTAAACCAACAAAGAACTAACCCTAACATCACTAATGTGGTAGCGGCAGATCAAATTGGTCGTTTCCCAGATGCTAATATTGGAGATGCTTTAAAAAGAATTCCGGGTATTACCATCCAAAATGATCAAGGAGAGGCAAGGAATATAATTGTGCGTGGACTAGCACCTCAATTGAATTCTGTTATGCTCAATGGTGAAAGGGTTCCATCTGCAGAAGGTGATAACCGAAACATACAGTTGGATTTAATTCCTTCGGATTTGATCCAAACTATTCAAGTGAATAAAGCAGTATTACCAGACATGGATGCTGACGCTATTGGTGGTTCTGTAAACTTAATTACAAGATCGGCGCCTACAGGGAGACGTGTTTCTGGAACGGTAGCTTCAGGTTACAACTTCCTATCAAATCAACCGATTTGGACTGGTAGTGTGATCGTTTCAGATCGATTTGCAGATGGAAAACTAGGTGCTCTTTTTTCAGCCAGTTACAATAACCATGACTTTGGTTCTGACAATGTGGAAGCGGTTTGGTTCGAAGGTGACAATGGAGAAGCGTTGATCGAGGAATTTGATATCAGAGAATATCGAGTACAAAGAATCCGAAGAAGTTTTAATCTGGCGCTAGACTACGAAATCAACAAGAACAACAAAATATTTCTATCAGGAGTCTATAACTGGAGAGACGATTGGGAGAATAGGTACAGAATGAGAGTGTCTCAAATTGACGATGCTTTCGATGATGGCGACCAAATTCTTACAGGTACAAATCAATGGACACTTCCGGCTCGTGTAGAATTCCAAACTAAAGGTGGTATTAATAGTGATAGAGTCGATAACAGAAGACTTGAAGATCAACGAAATAGAAATGTCACACTAAAAGGTGAGCACCAGTTTGACAAGTTGAAATTAACATGGTCTACTTCTTACGCTCGTGCTTCTGAAAAAAGACCGAATGAGCGATATATCAGCTACAGAGAAAGTGGCCAAACGGTAAATTTAGACTTAAGAGATCCTGGATTTCCACTAGCACTTTTAGCTAACCCAGCAGATAACTTCAATATTGGTTTAAATGAGATCACTGAAGAATTCCAAGACACTTATGACGAGGATTTTAACAGCCGTATCGATTTTACATTGCCAGCCTCTGATAACACCATTTTGAAGTTTGGTACTAGATTAAGAACAAAGAATAAGGTAAGAACAAATTCATTCTTCTCTTACGAGCCTGTCGATGAGAATGCTTTTGGAGCGACTTTAGGTAGCGTACCAAACAGGAATTTCTCTGATCCAGATTATTTGGCGGGTAGTCAGTATAGAATTGGATCTTTCGTGACGCCCGAGTTCTTAGGTGGTTTAGACCTTAGAAATTCCTCACTGTTCGACGAATCTGACGAAATAGGAGAGTACCTACCGGGTAATTATGATGCTGACGAGGACATTTTTAGTGTTTACGCCATGGCAGATGTACAATTGAACGATAAGCTTTCTGGTATTATAGGATTGCGTTTAGAATCGACTAGCATTGACTACACTGGTTTCTTGTTAGACGTAGATAACGATACGTTTACGCAAGAAACGGCATCTCAGAACTACTCTAACTTTATGCCTGGTATTCACTTAAACTATAATTTCTCTGAGTATTCAGTTTTAAGGTTTGCCTATACAAACACGATCGCTAGACCAAATTACTTTGACTTAGTGCCTTATGCAGAGTTTAGCCCTGATGACGAAGAACTAGTAAGAGGTAATCCAAATTTGGAGGCAGCTACTTCTACAAACTTTGATTTAATGTATGAGAACTACTTCCAGAATATCGGTATCGTATCTGGAGGAGTATTCTATAAGGACGTTGATAATTTTATTTACGAGCAAGTCCAAGAGGGTTTCAACGATCCGCAATTCGGAAATGACTTAGAGTTTACTACATTCCAAAATGGTGGAACAGCTGAGATTTACGGCTTAGAATTGTCTTTACAGCGTCAAATTTGGAAAGGTCTGGGTATCTATCTGAACTATACATATACTCAATCTAATACGACTGGTATTCAAGGTAGAGAAGCAGATGATCTTTCGTTACCGGGTACTGCTGAAAACATGTTCAACGCATCACTTTCTTATGAAACTGATAAACTCGTGTTGAGAGCTTCACTTAACTACACAAGTGACTATATCGATGAATTAGGTGGAGATGCTTTCGAAGATAGGTTTTACGATAAGCAGACTTTCTTAGATATCAATGGTTCATATGCCTTTAAACCTAACTGGAGATTCTTCTTCGAGGTGAATAACATCACCAACCAAGAATTGAGATACTACCAAGGGGTGAGATCAAGAACTATGCAGCGAGAATTTTATAACGCACGTTTCAATGCTGGTCTGAAATTCGACCTATTTAATTAGAAATTAATTTGCTCAAACTAAATGGAGGTGGTGTTGTGCTGCCTCCATTTTACTATTTATGAAAAACATAACATATATTTTTTCATTGCTAGCGGTGGTATTACTCGCCGCCTGTGGCAATTCGCAAATTGACGTTGATAGGGTGAAACCAGTTGTGGTAACTGAACCCGTAAACTACGATACTGATGATCCAGCGATCTGGGTGAATAAGGAAGATCCATCCAAAAGTCTAATTATTGGTACGGACAAGAATGAAGACGGCGCACTTTTCGTCTTTGATTTGGATGGAAAGATCATTAAAAATAAGACGGTAAGTGGACTCAAGAGACCAAATAATGTTGACTTAGTTCAAGGTGCTGTCTTTGCCAATGATACATTGGACTTTGCCGTAACAGGGGAGCGTTTAACCCATAAATTAAGAGTTTTTTCACTGCCTGATATGAAACCAATAGATGGTGGAGGAATACCAGTGTATGTTGGTGAAACAGCGCTAGAACACAGAGACTTAATGGGGATTGCACTCTATAAAAGGCCTAGTGACAATGCTGTCTTTGTGATTATGGGGAGAAAAACTGGCCCAACTGATGGCACTTACTTATGGCAATACAAACTGGGCCTCAACGATATGGGAGATGTTACTGCTACGCTTGTCCGAAAGTTCGGGAAGTATAGTGGCATAAAGGAAATTGAAGCCATAGCTGTAGATCATGAGCTTGGATACATTTATTATTCAGATGAAGGTGTAGGAGTGAGAAAATACTATGCAGACCCTGAAAAAGGCAATGAAGAATTGGCCTTGTTTGCCACAACGGGTTTTCGAGATGATCACGAAGGGATATCCATTTATGATACAGGAAATGGAAGTGGGTTTATTCTAGTCTCTGATCAGCAAGCCAATGCCTTTCATGTTTTTAAAAGAGAAGGATCGGTTGGTGATAAACATCAGCACGAACTGGTTAAAGTTGTGAAGGTTTCTACGCGCGAAAGCGACGGTTCGGAAATTAGTAATGTCGCCTTTAACGATACCTTTAAAAAAGGAATTTTCGTGGCCATGTCAGACAACAAAACCTTTCAATATTACAGAGTGGAGGATATATTGGACATAAGAGATCAGTAATTACTGGTCTCTATGTTTTTCTATAAATGCGCTCATTAAGTTTTTGAAACGGATGATATCTTCCGATTGATCATTGGTGTCTGCCGTATCGATAATGATCATTTGTTTTTCGTTATCCGTTTCGAAAATCATAAAATATCCACCTTGATCCGCGCAATCGGGGCAGCCATAACTTTCAATTTCCGAAGTGATCAACTCAGAAGGAATTTGTTTGAGTAATGATCGTGCTTCGCTGAACGCAGATTTGTCTAAAGTTCTAGTAGACTCGAATTGATATTGATCAAAAGTGAAATGTCCATCAGCATCGTCAGATTGAACTTTTTCGTTATCTACCTGAAAAGCATTGAAACAGTCGCCTTGGCAATGGCCATAAAAATTTCCGAAAAGAAGGTATTCTGAATCAATAGGTAGGTTTTCGTTTTCGCATCCGCTAATGACTAAATAAAATAAAAAGGTCAGCGCTAGTATCTTCTTCATACCTACACTGACCCTTTTACTTTCCAAAAAGTTGTAATGGCTATAAAGTCTTAGCCATTTTCATTCTTGTGTGCTCGTCTAGAAAAATCTTTCTCATTCGAATACTAGAAGGAGTGATTTCCAAATACTCATCTTTTTGAATGTATTCCATACTCTCTTCCAAAGAGAATACCCTTGGTGGGGCGATCTTGGAGTTGTTGTCCGAACCAGAAGCCCTCATATTAGTGAGTTGCTTTCCTTTTTGCACATTTACAACTAGGTCATTTTCACGAGAATGTTCCCCAATCACTTGCCCGGTATAAAGGTTTTCACCTGGAGGTACGAAGAAAACTCCTCTGTCTTGCAGCTTGTCGATCGAATACGGTGTACCTGGTCCATTTTCCATCGAGATTAAAGAACCATTATTTCTACCCTTGATTTCACCCTTAAATGGCTGATAATCTAAGAATCTGTGGTTCATAACCGCTTCACCGCCGGTAGCAGTCAGTACGTTATTTCTTAAACCAATTAACCCTCTAGATGGGATTTCAAATTCTAGGTGTTGCTGGTCACCTTTTGGCTCCATGATCTTTAGTTCACCCTTCTTTTGAGTGGCTAACTCGATTACTTTTCCAGCGACGTTTTCAGGTACATCAACCACAAGTGTCTCGATAGGCTCACACTTTTGACCGTCTATTTCTTTATAGATCACTTGCGGTTGGCCAACCATTAGTTCATAGCCCTCGCGTCTCATTGTTTCTATCAATACCGATAAATGAAGAATACCTCGTCCATAGACTAAGAATTTATCTTCGCTATCTGTAGGTTCTACACGGAGCGCTAAGTTCTTTTCCGTTTCCTTCATCAAACGGTCTCTCAAGTGTCTTGAGGTTACGAATTTACCTTCACTACCAAAACCTGGAGAGTTGTTGATGGTGAAAAGCATATTCATGGTAGGCTCATCAATGCTTAGTCGCTCTAGTGGTTGAGGATTTTCGAAATCTGTGAGTGTATCGCCAATTTCGAAGTTATCCAAACCAACGATCGCGCAAAGATCACCTGCTTTTACGGATTCAACTTTCTTTCTACCCAAGCCTTCAAAAACCTGAAGCTCTTTGATTCTTACCCGCTGCATACTGCCATCAGCCTTGGTAAGCCCCATTGATTTACCCTCTTCAATACTTCCTTGGTAAACTCTACCAATGGCAATTCTACCAACGAAAGAGGAGTAGTCTAGTGAAGTAACCTGAAATTGAGGAGTTCCTTCAGGAGAAGGAGCCTCAGGAATTACTTCTACAATTTTATCTAAAAGAGGAGTGATGTTATCAGTCGGCTGCTGCCAATCTTCACTCATCCATCCATTTTTAGAAGAACCGTATATCGTTTCAAAGTTCAGTTGCTCTTCGGTAGCGTCAAGATTGAACATGAGATCAAAAACTTGCTCATGAACTTCGTCAGGGCGACAGTTTTCTTTATCCACCTTGTTTACCACTACAATAGGAGTTAAGCCGAGCGCTAAAGCTTTGCTTAGCACGAATCTGGTTTGTGGCATCGGTCCCTCAAAAGCATCAACTAAGAGTAGCACACCATCGGCCATTTTTAAAACACGCTCTACTTCACCACCAAAATCGGCGTGACCAGGAGTGTCAATAATGTTGATTTTAACCCCATTATAAACGACAGAAACATTTTTAGAAAGAATGGTAATTCCTCTTTCTCGCTCTAAATCGTTGTTATCTAGGATAAGGTCGCCTGACTCTTGATTTTCTCTGAAGAGTTTAGACGCATGAATAATCTTATCTACTAAAGTGGTTTTACCATGATCGACATGGGCAATGATGGCAATATTTCTGATGCTTTGCATTTGAGCTTCTTAATTTGAAGCCGCAAAGGTAAGGTTTTAATGTTAATCCATTATGATCAAAATAAAATGAAGTCGTTTTAGTTTGGGTATCCCGTTTTATGGGCTCTCATACCACTCAAACTTCTTGGTGATGATTTCATCTTTATGCTCAATCAAATAGTCTAGATAAGCTTTGGCGGCAGGGGAGAACTTCTTGTTTTTAAGCCAAACGAGTTGCCATTGCGACTGTATAGGTAAGCCTTTTACAGGTATAATTTTTAGATCTCCTAGTTCGAGTTCATTTTTAATGCCGATTAGGGGCATTATGGAGTGACCAAGACCTGCCACCACAGCTTGCTTTACTGCTTCGTTAGAAGTAAGCTCCATTTTCCTTTTTACAGTCAAATTCTGCTGATTAATATGTTTTTCGATCGTTTGTCGAGTACCCGAACCAGTTTCTCGAAAGATCAAATCGATAGACTCTAAGACGTTGGATTTGTAAGGTTTATTGACCTTCAGTTCACTTGACGCATTCCCGACTAGGAATAACTTATTTTGCATCAGCGTGATATGTTCTAGGGCTAGCGTGCTGGGTGGAATGGACACCAATGAAAAGTCTACTTCATTTTTTTCTAAACTGCGTACAACACTGGCTTTATTCGTGACATCCATTTTTAATTCTACCCCAGGATTCTTCTTTAAAAAGTCTGTAAGAAAGTAAGGCATGATATACTTTCCAGTGGAAACAACTGACACTTTTAGCTTACCAGCGATCTGGTCTTGATAAGTGATTAACTTTTGATTGATGATCTCTACCTCGTTAATTATATTTTGACTTGCGAGGGCGATTTCTTTACCAAAATCAGTTATATATAGCTGACGTCCAACGACTTCCGTAAGTGGTATTTCAAACTGATCTTGTAAGTTTTTGAGCTGAATCGAGACCGCAGGTTGGGTTAAATGTAGCGCTTCGGCTGCTTTCGTAACACTACCAAGTTCGGTAATAGTAAGAAATACATTGAGTTGATGAAGTGTGTAGTTCATAAATAATGTTTATGTATATTATAATAAAGATAAATAAAAATATATGAATTAACTCAATCATATTTGCGCTCAGTTTAACGATAACTGATCTATGAACTTGAATTTATTAGCAGAAAACCTGACCAATCCGGCACTGCTTTTTTTCATCTTGGGTATTGTTTCTGTCCAGCTGAAAAGCGACTTAGAAATCCCGAAAACATCCTCAAAATTTATCTCGCTTTACCTGTTGTTTGCCATCGGTTTCAAAGGCGGGCAAGAGTTGGCACATAACACATTTTCAAGCGACATTATCTGGAGTATTGTCTTTGGAGTGGCCATCGCGATTATCATTCCATGCTATGCCTTTTTTATCCTAAAACGACGGCTAACTGTAGAGAATTCTGGAGCAATAGCCGCTGCATATGGTTCGGTAAGTGCAGTGACGTTCGTTACAGCTGTTGCGTTTCTCGAAATGCAAGGCATTGATTTTGGAGGCCACATGGTGGCTGTGATGGCGTTTATGGAGGCGCCAGCCATTGTGATAGGTGTAGTTTTGATCAGAATATTCTCCAATGGATCAACACAGAATACTAGTATGGGTCAACTCATAAAACACGCTTTTACTAATGGTAGCGTGATTTTGATTTTAGGAAGTCTAGTCATCGGCTGGATGGCGAGCGAAGAACAAGCACAAGGAATTGCCCCATTTACAACGGATTTATTTAAAGGCTTTTTAGCCATTTTCTTACTAGACATGGGAATTGTAAGCGGTCGAAAGCTGAAGGCCTTTCTCGAACAAGGATGGTTTACTACCTCATTTGCTATAGTCATCGCCCTCTTCAATGGCTGTGTTATTGCCGTTATGAGTGGGCTAATCGTGGATGATATCGGCAATAGGTTCATATTCGCTGTTTTGGGAGCAAGCGCGTCTTATATAGCCGTGCCTGCGGCCATGAAGATTGCGGTACCGAAAGCCAATCCAGGAATTTATATTCCAATGGCCTTGGCCATTACATTCCCAGTCAATATCACGGTAGGTCTACCGATTTATATGTTTTTAATTCAAATCACCTGATAAATAATACACGCTATGAAGAAGTTTTCGAAATGGATGGTTGGAATTGACGTCACTAAAAATGAGGTCAACCTTTTAAGAAATGTATCCGAATTGGCTAATCAGTTCACACCTGATGCCATTCATATAGTACATATTTCTAAAGAGCTAGATATTCCAAAAGAAGTATTAGTGGATATTCCAGATCTAATGATGCCTGACATCAAACAAGCGCAAGCAAGTCTTGAAGAAATGGTGGCTAAATATTTCCACCCAGAGCAACCGGTCGAGATTCATGTCTTATCGGGAAATCAGTTGACGGAGCTCCTTAGGTTTGAGAATACACATAAAATTGATCTAGCCATTCTAGGTAGACGAAATATGAATAGAGTAGGAGTACTCAGCAAAAAAATGGTGAGAAAATCTGCTTGTAATGTGATGTTAATGCCAGATCGGCACATACAAAACATTCAATCAATCCTTACACCGATCGATTTCTCAGAATACTCAGATTTAGCGTTGGCAGTTGTCAGTGATTTTCAGAATGTAGAATTGCCGCCTGTTGTACACGCCCTTCATGTTTACAAAGACGCTACTAAATACCTAAGTCAAGTTTTTGAAACCGCTGATGAAATCGACCAAATCTTATCTAAACGGACTGAGATCGACAAAAAATTAACGGCATACGCAAAGCATTCTTTGGATGATTACCTCGCCAAAATGAAGAAAACTTCTGTTCAAAAGCATATAGCTAGCGTAGAGCGCGGTAAAAGTGTAGGACAACCGATTGATCAGCATATCGATAAGATTCGTCCAGATCTATTGGTCATGGGATCAAAAGGGAAAACAATGTCCGCGGCGGCCTTGCTTGGTGAAGTATCTGAAAGTGTACTCCCTCACAACGGGCAACACATTACCCTGATTTTAAAGAAAAATGGGGAGAATAAAGGCTTTTTGAGCGGTATCCTAAACTTTAGTAGGTAGACGATTTCCGATTGTATTCAAATAATCTTAGAGCCTGCTTTTACGTAAAGCGGGCTTTTTCATGAAGTTTGAACAAAAGAATCAGGCCATCGGCAGCGCTTTAAATTCTAGCCGTTAAATTATTACAAGTCGCGCCTAAGAAACTATCTTTGCGACCTATGAGTAATCAGAATTTCAAAAGACATACGGTCACCGCCGCTTTGCCTTACGCCAATGGACCTATTCACATCGGTCATTTAGCGGGTGTTTATGTTCCAGCAGATATTTATACGCGTTATCTACGGTCGAAAGGAGAGGATGTAGCATTTATTTGTGCGTCCGACGAGCACGGTATGGCCATTACCATGAGGGCTCGAAAAGAGGGAACCACGCCACAAGCCATAGTTGACAAATACCATGGTATGATCAAGGATTCCATGAGTAAGCTTGGTATTTCTTTTGATATCTATTCTCGTACGTCTAATGAAAAGCATCACGAGACTGCTCAGATGTTTTTTAAGAAGCTTTATGACGAAGGAAAGTTCGAAGAGCGCGTCAGTAAGCAGTACTTCGACGAGCAAGAAAAACAATTCTTGGCCGATCGCTATATCATGGGTACCTGTCCAAAATGCGGTCACCCTGAGGCATATGGCGATCAATGCGAAAACTGCGGATCTTCTTTAAACCCAACCGATTTGATTAACCCGAAGTCGACGTTGAGTGGAAATCCGCCTGTTACAAAAGAAACCAAACATTGGTATTTACCACTACAGAATTATGAAGGTTGGCTGAAAGAATGGCTCGTAGAAGGGCATAAATCTGATTGGAAACCCAATGTTTGGGGGCAGTGTAAATCATGGATAGATGGTGGGTTACAGCCACGTGCCATGACTAGAGATTTAGATTGGGGTATCAAAGTCCCAGTTGAAGGTGCAGATGGGAAAGTGCTTTATGTCTGGTTCGATGCGCCAATTGGTTATGTTTCGGCGACAAGAGAATGGGCCGAGGAGAAAGGAAAAGATTGGGAACCATACTGGAAAAGCAAAGACACCAAATTAGTCCACTTTATCGGTAAGGATAACATCGTTTTTCACTGCATAATCTTCCCTGCGATTCTAAAATCTATGGGCGATTATGTTTTACCAGATAATGTACCAGCCAATGAGTTTTTGAACCTTGAAGGTGATAAAATTTCGACTTCAAGGAGTTGGGCAGTTTGGCTGCACGAGTATTTAGAAGACCTGCCTGATAAACAAGACGTACTTAGATATGCGCTATGCTCAAATGCGCCTGAAACCAAGGATAATGATTTTACTTGGAAGGATTTTCAAGCCAGAAACAACAATGAGCTTGTTGCGATTTTAGGAAATTTCGTCAATCGGGCGGTTGTATTAACACATAAGTACTTTGACGGTAAAGTACCTGCTAAAGCCGAGCTTTTTGATATTGATCGAGCCGTATTGGATAGTCTTGGCAAAGCGCCTGAAAAAGTAGGCAAAGCTATTTCTAGATATAGATTTAGAGAGGCTTTAGCCGAAATGATGGAGTTGGCCCGAGTTGGAAACAAATATTTGGCAGATACGGAGCCTTGGAAACTGATTAAAACAGATCAAGAACGTGTTGGCACCATACTTAATATTTCTTTACAATTGATCGCGAATTTGGGCATAGTGGCAGAGCCATTTATTCCATTTTCTTCAGATAAAATAAACAGCCTGTTAGGACTTGAAAAGCTGGATTGGCAAAGTGCCGGCAAAGATGATTTGGTCGCTGAAGGCGATCAGCTAGAAAAGCCAACACTATTATTCCAAAAATTAGAAGACAGTACTATTACCGCTCAAATTGAGAAGTTAGAGCAGACAAAGAAAAAGAACGAAATGGAGAATAAGGAAATAGAGGTAACTCCTATGAAAGATGATATAGTCTTTGATGATTTCATGAAGTTAGACCTAAGGGTTGGAACGATACTCGAAGCTAAAAAAGTAGAGAAATCGAATAAGCTATTGCAATTTCTGATTGATACAGGTGTGGACAAGCGAACAATACTCAGTGGAATTGCCAAACAATATGATCCCGCAGAAATGATCGGTAGGCAAGTGACTATCATTGCCAACTTAGCGCCAAGAAAAATGATGGGGGTAGAATCTCAAGGAATGATCCTAATGGCAGAAGATTCAGAAGGTAATTTACGTCTTATCCAGCCTAACGAGAAAGTAAATCCTGGTTCGGTTATTAGCTAGCCGTTACCATCTACAGTGTCCACAGCGCACTATCAAATCAAAAAAGAACAAATAATTGCCAAACAATATTGCCTTCACAGAGTTGTGAAGGCAATATATTTTTTAAGAACATGGCAATTTTTAAATCTAAAGTCAAAGCCGAAAGCTTTGTCGCTGTCGCCGCAATTATCGTAAGCGTTTGTGCATTAGCGGTCTCATTTTACGAAGTAGGTATAATGCGACAACAACAGAAAAATTCTGTTTGGCCTTATGTCGAAATGGGACAACAATATGATAGCGAAGGATTTGCATTCGAAGCAAGTAATAAGGGGGTAGGCCCAGCAATCGTCAAGTCTCTAAAAGTAAGAGCCGGTCAAGAGCAAGTAAACGATCTACAAGAATTGCTAACGAAAATGCTCGGAGAAGATCATGGGATAGGTTGGAACAACTATTCGATTCACAACGTGAACGGAAGTGTTTTAGAGCCAGGATATAATATGCCTATGGTTAGATTTCAGTGGAACGAAAAAACCAGGTTACTTCAAAAGCGCATTGCTAAAATTAGGATCGAAATGATCTATCAATCTATTTATGGCGATTGTTGGCAAGTAGTTTTTGGTGGAGTTCCTAAACCCTGTGATTGTCCTGTGGAAATTGACAAATCAGAGCAATTTTCATTTTAGGTATATTTCAGATACCTATCATAAGTCCATTTATAGCCCCATTGTATTGTATAATAGCAGCTTAACTCTAAAAGTAGCAGCACATAACTTGAACTCATTAGGAATACTCCTGCCAGTACAGGATCTGTTTCAGATATATTTCGCGTAAGGATAGAAATAAAGTTGCCCATTTGGGGCTGAAATAGATATAATGGAATTAATGATGCTGTGAGCATCAAAGACTTTCTCTTCCACTTTCTGAATTTCCAATGAGAAGATATGCCTATTGCGAGTGAGGCCAGAACAACAAGTAAGAATGGGATATAAGATACCATATATATACCGAGATACCCTTTTAGTTGAATGAGAATCAGCATTGACAGGAGAATAATGACATTAATTCCGCCACGTTTGGCCGTGAAAAAGCTTTTAAGCTCCTGCCAGAATTGTTTCTTTAGGATTCTACTGAATTCAGCCGATTTTTGATCTTGAATGGTTGAGAATCCAAAAATTCCAAAAGAAGCATGAACTTCCCGAATGGCCTTCTCAATGGAAATGTTGGGGTTTTGTTCTAGCTTATCTTCCACAGCCGACGCCACATGATCTAAGATTTCCATCTCAACTTCAATATGTGTGAAGCCGCGACTATTGATGAATTTCTTGATTTGAGCGATTTGATCAGTAGTAAGCGACATTAGATTTTACCTTCTTTAAAGTTTTGTGCAAAACGCTTAAACCTGATATTACAAATAGATAGAAAATAGAAAAGACCACTAACGCTATGGAAGTATGCTGTAGGAACCAGGTGTCTAAGTAGCCTAGTACCGAGACTGAGAGAAACGTGGGGGTAAACAGTGCATTTACCCGGCTCATATAATAACTGAGGTATAAAACTCGATACTTTCTTGCATAAATGGGTACTAAAACAAAGTAGAAGAGCAGTAAAACGGGACACCAAACGGTTAGTGTCCAGAACCATTCTTTGATGAACTGAGGCTGTGCAAGTGCGATTGCACAAGCCGAAATTATCATTACCAAGTAGAACAGCTTTATTCCTTTAAAGAAAGTCAGCATTTCATTTCCTGCCTCCTTTAAAGTAGCGATATGCTCGAATTTAAGCTTATGCCGTTGGAATCGAGGGATGTCAATTTCGGTGAATACTTTAGCACAGGCATCGACAAATGAACTATCTTCTTTATCCATTTTCTCTTCAACAGAAGTAGCCATGTGATCCAGTAGTTCTTGTCTTACATCGTCATACCAGATATTCTGATCTTTGATGTACTCTTCTATCTGTTCTAATTGGTAGTGTGCGAGTTTCATAAGGTAGCACTAGTGTTTAATCGAGTACTTTTTGCAATTAGCGTCAAGCAAACCCAAGTGTAAATTGTGAATAGAAAGACGACAGGAAAGAATATAAAATCAAATTGCTCCAAATAAGTCAGAGTATTAAAGCGGCTTCCAACAGCTATTCTATGAATAATGTCTGGCAGCCCCTGAAACAAACCGATACACATAATGGATATGAGGAAAACCATTTGATTTGTAAAGCTTGTCTTGAAAGGGAGTCGGCGTTTACGGCATAGATACTTAAAGCGCAATTGCATGACATAAGCTGTAATTGCTGGTATGATGAAAATGATATCAATTGTCGTTAAGAAGATAAATTCACTAGCAAAAGTACTTAGCAGATAAATGAATGAAGCTACTAGCAGACTTTTTAATAAACCAGATGCCGTGGTAAAAAAGGCAGAAAACTTCTTAAATGCGTTGTTGAAGACCCTAGTTCTGCTTAACCTCTTCTGCTTATCAACCATACTTTCTAAGCCTTCAACTCCACCGAAAGATGGCACTATAACATTCGTTATATGGTCTTCTATACACTCATCGGCTGACGCTCTCTGCTCATAACTAGAGGCTATATGGTCATAAATTTCTTCATAGAACTCCATCTCCTCTACATTTGCCTTGAGAATAAAGTTTCTGATAACTCTAGATTCTCTAACCGTCATGATACAGCAATTTTAAAGTGAAACTTTTCCTTTAGCAGCTGTAATGAGACACATCCATAAAGAATAAAGATGACGGATAATGAGAGTCCTAGTAATGGATTGTTAATGAGTAGTTTGTAGATCAGTCCGGTATCACCGAAAATCATTCCACCGATTAGGAAAAAAGATACCTGTGTTAGCGTGGTTCCAAAAGTGGCGAACCTAATGACTACTTGGTTTCTAAGACTAGAGGTAACCTTGAGCTTCTTTCTTCTCCCATCCAAATAATGAAGTAGCATACCCGCTACGGTCAATAGAGGAGGAGCCATTACGCCAAAAACTAGAGCTGCTTTAGTAATCGTACCAATACCCCAGTATTCTCTACCGACTAAAACAATAGCTACTGTGAGTATAGATATTAGAACACTTGGCCAGCCTATAAAATAGTCTTTGAAAATATCCCAAGCTCGTCCGTAAACTTCTTTGTTAAAAGCTTTGGTTCTTGCTGTTATGATCTTTTTGATGCCCAGTGTACCACCAAGGTTTGGTTGTACTACTTCACGAATGTGCGTTTTTATATCTTGAGTAGTAATGGCTCGTTGTTCAAAAGAGGTGGCTACATGATCATACAACTCTTGATATACTTCAATGTGTTCGGCACCCACGTTTCTCAAGAAACCATTTATCTCGTTGTGTTCGTTTTCCGAAATCATCCAAGTCCAAGTTTAGGATTCAACAATTTTTGAAGACTAACAATAAACTCTTCAAGTTCAGCCACTTTTGAAACCGCAGCTTCATTTCCTTCTTTCGTGAGCATGTAATACTTTCTCACACGACCATCTACTCTTTTTGTTTCTGTGGTCAATAAACCATCAGCTTCTAACTTGTGAAGTGTAGGGTAGAGGGCTCCTTCAGTAATTTTGAATTCTCCAGCAGTAATGAGTTTTACTCTCTGGGTGATTTCATAACCATACATTTTCTCTTGCTCTTCTAAAAGCTTTAAAACTATAGTAGCAAGGCTCCCTTTTAAGAGTTTACTTGAAGACATACGCAAGTATACATAATTTTCTTATGCATAAGAAAATTATGTATTAAAATTCTCCGTGAAAACGATTAGAATTTATCTGTTTTGTCCTTTGCAACTACGTCCTTATTCTGCTTTGAATGAATACGTATGTTTATAACCGTTTCAGGACTTAGCGTGTTTGCCCTTTCGTAAATATCGTGGACCAAAGACATGATCTCTTTGTAATTACCTTCCAATACTGTTTCGAACGGTGTGACGGTGTAAGAAATTCCAGATTTTTGAATGAGCGCAATACATTCGTCAATAATTGGGTAGCCTTGATCTGCGGCTGCTATCGGTACTACTTGGATTCCTAGATTAATTTGATGCATGGCTAATCGTTATACTGTGTCATAGTTCTGCTAATGCCTATGGAACAGAAGCCCAGAATCATATCTATGGCTTTGTCCATACTAAAGGGAAGCTCTTCAAACTCGGTTTTCGTGAAATTACTCAATACATAGTCCACTTGTCTGCCCTTTGGGAAATCATCGCCTACACCGAACTTTAATCGCGCATAATTCTGACCTCCTGTGAGTTCCTCGATGTTTTTAAGACCATTATGTCCTGCACTTGATCCTTTTGGGCGCATTCGAAGCTTGCCGAAAGGTATAGCTATGTCATCGACAACCACTAAAACGTTTTCTTTTGGGATTTTCAGTTCCTGCATCCAATACTTCATGGCCTTACCACTAAGATTCATATAGGTAGTGGGTTTGATCAGATGAATAGCTCGGCCTTTGAACTTAAAATCGGCATGTGCTGCTAACCGATCGATTTCAAATTTGCAGTCCTTTTGGTCGGCTAGTCGATCGAGTGTCAGAAAACCAATATTATGACGCGTGAGTTCATATTCAGGTCCAATATTGCCCAAACCGACGATTAAATACTTCATGCTCGAAAATAAAAAAATCCCACTCATTGCTGAGCAGGAT
Organism: Roseivirga misakiensis; assembly: GCF_001747105.1. Taxonomy (NCBI): domain Bacteria; kingdom Pseudomonadati; phylum Bacteroidota; class Cytophagia; order Cytophagales; family Roseivirgaceae; genus Roseivirga; species Roseivirga misakiensis. The sequence continues at coordinate 2,037,269 of NZ_MDGQ01000005.1, read as the reverse complement.
TTTCAATATAAATACGTTTTTATTGCTATTCTGCAGGTGCGTCTCCAGCTTCAGCTGCCGCTGCTTCTGCCTCTTCAGCTTCAAGCTCTTCTTCACTCTTACCTCTAAGGGCACGTGGAATAGCTACTGTTACTACCGTTACGATCGGACTTGTCAGGATTTCAAAGTTATCTGTTTCAATAGAACCAACTTTGATTGACTTACCCATTTTCAATTCTGAAATGTCTATTTCTAGTTTTTCAGGCATGTACTTAGGTAATGCCAAAACTTTAAGTTTTGGATTTTTTAGGATTAAAGTACCACCGTTAGCAACACCTGGAGCATTTCCAGTTGTTTTTACTGGGATATCCATTTTTACCTTCTTACCAGCAGTTAATTCTAGTAAGTCAACGTGTAAAAGCATTTCACTTACAGGATGCCATTGCGACTCCTGAACGATTGCTCTGTACTCTTTTCCTTCAATATTGATTTTGATAAAACATGCATCTGGTGTGTATAATGCTGGTCTGAACTGGATAGCTTGCGCATAAAACTGCACTAACTCGTCTCCACCATAAAGTACACCTGGTACGTTTCCTTCGGCTCTTAATCTGTTTGATTCAGCCTTTCCGAGATTTGCTCTTTTAAACCCTATAATCTCTACTTCTCTCATAATATATATGTTAAATAAATAATTGACTTATTGATCCGTCAGTCGTCACATTGTTAATGGCTTTTGCAAAAAGTTCGGCCACGGTCAATACTCTGATTTTGCTCGATTCTTGGGTAAGTGGGATAGTATCCGTCACCACAAGCTCTTCTAAAACGGAATTGTTAATATTATCATAGGCATTGCCTGAAAGTACGGGGTGAGTACACACCGCTCTTACAGATTTAGCACCATTTTCCATAATGATTTTTGCCGCCTTGCACAGTGTTCCACCCGTATCGACCAAGTCGTCGACGAGGACTACATTTCTGCCTTCAACATTACCAATAATGGTCATTTCGGCTATTTCGTTTGCCTTTTTTCGTTGTTTGTCTATCACAACCATTTCAGAACTGAAATGCTGTGCAAAAGACCTTGTTCTTTTAACACCACCCACATCTGGCGATGCAAACAGTAAATCTTCTAAGTTCAGGCTTCTTAAATAAGGGACAAAAATTGCAGATCCATTCAAGTGATCCACTGGTATGTCGAAGAAACCTTGTATTTGACCTGCATGAAGATCGCACGTCATAATTCTATCAGCACCAGCAGCAGTAAGGATGTTCGCAACCATTTTTGCGCCGATGGCTATTCTTGGTTTGTCCTTTCTATCCTGCCTTGCATAACCAAAATATGGTATAACGGCAATGGCTTTGTAAGCACTGGCTCTTTTGGCGGCGTCAATCATCAGACAAAGCTCCAGCAAGTTATCGCTAGGTGCCATGGTTGATTGAATTAAAAATACATTAGCCCCACGAATTGATTCGTTGAAATAGGGCGCCATTTCGCCGTCACTAAATTTTTGCAATTCTATAGCACCTAAACCTTGACCAAAGAATTCGCCAATTCTCTTGCCTAGTTCTGGAGAGCCGTTTCCTGCAAATAGTTTGTTTATTTGAGCCTTGTTCTTCACGGTGCTAAAATTTGAGCTGCAAATGTAGTGATTTTAAATAAATAACCCGTCATGGATTAATACTTTCCACAACGGGCTGTTGCACTATTTGAGTCGATTGTTTAGCTACTCTACTTTTCGTAATCTCTTATTTTCCGTGAAACTGCTTTTCGCAATTTTTTTAAACTGTCTTTTGGTAGGCTTTAGCCCTTTACCCGTATGGCCAGTAGTGTTTTCAAGGGCCATTAACTGCTTTACATCCAAGACTTTTTGAATTTTTGAGATGACTAAATTTCCGCTTTCTAGGTTCACTTTTCTCAAAGCGAAATCTCCATTCTTATTAAGAATATTGAAGTAATGGTCGTCCTTGTAAGCTTTCACTACATCTTGATGCTTTATGCAAAACAGGGTGTCCATAATTTCCACTTTGCCAAAGATTGAATCGTTTCTTATGTCGAAGGATTGTACTTGGGTTTCGCCAATTTGTATTGAAAGCTGCTCCTTTGTTTGAGCGACTATTTTTACATAACCAAGGTCCTCATCCTCTTGAATTTCGTCTAGAAACTCTACTAATGGGTAATCTAACTCGGCCGTAAATTTTTCGGCAATAGTAAGTTCATCAACATACAGAAAGGAGCTGTCAGATTCATCAAAGTAACTCCCATGATAAGCCTGTGGAATAGCCTTGAGCGCCTCTAAATGACTTGGTTGTGCCTCATCGAATGTAACATTTTCATTACACCCACATAAAAGAATAATGAGTGTTAATAAGGATAGCTTTTTCATATAGTGTGTTCGTTGAGGTATAAGAATTAACCGAAATCAACACTAAGATGTAATCCCAAGGCAATTGGTTGCTTACGCTTTCCAAAGGATTCGATAAAGATTTACAGAAAGTGGTAGTCCGAACCGTGTAGCAAGTTCAAACTCCCGAGATAACGCTCTAATGCTATTCTTTGGTGTGCGGCAGGGAAGACTGTTATTAGTAGCGTGAAATTCGACTGATTTTCGATAGCGGTATAATGAAAGACTTGTTGATTCAACACTTGGTGGTTTTTCTCAGGTATATTCAAATCCATCCAGATGAAAGGTGTACGTGATTCGTCTAAAATTCGCTTGGTCAGTTTTCCTTTCTTAACGGTTCCCCAAACAATTATTTTCTTGTCACCTTTTTGATACTTTACGAAATGTTCAATTTTCAGCCTAAAAAAGGATTCCTGTTGATAGCGTGCGGAGTTTCTAGATGTTCTTGCTGGGTGTTCTCTCCAATGTAATGTTGTTTTTGGAATGGATTTAACCGTAAATCCCTGTTGATACCATCTTAAGACTAAATCAAAGTCTTCTGGATAATTCAGATTTGTAAATCCTCCAATTGCCTCTAAATCGGCCTTTCGGACCATCCAGTTGGGCGAAGCGATTACACATTCCCTGTAAATCCACGACCAATGGTCGGCCTGAATTACTCTTTCGTTTAACCAATCCTCATATTGAATGTAACCATCAGAAATAGGGGAGTCACTGAAGTACTTTACTTTACCTGTGACAACCGTTTTAGTTTCCGAACCCAATATTAGATTGACCATGAGTTCAAGCCGATCTTTGGGCATAATATCATCGCCATCAATGCGGGATATGAATGAACCCTGCGCTAACCCTAACCCTTTTTGCAAAGCTGGAATAATGCCATTACCATCGTTTTCGACCAGTTTTACCCGTTTTTCTTGTTGTGCGAGTTCTCGAACTATTTGTGCAGTGTCATCAGTTGATTGATCGTTGATGATAATCAGTTCCCAGTTCTGGTAAGTTTGTGATGAGGCAGACTCGATAGTCTCTTTAACATATCGCCCGAGGTTCTTGATCGGCATGATCAAGCTGACTAGCCATTTTTCCACAGTCATTATCTGCTATCTGCTTTTCAATACACCTATGTAATAGTTCTGGTCTATGGATAGGGCTGTCGCAGTAGTCGCAACCCTAGTCCAGTTGGCTTTCGGGTTAATTCTTACCGTTTCACCATTCATTTTCACATCGACCGGCATATCAAAAGATCTGATGGTATTCATCCAGCGAAAATTGAGCGTACCATCCTTAAAAAAGTATTCCAGCGTAGGAAGTCTTCTATCTCTTAAGTATTGGTCGAAAAAGCCATCGAGTTTAAGGTTCAAGTACTGCGCCATGTACTTTTCAAGCTGGTCGGATGTTACGGTTTTATGGTAAAACTCTTCCCCAATCGATCGTAGTACGCCACGCCATTTGTCGTCGTCGTTCACAATCGTTCTCAGGGTATTGAGCATGTTGCCACCTTTATAGTAAACATCGCCTGGATAACCACTATAGTTCACTCCATAAGGGCCGATCATTGGTTTTTGATTGCCTATGGAAGTTCTGGTACCGCGCACATATTCTTGACCCGCCGCTTTTCCGAAATGGTAATCAAGGAATAGGCTTTCCGAATAATTGGTGAAGCTTTCGTGAATCCACATATCAGCATGATCTTTATGCGTCACATTGTTTGCAAACCACTCATGACCTGATTCGTGCACTATTATAAAGTCGAATTTCAAACCCCATCCTGTGGCGCTTAAATCTCTTCCTAAATAGCCGTTTTGAAAGCCGTTGCCATAGGTAACCGAACTTTGGTGTTCCATCCCTAAATATGGGGCTTGCACCAGTTGATAGCCATCCTCGTAAAAAGGATAGGGCCCAAACCAGTGCTCAAATGCTTCTAACATGCGCGGTACTTCTTTGTACGTCTCTCGCGCCTTTTCCTCATCAGGTTTTAATGCCCAGTAGGTGATATCTAGATCGCCTTTTTCTCCTTTATAGACTTCTTTCCAATGTACATAATCACCAATATTTAGGTTGACGCCGTAATTGTTGATCGGGTTAGTGACTTCCCAGTGATAAGTCTTCGTTTTCTTCTTTTTGTTATGATCCGTACCGATCAAGCGACCATTAGAAACGTCAGCTAAATGTTCTGGTACTTCAACACTAATCCGCATTCCTTCTACTTCGTCATACATGTGGTCTTTGTTTGGCCACCATACACTTGCACCGAGACCTTGGCAAGAGGTAGCAATAAAATCTATTCCATTGCTATCCTTTTTCCAGCTAAAACCACCATCCCAAGGGGCACGGACGGCTTCCTTTGGTTTTCCTTCATAATGCACCGTAATGGCACCTGTTTCACCCACTTTTTGTGCTTGTTTTAGATAAACAAAGTGCGCATTTCCTTCAGAAGTGAAATCTAGCGCTGTGCCATTTTGAGTCACCTTTGTGATTTTAAGCGGCGGCTGTAAATCTACTTGAAGCGTCTTTTTAGGTTCTAAAACCTTGTATGTGATGGTATTACTGCCTGTAATGCGTTTTTCTTCCGGGATTACTTCGATTTTTAGATGGTAATGTGTGAGGTCCCACCACGCACGTTCTGGGGTGATACTTCCTCTTAAAGAATCTTGTCTGGTAAATTCTTGGGCGAATGCCGAAAAGCTAGAGAGAAGGAGGAAGGCGGTCAGAATCTTTTTCATGTAAATGGTTTTAATCGATACACAATCTACTTCAATTTCTTCCATTTAGGTAGTAGATAATTAAATATTGCAGGCCTATCACTAGTCGGCTGGCGTTCAAAAGATAGAGCTCCTTCGCTGGCGCTCAGGATGACGAATTGGATATAAAAAAAGCCTCACATTTCTGTGAAGCTTTAATTTTAGTTGGTCTACTAGGGCTCGAACCTAGACTCTTCTGGACCAAAACCAGACGTGTTGCCAGTTACACCATAGACCATCCTGTAATTGGGAGTACAAAAGTAGTATTTGGCTCTTTATTTGAAAACCTTTTCTGAGAAATTTTTAGAAACTTTTCTTAATCCTCAACCTTCCAAAAAGCGATACCTCCGGCTTGCTTTCCTAGATAGGCAGTGTCTACCACTTTAAGTGTCTTAAGGTCAATGATATCTACCATACCTGGGTCGGCATTTTTACCTTCCACAGATACAAATGCATATCGGCTATCAGAAGAAATAGCTACGCCATGGGTGACTTTCTGGCTATTGTCAAGCCTAGCGACTTCTTTACCAGTTTCTAAATCCCAAATTCCAGTCTTGGCAGCAGTTTTGTATGAAACGACCATCATTTTACCGTCAGGCGTTAAATCTATATTGTAAGGCCCTTTGTCGGTGATAAACTTACGGGTGGCTTTCCAAGTATCTGTATCAATTTCCAGAATTTCTGCACTACCATTTCCAGCCACATAAACTAAGTTCTTTTGCGGATGAGGACTTACCCAGGTAGGCTTAAAAGCAGAGTGCTTCATATCGCCCATATCCATTTTGCTGTGGTCCATTTTACTATGATCCATTTTTGAATGGTCCATATTGTCCATTTTCTCATCCTTTTTCATGTCCATTTTAGAATGATCCATCTTACTGTGATCCATCTTGCTATGGTCCATTTTAGAATGATCAACCAAGCTTTTTGAGGCTTCATCTAGGTCTAGCTTTCTAGCTACGTTCAGATTGAATGCATCAATTTCGAATAGTTCACCGGACATCATGGCTACAGAGTAATGCTTCATGCCATCAGCGGAAATTCGACTACCATGTGGCATTGCACCTGTTGTAATCTGATCTAGTTCCGTCATGCTTTCCACATCCACTACAGAAACTGTACTCGGTACCATATCGCCGTGAAGGTTAAAGTTCACGCAATACAATAACCCTGTAACGGGTGAAATTTGCATAGAAGCAGGGAAGAGGCCAAGTTCCACCGAACCCACCAATTCGTCAGTACCAGTTTTGTACTTGTATAGTTTGCCATAAGGGTTGCCATGGGCTAAGCTCAAGTACCAATATTCACCTTTTGGATCTACAGTGATACCATGAGGACCTTCAATTTCTTGGGGCCAAACACCTACTGGGATATTCTTAATGGTTTCAGCCTTTTTACCATCGAATTTCACGATTGATACTTCGTCTTCTGACTCCGCAGTTACATAGACATAATAGTCTTGCGCATGCATAGCGGTGGCCATGAGGGCGATTAAGGCAGTTAGAGCAATCTTTTTCATATGCTTATTTATTGTGTAATGAGTTACTGAACTGGATATAGATCTATTCCTCTTCATTACCCATCCATTTATTATTTACTTTCTAATTTAATGTTTTCATCTTTTGGCGGCTCAACTTTCGATACCCACAACCCGCTGTGCATATCCGAATAAAAGAGGTGTCCTTTATGCAGTTGCGCTCCCCATGTTTGCGGCATATTTGGAATAAATCCATCTGGATCGCCAGGCATGAAAAAAGTAATTTGACGGCCTTGTGCTAAGAGATCGCCCATTAATTCTCCACTAATGTCTATTACTCTTACGCCGCCATTGTAGAAGGTGGCATAAAGTGTTTCAGATTCCTCATCTACCCAGAAATTGTGGGAACCTGCAAAGGGCACTTCAAAACGAGCAACTTCTTGAGGATTATCTAAATCTGTAAAATCTATCATGTGGAGGTAACCACCTGCCAGATAAGAGCCATTTTCACCATAAGGGAATACCTCGTCACCTCCAATTACATAAAACTTACCGGTCGATTTACTCTTAAAAGGAAATGCTGCATGGTTGTCTCCGCTAGGGTAGGTGTAACTCGCGAATTGGACTGGGTTTTTCGGAGAGCCACCCGCAATGCCATTACCCACATCTACTAGTTGAATACCATCTGACCAGTTAGATGAGTATGCAATACCATCTTTTACCCAAACATCATGAATAGAGTGTCCAGGGGTATCTAATTCAAATTTACTAACCGCTTTTGGGTTTTTAGGGTCCTTAATGTCTATGACATAATACTTCTGTCCTGCACTGAGGGCATAGACATAGCCTTTGTCAATAAAAACATTGTGAACTCCTCCTGTAAGATTCTGATTGTAAGTGGCATGAATCTTAACGTCCCGAGGATTAGACGTATCAAGGATTACGAGACCATTTTTTCGGTTCGAAGCTCCCTCTCGACTAATGACTGTAACGTTTCCATCTTCAGAAACCTTTACATCGTTTACCGTCCGAGCATCTACTTGAACACTATCAATTCGAATGATATTGGAAGGGTCCGTCACGTCCCAGAAGTAAGCGGTGCCATCAGCACTCCAAGTCCCAGTTACGGCATAGTCTCTTCCATCTTGGCCTTCCCAAACCCATAAGTCTGAGGTAAACTTTTCACTTACAGTTCCTTGTCCGACTGTTTTTATCTTTCGTTGGACATTTCTTGGTGTAATTCGTAAGGTTTTTTGAGCCGAGGCTACACCCGCAGAAACTGTCACCGTGTACACACCGGCTTTGTCAGCCACAAAACTACCGTCTTGTCTTATTAGACCAGATGCCGTCGTGGAAACATCATCCGCAATGCCATCAAAAGAATAGCGCATTGGAAAATCGTTTATGGCTTGGCCATCTTTATCAATTGCTTTAGCACTGAAGTGAAAAACGTCTCCAGTTCTTCCAGCGCCGTTATCTACTTCCAGTTCAATGTATTGGACTGGGTTTTCAACGATATTGAGACTAACTGTATTTTCAATATTATCAACTTTGGCCGTAATATTAACTTTACCCGTTTGCCTACTATGTATATAGCCAAAGGCATCTACGGTGGCTATTTTTTCATCACTCGAGCTTAAATCTACCTGAACATCTGTTCTTGTTAGTCCTGCATCATCAATGACGGCATAGTTGAATTGAACTGGTGTGCCGCGATAAATTTGCTCGGGAATGTCCGAAAGTTTAATCTCAGATATTTTCGGATATTCTACCGTAATATCAAATGAGTGGCGTACACCTGCAGCAAAAGCTAGCAGGTTTACTTTGCCAGGTAAGAAGGCACGTGCGACGCCTGAAGAGTCGACAAATACCTTCTTTTTATCTCTCGAAAAGATGCGGATTCGGTCATCGGTTTTTTTGCCGTCATCTGTCACATAGACATCAAGTTTAAGCTCTTCTCCAACAGACAGCGTTAAATCGGAATTAGAAACCACGATTTTCTTCTGTGCTTTCGCTAAGGAAGGGCTCAACATGATGATAGCTGCGCAAGCGACAATTAAGTAGCTGACTTTTGCCATTTTCTTTTCGATGTTTTTCATTTTACAGCTTTAAAGCGTCTGTTGTAATTACTTGCTTTGAATCTGAGTCTCTTTTGGCTTTTCTGGTTCCAACTTAGCAGACCACAAGCCACTGTTAAAGTCAGCGTAGAAGATATGGCCTTTGTAAAGCTGAGCACCCCATGTAAATGGTGAGTTAGCAGAATAGCCGTTCGGATCGTTTGGTACAATCCAAGCAATCTCTCTTCCTTGTGCTCTTAAGTCACCCATTAATTCTCCGCTAAGGTCTACTACACGAACGCCTTCGTTGTAGAATGCTACATAAAGAATATCATCTTCGATCCAGTAGTTGTGAGAACCCGCATTTGGTACTTCAAAACGTGCGATTTCTTCAGGATTGTCTAAATCTGTGAAATCTACTACGTGTAAATAACCTGCTGCTCTGTTTACTCCACCTGGTTGTGTATTTAGTCCGTAAGGGAATATTTCATCACCACCGATCACGTAGAATTTACCAGTTGACTTACTGCGATAAGGGAAGGATGCGTGATTCGCATTATTTGGGTAAGCGTAGCTCGCAAATTGTGTAGGGTTCTTCACCGAACCGCCAGCAATTCCATTTCCAACGTCTACAAGCTGTATTCCGTCAGACCAGTTAGAAGAATAGGCAATTCCATCTTCTACCCATACATCGTGAATCGAGTGACCTGGTGTATCTAGTTCGAATTTAGATACTGCATAAGGGTTTTTTGGATCGTCAATATTGATGATGTAGTATTTCTGTCCACCGCTTAGCGCGTAAATGTGGTTATCGGCTATGAATACGTTGTGAACACCACCAGTCATGTTTTCATCAAATCTAGAAATGATCTCCGCCTCTCTAGGGTTCTTCACGTCGATGATCACAAGACCATTTTTTCGGTCAGAAGCTCCTTCACGGCTGATCACACAGATCGTACCGTCTTCAGAGATTTTAACATCGTTCACCGTACGGGCATCTACTTGTACCGAGTCTATTTTAGTAATGTTTGCAGGATCAGTCACATCCCAGAAGTATGCCATACCATCGGCACCCCAAGTACCTGTAACGGCATAATCTCTTCCATCAACACCTTCCCAAACCCATAGGTCAGAAGTGTGTTTGTTGTTTACAGACCCATGGCCTACTACTTCGATTTTCCTTGCAACGTCTCTTGCAGAGATTTTCACGCTTTTTGAAGCAGATGCTACGCCGCACGAAACGGTAACGGTGTACATACCAGGCTGATCAGCAACGAATCGGCCATCTTGTTTGATCAAACCAGAGGCGTTTCTACTCACATTGTCAGAAATACCATTGAATGAGTAATACAAAGGAGCATCAGCTATTTCTTTTCCTTTTGCATCGAGCGCTTTGGCTTTAAAGTGGAATACGTCACCAGTTCTCGCTTGATCACCATCAGCCGAAAGTTCAATTCTTTCGATTGGATTTTTTACCACGTTGATTCTAATCGTGTTGACTACATTTTCTGATTTTACTTCAATTGAAGTTTTACCAGGCTTATAAGTAGTCACCATGCCGAAGGAATTGACGGTAGCGATCGCCTCGTTTTGCGAAGAAAAAGCTATATCTGGATTGTCTCTCACTAGTCCTGCCTCATCCATTACGGTGTAGGTCAGGTTAATTGGTGTACCCGCATAGATTTTATTCGGAATATCGTCCAATTTGATTTCGGCAATCGGAGGGAAGTTTACGGTCACTTTAAAAGTCTTTCTTTCAGCACCGGGAGCAATGGCAATGACGTCGAAAGTGCCAGGCAATATGGCTTTAACAGTGTTGGTACTATTAACGCTTAGACTTTTTCTGGCTCTAGAAAACATCCTTACAGGAGTATCTAGTTTTTTGCCATCTTTCATCACATAAGCGTTGATTTTTGTCTCAGCACCAACATCTAGTACAATGTTGGCTGGGTCTATTACAATTTCCTGAGCGAAAATTGTAACTGGTAATGCCATTAGCATTGCCAGCAGATAACTGCGGATTGATTTCATGATAGTTGTTTTAAGGTATTTTCTGGAATGTACTCAATCTTCAATACCGATACAACAAGCAATTCTATGTACGGTATTTGAAAAACCACTGCTTTTTTATCGGTCTATTTGCCGAGTGAGTTCTTTTTCAAGGACTTCCAATGACTTGCCTTTAGTTTCAGGCATTACTTTCCATGTGAATAGTAATTGTAGGCACATCATAAAGGCGAAAAAGGCAAAAACCGGCCAAGGATTCTCACCGAATATGCCGTCCTCTTTATCAATAAAGACTGGGGTTAGGAGGGTAATTAAAGCGGCAAATACCCAATGGACTCCACAACCAAATGACTGCCCAAATGCTCGTACTTGATTGGGGAAAATCTCAGAAATAAATACCCAAATAACTGCTCCTTGGCCTATGGCATGTGAAGCAATAAATAGTAGGATAAAACTCAGTAAAAGGAGTGGATCAGCGGCATTATAAAAGCAATAGGCAGTTCCTGCTAAGCCCACGATATAACCTACAGAACCAATATACATAAGCTGTTTTCTACCAAGCCGATCTATGAGAAACATTCCGAGCATGGTAAAAATCAAGTTAATTCCTCCTATGGAAATAGAACTGAGGAGGGCGTCGGTAATTCCAGCTGTGTCAAGTAGCTCTGGTGCATAATAGAGAATGAAGTTGATGCCTGATAGTTGGTTGAAAAAGGCGAGAAGAAAAGCAAGCATTATAGGTCTGCTGTACTTTTTAGAAAATAATCGATCTCTAGTAGTCTTTGGAGATATATCTTGGGTAATACGATCCAATTCCGTCGAAGCGTTTTCTGAATTGATCAATTTTAATACGGCTAAAGCCTCTACAGGTGCTTTTTTCTTTAAAACAAGCCACCGAGGGCTTTCTGAAACGCCTAACACCATAATTGAATAAACAATGGCTGGTAGGGCTTCAATTCCGAGCATATAGCGCCAGTCGTTGGCGCCGCCAACTCCATCAAGTAAATAGTTAGAAATAAAGGCAATCAGTATCCCGAATACGATCATAAATTGATAGAGCGCAACGAGTTGGCCCCTGTTTTTCGGGCCTGAAATCTCTGAAATATAAGTCGGTGCTGCTACCGAAGATGCTCCAACTCCGAGGCCTCCTATGAAACGAAAAAAAGAGAAAGTATATGGGTCTGTAGCCAATCCAGATCCAAGTGCAGAGACTAAATAGAGTATACCGATCCAAAATAGCGTTTTCTTTCGTCCAAATTTATCGCAAGGAATACCACCTAGTAAAGCGCCAAAAACGGTTCCCCATAGGGCCATAGACATGATAAAAGTGCCATGAAAAAAAGGGGAGGTATTCCAGAGTTCTTTGATGGGTTGGTTAGCTCCAGATATAACGACCGTGTCGAATCCAAAGAGAAAACCGGCTAAAGCGACTGTAATCGACCAAAACCGAAGTTTGTTAGTTTGCATAGGGTTGAATGACAGAAAGTAAGATAATACTTTCTGGATAAACTAGGTACTGTGATTCGTCATGACCATCAGTGGCAATTCACGCCCCTCAGGAACGCCGGGAATCATTTGCTTCACCTGAAATCCAAATTTTTCATAGAACCCAACCGCATTAGGGTCTGATAACACTTGAAATTCATGATTTAGATAGGGTTCTTTTTTCAGCACTTCTTCCATCAATTTCTTCCCTAAACCTTTTCCTATTTGGCTTTGATTAACCCAGCAATGTTCAATTTGGAAATGATTACCCTCCTCAATGACGATGCAGAAGCCTAGTGGGGTGGAAGTTCCGTCCTCTGAAATTGTGTAAGTATTATGGGAGTTCAGATAGTCTTGATCAAAAGTTAAATCTGGCTTCCATAATTCGAGCCATTCGGCTGGATAGCCCCAATGTGCCTTCGCTTTTTGCGCTATGCCAGAAAGCAAAAAGGCATCCTTTGACGATGCCTTTGTTAGTTTAGTGACTTTCAACTAGAATCTCATTTTTTTCAAATGTTTGATGCTTGTTCTCAAGCTATCAACACTATTCGAAGCAAAGTTTCTATCCTGCTCTATGTAGAAGTATCGCATACCTGACTCAGCACGATACCTGAAAAGTTGTGGCCAGTCTATAATGCCGTTACCAACTTCTGTCATGCTTTTCGCATCGTCTAGTGCTAGGTCTTTTACATGCCACATTGGAATTCTTCCAGCGTTTTCACGAATCAGGTTGATAGGATCAAGCCCTGAATACCTTACCCAGTACATGTCCAGTTCTAATTTTACGTAATAAGGATCTGTCTCCAGAATGATATCGTAAGGAATTTGGCCTTGTAGTTTTTCAAACTCAAACTCATGATTGTGATAGGCAAACCCTAATCCTGACTTCTGGCACATTTCGCCGCACTTCTGTAACAGTTCAGCCAGCTCTTTGTATTGATCTATCGTTTTTCTTTCGTCAGCTGTCAAGTAGGGGCAAACGAGGTACTCAGCTCCTAATTCGGCAGCATCATCTATCGCCCGTTGGAAATCTACCCGCATGGTGCCAGATACGTTTTGGCCTTTGGCTGCTCCCGTTGGGACGTGGATACTTTTTACTTTGATTTTAGATTTTTCAATAATCTTTTTAGCCTCTGCGATCGGTTTACCAAGGAGTTTTCCTTCCTGAAAGTCGAATAACTCCATATAGCTAAACCCAGCTTTTCTAAGTGTTTTTAGTGTACCGGCCATATCGTCATAAATAACGTCACGAACGGTATATGCCTGGAATCCAAATACTTTCACTATGTCGTCTTCTAATGCTTTGGAAACCAAACTAGGTGCTGTCATTAATCCGGCTGTTGCCAAGCTGGTTTTTCCAATAAAGTCTCTGCGTTTCATTTGAGATAAAATTTAAATGGAAGCTACTAAATTTATCTTAATCTAACCATCGATTAAGTGTCGGTGCTTCTTTGTTCAATAAGTATGCCCAATTAAAGGTAAACAATGCTTAAACGATACCTGGGTGGTTTAGTATCAGTTTATCATTACATCTTCTCGTACATTTCTCGAAGTTTCTTACGCGTAATAGTGTCACGCCAATTACTTCCGAGAGCATTTTCCCAAAGTGGTTCCAAGAATAGCGCCACATCGATCATTTCTTCAAATTGTTGATCGGAAAGCCCAGCACAAATCCCCTTAGGAATATGTATTTGATGCTTATCGACCATGGCTTTGAATTTTTCTACGCCTTCTGGATAAAACTCTTCTAGCTGATCAAATACGATACAATTACCTATGCCGTGTTTGGTTCCCAGTAAAAAACTAAGACCATATGACACCGCATGAGCAACGCCCACTTGTGAGTAGGCAATGGACATACCACCGTGGTACGATGCCATCATCAGTTTATCGTCAGAGTCCTCATCCCATACATCTTTTTCCAAGAAAACCTCTTCACATAACTCCAGGGCTTTGTCGCCATATGATTTTGAAAATGCGTTTAAATAAGTTCCAGTTAATGATTCAACACAGTGGATATAGCAGTCCATGCCAGTGTAGAATCTTTGATTTTTTGGTGCATTCTTAATCAGTGCTGGGTCTAGTACGATCTGATCGAATGGCGTATAATCAGAGTTCATCCCTAGTTTTCTCTCAGGTCCGGTCAGTACGGTAGTTCTAGAAACTTCTGCTCCAGTACCTGATAGGGTAGGAATCCCTACGTGATAGGCACCTGGTACTTTTACTAAGTCCCAACCTTGGTAGTCGGCTGAAGAACCTGGGTTGGTCATCATCAGTGCCACGGCTTTTGCCAAATCTAGCATACTTCCACCACCAAGTCCTATGATACCAGATACTTCCCCGAATTCCTCGATGAGTTCTTTAGCGATACGATCGACTTGCTTGGTTTTAGGTTCGTCTTCAGCACTCGCGAAGATGACTTTGTCTTTTTTCTCAAGTGGTATGCGGCTGATTAGACTTTCTCTTTCTTTAAAGATATCATCCACCAAGAAGATAAACGGATAGTCGCCTTTTCTTTGTGAAGCTAAAATACTGGCGGTTTGGTCAAATGAACCTCGGCCGTAAACGACCATTTTAACCATTGGGAAGTTCTTAAATGTTGTCATTAGTCTTCTTCAATAAATGCTTTCGCGTTTTCTAAATCTTCAGGCGTATCGATTTCAATACCCATGTATTCTGTTTCTACCATCTTGATTTTTTTACCAATCTCAAGATATCGTAAACATTCAATTTTTTCAGTGTCCTCAAGAACCGTCATTGGCGTATGGTAGAAATCCAAAAGCGCTTGTTTTCTAAAGGCGTACACACCGATATGTTCAAAGTATTTTGTATCCGCTTCCTTATTGCGAGGGTAGGGAATAGGGGATCGAGAAAAGAACAACGCATAATCGTTGTTGTCAACCACCACTTTTACATAATTCGGGTCTTCTATTAGGTTTACCTTCGTAAGTACTTGCATGAGCGATGCTAAATCGATCTGATCAGCATCCTTTCCTTCAAAAACAGCTAATAGTTGCTCTAATGGAGCTTTTTTGGTAAAAGGTTCATCGCCCTGTACGTTCACGATGATATCTGCTTCTATTTGTTCGGCAGCTTCTGCAATACGATCGCTACCACATTCATGCTCTTTTTGACTTTTTATAGCTTTCCCACCATTGGATGTAATCTCTTTATAAATGACATCAGAATCTGTGACCACGTAAGTTTCCGCGAATAGTCCTGTTTTAATCACAGATTCATAGGTGCGGAGTATTACTGTTTTGCTACCAAGCTTGGCCATAAGTTTGCCAGGAAACCTTGTAGCGTCATATCGTGCAGGAATTAGTGCTACAACTTTCATGAAAGAACAGATTTAATGGTAGCTGCCATTTTCTCGGCTCTTTCTTGGGCTTGTTCGTCCGTCCAAGTAAGGTTTATTAACGATGAAATGGTTCTCCCCATAATGGCATCAGACTGCTGGAAGTTTTCAAAGTCCATCTTACCGATCGCTTCCACTAAGCCTGGGTTAAGCGGGAAGAGTGAAGTAGCATTCTTCAAGTGCTCCCATTTTTTTATGTAATGCCAATTATTGTCGTACCAGTAGAAATTTCCACCAAGCCCATTGTCTAACAGTGCCTTATGCGCAGATCGGGTCAATTCTTCTGTCGGCAAGAAGAAAGACAAGAATGAAGCGTTATCACCTGCAGGATCTGCTATACGCCTAAAAGTAACTCCTTCGACTTGGCTTAATGCAGCCTTGATCACCGCGTTGTTTTTTCTTTGTGTTGCCAAGATATGATCTAGTTTACGAATTTGTCCTAGGCCAACTGCGGCGTGTAATTCGGATATTCTGTAGTTGTATCCCAAGAATGGGTGAGTTTCAGCACCGCGATCGCTGCCCACATGATCATGTCCATGATCGGTATAGTGATCAGCATTTTTAAAATATTCTTCGTTATTTGTCAAAAAGACACCGCCTTCACCACAGGTAATGGTTTTTACAAAGTCAAAGGAGAAGGTTCCGCCATCTCCGATGGTTCCTAGCTTTTGTCCATTAAAAGTTCCGCCAATTGCTTGACAAGCATCTTCTAGAAGCAATATATTATGTGCCTTGCATAACGCTTGAAGCTCGTCCATTTGTGCCATAGCACCACACATGTGAACTGGCATTACCATTTTAGTTTTCGGAGTAATGGCTCGTTCAACGGCTTTCGGATCTAAACAAAGGGTATCATCTATATCGACCAGTACAGGGGTAGCACCTGCCGCAATGATGGCCTCAAAACTTGCTACAAAAGTAAAGGTTGGCATGATCACTTCATCACCTGCACCAACACCCATTACGGCCATGGCCGTGCTCAATGCGGTAGTTCCGCTTGAAGTCAGTTGTGCATGGCCAACCTGAAATGTTTCGGTAATTGCTTTTTCAAGTTCTTTGGCTTTCCAATGACCATTTCGCATATGATCGAAGCCATATCGCATTAAAATACCAGACTCTAAAACGTCGTTTACTTCTTTTCTTTCTTCGTTACCAAATATTTCAAATCCAGGCATAAGGAGGGAGTGTTTTGCTGGCAAAAATAGCTAGAAAAGCTGATGAGTCATAAGCCCAAACAGGTTTAAGAATCCCAGTATGGGAGAGATATTCCAATAATGGTATAAAAAGTAATGTTCGGCACAGATTTAAATTTTGTAAATCACTGTATATCAATAAGATGTGGTTTTCGCTAAAGTTGGCAGAAGACTTGTAAAGTATATGTCAGGTTAAGCAAAAAACAAAGTGAAGTTGGAAAGTGAAGTTGATGGTTATTAATCTATTGGTTGAGGTGAAACCCGAGAAATACGTTCTCGGGTTTCTTTTTTTATGAGCAATAATTATAAGACATAAAAAAAGGGTTTCGAATATTCGAAACCCTTTTTTGTTGCTGTCGAGAAATGTTAATCTGTAGCAATTATACCTCTTAGTGCCAATACATTCATCAATGGAATCGTAGAACCGAAGGTGTCATTCATTAACTGAATCATTGCATTAGCCACGATACCGTGTCCTCTTGGATTTGGATGAATTCCATCTGTGGAGAATACACCGTTAGGGCTAAAGTCAGGCGCTAAACTAACACCGTCAACAATGATTCCTAATGTTCCATCAGCAGCTGCAATTGCTTCCGCAGAAAGTCCTAATTGTGTTGCTGTTGCCGTATTTAGACCAGCAATATCAGCCAATTGAACATTGATGTCATACTCAGCTAGCACTGTGCTACCTTCCGCAGCATTTATCGCCTGAATAACGTTAGAAATAATCGTGTTGTAAGTAACTCTTGCTGTAATCACATCAACTTGTTCAGCCTGTGTTAGGATAAAGTTGTCTGCAATTGGAAGCGAGATTCCTGAAAGAACTGTTCCAGTACCCGTTACATCTCTACCGATTTCTGTGGCTGCTGTCAGCAGTGGTAAATCTGTTGCTACAGCTGGCCTAGATTGTCTAAATGGTTCTAATCCAGCTCTTGCTGCTGCAGGAAGGCCTAGAAGATCGAATTTAGGACCTAAATCTTCAAGTGATTCATCAAAGATAAGAATTGGGTTAGCACCGGCTTGGTACGCTACCATTCTTTGATCCATGTCTGCTTGAGTAATTAAAGTAGCTTGAACCATTCCTGCTAGTGCTTGATTAAAGCCAGCAAAGCCAGCATTCAGCGCTTGAGCAGTTGCCGCATCCAAAGGAACAGCGTTGTAAGGAACAGCTCTGAAAAATGGTGCTGTCAGCATCATTGGAACATTCATTACCACACCTTTAGCTCCTGATGCTACTAAGGCACTCAAAGAAGTCTGTAGACTTGTTTGGAAAGAAACGGCATCTGTAATGTCAGCTATGTTTGCCCCACCAGAAGTTGCATAGCCAAGAACATCATTAGAACCTAATTCATAAGTGAAAAAGGTTGGGTCAGTAGCCAAGGCATCACCAAGAACCGTTGATGTCCCAGGAGAAGAAGCAAACCTTCCATAAAGTTGATTGCTTCCCGCAAGTGAAGGCAGAGAAATATCCGTCACCTTCATGCCTGGAACAGCAAAGTTGTTTAATGCTGAATTGTCCCCGTCAAATGCACCAAATAATTCACCTTCAGTAGGAACTGGTCTAAGCTGGCTTAAACTAAGTTCAAACCTTCCGAAGAATCCTCCGGCTGGATTTGCGCCAGAAAGTCCATTGACAGAATTAATGCTTGGTACGTTGAAGGCTTGCCCACCAACACCAGTTACTTGGAATTGTGTACCTAGGAAAGTAGCAAAACTTTGATTCTGAGCATCTGTATAAAGTGCTCCATCTTGAAAACCAGCAGCAATAGAATTACCGATCGAAACATAATTGCTTAAATCAAGTGATCCAGGTGTACCAGTAACCTCACCAGGAAGTGGGTTCTCGATTTCCTGCTGTAAAATGAGATCTACGTCTTCATCACATGATTGAATGACGAAGGCAAAAGCTAACAGTGCTAATAAATATATCTTAAGATTTTTCATTTCTATGCTGGGTTTTACTTAAAGAATTCGTCAAAAGTGATCTGTACATAGTAAATACCACCGATGTTCGGGTTACCAAATGAGGTAGTATAACGCTCATTTAGCAAGTTACTAGCACCGAGTTTGATAGTAGATTTCCACTCAGGAACTTTGTAGCTCACTTGCGCATTTAATGTTCCAAATTCTGGAATAACGCCTACACCAAAAGATGACTCCCACAGAAAAGCTTGTTGCCATCTGTAGTTAATGTTGAATCCGATTCTATCTGTAACTTTTCTGTTACCAAACTTTACGTTATATCTATATTTTGGTGTATTGTAGCTTGCTCTAAAGCCTTGCGCCAATAAGTCATCTTGCGAAATTAACTCATTAAAAGCCACGTTACCACCAATAAAGTAACCACCGTCTAAGTTGTAGTCAACTTGTACAGCCCAACCTTGTGATTTCACTTTACCCTCTGCATTAACGTCAAAACCGAAACGCTGAGTTGCTACGGTACCATTTACAATGGCGTCGCGTTGAGCAGTTGATCCAGCATCAGGATTAGCACCAGTTAATCCGTTAGGTACGGCTTGCGTAAAGTCAATCTCAGCGATGAAATCTGTGTAAACACTATGGTAGTAGTAAGCATCAACTAATAATCTACCATCAAGGAAAAGTCCTTTATATCCAACTTCGAATGTATTTACTTTTTCAGTTGTGAATTCGTCGTTAACTCTAACTTCTTCCACTAGGAGGGAAGCATTGCCTGCAGCACGTGCTGCGTTCACACTATTCGTAGTATAGATTTGGTTTGTTTGGAAATTGTATCTGTCTACTAATAGGCTGTTACTACCAATTAGTCGTCTAGTTACCACATCTAGATCAATGAATTGATCTTGTGTAGTCGGGATACGGAAACCTCTTTGGAATGAACCTCTAATGTTGTGGTTTCCAGCAAGTGTTCCTACAGCCGAAATTCTAGGTGATAATTGACCTTCGAAGTTTTCGTTCTTATCGTATCTCATAGACCCTTGAATTTTCAAGTTATCGTCTAAGAAGCGTTTAGTAATTTGCGTGTAAGCACCCCACTCACTGAAAGAAATCTCTTCATTGTTATTGTCTAAGGCGAATAATGTACCCTCAGAAACAAGTCCGTAACGTCTCCAGTTAGCACCTACAACTACTTCTGCCCACTCAATTCTATCTGTTAAGTCCCAACTTCCTTCTACATGGTAAAGGTTAGAGTTGTCTAAGAACTTAGCACCACCTGCGGCGATAGAAGTGTTTCTGATTTGATCCGATAGCGCATCGAAAGTCGCAGAACCAGGTTGTGGTTGAACTGCATCAGCAGCTATTCTAGCCGCAGCGTGTGAGTCTACTACGTTTTGACCTGCCAATCTAGCACCAGAAAATGCCAACAAATATGGTTCTAGATAAGTAGCTTGATTAATTCTTTGTGCTAAGGTATTGGCTGCATAACTATCGCCAGAATTTTCTTGCGTAGTGTAGGCTCTTACATAAAAGTCTGATCCTTTCAACTCAAGTTTAGCCGTAGAGATTGAGAAGTTATCTAAAACGAACCTATCGTTTGCCGTATAAACTGTACTACCTGATCCGTAATTGAATTGACCAAGTAATTCTAGTCTATCATTTAGTCTGTAGTGTAATGCACCACCTAGTTTGATACTTTCAGTCGTATTATCTACAAAGGTAGCTTCCTCAAACCCTGTTGGTGTGAATAAACCATCTAGGCCATCAGGGATTAAAGTTCTGATCGGTGGAAGACTGGTGTTTCCGCCCGCGATAGCGATGTCTGCAATTTGACCGACTGTAATATCGAAGTCACCATAAGTATTGACACCATTATAAAGTCTGTTATCACCTCTAGATTCCGCGCCACGTTCTACTACACCAAATGTGTTAAATCCTTGGTCTCTTGTATCAGTACCCACAAAGTCATTTGCTCTTAAGTAAGATCCAGTGATTTTGAAGGCTAGTTTATTGTTGAATGATTTTGCCCATCTGAAACCATAGTCTTGGTATAGTTCGGCATTTTGCTCTAATGATCCAGTCGCATTGGTTTCAACACTATTTACACCAGTTTTGGCATAAGCACTAAAACCTTGATAATCAAATGGGTTTTTAGAGTTTAAAAGAAGAATACCATTGATTGCGTTTGGTCCGTATAGGGCAGAAGCTGCTCCAGGGATCATTTCAGCTGACTCTAAATCAAGGTCATTGATACCCACAATATTACCCACTGCGAAGTTCAGACCCGGCGCTTGGTTATCAATACCATCGATTAACTGAACGAACCTTGTGTTACCATTGGCTCCAAAACCTCGCGTATTGATGGATTTAAAAGTTAAACTTTGTGTACTGAAATCTACACCTTTCAATGAGGCAAGCCCTTCATAAAAGGTAGCACCCGTTGTATTTTGTATATCCAGAATGTCTAGTTTTTCAATTGAAACGGGCGAGGTCAGAATGCTTTCTTCGACACGTGATGCCGAAACAACGACCTCTTGTCCGAAAATGACTGACTCTTCCATTCTAATTTCCAAATTGGAAACGTTGTTTTGATTGATTTCTAGTTCTTGTGGCTTGTAGCCGACATAGGAAAAAATTAAAGTGATCGGTGGTGCATCTTTGACCGTAAGCGAGAACTTACCGTCGGGTAATGTAATAGTACCGATTACCTTATCCTTGACTCGGATATTTACCCCTGGTAGACTTTCACCAGTGGCGTCGTCTACGACCGATCCAGAGACCGAGACTTCAGTCTGAGCTGACAATGTAATCGTTTGCATTGCCAGAAAGACGATTGTGAAACATGTAAAAATTCTCTTCAAATTCATCATCATTTAGAGTTTTGAAACAAATAAAGTTTGGCTTGACTAAGGTATAAGATTGCAAAACCTCGGCCGAATTCCAAAATTAATAGGATTTTGGAAGTAATAAAGCGATTTCTGCAAAATGTTATGCATGCAGAATATCTCAGTAATTCAAATAACTCTATTGTGTTTTCTATATAAAGTACAAGGCTTATGGTATTTATTAGCCTTGCGTGTTTTGCTTTAATTCTTCTTCAAGATGTTTGACAAGCTTGTCACATAACCTGTTCATTGCGCTTGACATGAACTCGTCTCCGGTAGAGTTTAATACACTTTGGGCTAAACCACCAAGGCAATCCACATAGAAACGTTTCATCTCATCGATGGGCATTTCCTTATTCCAAAGGTCTATTCTTAAGGTGTTCTGGTTATTGTGATCCCAGATAGATAGGCTAAAAGACTTAGTTTCTTGTTCTCCTTCAACATCTTTATCTGTGGCATTCCAAAAGATTTTTTCTGGAATATTCTCGTTATCTAACTCTACTCTGAGGTTAATCTCTGATTCTTTCATTTATGCATTTTTGTGGCGCAAATATAGTTTAAATGTATCTGCTAAGGCTAGATAAACTCCACCATTGTGCATATTGTTTAGTGGGGGACAAATTGGTGACAATGTCCTAGATTTAGGAATAAGGTCGATATAAGGCCTCTATCCTAAAAGTTCATTTCAGGGATTTCTCCCTCTACGATAAGCTTGCCAGCTGTTGCTGCTTTAATTTCCTCAACAGATACGCCAGGGGCACGTTCCAATAATTTAAAACCACCTTCTGGCAAAACATCCAATACAGCCATGTCGGTGACTATTTTTTTGACACAGTTAATCCCTGTAATCGGTAATGTACAATCTGGAAGTAATTTTGATGCTCCCGAGCGGCTACAGTGTTGCATGGCTACAATGATGTTATCAGCGGAGGCTACCAAATCCATGGCACCGCCCATACCTTTGACCATTTTACCAGGAATTTTCCAATTGGCTATGTCTCCGTTTTCAGAAACTTCCATAGCACCTAAAATCGTGAGATCAACATGACCACCCCTGATCATTTCAAAACTTTCGGCCGAGCTGAATAGGGAAGAGCCTGCCAATGTTGTTACAGTTTGTTTGCCAGCATTAATAAGGTCGGCATCTATAGCTTCTTCCTCTGGGAAGGGACCTATGCCCAATAATCCATTTTCGGACTGGAGGACTACATTGATTTCTTCGGGAATGAAATTGGCGACAAGGGTGGGTATTCCTATCCCTAAATTGATGTACGTACCATCTTGAACCTCTTGTGCTATGTGTTTAGCGATGCCTATTTTATCTAACATATCAATGAATTCAATTAATGCGTGTTGTCCGTTGCTCAATTCGTTTCTCGTAATCTTGTCCTTGGAAAATACGTTGCACATATATCCCAGGCGTATGGATTTGGTTAGGGTCTAGTTCCCCAACTTCCACAAGTTCTTCCACTTCCGCAATGGTGATTTTACCGGCCATGGCCATCATTGGGTTAAAGTTTCTAGCGGTACCTTTAAACACTAGGTTGCCAGATTTATCACCTTTCCAAGCTTTAACGAGGGCGAAATCAGCTTTTAACCAACTTTCTAACAAGTGCATTTTACCATTAAACTCTCTCACTTCTTTGCCTTCGGCTACTTCGGTACCATATCCAGCAGGTGTGAAAAATGCGGGTATTCCAGCGCCTCCAGCTCTTACACGTTCGGCCAGGGTACCCTGTGGAATAAGATCCACTTCTAATTCTCCACTAAGTAACTGTCTTTCGAACTCGGCATTTTCTCCTACATAAGAAGAGATCATCTTTTTTACTTGTCGCGTTTTTAGCATCAAACCGATTCCGAAATCGTCGACTCCAGCATTATTGGAAATGCAGGTTAGGCCAGTTGTTCCTTTTCTGACCAAGGCGGCAATACAATTTTCTGGGATTCCACAAAGACCAAAACCACCTAACATTAAGGTAGAATTGTCAGCAATGTCGTGAATGGCTTCATCGGCATTGCTTACTTGTTTATTGATCATGTTCTCTTATTTAGCGTTTACTTAATCGACTTCTCACAGCTTTTTCATCTTCCTCCAATTGATGTTTTAAAGCTTCTAGGGACTCGAATTTCACTTCGTTCCTAATGTGATCTATGAACTCGATGCTGATTTCAGTATCATAAATATCCTCATTAAAGTCAAAAATATTGACTTCAATGGTCTTGTTTTCTCCTCCAACGGTAGGTCGATGTCCAATGTTGAGCATCCCATCGAACTTCTTGTATTTATTGCAAACCTTCACAGCATAAATACCATCGGCTGGGATAAGCTTGTAGTTTTCTTTTACAACGATATTGGCCGTAGGGAAACCAATGGATCGTCCTTTTTTCTGTCCATGGACTACTTTTCCGGCAATACTATAACTTCTACCAAGGTATTTATTGGCCGTTGCTACGTCTCCCGATTCCAATGCCTTTCGGATTTTAGTAGAACTTATGCCGATCTCGTCAATATCATGTCTCGGAATTTCTTCTACTTCGAAATCATACTTCGGGGCAAATGCTTTTAGTTCCTCCAAACCACCAGATCGGTCTTTGCCAAACCGATGGTCATAACCGATGATCATTCGATGTGTCTTAACTCTTTCGCTTAAAATGACTTTGATGTATTCTTCTGGCGCCATTTGCGAAAACTCCGCTGTAAACGGAATCTTAACCAAATGATCTACACCGTATTGCTCCAGTAAATTTGCTTTTTCTGGAAAGGTCGAGAGTAGGAGTAAAGAGTTGTCATGTGGGTTTAAGACCAACCTTGGGTGCGGCCAGTAGGTGATTAATACGGTTTGTCCGTTGACCTTATCTGCAACTTCTCTTAGTCTGGACAGAATCTGCTGATGACCCTTATGTACACCATCGAAAGTTCCGGCAGTGACCACGGAATTCTTTATTTCATGTATGGTTTCAGTTCCTAAGTGGATTTTCATCTGGCTATGAAATGTCTTTTAATAAACTTACCAAGTCATCTAATTTGTAGGCATTGTCTACTTTGAAGTCACCGATTTTTGTTCTTCTTAGACTGCTCAGATGAGCGCCAACGCCAAGTGCAGCGCCAAAGTCATGCGCCAAACTTCGAATATAAGTTCCTTTGGAACAAACCACCCGAAATTTTATTACTGGAAGATCTATTTCAGTCAGCTCAAACTCCTTTATAGAAACGTTTCTGGTTTTAACCTCTATTTTTTCGCCTTTTCGGGCATGTTCGTAAAGCCTTTTACCATTCACTTTAATAGCAGAATGCATTGGGGGAACTTGCTCAATGTCACCAATAAATTGCTTTCGAGCATTTTCTAGTTCAGTTTCGCCAATATGATCGATTGGGACTGGGGCCGTTACTTCACTTTCTAAGTCGTATGTAGGCGTAGTCTGGCCAATGGTAAAAGTTCCAGTGTATTCCTTTTCTTGCCCCATAAACCCTTCTATGGACTTGGTCTTTTTACCAGTACATAAAATTAACAATCCAGTAGCTAAGGGGTCTAGCGTACCTGCGTGACCTACTTTCTTAATCCTGATAAGATTTCGAATTTTCTTGACTACATCAAAAGATGTCCAAGTCAGTGGTTTGTCTATCAGTATGACTTGACCTGCCGTAAAGTTTTCTTGCTTTGTAAGCTGTGGGTCCAGTTGTAGCATCTAAACAAATGTATAAATGATGGCTGCTAAACCAATCACATAGCAATAGTAAGAGAAGTACTTGAGTTGACTTCTTTTTACCAATTTGATCATCCATGTACAGGCTAAAAGTCCTGCGATAAAGGCAGCGACAAAGCCTACTATTAAAAGAGAAGTTTCGGTATTCGCTGCCATCAAATCACCACTTAATAGGTCTTTGGCCATTTTACCCAAAATCAAAGGCACAACCATTAAAAAAGAGAACCGAGCCGCTTTTTGTCTATCTATACCTAATAACACTGAGGTAGAAATTGTGGCGCCTGATCGTGATATACCTGGCAATATGGCGATAGCTTGTGCTATCCCAATAATTAAGGCATTTTGATTTGAAACAGATTTATTCGTGTTTTTTGCTCTATCGGCCAGAAATAGGAGTGTTCCTGTGACTAATAGCATCAAGCCAACTAACAATATTTGCCCACCAAATAGCTGTTCTATTTCATCTTCCAGTAACACACCAACGGCGGCTGCTGGAATCATGGATAAAACAATTTTTAATGAGTACTGGAACTGCTCGTTGTTTTTGAATTGAAACAAGCCTGAAAGCAATTCGGCTATGTCTTTTCTGAAAATTACGATGGTACTCAGTGCAGTGGCTGCATGGAGTACAACTGTCATCAATAAACTTTCTTCTGGAACACTATTATCGCCAAGAATAGCTTTAGTTAGTTCTAAATGACCGCTACTGCTCACGGGCAAGAACTCTGTGAGCCCTTGGACAATGCCAAGGACAATCGCTTCAATAAAACTCATGAATTACTTCGACTTTTTGAAAATGGCGAAAAACTCAATGATGAAGCCTGCCACAATGATGATTGGTCCGAGTGTTAGCCCTAAAAAGCCTTGACCATGCTGCGTGCTATCCATAGACATGACAATGAAACCTAGTAACAATACACCCAACCCAATGAGCATCCATTTGTAGTTTTCTTTGCCAAAGGCGAAGTTGTTTTTTTTCTCTGCCATAATATTAATAGAGTTCGTCTAAAGACATTTTCAAATATTTATTCATTGCCTTCAAAGTGCTAAAGTAGGCAATTATTGCTCCTAGTATTATTAATAGCCCGTAAAGTGCTAAAACTAATTCTTCCTGCTGAAGTGATGCTAGTCCGTCTACTTGGTTGTTTGCAAATGTTTTAAGGCCAAAAAGTAAGAGTGAAGCGATCAGACCAGCAAAAGCACCATGAAGTATTGACCTTTTCAAGAATGGGGTTTTAATAAAACTACTTTTGGCACCTACCAGCTGCATACTTCGGATTAGGAAGCGTTGTGAGAATAGCGCCAATTTGATAGAACTGTTAATAAGCAGGAGCACAACAATGATCAATACTGCTGAAATTCCTAATAGCAGCACACTGAGTTTGGTAAGGTTGCTATTGATTGAGTCGGCTAAGTTTTCGACATAGGTGACTTCAAAAACACCACTTATTTTCTGAATTCGTTCTTTGAGCGCTTCTAAGGCTTCATTTGTCTGGAATTCTTCGTTGACTTTAAAAGTAAGCGCATCTTTTAGCGGGTTATCGCCTAAGAAACTAGAGAAGTCTTCACCAGTAGACTCAATAAACTCTTCGGCCGCTTCTTCTTTAGATTTGAATGTGATTTCTGCTTGGCCGTCGGTCATTAAGATGTAGTCGCTCGCCGATAATTCGCTTTCAATCCTACCTCTTTGGCTTTCGGAAATATCTTTGTTCAGATATACCTGAACTTCAATGTTCTGTTTGATTACCGCTGTGAGCTTATTGGCTTGTAATACTAGAATTCCGAATAAACCAATGACAAAAAGTGCGAGAGAGGTGCTAAAAACAACACTGAATGACTGATAAGAGCCTAATTTCTTTTTGCGTCTATATTTCTTCGTCTCCTTTGCCAAACTGCTGATTTTCTATCAAAAATAGTATAATTCCAAAATTTAAACTTCTAGTTCAGGTTAATATTATTTAAGGTCAGGCTATTTTGATCACTTCTTTTTCAGCAATGACAAATACATCATCACCTTCGGCAATGTTTATTCTGGCTGTGCCTGTAAATTTTCCAAAGGCAGGAAGTATTCCCCCTTCAGCTCCAAAATAGAAGCAGGGTACTCTTAGGTTTTGCCTTGCTTTTCCGCGTAGCTTTATAGCTGGGTGAATGTGTCCGGCCATATTATACAGGCTACACTCTTCAGGGATATGCGTGAAATTAAAGGGGGGTAGGTCAAGTGACATTAGACATTCTAGGTTGCCAATTTTATAATCTGTACTGGCTAAAACATCGTGGTTGCCGAGAATAAGTTTAAAAGGAAGTTCAGGCCTCGACCTGAGCCAGCGTTTAAAAACTTCCCACCCTTGGTTGTGATCGCTATGAAAAAGGTCGCCTAAAAATATGACTTCCAGTGGATTATGAGTATTAATCAATTTGTCGAGCACCAGTATATCCATCGAATGAATTAGGTCCGATACGGGTATGCCTGATTTTCTAAAGTGCCCAGCTTTACCCAAGTGCAAATCAGCAATGATTAGCAATCTTTTTTCCTTCCAAAAAATTGCTTTTTCTGGTAGTAGGCATAATGTTTGTTCCCGAAATTTGTATTTAATCATTCCAACAAATCAAATTACTTTGAGTTAATGGAATTAAGGTCAAAGCAATGAACAAATATAAGACAGCGACGGCATGAAATTTAAACTTGTATTCTTACTTCTGGCAAGTCTCCAGATAAACACACTAAGCGCCAATGACGGTGATGAAATTTTAGGGGTTTGGCTCACCGATAAGGGTCGGGCGAAAATAGAAATCTACAAGGAAAACGGTAAGTACAACGGTAAAATCATCTGGCTTAAAGAGCCTAAAAATGAACGGGGTGAAGCGAAACTCGATAAAGAGAATTCCGATAAATCGCTTCGTACAAGACCGATCATTGGAATAAACCTGGTTCAAGGCTTCACCTTCGATGGCGATGATAAATGGGAGGGAGGAGAAATCTATGACCCTGAAAATGGCAAGACGTATTCTAGCTATATGCGCTTGAAACGAGGAAAGTTACAAGTTCGCGGGTATTTGGGTATAACAGTATTTGGCCGAACCGTAGTTTGGACCAGGGAAAAGTAAAGGACTTATTTTACAATTGGGAGTAGGTCAGTTTAGGCTACTCCCCGAAAGCCCTTAGGCATTTACCCGAATAATTTCACCATTGTTTTTACCCATAATGCTTTTTACATAGGCGTTTACCACTTTCGGCATGGGTACTGGATCATGGCCAGGAAAATAGTCTTCATACTTTTCTTTAGAATCTTCCACTAGTCCAGAGCACACTACATTTATTCTTTGACCATTTTCCATTTCTAAAGCAGCAGCTTTTACAAAACTGTGAATAGCACCGTTGACCATCGCCGCACTGGTCGTCATCACCACAGGGTCATCGGCAAGTACGCCTGTAGAAAGAGTAAAAGAGGCGTTCGGCTTTAGATAATCCTTCCCGATCCGCACAAGGTTTACTTGCCCCATCATTTTGCTACGAACTCCAACATAAAAATCTTCTTCGGTCAAGTTCTTAAAGTAATCCCATTTAGCTTCTCCCGCTATACAGACTACGGCATCTTGAGCAGGGATCCTTTCAAATAAGTCCTTGATAGCAGTAGCATCGGCAATGTCTACCGTTTCATCCGCCCCATTTCTGCCAGCAGTTATGATGGTGTGCTTCTCGGCCAATTTCGCTGTTACTTTTTGGCCAATCGTTCCATTTGCGCCTATGATCAGTATGTTCATGGTTTTGAATTAAAGTTGTTCGTTTAAATGAGCAATATATCGTTTAATCATCTTTTCGTCTCTTTTGTAGTAGGTCCACTTGCCGTGTCGGGTAGGAATAATAAGTCCTGCCTTCTGCATAAGCGACAAGAAATGAGATATGGTTGATTGTGATAAGCCCGATTTCTCTTTAATATATTGGACGCATACACCGTCGTTAAAATGGCCTAAATCCGTATGTGGTGGGAAGTGGTCTCCAGGTGATTTTAGCCATCCGAGTATCTCCAACCTCGTTTTGTTACTCAACGCTTTATTGATATCAATGATATTCACAGTGCTAATATATTTATAAATCGAGAATTATCGATATGTTATTTCGATTTCTTTAACTGACCGATTAAGGGTTTCCTATTTCTATTGATTTTTTCTCTTGTGAAGTATCGTCAGAATAATAATCAGAACGGCCGAAACGAGCCCTGTAAAGATGACCAGTAGGAGGGCAAGTAACATGGAATCAGGGTCGAGTCCGATATCATCTTTGTAAAGGAGATAATAGAAACTAATGAAAAATAAGACGACCGAAATGGTCAGTGCTGCTTTAATGAAGAGGGTAAATGTCTTAGTCATCTCCTTTTATGCTATTCTATTGACTATCTCTTTAAGTTCATCAGACCAAAGGATTTTATAATGTCCCAAGTTCTCAAGTTCAATCATTTCTGATTCTTCGAAAGCTTCATGTACTTTTCTGCTTGTTCTGATCGGCAAGATTTTATCATGAATAGAATGTACAATCGTTACCTGATCAACATTTTTTATTCTTTTGCAGTAATTAGTCATGTTCAGGTTATCGATACTTTCACCGAGGTCTTCTTCAATCATACGAACAAGTATATCGACGGTAGGTTTTGAAATGCTCAAGGTATCAGTTACGTCTTGAATTCTTTCCCGAAAATCATGCGGACTGGTCACCATAATCCAATTCTTAAAGTGCAATTGAGATTGATTCAGTATGGATGCAGATGCGATCACGCTGCCGAAAGAATGACTAATCACTAGTTCAGGCTTGATTTTCACCATGAACGAATCGATAATCTCTACAAAGTCAAACATGTTAGTTTTTCCCTTGGAACTATAGCCGTGTGATGGCGCGTCGAAAGCTATTACTCGATATCCTTTTGCTAAAAGCGGATCAATCAAACCACCAAAATTACCTGCTTGACCTTCCCATCCATGTATAAGCATGGCCACTTTGTCTGATTCATCTCCCCAAGTATAAGATTGAATATCAAAGGATTTAAACCGAACGGTTTCCTTCTTAGATCGGTCAAGTATTTCGTTTTCAAAATCCCTGAGCTTAATGATCCTTGGGTTTGACATGAAATTGAACATTTGTTTGGCCGCTAGTTTGGGCGAGATCAATTGAAGAAGTGAAAGGTAGCCCTTCAGTAAGAACATAATGGTGTGTGTTATCTAATTTGTCTAAGCCGATTGCTGATTTATAGCTAACGCTTAATCTTGAAGGATTTCATCGATCGCGGCAAATGCATCAATTGTTTCACCTACGTATCGGTGTAAGATTTCGCCTTCTGGGTCGAGTATAAATTTTGTAGGGAAACCAGCGACATTAAGTTTTAAAACTAAATCATCGGCACCACGTCCAGTCATTATTTGTTTCCAATCGTAACCGTTTTCTCCGATAAATTTTTCAATACGCTCTTTTGTATCTCCGCTGTTTACACCTAGCACGTAAAGCTTGTCCTTATACTTTTCTTGATACTCCTTTACTTTTGGCATTTCTTCCACGCATGGTCCACACCAAATCCCCCAAAAATCGATCAAAACATGCTTCCCACGGAGTTCATCTAAGGCGAATGGCTTTCCGTCTAAAGTTAGTTCAGTCGTGAAATTTGGCATGATCTTGCCTGGCAATGTAGATTCTATACCCTCAACCCGCATGGCTACTTGATTGTAAAAAGTGTACCCCTCTAAACTAGAATCGAAAGCTTTGAAAGTGGCGATCGCTTCTTCTTGAGAAATCTGACTTCTAACCATCATATCGGATAAGTACCAAGCGGCTGCCTGCGACGCTGGATTGTCTTTGATAAACTGCTTTTTTATTTCCAGTACTTCCTCATCGATCGCGCTCATGGTTGCTCTCAATTCCTCGATTTTGGGATCGTCAGCAACAAGTTTATTTATTTCTAATTGTGTATTTACCGATGCATTAAGCTTTGGGAATATCTCGCTGTTGATTTTAGCAAGATCATCATTAGCCGCCGTTCCAGAAGGGTAAGCATTGATAAAATCTGTGACCTCCCCCTTAAACTCAATTCTGTCGCCGGGGCTGGCTAGAAATGCAAATTGTGATGACTTAGCAGGGTAGTAGCCTCTACCTGATCTTTTAATCGTTTTTTCGTCGTTTGGCCAAAAAACGATAAAACTTGGCGAAGTGATTGTTCCGGTGTAAGTGAATTTACCATCCTTCACAAAGACAGAATCATTAACCCTTTCGCCATCTGGTCCTCTATAAGAAGTAGACATAAACTCCGTTTCTAGACCTGGTATATTTCCGCTAACAATAAAGCCGTTCGCAGGAACTTCCTCTTGTTTGTCGCAAGAGGCTAGACAGACGATTGAACATAAGGTCAACAGTAGTAAAGGCTTGAATGGGTTCTTCATAGTAGTTCTTTGGCTGAGCATGTTGAGTTGCTCGACTACTAAGATAGTATTCATTTTTATGAAGGACTAATTCAGGTGTACTGAACCTTTGAACATCACCTGACTTTCAAATTGTGACCGAATTCCTTAGCAATCACCCGAGACTGGATCGCAACTGTCACCTTCAGCGATTACTTCTATAGGAGAGACGCTGTTCAAAGCCTCTAGGAATACTTCTGGAGGTTGTGCACCACTGATGCCATATTTATTGTTGATAATAAAGAATGGGACACCCGAAACGCCCATTTGTTGATAGTGAGCTATTTCACTTTTTACGGCATAAGCGATCGTGTCGTCTTCTATTATTTCTGAAACTCTTTCAGGACTCCAACCAAATTCGGCCATAATCTCATCTAGATGTTCTCGGTTGTTCAAATGCTTCGTTTCTTCGAAATAAGCCCTCAGAAACCTTTCTTTTAGTTCATCTTTAAACCCTTCTTGTCCAGCTACATGCAGTAGTTGGTGCAAGTGTAAAGTGTTTACAGCTAGCCAATTGGGACCAAAATCGAAATTAATCCCCACTGTCTTTCCTACATTAGTCAAGTGGTCGGTCATGTTCTGGGTTTTCTCGATACTTCCAAACTTATTGACGAGGTAGGTATCTCGATCAAGCCCTTCAGCCACCATATTTGGGTCTAGTTGGTAAGGATGCCACTCAACTTTTATTGGAGCACCTTTCCATTCTTTCAAGGCCGCTTCAAAACGGCGTTTCCCAACATAACACCACGGACAGGCTACATCCGATACAATATCTACGGTGATGGTTTCTTGACTCATTTCTATGTATTTGAACTACCATCGATTAACACAGTCACTTATACTTATGGTTCAAATAATCTTGAAATTTTGAGTAACAGGGTTAGTCTTTGAATTCTGGAGCTCTT
The DNA here is from genome assembly GCF_001747105.1 of Roseivirga misakiensis. Lineage (NCBI taxonomy): Bacteria > Pseudomonadati > Bacteroidota > Cytophagia > Cytophagales > Roseivirgaceae > Roseivirga > Roseivirga misakiensis. Next base: position 2,004,717 of record NZ_MDGQ01000005.1, on the reverse strand, counting down.
TTTTCCATAGTCGCTTTAAAGGCTTCGTTTAAATCTTCAGAAAGGAGCATCGCGGCATTCCATGTAGCGATGTAGTTCAAAGAGTCCTCTACACTATGATCTCGTGTAAAACGAATCATCTCTTTTGTGCCTCTTATGGATAATGGAGACTTGCTGGCAATAGTGTTTGCGACTTCTAAGACACCTTCCATTAAAGCCTCAGAAGAGTCGAAGCACCTGTTGACTAGGCCGATCTTTTCTGCCTCTGCACCACTCACTTTTCTACCAGTATAAGCCATTTCTGAAACTATGGCAGGTGATATGATTTTAGGTAAACGTTGAAGTGTCCCAATATCAGCTACCATACCCAAGTCGATTTCTTTAATGGAGAAGTAGGCGTCTGCCGAGCTGTAGCGCATGTCACAAGCCGAAACTATGTCAACTGCGCCTCCAATACAGCCTCCGTGGATAGCAGCTAGCACTGGCTTAGCGCACTTTTCGATCGCTGTAATCGTATCTTGAAGCTCGAGAATGAAATGGCGGATTTTTTCGCTGCGCTTTGCACCACAACTAATTTTCTTAAAGCTATTGACTGACATTAGGAGTTCTAAGTCTATGCCAGCGCTAAAGTGTTTTCCTTCTCCAGCTAATACAATTACTCTTACAGTATCGTCGGTTGAAAGGTGCTCAAAAATGCGTTGCATTTCCTTCCAAGCCTCCATGTGGAGGGAGTTAGCTTTTTCTGGTCTGTTGAATTTTACTTGTGCTACTTTTTCTGTTATCTCGACTTTGAAGTGTTGGTAGGCCATAGGTTTTCACTGTTTGCCTCAATTTCAAAAGCCTGATCCATTTATAAAAGGAGCTAAGGGAATAAGTTTTAATGACTGATAATTTCCAAGACTAATTCTCTTGTCAATGGCTGGCCGTTCGCTTGGCGCTTAATCTCTTCAAATGGATATCGAAAATCGCATCCTGATTTCCACCGATTACATCCGTAAGCCGTTTGACCTTTAATGAGCTGTCCTTTTTTACATTTCGGGCAAATGGGCATTTCTCCTGATTTCTGATCAGTGTTTGGCTTGCTTAAATTCTCGAAGCTAAGTTCTCCAGCGCCATCTATTTTTATGATGCCCTCAACTTTTTGGCCCTCGATTTTAAAACCCTTCAGTTTAGTAGTAGCTCCTTTATCTACCAGCCTTTCTATTTGTTTATCAGTTAGTTTCTTTTCTAAATAGGTAAACGGAATTCTCAAATGGCAGCCACTTTTCCACTGGCTACAGCCATAACTAGACTTACCTTTCAAAACTTTGCCTTCGCCACATTTAGGACACTTCATATTGGCTTCCTTTTTCTGGGGCTTCTTCTTCGGCTTATCTGGAGGCTCATTGGTCAATCTAGGCCTTCCGGTTTCAGAACGGACTTCATAGACCAACTCATCAACCATTTTCATCATATTGGCTATGAATCGTTTAGCTCCAAATTCACCGTTTTCAATTTCCTTGAGCTGCTTTTCCCATTGCCCAGTAAGTTCGGCAGACTTTAGTAGTTGATTTTGGATAGTATCAATTAATTGAATACCCATAGCGGTTGGTACCACCTGTTTCTTCCTACGCTCGGTATATTTTCGTCTAAAAAGCGTTTCTATGATGTTAGCCCTGGTTGATGGACGACCAATACCGTTGGCCTTCATAAGGTCACGGAGTTCATCATCATCCACATGTTTACCGGCCGTTTCCATCGCCCTCAGAAGTGACGCTTCGGTGTAATTGTTAGGTGATTTTGTGGTCTTTTCTAAAAAAGAAGGTTCGTGTGGACCATGTTCGTCGATTTGGAAAGTAGGTAGTAAATTTTCCTCTTCCTCCTTTTGCTCACCCTCTTCTTCGTCGCTCTTTTTCTTTTCTTTTGGGAAAAGTGTCCGCCATCCTTCAACCAAAATTTCTTTACCCTTCGCTACAAATGGAATATCGACAACATTTGCCTTTACCTGAGTTTTGGCTACTTCGCAATCGGGATAAAACACGGCCAGAAATCTCCTGACGATAATGTCATAAACTTTTTGCTCATCACTATTAAGATGCTTTTCTTCTCCTGTGGGAATAATGGCATGGTGATCAGTCACCTTGTTATCATTGAAAACTTTCTTCGATTTGCGGATCGTTTTCCCGAGCAGTGGTGCAGTAAATCCACTGTATTTTGACAGGCCTTTTAAGATTCCTGGAATCTTCGGGTACATGTCATTGGGCAGAAATGTAGTGTCTACCCTCGGGTAAGTAACCACCTTCATTTCGTATAGTTTCTGAACTATCTTGAGTGTCACTTCAGCAGTAAACCCGAACTTACTATTGCAATAGACCTGTAGACTGGTGAGGTCGAATAGCTTTGGTGCGTATTCCTTGCCATCCTTTTTTTCTGTTGAAGTAATGAAAAGTTCTTCGCCGCTGATCTTTTGAAGTATTTCCTCGCCATCTTCTTTTTTGGTATACTTTCCAGTGCTGTTATGGAATACAGTATCTCTATATTTCGTTTGAATTTCCCAGTAGGGTTGAGGTTTAAAATTCTCGATTTCGTGGTGCCTACTCACTAGCATGGCTAGGGTAGGCGTTTGAACTCGCCCAATTGATAAGACTTGTTTAAAGCCTCCATACTTAAGGGTATAAAGTCTGGTGGCATTCATTCCCAAAAGCCAATCTCCAATGGCCCTCGAACTTCCTGCGTAATACAGATTGTCGAATTCGGTGGCTGGTTTCAAATTGCTAAAACCTGCTTTGATTGCTTCCGTCGTCAGCGATGAAATCCAGAGTCTTTGCACTTCACCTTGATAGCCAGCTTTTTTGATTACCCATCGCTGGATCAGCTCTCCTTCTTGCCCTGCATCCCCGCAATTGATAACCAAACTGGCTTTGCTGAAAAGCGATTCTATGACCTTGAATTGCTTTTTTACGCCACTATCATCCATCACTTTGGTTTCAAAGCGATCTGGCAGCATAGGGAGGGTGTTCAGATCCCAGCGTTTCCAGTGTGGTTTGTAATCTTCGGGCGGGAGTAGGGTACAGAAATGCCCAAATGTCCACGTGACTTGATAACCGTTTCCTTCGTAATAACCGTCTTTTCTAGCGCCCGCACCGATCACCTCAGCAATCTCCTTGGCAACACTAGGTTTCTCGGCAATACATACTTTCATAAACGATTGGGAAGGCTCAATATCCCTCAAGTATAAGGGAATAAACCGACCCAATCAATAGCCTTTTTGTTCCAGTCTTTTAAATCAAAGCGTGGTCGTTAGCTAAAGCCTTAAAAGTCAATTACAATACCAATTGATGGCAGCACGCTTGAATTGTCAATTCCCATGATTTGCACTAATCCACGTGGAGAAAGCACCATGCCATCGGCATCTCTGGCCAGGCCGAATTCTGGCTCTTCAGGAATGTCTGATCCTAATACATTTTGGATTTCTAGGAATACGTTTAATGTCCAATTAGCATAATTCCATTTTTTATCGATCCTTAGGTCTATTTGGTTGAAAGTATCTAGTCTTTCTGCGCCGATCTGAGAGAAATCTCTGATTATCGCCGGATAATTCGCCAAGGTCGCTTCTCGATCTACTGGAGCGAATGGTGTTCGACCCAAGTATCTCATTCTACCACTTATTTCCCAATTGTTGCCAAACTGATAGCCACCAGTCAATGAAAGTAAGTGTCTGCTGTCCCACGAACTTGGTAAATAAACGTCTGGATCAAAGGCGGTAAACTCACTTTTATAAAAAGTATAAGCTGCAATTAGATAGTAGTTTTTGGTGAATTTTTTCTGATACAGAAATTCGACACCAAGGGTTCGGCCTAAGCCAACACTGGCGATAGGTTCGTTTCCTAAAACTGAGAAATCGCCACCTAAATTGGCTAAAGAAACACTGTCTGTAATGGATACGGGGTAGTTGTCATACTTTTTGTAAAAACCTTCTAGGGTAAATCTTGCAGATGGAGTCACTAAATATTCTAATCCTAGAACTGCATGATCACTTCTGATATATTCAGCGTTTTGATTGGCAAAAGCACCGGCGTTGTTCGTAAATCCGAGTATGGTATAGGGTGGGATTTTGAAGTATCTACCTAAAGATGCATTGACGGACCACTTTCGCTGAGCGTCAAAGGTGTAAGCGGCGGAAATTCTAGGGCTAAATGTTTCGAGTAAATTGTCGCCATCATTAGTAAAGGTATTGGCATCAAATCTAACGCCTAAAGACAAACTCAAGCGATCGTCCCAAAGCCTTTTGTTTGCTTGGCCAAAGAAACCATATCTAAAGAAGTTAATATCTCCGTCATATTGGAAGTTATTTACCAAATCGATCGTTTCGTTTTCATAATTGACGTTTTGGAGGCTTAAACCGCCACTTATTGTCCATTGGTCTAGAAATTTGGTGTAGTTATAGCGAAGCTTTGTCTCGCTTTCTACCGAAACGTTTTGAAGAAACAGCCCTGTTTGGTTGATGTTATCCGTAAACTGCCTAAAATCATTTTCAAGGCGGTTATTACTAAGTGTGGTGGTCATAAAACCTGTGCCATCTTTGAATCTATTTTTCCAACTGATACCAATCGTATTTGTCTGCTGTTTTATGATCGGCACTTGATCTTGTGTGGCTTGCTGCTCTTCATCAAACTCATCTAGTTCGTTGACTCGGAAATCATCGATGGAGCCCACACCAGTAATGAGTAATTCATTATAATCATCAAGCTTATGCGTCAGTTTATATTGGTAGTCCCAATAATCAGGGAGAATCGGTAGGCCGATTAGTTCGAAAAGTAATTGCAGATAAGACCGTCTAACCGACACAATGAATGACGTGTTACTGTCTTCGTTCTCTTTTTTGAATAAAGGACCTTCAAAAGTCAGCGCTGTTTCGCTACTACCAACACGAATATTAGTTTTAAAATCCCTAGCATTTCCACGTCTTTGATCGAATTGAAGAACACCTGAAAGTACATTGTCATATTGTGCTCCAAAGGCACTCGTAGAAAGTGTTACGCCTTCAAAGAAACTCACATTCAATAAACCAACAGGCCCACCAGCACTGCCTTGTGTAGCAAAGTGATTGATGTTTGGAATCTCGATTCCATCCAGATAATAAACGTTTTCGTTAGGCGCTCCGCCTCGGATAATGACATCATTTCGGAAACCGCCCACTGAGCCACCGACACCGGGAAGTGACTGCACCACTTTAGCGATGTCATTATTGCCACCAGGGTAAGTCGCTATTTCTTCTCGAGAGAGTTTTTGAATGGAGAGGGGAGTTTCCTCGATTTTCTCAAATGGATTCGCAATGACAACAACTTCGTCTAGTTCAGAAATAGCTTCTTTGAGCTGAAAATTCACATCAGGAATACCGCCTGACCTGATGACAACGCCATATTTGATAACGGTTTCATAGCCCACGAAAGATACCTGAACGCTGTATGTCGCAGGCGTGATGTTTTCTATGGTATAGAATCCAGCGTCATTAGTGATGTTACCCAATGAAGTGTCTACTAGTCTGACAGTAGCGCCTGGGATTGATTCTCCTGTTTTTGCATCGGTTACAAAACCAGTGAGTTTGGCTTTAGATTGGAAGCCGTAAGAGAGATTAAAAAGAAATAGACCTGCGAGGGCCAAAAGGTATTTAGGTTGCATTATTAAAAGTTCTCGTTGGTCTGAATACGACATTAACAACAGTCCTAGATTCCAACTGTTTCGAAAACTTGAATTATTCTTATTGGATCATTTCTGCTGGCTGAAAATTCTTTTGTCTGCCACGAATGTTCCAAATGGAAGTAGAGAAGCGATGCCCGCTAAGAACATGGTCTTAAAAGACCATTTATATTGAAGCGTCACAACCAGTACCAGAATACAATAACTTACGAACAATACCCCATGGGCTAGACCTACCGGATAGGTTGGTTCTGGTATGTTGAAGATATATTTTAAAGGCATGCAGATGCCAACCAGAAGCAAGTAACTAAAGCCTTCCCATAAGGCTAATATTCTAAGTATTTTCAGTGACTTCGTTGGTGATAGTGGCATGTATCCGCGAAAATAGTATTAAATGGGTTGTGGTAAAAATCAATCAATTATTCGTCACTCTGAATAAGCGCAGCGCTATGAAGAATCTCTAGGTTTATTGAGCAGATTCTTCGGTCATGCTTCCCTCAGAATGACGTATTAAGTGTATCTTTCTTAATGGTAAAAGGAGGCACGGTCTATATTTTAACGAATAAAAATAAGACGACACTTTATGTCGGTGTCACCTCTGATATCAGATCTCGTCTAAGGGAACACCTTGAAAAGAAATATCCGCGAAGTTTTACATCAAGGTATAATCTCTTTTTGTTAATCTACATGGAGCACTTCTCTACAATTGAAGAGGCAATATTTCGTGAAAAGTATATTAAAGGAAAGAGAAGAAATTGGAAGGAGAACCTCATTAAAAGTGAGAATCCAAATTGGAAAGATCTAGGCCCCGAAGTGTTAAGTTGGTGAATCAATCAAGTAATCGTCATTCTGAATAAGCGCAGCGCTATGAAGAATCTCTAGGTTTATTGAGCAGATTCTTCGGTCATGCTTCCCTCAGAATGACGTTTTAATTGTGTATATATCTTAATGGTAAAAGGAGGCATATTGTACATTTTTAAAAGAAATACAAGAAGTTGGAAGGAGGATCTCATTGAAAATGAGAGTCCAAATTGGAAAGATCTAGGCCCCGAAGTTTTAAGTTGGTGAATCAATCAAGTAATCGTCATTCTGAATAAGCGCAGCGCTATGAAGAATCCCTTGGTTCTTTGGCGGATTCTTCGGTCATACTTCTCTCAGAATGACGTAAGGTTCAGGAAAGTCTTAAATCGTCTTTTCCATGGTGACATAAGACTGGCCGTTTTTGATGAAAGTTTGTGAAGTTGTTTGAAACCCAAATTGACGATAGAAGGCTTGTTTTTCGGCTCGAGCATTGCACCAAATGCTTGAGATTTCATTATGTGAACTGTAAGCTAATATATGCCTAATCAACGCTGACCCATAACCCTTCTTTTGATGATTTTTTAGCGTGGCCAACTTTCTGAATTGTGCAGAATCTCCCTTTGGGAAAAGAGAAACAACGGCAACTAGCTCGTCAGCTACATGAAGCCCAAAATGATGTCCATCTTGATCCTCTTTCAGTTTTACATATACTAACGACTCATTTGGCCACATCACACGATGTCGGATCGGCCAAGTTTCCTCTGCACGAATTGGTTTTATCATAATCATGATCGCCCCGAAGATAACAGGGCTCGACATTTTTGTCCCAAACTAACAATTGGTTTTATCAGCCTTTATGGGTAAACTCGACAAACCAATTTTTTCCTCATGCCGAACTTCAGAATTTGCCTTTCCGCTATTCTTATCTTCACGCTTTCCACAATTGTTGCGCAAGAAGTCCCAAAAACAGCATATCAAAATCTTGAATACAGAATGATAGGTCCTTTTAGGGCGTCAAGGACTGTTGGGGGAGTAGGTATTCCGTCACAACCAAATGTTTTCTTCATGGGTGTGAATAATGGGGGCGTTTGGAAAACCGACGACTATGGTAGAACATGGATTCCAATTTTCGATGATGCCCCAACCGGTTCAGTGGGTGATATTGCCGTTGCGCCAAGTAACCCAGACATTCTTTATGTAGGAAGTGGTGAAGGACTCCATAGACCAGATTTAGGGGTTGGTGATGGTATTTTTAAAAGTAAGGATGGAGGAAAGTCTTGGGAGCATGTTGGCTTAAAAGATGTTCAGCAAGTTGGCCGTTTGATCGTGCATCCTAATAATCCTGAAATTGTCCTTGTCGCAGGTTTAGGGCACCCGTATGGGGCCAACGAACAAAGAGGAGTTTTTAAAACCGCAGATGGAGGTAAATCTTGGGCAAAAGTCCTATACATAAATGACAATACAGGGGCTATACAAGTAGAGTTCGACCCGAACAATCCAGATATCATATTCGCAGATATGTGGGAGCACCAAGAAGGACCGTGGGAAAATGCTCGCTTTTCGGGCCCAAACAGTGGCTTGTATAAAAGTACCGATGGTGGAGATAATTGGCGTAAAATCACCAAAGGGTTGCCAACGGCCGAAGATGGTTTAGGTAGAATTGGGGTTGGAATAGCACCTAGCAACTCTGAGTTGATGTTTGCTACAGTAGATGCTCGAAAAAATGGTGGAATTTATAAAAGTACAGATGCTGGAGAAAGTTGGAAGTTAATCCATGAAGATCGCCGTTTATGGGGTAGAGGAGGCGATTTCGCCGAAATCAAAGTACACCCTAAGAATCCGGACCGTATTTATGTAGCAAATGTGGCCTCTTACACCTCGGCCGATGGTGGGAAGACTTGGTCATCATTAAAAGGGGCGCCGGGTGGCGATGATTATCATAGAATTTGGATTAACCCTATTAACCCAGATATCATGCTTTTCGTGGCCGATCAGGGTGCAGTTGTGACTGTAAACGCCGGGCGCACTTGGAGTTCATGGTATAACCAACCGACTACCCAACTTTACCATGTTTCGACTGACAATGCTTTTCCATATTGGGTTTACGGAGGCCAACAAGAAAGTGGAGCCATCGGTATAGCCAGTAGGGGAAACGGTGGCCAAATTAGCTTCCGAGAGTTCATGGGTGTCGGTGCAGATGAGTATGCCTACGTGGCGCCAGACCCTAAAGACCCTAATATTATTTATGGAGGTCGTTTGATGCGTTTTAACAAAAAAACAGGTCAATCAACCAATGTGGCGCCAGAAGCCCTACGCTCTGGAAAATACCGTTTTGTGAGAACTATGCCGTTAATGTTTCATCCGGCTGATGACAATATGCTGCTCTTCGGTACAAATGTTCTCTGGAAAACGATGAATGGAGGCCATAGTTGGGAGATCATCAGTCCCGATTTGACATATGAACAGCCAGAGGTGCCATCCAGCGTAGGTCGGTTCAAAACCAAGGCGATGGAAACAATGGCAAGGAGGGGTGTGATCTATGCAATTGGCCCATCTCCACTCGATGTAAAGACGATTTGGGCCGGTACTGACGATGGACGAGTCCATTTGACAACAAATGGGGGGGCAGATTGGCAAGATGTTACCCCTACGGCGATGAGCGCTTGGGATAAGGTGTCTCAAATTGACGCAAGTCACTTCGATGAAAAAGTAGCTTATATCGCCATTAACGCTATCCGTAAGGATGATATGACACCTTATATTTTCAGAACAAGGGATAGTGGTAAATCTTGGGATTTAATCACCAAAGGCTTAAATCCAAACGGTCCAGTAAATGTTGTTCGAGAAGACCCTAAACAAAAGGGATTGCTCTATGCAGGGACAGAAAGAGAAGTCTATTTTTCAATAGATGACGGCGAAAATTGGCAATCGTTACGAAATAATATGCCTGCTAGTTCTATCCGAGATTTGGTGATACATGAAGATGATCTAGTTGTCGGAACGCACGGACGATCGGCTTGGATATTAGATAATATTGCTCCACTTCGAGAACTCGCTAAATCGAAACAAGGAGAAAGTTTTCTTTATTCACCTGCTAAAACTTACCGCGTCAGATGGAATATGTTTAGCGATACACCGCTTCCGCCAGAAGAACCGACAGGTCAAAATCCTCCGGATGGTGCCATCTTGGATTATCAATTAAATGAAAACGTGAAGCACGTTAAATTGGAAATCTTGGACAGTAATGACCAATTGATTAGAGCATATAGTAGCGATGATAAACCAGAATTAAGAGACACAACCAGTTACCCGCATCCAACATACTGGATTCGGCCAGAACAACGATTAGGTACTAGTAAAGGTCACCATCGGTTTGTTTGGGATTTAAGGCATGAACCTCCAAGAGGAGCGAGGCGCCAATTTTCCATTGCTGCGGTCTACAAGAATACGCCTAGCGGTCCACATGGACCTTTTGTGAAGCCAGGAACATACAGAGTTCGGCTGACAGTCAATGGCAAAACTTCGGAAAGGCCAATTCAGGTAATGATGGACCCTCGCGTTACCATTTCAGAAGATGCTTTGGAAATGCAGACTAGTCTTAGTTTAGACTGTTATAATGCATATCACGAGTTACAAGAAATTGTGGAGGCGATTGATAACATAAACAAACCAACACAGGAGCAATTGGCTTTGAGGGGCAATGGAAAAGTAGGCGATCCAGATACGATGTATGGAAGTATTCGTTCCGTGGATTCCGATCGAGAAACTCTGGTTGGCCTACAACAGAAATTCATTTTTATGATGAATTTAATACAAGCCGCTGATGTACAGCCAACCAATCAGACTGTGAGCGCAGTCGATGCTTTGTCTGCCACTAAAACGGCCATGATTGAGCGTTGGAAAAAGATGAATTAATACCTGTGAACTTCTGTGGGCCAAATGATAACGGTTTATTGATCATGGTATGTATGGTATGAAATGATTGAGTAAGCTGGATCAATCAATTGAGTAACTGCGAGATTAAACTTACACTGAAAATGGTCAGCCCCGAATCGCTCTTCGTCCCTCGTGCTATCGGGATTTCCTAGAAAAACTCACTTTCAAATTGGAGCCTCTATATCAATTTAATAGTTGAGATATTAATGAAACACTGAAGATCGTCAACATAAACCAGCCAATGAACCCCTGAATAATCGCTAGATAACGAGGAAGGCCCTTTATGGGGATCTCACCAAAGCCAAGCGTGGTAAAGGTGTTGATACTGAGCATTAAGGCATTGAGGATTTTGATAAAGATGTCATAGGTCAAAGAAATCATAAAAGCAGACATCAGTAGAACAGTTTTTAAGCCTCGTTTTGACTCTTCAGTCTCTGACCACTTGCCTTTCAGTACATCTACTTTAGACAGGAGCCATGAGGCAGTTTTGGTACCTGCTACAGACCATCTATAAAGAGGCTGGGCAGTAGCCATAAAAAATTTGGGTGCAGTTTTCCCTTGCTCCTGTAAGTAGGCTCTGAAGTCTTCTGAAGCCAGTAATTCAGGCTTTCTCTCATCCAGGTAAACTTCATGTATGCCAGAGTCTTTGTTCACATACTTCAGGAAGAAACGATAACGATCCATAATCCGGTTCTTCCCATGGCTGTCCCAATGATTTGGGAAGAAGAGGTAGACTAGAGCGAAAGCCAATACCACATAGACAGAGAAGGCGATTGCACGTTCCGGCTCCGTTCCATAGCCAGAAAATACTTTTAAAAACTGATTAATTCGCCATTTGAAGAAAGTGTTAAAATTAGGGTTTTTACTATATAGATAGGCCAGTCTTTGTGTTTCTAGCTCTTTTATCTCTCTATAAATGGCATTTGCCGCTTCAATATCATGCCTTTCCTTAAAGTAGTTGTAGAACTTGCCCCTAATGGCCAACTCAGCATTATAAACACCTCTTTCTTCAATTCTTGCATGGTCTAGGTAATAGGTAATGTCAGTGATGCCTCTTTGCGGCTGATAGTCTTTGTTATCGAATAAACCAAAAACATCAATACCCCAATAAGAGAATACTTCTGTATCAATAATTTTTCCAGAAAACTGATCCCATGTGATAATGCTTGAATTGGCACTAAGGTCATCTATCGAGAGCATTATTGGATTGGAGAAGTTATTCTTAGCCAATTTTATATAATCTATACCTTTAGTTATGAGACTGAAATGAATTTCTTCTGAGTTGATTTTATTATTGATAAACTCTGTGTTCGTTTGACCAGCAGGTTTTTCTTGTCGATTGCTGAAAGAAAAGTAATCCGTTTCAATGATGTTTTCGTGCATGATTAGGTCTCCTACACTGTGCTGACTAACAACTATGCTATTTCCAGATAGTGTACATTTTCTTACTAAAACCTGAGTTTGGACTGTATTTCTAAAGGCGGTCCCTAGGTCTAAACCTTGATTTATGACATTGCCAACAAACCAAAGTTGAACAAAGTCGCTTGAGGGGTTTTCATAAAATTGAAAAACCTCTAATCCTTCTTCAAAAGAAGAGTTAATAATCAAAAGATTATATGGAGTATTTAAATAGACAGATTTCTTAAAATGAAACCTGTCTAGAGCTACTTGGAAAGATCTTTCCCCGTAACCGCTTTCTGTATAACCGAATAATACATTGCTTAAGCGGATGTGCTTATCTATAATTACTGAATCTTTTCGTTCAGTTATCAATTTAAAAGACTCTTTTTCCAATTCGTATTTGAATAAAGAGTCCGTTGAAGGCTCAAATTTTATAATCGCATTTTCCATATTGAAGATAGTGTCTTCTTCATCTTCAATCATTTGGAATAATTCAGTGTAAGAGTAAGTAGGCCATCCAGAATGGTCTGTTTGAGCGACAGATAGTGTTGATAGGACTAGGCAAAAGCCTAAGATAAGGTATCGCATAAGGTTGATGGTTGCTTTAAGGTAAGCAGGAAACTGGAAACCAGGAAATCAGTTAGGTCAGTGTTGAATGTTGAATGTCGAGGTTTCGTACATCGTCTATCGCAATACTCAGTACGCATTACGCTCTACTCAAAACACCATTCGAACAAATACCACTACTTTTTTAGGCATGAAAGTAGTAGTATTAGGCTTCTAAAGAATGAAGGAATTTTATAAAGTAAATTATATGAAAAGTAAATCTTCGTTAACCCTCGTGTTAGCAGCTTTCTTCTGTCTTGTGGGTTTTCAGACTCAAGCACAGGATAAGTTAAAAAATATGCCAGGATATGATCAATATCGTAAAATGGCACCACAGATCAGACGGTCAGTAAAACCAGGGATTATTTCAGCTAGATGGGCAGATGACAGTAAGTCATTTGAATATATGAAAGATGGCAAGCTGTGGTCTTACGATGTCAGAAAGAAGAAAATGACGGAAGTGACAAATCCGCCCCCGCCACCACAGAGAAGAAGATTCAATAGACCTGCTAGAGGTAGGCAATATGCTTCGGCAGACTCTCCTGATGGTAAACTAAAGGCATTCACAAGAGATCGTAACATGTACATCAGTAACCCTGATGGATCTGGTGTAATGGCCATCACTACAGATGGTAATATGGACAATCTAGTAAAGTATGGTATTGCTACTTGGGTATATGGCGAAGAATTAGGCCAAAATACAGCGATGTGGTGGTCACCAGATAGCAAAAAGATTGCTTTTTACCGATTCAAAGAAGAAGGTGCAAAAAGGTACTATGTGCTTTTAGATCAACTAGCCTTGTATGATTCACTTGAAATCATGTCTTATCCGAAAGTTGGAGAGCCTAACCTTCCAGTGGACCTTATGGTTTACGATCTTGACACTAAGAAAATCACGGAATTTGATACCCGCGATGGGAAACCATTTAATGACGGTGCTTTAGGAACTTATTTATATGGAGTAAGCTGGACACCAGATGGTAAAGAGCTTTTATACCACAGTACCAACCGTAAGCAGGATATCATGGAATATCGAGCTGCTGATCCATTGACAGGGAAATCAAGAGTTGTTGTTCGCGAAGAATGGTTGCCAAGTTTTACTAAGAATACGCCAGAAATGCGCGTTTTAGAAGATGGCGAACACTTTGTTTGGGCATCTGAGCGTACTGGTTTCAACAATTATTATCTCTACAATTTTGATGGAACACTTGTAAATACGCTAACGCAACATGAGTTTGAAGTAAGCAATATTATCCGTGTGGATGAAAAGGCAGGGTACATGTATTACATGGCACGAAGTGGTGAAAATCACATGAAAATGCAGTTGCATAGAGTCAAAATGGACGGTACCAAGGATGTGCGCATGACAGACCTTGCGTTTAACCATAGCGTTACAGTAGCACCTGATGGAAAGCACTTTATTGATATTGCTCAAACGCATAATACGCCTCCTTTTACTAACCTTGTTTCTGCAAAAGGTAAAGTAGTTGCGGAGTTGGCAAAGAGTGATATTTCTAAATGGGAAGAGCTCGGCCTTAAGACTGTCGAGGCATTTACATTTACTTCTGCCGATGGTGTCACCGAACTCCACGGTTTACTTCATTTCCCTTCGAATTTCGACCCGAATAAGAAGTATCCATTGATTTTAGCGAACTATGGCGGACCTGCAACAAACGAATTCAGAGAGTCATTTACTTTCCCAAATCCATTGACAGAATACGGGTTCTTAATTGTAGATATTGATGGTCGAAATGTAAGAGGACGCGGAAAGCGACTGCTGGATCAGCTATATGGCAACCTTGGAATTGTAGAGCAGGACGACTTCGCTGAAGGCATTAAATCGCTTTATGATAGACCATATTTCGACAAAGAAAGAGTCGGAGTTTATGGAACTTCTTACGGTGGTACAACCGCTGCTATGAGTTTATTAAGGTTCCCGGATGTATATCATGCAGCAGTGGCGAATTCAGCGGTTACTGACTGGATCAATTATGACAACATCTACACTGAAAGATATATGAACACGCTTGAAAATAATAAGGCTGGATATGATGCTTTCAACTTGATGAACTATGCGAAAAACCTAGAGGGAGAGATAATGATTTATTACGGTACTGCCGATAACAATGTGCACCCGTCTAACTCACTTCAATTGATTAAAGCATTACAGGATGCTGGCAAAAGTTTTGAAGTTCAAGTTGGGCCAGACAGGGGGCACACTGCGGTTTCCACTGACAGAATGATGGAGTTCTTTATAGAACACCTAGTGATGTCCAATGGCATGGCTATGCAGATCAAAAGATAGCGTTCAATGAATTGATAGTAAAAAGGTGCTGCCATTGGTAGCACCTTTTTTATTGGATCTTTTTCCCGGTCAGGTACGCGTTATTTTGGTACACTGAAAATCCGGTATAGGCCCGATTTGTATCTTTCTTAAAATTGATGATTGCTTTTCCATTTACCGCATAAAACCGAAGATGAGTTAGTGGGAAAAGCTCGAATGGCTCCGCTTGGCCAGTTTGTCGCGCCATTAAATGGCCTTCATCGAAAGCCAATTCTAAGTTTAATCCTTCTCTGATTTCATAGGTTCCTGTAATATTCTGATACATGTACCTTGGAACGACAAAAGACTTTTCGATAGGCTCAGTGGGATTTACCAGAGCCGCAATTTTCAGATAACTCTTAATAGCATCGTTACGGTATTCTTTAATGAATTGTAGGTGGTTCTGCATAGAAATGACGTTGTATGTGACCACTTCATTTTTATAAAAAGGACTGTTTAGGAAGTACTGGATTGGCGCATCGCTCGTAATTCCAGTGAAAAGTTGTGAATACCATTCATATTCAGCTGACCATTTATCTAAGACCTTATTGGCTAGTTCTGAAATGCTATTGTTATAATAGTCCACTTGTGTCTTATCGTCGATATAAACTTGGTTGAGATCAGCAATCAAAGGTGTAAATCTGACTGGAATATTATCAATGTTCCTCATCAAACTGTTATAGGCATTATTGGTGGTCACTAGATCTACTACATTAGTAATCACGGAAAATAAACCAGAATTTACGGGTGCTTGATAGTCGGCAAGAGTGAGTTTCTCGCCGAGAACTAAAGAAATCAACGAGTCTTTGACACGATAGTACTCAATGAGTTCTGTGGCCTTGTTAATGTCAATTTCTAATTCCTGTTGAATTTGTAGGAGAGTAGCCTTTACTTTTTCCTCGTTCTTTCGCTCTTCGTTGCGGTTGTTAATATTTAGGGCGATGAGAATACCGACGATTACCAAAACGATTTCGCCAGTTAAGTAAAGGAGGTACTTCAGAAAACTGTTCTTGGATAAAAGATTGTGGCGAATTTTCCGTAGCACATTAATCATAAGCAAGCATTTCTAAACTCAAATTCATCAAAAGTTTTCATAAAGTCATACACTTTTTAGAAAGGACGCGTAAATGAGAGCTTAGTAAATAATAATACTACAATTAGGAAATTATTATATAATGTATTTGCTTTGTAAATACTACAATTAGGAAAATATTATTATGCGCAGAACTCAGCTAGGTGAATTTGAAGAAGTGGTCATGTTGGCTGTAGGTATTTTATGTGAAAGTGCTTACGGCGTTTCAATCAAAACGGAGATTGAAAAACGAACGGGAAGAGGCGTGAGTGTTGGGGCATTGCAATCAGCCTTAAAAAGACTTGAGGAGAAAGGTTTCTTAAGATCTAGGGAAGGTGAGGGCACCGCAGAAAGAGCAGGAAGGCCAAAGAAATACTTCTCAATCACTATGGAGGGTAAAAAGGCCTTAGAAACAGCACGCGACATGCGAAATAATATGTGGAATGACATACCTGGTATTGCCTTCGATTTGAAGTTGATTTTTTCATGAGTACAAATACTCAAGACAATAGGCCGCCATGGCTCATCATGAAAATCTTTAGATGGTTCTGTTCTCAAGAGCTCCAACGATTTGTAGAAGGAGACCTGATAGAGCTTTATCGTGAACGGATAGCTAAAAGAGGAAAAGGCTATGCGAATTGGAGATTTCTCATTGATGTGGTCACGCTTTTTAGGCCCAGTATTATTGGTTTTACAAAAGGTTTATACATAAACAACAACATTGGAATGGTCAGAAATTATTTAAAAGTAGGGGCAAGGAATCTATGGAAGGATAGGTTTTACACAGGGATTAATTTGTTCGGAATATCAGTTGGTCTGGCATTTAGTTTCTTGGTGTTATTATTAGTCAATTATGAATTCTCTTTCGAGGATTTTAGAAAAGACAAACATCTCGTAAAAAGGCTGGGGATTCACAATAATATCGGAGGTAAGGAAGATACTTATGTGAATGTGCCGAGGCCTTTAGCACCGACGCTTCTTCAAGAGTTTCCAGAGGTACAATATTTCACTCGAGCGGCTGGCTTAAATGGTATGGAGACTCATAAAGGGAGTTTCGAGTATAACAATATGATATATACCTCCGGTGACGCCTTCATCGTTGATTCCACTTTTTTCAAGGTGTTCGATACTAAGTTAGTTTCTGGGGATATCGACAATGTGTTGAATAGGCCTAGTACAGCAGCAATATCTCAATCTTTTGCTGAAATGATTTTTGGGAAGTCTGATCCTATCGGACAGACCTTAGAGTCATTGGATGGGGGAAATAAATTTGAAATAACGGGTGTTTTCGAAGATGTCCCATCTAATACACACCTACCTTTTGAGGTGCTACTCTCTTGGAATGGCTACTTTGATGAAGAGGTAAATACGCGCTGGTATGGTGCGCATACCTACTCGTATGTGAAGTTGAAAGAGGCTTATCAAGCACAAAATTTAATTGAGAAGTTTCCCGACTTATTTGATGCTCATATGAAGGAAACCTACGATAGAATTAATGGTTCGGCAGATTTGATCGTTCAGAATATTGAAGATATTCACCTTAAATCGCACCTGACTTGGGAAGCCAACAAAAATGGTGATGAAGTAAGCGTGTACGTCCTTTTGGCCATTGGGATTTTCCTAATTCTGATTGCTTTAGTAAACTATCTGAACCTTTCTTTGGCCCGAAACTCCCTTAGGCGTAAAGAAATATCTGTTAGAAAAGTAATTGGTGCGTCACGCTTCAATATTTCTGGTCAATTCTTGATTGAGACACTATTATTCACTGCACTGGCATTTATGTTTTCATTGTTGATCGTAAAGCTTGTTTATTCTGAGTTTCGTGCCGTAGCGGGAGTGGATCTACTGCCTTTTGCAATTGAAAATCTGCTATTATTTGCTGTGGCGGCCTTGTCGCTTGGGCTTTTGATTAGTATTTATCCATCCATAATACTTTCGGGCATTCGGTTGGTTGAAGGCTTAAAAGGACGACATAGGAGCACTAAAGAGAGCGGTCGTTTGCAACAAGGGCTAGTAGTACTTCAATTTACGATTTCTACCATTGTGATCCTCTTCACTTTTGTGGTCAAGAATCAATTGGATTATCTGTCTAATGTCGATTTAGGTTTTGAAAAGGACAATGTGATCGTTTTTCAACTGGAAGATTCAGTGTTGTCTGCCAATAGTGAGTTTATAAAAGAACGAGTCAAAGTAGTCGCTGGCGTGAGAGATGCTTCTTTTGCCTCCGATAGACCTGGGCTTAATCTGAACCATACCATCTTGAACGTAGAGGATAATGGTACTTATAATGCCGTCGGGTCACAGTTTATGCGTGTAGATCATGACTTTGCCCAGACGATCGGTTTACAAATTTTAGAAGGTAGATCGTTTATTAAAGGTTCTGACGAAGACGCACGATTTGCTTTTATGATTAACGAGTCCGCTAAAGCAAAATTTGGTTGGGGTGATGATGCCGTTGGAAAGAAGATGTATTTCCAGAGTGATGAGGAGGGTAATCCAATTTACATGACGCTCATTGGCGTATTTAAGGACTTTAATATTGGGTCACTGCATTCTGCTATTCAGCCTATTAGCGTATTTTATAATAAAGATTTTGGTGAGCATTTAATGGTCAGGCTTTCTGGTGGAGATCATCGCATGGCGGTGACGCAAATAGAGGAGGTGATCAACGATTTATCACCAAAATTACCAGTTTCTTACGATTACCTTTCGGTGCAATTGGAAAGGCAGTATAGCGATGAAAACAGGTTATCAAAAGCAATGGCTTACTTGTCTGTTTTGACCATCGTCATCTCTATTCTAGGGTTCATTGGCCTGCTCAGCTTTGCAATTAGTAAACGAGAAGCCGAGGTAGGTGTTAGAAAAGTGCTAGGGGCCTCGGTAACAAGTGTGGTCGTACTCTTTTACAAGCAGATATTGATTTTGATATTAGTGGCAGAGGTGATCGCGATTCCTGTGAATCAGGTTATTTCAAATCAATGGTTAAATGGATTTGAGTACAGAGTATTTCCAAGTCTATTGGAAACAGGATTAATCCTTATAGGTATCATTGTCCTATCTCTAGGAATTATGGGCTTTCAGGTTTTAAAAGTGGCCTTTATGAATCCTGTGGATGTAATAAAGGAAGAATAGCTAGCTGATCGCCCAATCGAGTGCCTTTTGGATGTGCACTTTGGTCGTGTCAATTGCGTGAATATTGAGGTGTTTTTCGGGAATAAGAATCGGTAGTTCAGTACAACCCATAATTATTCCCTCAGCGCCTTGAGCAGCAAGCTTTTCAATGATCTTGGTACACTTATTTCTGGCTGAACCCGTAAACTTTCCTTTGACAAGTTCTTGATATATAATATCATGGATTATCTCGCGATCATCGGCACCTGGGACGATTACATCCAATCCAAAGTCCTTAGTTAGGATAGTGGTATAGAAATCTTTTTCCATGGTGAATTTAGTTCCTATGAGACCCACTTTTTGTAGTTCTCTTGACCTTATTGATTGCCCTGTGGCGGCGGCAATGTGGAGGAATGGTAGTTGTGTACTGCTTTCAATATAATCGCTTACGAGGTGAATGGTATTGGTACAAAGTATTATGATATCAGCACCAGCAGCTTCTAATTGCCGGGTGCACGTTGCCATCATTTCTCCAATTTTATTCCACTGACCCGCAAAAGTGTATCGCTCAATTTCAGCAAAATCTACTGAGACCAAAACACATTTACAGGAATGTGAACCACCCAGATTTTCTTTTACATATTCATTGGCATACTGGTAGTACATTTTCGAGGATTCCCAGCTCATTCCTCCAATCATACCGATCGTTTTCATAATACCTTACTTTATTTTGGACATATCTTCGGCACCAACAATTTTAATCCTAAAGAGGAGTTCCAGTAAGCGGCTTAAGTGCATCCATTCGGTTTTGTTTCTGTCCAATTCTATTGCCTCACAGCAATCAATACAGGTCGTTTCAGCATTCATATCCATTCTTTTGAACAAACTTAGTCTTAACCGTTCATAGGTCTATGTGGCTAATTTGAGCGCTTTTGACATGATCATTGAATTATTTTCAACTACATGCGATTATAATCTACAGTAAATTGAACTTATGGAACTGAAGTACTTTCGATTGATTAAAACCATAGCAGAAGAGGGTAATATTGCCAATTCCTCCGACAAATTATTTCTTACTCAGTCTGCCCTAAGCCATCAGCTTCGGGAGCTAGAGGAACGGCTTGGTTTTAAGGTGTTTCACAGAACTAGAAATAATTGGAACCTGACCAAAGAAGGGGCTGAGTTGCATAAACTGGCCAACGAACTTTTCGAGAGAATTGAGCTTGGTTTTAGTAGTATAGAACAAATCAAAGAAGGATCGAAAGGAAGTATTCGTTTAAGTGCCGAGTGCCAATCATTTTTTCATGGACTGCCAGCATTCGTTCAGAAAATGGCTGTCCTTTATCCTGAAATTGAAATCGATTTGAGCCTGGATGGTTCCCAAAGCACGGTTTCTCAATTGCTTTCAAATGAAGTGGATGTTGCTATTGTGACTTCGGCACCTGTGTCGGATGCACTTTTCACTAAAAAGGTGTTAGAAGACGAGATTTTTGTGATTATGCATCAGGAACATAAATTCAGTGATTTAGAATTTTTGGATGTTAGTCATTTTGCTGATTTAAACTTGATTATCAATTCATTTCCGTTAGAAAGTGTCTCAGTCTATGAGCACTTTCTTAAGCCCAATAAAATTATCCCTAGAAAAGTCACTGCGATTCCTTTTACTGAAGTTTCATTAGAAATGGTGGTCGCTAATATGGGCGTGGTTTGCTTACCGAAATGGAGCTTGAAATCCTATAAATTATCAGATGAACTTGTCTTCAAAAAGATCGGCAAGAATGGCCTAAAAAGAAGCCACTATTTGGTGGTGAAAGAGGAACAAAGAAATCGAAAACATATCAGCGCGTTCATCGATAATTTCTTGGAGGAATTTACGCCTTAGTCAAAGTCAATTTGCATTTTCTCAATCCGATCTGAAAGCCTTTCGGAAGTAAATTTTTCCCTAAACCGATCGACCATTATCGGAAAGCAAAGTGGAGTAGGCTTCAATAGCTTTTTAACAATGATTTCTTGTTGATTAATCCGTTCCAACGCCTCGGTAAGTCTCGATTTTTCAAACTGGAGGCTCAGGACTTCCTCATTGGCTTGCTGCATTAACAGGTTGTCAGGGTCATAATCTTCAAATACCTTATAAATCATACTAGAAGAAGCCTGAAGGTGACGGTTTGTAATGCCCTTGCCAGGGTAGCCCTGAAAAATGAGCCCGGCTATGGTGGCGATATCTCTGAACTTGCGCTTAGCCATTTCTGTATTATTCAAGCTGGCATAAATGTCGTCCATTAGGTTTTCTTGGGAGAAAAGGTCTAATTCCAAGAAATCTTCCACGTTGATATCTTGGTCGGTGAGGAGTTCTAAACCGTAATCGTTGGAGGCAATAGAGAAGGAAATCGGCTGACTTACACTGATTCTGTAAGCGCATAAGGCCGCAAGTACTTCATGAATGTATTTGCCTTCTAAAGGGTAAATAAAGAAGTGGGTACCCTCGTCGGATTTTAACTGTTCTATAAGTAGTTCATTGGACATGGGGATGGTCGATAACTCCCTTTGCTTCTCCAAAAGTGGTCGGATTGTTTCCATTTCCTTACCCACATACTTTCCTAGGGCAGCATCCTCTAGTTTGATCCTGAGGCCATGAGATAAAAGTGAGGTAAAAGAAGCTTTTCCACCGCCCCAACGCGGAATTGGACCTGTTTTGCGTTTAGATTTCCTCACCTGCGCAGTCATATCTTTCACTCGAATTAGCTCAAGACTTCGCCCAGCAAACCAAAAAGTGTCTCCGGGCCTAAGTCCCGCAATAAAGAGCTCTTCAACAGTACCAATATAGCTTCCCGTTTGGTATTTTACTTTAACCATGGGGTCGGAAACAATCGTGCCCATCGACATGCGGTGACGCATGGCGGTCTTGCGACTGCTGACTTTATACTGGCCGTCAGGTGCTATTTCTACTTTGGAGTATTCGTCATAGGCGCTTAAAGTTCTGCCACCAGTAGTAATAAACTCCAAGCACCATTGCCACTCTTTTGGGGTTAAATCCTCATAAGCATGTGTTGACTTGATTTGGTCAAAGGTTTCTTTCTCATAAAAACCAGGCCCAACAGCCAGTGTTACAAGATATTGCACAAGAACGTCGAAGCATTTTCTAAGGGGTACCCGACTTTCAAATTGTTTCTTGTCGATCGCTTCTTTCAGGACGGCGGCTTCGATTAATTCTAGTGAGTGGGTCGGTAAGAAGTAAACTTTACTGGTGGCGCCAGGTTGATGACCGCTACGACCAGCACGTTGAAAAAATCGTGCAACACCTTTGGGTCCACCGACTTGAATAACCATATCGACTGGTCTGAAATCAACACCCAAGTCTAAACTAGAGGTACAAACCACGCATTTTAGTTTACCAGTATGCAGCCGATCTTCAACCCATTGTCGCACAGCGATATCTAAAGATCCATGATGCATAGCGACTAACCCAGCATACTCTGGTAGGTTCTGCATCATTTTTTGATACCAGATTTCTGTTTGCGACCTCACGTTAGTGAACATGAGGGTAGAGGTGTGGTTTTCTAAAATGGGGACGATTTGGGGTAGTAGGTGTATGCCCAAATGACCAGCCCAAGGCAGCGTTTTGACTGTTTTAGGTAGAATAGACTCTATTTCTATCTTCTTATCTACATTTGCCCGAATCGTTTCACAAGTTTCATACTGATCGCCTAAAAGTACCTGTGCCGCTTCTTCTAAATTACCAATGGTGGCTGAAATAGCCCATGTTTTGATTGGGTTGGCCTTTAAATGGCGCATAAAAGCCAGGGCTAATTCCACCTGTACACCACGCTTTCCACCAATTAATTCATGCCACTCATCTACTATGACGGATTTTACTTGCCCGAAGGTTTTCTTGGCGTCTTTTTGACTGAGTAGGATATGTATACTTTCTGGTGTGGTGACAATGGTTTGTGGCATGTTACGCTTTTGTCGTTGGCGCTCAGCTTGCGTAGTGTCACCTGTTCTAAGTGCAATGTCCCATCCTAAGTCCAGGTCTTGGTTTACTTCACGCATTGCTGCGCAAATATCCTTAGCTAAAGCACGTAAAGGGGTTACCCAGATAATTTGAAGTCCTTTAGCGGGTGTATTAGATTGCATGGCTTCCAGCACGCAGCCAAGCCAAACCGCATAGGTCTTACCGCTTCCAGTCGGTGCATTTAAAAGACCGCTTTTGCCAGCTAAATAGGCTTGCCAAGTCTTTTTCTGGAATGGGAATGCTTGCCACCCTTTAGCAGTAAACCAGTTTTCGGCAGGTGATAAATCGAATGTGTATTTCGGTGAATTTTTCAAGCGATCTTAAGTTCGCTCATTCACTCATACTATGGAAATGAAATTTGAAATGTCTTAGAAAGTAGCCTCGTTATCGACTCTCATTTCCAATTGCTTCAACTCGCTACTAAGTCCTGGGAGTGTGCCTACACCACCTGGAAAATAGCCAGTCTTCTTATTGAGACAGATCAATACCAGATAGGGGGTGCCGTTATTATCAATTTGGTAGAAGCCTGATTTATTGGGAACAACTTCGAATTTAGGCTCGATACTCGCTTTCTTAAGCTTTTTTAAGTTGTAATATTGCTTTTCGTTTTTAGTGTAAGCTGCGGAATCTATGGCACCTTTGTTTCTAGCCTCATATAGTAAAATACTGTATCGGGCTGGGACTGGTTTTTTTTCTGATACGCCTGTTGAGTCGTTTTTTACAGAGAAATCTCCTTTATAAAGGTTCATTTGCCCATAGTAGCCACTTATTATCGTTGGCTCCGTGATCTGCTTTTTGATAGCTACTTTAAAAGTGTAGAAAAAGGTGTTTTGGGGTACGTTTTTCTTACCACAACTTCCTACAATTAGTAGTATAGCGACTGCCACAACGAGCTTATTCGAACCTCTCATCTCAACTTACTTAATAAGAGCACGAAGTAAATAAAATAATTTATGATTTGAGTAGCCAATCGGTTAAAGATTGCTAAATGGCATGCGCTAATCGCCCGAAGGCTTACCGATTAAAATTCATTTTGAGCCAAGAGCATCATTGGAATCATAGAATTAACTCATTTACGGCATTTCTGGCTGATTGCGCTGCGGTGTGAACAGACACCCAGTCTTCACCATTTGTGTAGGCACCCCCTGCAAAATACACCTTATTAGAAATGGAAGATGACAATTGTTGTACTTGACGCCAATCGGCGTAATCGGAGAGATAACCAGCTTTAATATATGGCTCGTTATTCCAGTTTTGAGTCGTATGTTGAATGTAGTTAGGTGTGGCTTGATTGTTATATAGTTCATCCAGTTCATTCAGTATATAATCTCGCAAGTCATTTCCACTTCGGTTGATAAAGTCCAAAGCGGGTTTTCCAACTGTAAATAGTCCCAGTAAATTTTTGGAGGTGTTTTGACCGAAAGCGGCGTTATAGTATAACTTGTGACCATCAGTGGCTGGTGAAACACTTACATTTCTGTTGTCATCGTAAAACTTAGTTGAGAACTCAAAGAAAGCCTTAAATCCTTCCCAGATCGTAATGCCTTCGATGGCACTTAATTTTGAAGTTGGTAGTGATGGCGTGAAACTGACATCCCCATCTTGGAGGATTTTCAGCGGTACAGACACAATAACCTTATCTGAGGTTAATTCACCGTTGGTTGTGGTCAATCTTACTTGATCTTGAGAATAATCTAATGACTGAATCGGAGTATTGTAAACTATGTTGTCTGCAATTGATGGTAGGATATATGTTTGGAAAAAGTTGAACCAAGATGAATTGATGAACTTTCTATCTGGATCATCGGGAAAGGTTTCAATATCGACCTCGACACTTGAGTCATTAACAATTTGAGCAAATATATCAGTACTGGTTTCCAACCATTCTGCTCCTAAAGGGATGGGAAAGTCAGTAAAATCAGTATTTATTTTCATTCGACCACCAAAGGTTGATGAAGCCTCATAAATCTCGAATTCAATGCCTTGTTGTTTGAGTAAATACCCCGCAGAAAGTCCTCCGGCGCCAGCTCCGATGATGATCACTTTTCCATTAAAAATTGGTGTTGGTGCATCATCACTCTTGCACGAAATCAACGAGCTACCGATGGGCATTCCGACACCCAAGATGGCGCACATATTTATAAATTCTTTTCTCGTCATGATAACATTGAATTTGATTGAACCTACGAAAAATTAATTACTATCTGTATTTGCCTAATCCCAGCTTTGTAATTCAATGAGATTCCCCTCTGGGTCTTTAGCATAAACAAAGGTGATTTTACCTACCTCAGGCACAACCCTTTCGGTAATTTCACCATGGGCAAGACCACCATTTGCTTGAACAGCCGCTAATACTGCTGAGACATTATCAACTTCAAATGCAATGTGAGAAAATCCCTTATAATTTGGTGCAATGGGGCCGTGATCGAGGATCTTGGAGTATTGGTAAATCTCCAATGTTGGGCCATTTGGACCATGGCCAGGCAAGCGAAGGTGCGCACCTTTTAACTCCGCATTTTTTACCCCTGTGCCTTTTTCAAGCCATTTTCCTGACTGATTTCTAGTCGGTGGAACTAGGGTACATTCAAAAGTTTTGATATAGAAATCAACTAGTGTTTCCCAATTTTTACTCACAATATTGGTATGGGCGTATCTCATTATAGTGTTAGATTTTGTCAAGATTAGTCACCGTTAGTTCGCCTTCCTTATTTCCTGTGTTTATGGTGGATATTGGTTCAAAAAGCATCACGCTAGTTACTTCTGGAGCATATGGCTTATGAGAAACACCTTTAGGTATAATGACAAACTCACCTGGATTTAATGAAAGGGTTTGGTCTTCGAGTTCTATGTAAAGTTGACCTGAAACAACAAAGAATAGTTCATCTTCGTGTTCGTGTTTATGCATCACAAAATCACCTTTGAATTTTGCGAGTTTAACGTGTTGATTGTTTAATTCCCCAACAATTTTTGGTGTCCAAAAATCTTGGAATGTGTCGAGTTTGGCTTGAAGGTTTACTTTCTCAATTTTCATAATGGGCTCTTTTGGAATTTCTAATTTCAAGTGATTTAGAGAAGCTTTATTCTGAAGTAACTTTTGGGGTGTGGTTGATTTTAAAGTTGCAAGAGTTAGCAATGAAACACATTTTACTCGCCTCTTCGTGAAGTGATAGCGCTTTGTCAATTTTATCTGATTGATCAATTATAACGGAAGGGTACAGCGTGACCGATCTAAATCGGCCGCTGCCGTTGGTTGCCTCCTCCATTACACCAGTAGCACTGTCCTTATAGCTCCTTACATTGATGCCATTTGTGGCGCATAAATGTAAAAACCACAGCATATGACAACTCGAAAGTGATGATAAAAAGAGCTCTTCTGGGTTGTAGCGATCTCGGTCGCCTCTAAATGAGGGATCGGAAGAGCCTAGTATTTCATCATATTTACCAGACACTGTAATGCTATGGTTTCTGCTGTAAGATTTATAATCTTTGGTGCCATTTCCTTTATTTCCTGTCCATTCTAGACCGATTTGGTAGTGATGTTCTTTCATTTTTTAATCGTTGAGTTTTTGAATAATTCGTTCACCAAAAGAAGATTTTTCGAGGTTAGTCTCAAGTACTTCTAGGTGTTTGATGATCGTTGTGTCCTCATTCATTAATTCGAAAATTGCTTCCGTACCCTTATTCCAAATTTTAGTCAGTATAGGGAGTCGCTCTTCGGCTTTTGGTGTCAGCTGAAAAATGGTTTTTCGTTTATCGTCTTTATCCTTTGATGTGCTGAGATATCCTTTATTGACCATCTTCTTGGTCATAATATCAATAGACTGGTGGGTGAATTTTAATCGATTCGCAATTTCCATCACCGAAATATTAGGTGTATCGCGAACCAATATTAAGACAAG
The DNA here is from genome assembly GCF_001747105.1 of Roseivirga misakiensis. Classification (NCBI taxonomy): domain Bacteria; kingdom Pseudomonadati; phylum Bacteroidota; class Cytophagia; order Cytophagales; family Roseivirgaceae; genus Roseivirga; species Roseivirga misakiensis. The sequence continues at coordinate 1,977,898 of NZ_MDGQ01000005.1, read as the reverse complement.
ATACCAGTTGGGTTCCCAATCGATATCTAGTTGCTTATACATAGCACGGATGCTATGCGTCATTTTATCGCTTATTCTTTTTAACCTGGCATCAAGGTTCGAGTAGCCTAAAGCCTTTATTAAATCTTCGCTCATAGTTTGTCGTTGTTTAAATATACAAAATAACGCAGTGCACTGCGTAAATAATTATTGTCATTTTTTGTTTGAGGTGGGGGAGGCATAAAAAAAGCCATCTCGATATCGAGATGGCTTTTGAAAACGGTTTCTTTAAAATCAGTTTCCTGACCAGTGATCTTTCATAACCACTGCATCTTTGGTCATTGATTTTCCATCAATCTCCAAAACAACTTTGTACGTACCAGGTCCAACAGGTCCGGTCATATACTTCATGTTTTTCATTTGTGCAGCAATGTCCTCATCAGACATTCCGAAACGCTTATAGCGATTGGCTAAGTTTTTCAGCTGAGTCTCTGATCTTTCGCCCACAATTTTCACAAAAGGCCAAATTTGGTGATTCAATCCTGCTTTTGCATCAATATCCATTTTATAAACCTCTCTTGATCCACTATAGATTGTCAATTTAGCTTCTCCACCGCTAGGCGAATAGAAGTACATGTGTGAACCTGGCTGTTTGCTCTCGCCATTGAAGTTTGTATAAGCTGCCACATTTCTCAAGCCTCTATTGAACTGTACAGCCGGCGTAATGTCAAATAATGCTGCACTATTCATCATAGATGAATTCATGCCTTGTAAAGGAGAAATATCTGCAATGAAGATACCCCGACCATGTGTTGCCACAACCAAGTCATTTTCTCTTGGGTGAATCACCATGTCGTAGGCAGGGTTAGTTGGCATATTGGTCATGAACTTGGTCCAATTAGCACCACCATCTATACTAGCATACACGCCTAACTCAGTACCTACAAAAAGAAGATTTGGGTTTTTGTGATCTTCTCGGATTACATTCACAGGCTCAGCGGGAAGTCCATTGGCGATAGAAGTCCAAGTTTTACCTTGATCGGTAGTCTTGTATAAGTAAGCGCCAAACTGATCTCTTCTCATACCGTTGAAACTAACATATGCTGTTCCCGGGTAGTGTGATGAAGCTTCAATTCGAGTTACCCAGTATTTAGGGTTGTTAGGTATGTTATCGTTTAGGTTAGTCCATTTCTTACCACCATCCGTAGTAACATGAACGTTGCCATCGTCTGTACCTGCCCAAAGCTCATCCTCATCTAGTGGTGATTCTTCTAGTGTAGTAATCGTACCATACTGAATATTACCAGTACCAGCCGCTTTGATTGCGTCGTCATTACTAAGGTCCCCACTGATTACTTGCCAGTTTTCTCCGCGGTAATTAGACTTTAATACTTTGTTTGCCGCATGATAAATAACATTTGAGTTATGCTGTGAGACTACAATAGGAGAGTTCCAGTTCCACCGAAGGCTTCTGTCATTGTATCTGATAGCCCTTGATTCGCCAGTTTTCATATCTAGTCGTCTCAATGGTCCAAACTGGGATTCGTTATAGAGGAATCTATTGTTTGTTCTGTCCACAACATTGTACATACCGTCGCCGCCACCTACACGAGCCCACTGCTCAAAGTTTATGGCACTACCGTCTTTCATGCTACTTGGTCCTTTTACTGAACCATTGTCTTGTAAACCGCCATATACATTATATGGGTAGTCCATGTCGACATCTACTGCATAGAACTGTGCTAAAGGAATTTCATCTGGATGATACCACGTTTTACCAGCATCATAAGTAATGCCCATACCGTGGTCATAACCTAAGACCATATGTTCAGAATCGTCTGGATCGATCCACATCGCGTGGTTATCGCCTCCAAAGCGGAAAGCAGTACCCCAGTTTTTACCAGCGTCTTTTGTTTCCCAAACCCTAATACCGATAACATAGACATGGTCTTCGTCATTCGGATCAACTCTTACTTGTTGATAATAATATGAAGGTGCACCTCCAATATCGACCCCATCAGGGCTAATTTTACTCCAAGTTTTGCCACCATCGCTAGAACGGTACATTTCTACACCTTTAACGCGCTGACCTCTTTTTAGTGGAATACCCACTTCTAGCATTCTTCTTCTTTCTTCAACAGAAATACCGTCTACATTGACGTTTTCTATGTTGGCGTAAAGCACGTTTGCGTTACCCGGTGCATATGCCACTCCAATTCTTCCTAGGAAACCACCTGGTAAGCCGCCTTCTAACTTAGTCCATGTACGGCCACCATTAGTACTTTTATAAATTCCACTGCCTTCTCCACCTTCGTTGAAGGTCCAGGGGGAACGGATTTTATCGTAAGCAGCAGCTATTAGTGTATTTGGATCGGTAGGGCTCATGGCCATATCAACCACGCCAATGTATTTTCCATCGGCTTTCTTCACTTCTAAGACTTTTTTCCATGTCTTACCGCCATTGGTAGTTTTGTAAAGCCCTCTTTCTGGATTATCAGAGTATAAATGACCCAAAGCGGCTACATATACTACGTTAGAGTTTTTTGGATCGATAAGAATTCGACCGATATGGTGTGACTCAGGTAGCCCCATATTCTTCCAAGACTTACCGCCATCCGTCGATTTATAGATACCATTGCCCCAGTATGAACTTCTTGAGTTGTTTGCTTCACCTGAACCAGCCCACACTATACTCGTATCTCTTTGATCTACGGCCACAGCGCCTAGAGAGATAATATTTTCATTATCAAAAATGGACTTCCATGATTGACCATTGTTGATAGTTTTCCAAAGTCCTCCTGACGCTGTTGCAGCGTAAATAACTTTTGGTGCTTTGTCTACTACCGCAAAATCTACATATCGACCACCTTGGCGAGTCGGTCCAATTTCACGAAACTTAATACTTTCCACGACTTGCGAAGGTATTTGCTGGGCAATTGCCTCAGAAAGCCCAAGCGCTACTATTAAGCCGCATAAAGCAATTGATCTAATTTTGTTGAGTGTTCTAATCATCGTCTTTTTAAGGTTAGAAGTGTTTGAAATTAAATCAAAATGAGGGCACCTCAAAAGGCAAAATCTAAGATTATATGAGTGGTATGATTTGCTGGTTTCAGAGTGGAAGACGAACCCATAAGGTTATTTCTCGTTTTGAATGTTTATAAATTGAATCATTTTTTAGTCTTATTCGACATCTTTACTGAGATCGACCATTTTAACACTAGCTCCGATGAAGTCACCTTGGATTCTCCTTTTGATATGTTTCTTGGCATTGCCGACCTACGCTCAAGATGAATTAAGTGCTCAGGATTATTTCAGCGCTGCTCAAAAAGCGTACGAAGAAAAAGACTACGATGCTTTTCTGTCGAATATGCGTGAAGCCAATGCGTTGAGGCCAAATCATCCGGTAATAGTGCCAAGACTCGCGGCGGCATGGGCATTGACAGGCCGAAAGATAAAAGCGGTGCAATCCTTAAGCCAAATGATGCTGATGGATGCGTCTTACGACTTTGAGAACAACTCGGATTTCGACAATATTCGTACCCATAAAAACTATAAAAAGCTTTTAGCCTTAAAGGATAAAATGAGCGCCGAAGAGGTGAATGATGAAGTCTTTAAAACAGTAGACGCTGCTTTTCTTCACCCAGAGAGCTTTGTGGTTTTAGACAATGGAGAAGTGCTACTGGGAAGTATCAGGGAAAAAAAGATAGTAAAGATTCTTGCTGATGGAACCATCATTGATTGGTTGGAAGAAACACCTTATGGTGTATTGGCTATGAAACCAGACTTCGAGGCTGATATCCTTTGGGTCACTTGTGCAGCGATACCTGAAACAAATGGTTTTTTGAAATCTGATACAGGCAAATCAACCGTTTTGCAAGTGCGATTGTCAGACGCTAAAGTACTTCAAGGCCTTGTTTTTGAAGATGATTCTACTATAGGAGATATCGCGATCGATAAGGCAGATAGGATTTGGTTGACGAATAGTCGAACACCGTACTTGACGCGAAACAATACAGATACCACTGATTACATCGGGGCGTTTAGCGGCAAGCAGTTCGACCTAACCGATGTTTATTTTAATCTGCAGGGCTTAACCTTAAGCGATGATGAAAAGTTTCTATATGTTTCTGATTACATAAAAGGTGTATTTAGAGTAAATCTAGACCCAGATGGCAACGAGGATAATATCCGTCGAGTAGCATCACCAAGCAGTATATTGCTGAAGGGGGTTGATGGTCTTTATTACTATGATAATTCACTGATTGCGATTCATAACGGATCTAAGCCCTATAAGGTAATGCGCTATTTTATGAATCAATCTGGTCGAGTGATCGAGCGTGAAGAGGTGATCAATAGGGGTGGTGCTAGTTTAGGTGAACCGACTTTGGGTCAGATTAAAGATGGCTATTTTTATTATTTGGCGAACAGCCCATGGGGTGCTTATGATCTAGAATTTAATCTAGATTTGTCCAAAACTAAGCCAATTGAGATAAGAAGGTTTAAACTTGACTAATGTCTAAACCAAGAAAAGACCAGCCTTTAAAAAAGCCCCGCTATCGTGGGGGAGATGCAGCGCTCAGGAAATTTGTTGATGGACATTTGGTTTATCCTCCTGAAGCCTTAGCTGCGCGTATAGAAGGTGATGTTGAGGTTGCTTATGATGTTGATGGATTAGGCAGAGTGAAGCAAATTGAAGTTATCCAGTCTTTGGGTTATGGGTGCGATGAAGAGGTTGTAAGACTTGTAAGACTGTTAAAATTCGAAAAGGCATTTAACAAAGGCCGAACTGTTACAAGTCATAAAAAGCTAAAGGTCAACTTTAAGTTACCGCAAAAGCCCGTTAAAAACGTAACCATTAATTATAGTATTACTACTTCCAAGAAAGAAGTTGAGCAGAAAAAGGAAAAGACGCTTGGCTACAAGATCAATTATTAAGGTTTTTCAGGAATTTATAGCCTAGAATAATACTAAAGCCTTGATATTCAAGGTCGTAAAGTATGGATTCATTAAAAACTTGCCTCTTCGTATTGTACCGCAATTCCAACATCAAGTTTTCGAACTGCCCACCTAAACCGATAATGAAGTTACTGACTTCTTGCGCATCGAGTTGAGCGCCTGTAGTCAGTATGTTATCATCGATTAGAGATATAGTGGCGCTTGAGTTCAAATCCAAGTTTAAACCTGGTTGCCACCCAAATGAAAGGAATAACCTTGATTTGTCGTTAAGTTGGACATATCTCCGCATACCAATCTTAAAATTGATGCTACTTACAGTGGCTTCCCATCGCTGAAATCCACGTTGAAAGGTCAGATTCGAGAAATAGAGTACATCGTTCCATCTTCCACTGGCTTGGAATCCTGTATAAGAAGCCCCGAAAAACATAGCCCATTTATTAACACTTTGGGGAAGCATATACTCACCCTCAATACCGATTCTTAAGGCTAATTTGGAGTCAATATCTGTTGCATACGATTCGGGTTGTGTTCCACCAGCAGCAATGATTGACTTTGTCATTGTACCAGAAAGCACATTTGGCCCCGCTTGAAAGGCCCATACTGTAGAACCTTTTGCGCCTTCCGACTGCATTACTTTTACCTCTTGGTTCTGGCATTCATTCAGACTAACGAACAGACTGACCATATCCTTAATTTCATAATCGACCTTTCGTAACCCTTCCAAATCGTAGCCACACGAAAAGTTATCTTGAATTTGTTTTCTATAGGCACGATTCCGCTGGACTCTTTGGCCCGAAAGAAACTTCTTAAATACAAGTGGCTCGTAAGTGTTGGTGCCATTTTGATAGTAAAAGCGCATTGTTTTGTTTGTCTTGTGAAGGAAGAGAGGGGTTTCACTTTCCACTAGAACTTTCAAAAACAAGGTTTCATTTTCCCAAAGTGGATCACGCACCGTTGATAATTGGCCTTGTAGATCACTACTTCTGTCAAAAGCCACGTCAGCCCTTACATATTTCGCCTTCCCATAAACTTCGAATGCAGCTATGTCTTCCAATTTCCCCGTTATGATTTTATCACTATCAGCACTTTTATAGGTGATGAAGTATGGATTATTCTTCCAACCTGCAGTTTTTATGGTTACCTCTTCGGTTTGTCCGTTTGATTTGGTAATGCTTCCTGGGAGAAATTCAGATTGTGCAACTAATGTGACATTTACAGCAAACAGGAGCGCAATAAGTGAAAGGCGTAGGCGAGGGTTGATCATTCAGTTTTGAGTTTAGGGGTTGATTTCAAAATATAGAGAATAATAATCCGTAATCAGCTTTGACAACTAGTATTTACATAGGTGGTTGGTCAATAGAATCTTAGATGATTTACCCATTAATTTGATAACTTACTGATTCGCTAGCGCTGAAAACAAAGACATGAAATTAGTCCCTAAAGTATTACTCGTTACCACATTCTTTTGCACCATATTGATAACAGGCTGTTTAGCCAATTACGAAAATGATTCGAAAACGACGGAATCAGTAGCGCCAGAATTAAGGCATATCGTTCTGTTTAAGTTTAACGAAGACGCCGACCCTGCTGCTGTAAAGAAGGCAGAAGACGCTTTTTTAGCTTTACCGGGCAAGATACCTGAAATAAAGGCATTTGAATGGGGCCTAAATAATAGCCCTGAGAGATTAGATAAAGGCTTCACACATAGTTACTTTCTTACTTTTGCGAGCGAAGAGGATAGGGCAGTTTACTTACCACACCCCGATCATAAGGCCTTCGGTGCGTTATTAGATGGGATTTTGGCTGACGTTTTGGTATTTGATTATTGGGCCAATCGATAGCACAGTTTAATCGTTATTAGGCTTGCTAAAGTGCTGTGATTAGCGGAATTATCGTTTCCAGATAAGTTCTGGTATATGTTGATGTTTTTGGATGATTTCCGCTGCTTTTAAGTGAAATACAACACTCTTGATCATTTTATCGCTTACCCAGCTATCAGCTGCCCATTCAGTACTGTGGTACCACCTTTCGATATCCTTTAATTTTTGATCATACCTTTCGCTGACGAGTGGAATCATATCGTTGTCATGCATAAACTGCTGGCAACTTTCTTGAATAATATCCAACATTTTGTCTATTGCTTCTGAGCTATTGTCTAAAACCTTTTCTGTGGCAGCGATAACAAAACATGGCCATGGTGTCAAGTATTCTCCAATTCTTCGGATTTTACCCGCATCCACGTAAGGTTTAGTGGTGTATTTTTCCCAGTAAAAGACGTCGGTTTCAAGTGTATTCAAAGATGTAAGTGCGCCATCAAGGTTATTGATTACAGTGAATTGATCGGGTCGAATAGTGTAACCTTTACTGTTAGCGTTTACAATTGAAATAAGGTGAGAACCTGACCCAAAGCGACTGATGGCATGTTTCTTATCAAAAGTAAAGTCTTTGTGTTGTAGTGGGTTCTCTAACCCAGTATGGATGCCCCATGTTAGTGGAGTGATCACATATTCGCTAATAATTTTACTCGGGTTTCCTTTAATTATGTCTGCTATAATGCCTTCGGTGAGCAATAGGCAAACGTCTATCTGATCTTCCCGAAGTGCTTTGGTCATTTGACCAGTTCCACCGTAAAAATCAGTCCATTCTATGTTTATGCCATGCTTTTTAAAAAGTCCTTTTTCATTTGCGAGATGAATGGGCAGGTTAAAGTGTTCAGGCACACCGCCTATGCGTATAAGTGTTTCGCTCATTTGGTCAGGTAACTAAAGCAAAATTAAAAAATGATGAATTGTGCGAATTTATGTTTTTGCTTTTGAATTAATGGCTTCTTAATGACAAAGGGGTCTATTTACCGTAGAGCACTTCGTTAAGAAGTACATCCAGAGTAGATTGGGTTAAAATTTAATGCTCGCTACTCATTATTTGCCAACGAACTCCGATAATCGATCGAAAACTGAGCCCCAACCATTCATGAAGCCCATTTGCTCTTGTTGCTGGCAATATTCCGCCGTAGGGTGTACAACGCTGAATCGAAAATTAGTTTTGTCCCCAGCCGCTTCAAAATACGCTTGAATTTCTACACCCTCCGTCATAGGCCTAAAATTAGCTGAAGAAATGATATGCTTCAATTCAACAATGTCTTTGTAAACACCATCCGCGATAAATTCACTGCCATCGGGCATAGTCATGGCATACTTCCATGCGCCACCAATAGCAAATTTATGGGCTATTATTCTTGTTTCCATTCCTTTTGGACCCCACCACTGGGCGATATGTTCTGGTTTAGTCCAAGCTTCCCATACAAGTTGAATAGGCGCATCAAAGGTTCTCTCAAGGCTTAAAGTCCTGTCATTAGCTTCACTCATTATCTTCTTTTTTAGATTTTAATTCCATTAAATAGCGCTCAAAAGAGTCAAGTTTACCTTCCCAAAGCACCTTATATTGCTCCATCCACAAAAAGGCGGGGATCAGTTGTTGAGGCTGAATTTTACAGTAACGCTCTCGTCCTTTTTTGTCAATAGCAATGATGTCACACTCGTTAAGAATCTTTAAATGTTTAGATATGGCTGGTCGACTAATTTCAAATTTGTCGGCCACCTCATTGATGGTGAGCGACTCTTTTGAAAGCAGTTCGATAATGTCCCGTCGTACAGGGTCAGCGATAGCTTGAAAAACATCACGTCTCATGAAAAGTGTAACTGTTTGGTTACTAATTTAAGTGTAACTATTCGGTTACGCAAATAATCTGTAAGATTCAGGCCTTTAAAATTAAAAACTCCCTATCTCTGATATGAAATAGGGAGTCTAACAATTGCACTTGTTTTTAAACTAATCGCCTGATGTTTTCTTAGTGAATGCTTTGTGAATAATGGTCCATTTCCCTTTGGCTTTCAATAGCATAAAATAATCGATATATGGGACTGTGCTTTTGGGATGTGAAATTTCAACCTTTGCGACTGCAACATCATTTTCGTAGTCGATAGATAATATTTTACCACTTTCACCGGTCGGTTGGCCTTCCTTGGTGTCCTTTATATATGCTTTGCCAGACCAAGTTTTTAGCTCTCCTTTACTAATGTAATATAGGTTCAAGTCGGGGTGGAAGGCAGTTGACAAACGTTTTGGCTGACCTTGTGTAGATCCAATGATATAATTATTGAGTGTTTTGCGAATAGCAGCGTTTTCATCCTGTGCACTTAGGTTTTGTATAAAGATTAAACAGATGGCTAGACATAAGAACTTTTTCATTTTTTGAGCTTTTAGTTAATAATGAAGTTGGATTCTTTTTTATCAGAACTAGACAATAATACCTAACCTGTTTTTTAGCACGCTAAAAACTACTTGATAAAATCTCCTGATTTATAAATGACTAGAAAATTCAAGAAATAGATTTCTTGTACTGCGCTGGAGTAATCCCTTTAAACTTCTTAAAAGCATTGTAAAAAGCTGAGTTTGACTTGAAACCACACTCATAACCAATGGCTTCAAGCGTTAGGTGAGTATATTCTCCAATCATCTGAGTTGCATCTTCAATTCGATATTCGTTGACCAAGGTTGAAAAATTCTTATTCAAATTATCATTTAGATATTGGGATAAGTAGTGAGGCGGTACCGCAAGTTTATTGGCCAGGTCAGAGAGCTTTAGTGAGGGATTGTGATGTGCTTTTTGCTCCTTAAATTCAGAAACAATGCTTGGCATAAGATCTTTTGACTGTGCAGCATCAATTTTCTTATTGGCGTATTTTTTCGGTGCTTCAAAGAATAAGACCTTATCTCTTTTTTTAAATACCCAAATTAAAATGGATAAATAGAGTGTGAATGAAAAGGACAGAGCCCCGACAATATATGATGTATAACCATTGGTAAAATAGGCAAGCCAGATTATGGCCATACAGATAATTAAGTTGACCAACCAGAAGTCTATATTATCTGAATTCGCTTTTGAAAAGACCCTTTTAAAGGCGTCACGGGCAACGCGAGCAGATATAATAATGTAAGCAAGCCACTGAGTGAAAAGAAACCATGCTAGATAACCATCAATTTTTCTTTGCCATAGGTATCTGTGTTCACGATAAGGAAAATAGTAACCGACGACGATCATAGCGACCACGATTGGTAACGTATGCCAAATCCATTTACTATTAGATTTTTCTTTACCGAGGGCACTTAGTACATAATAGTATAGAAATGGACCAATTAATAAGCATGCGGATAAACCAACTTGGATGAAATCGCTAGAAATTCCTGGCACGAAGGTCATGAAAACGGATTTTGCCACCCGCACACTTAGAACAAATAATAGTCCTGCTAGAAAATAAGAAGACCTGCTTTTTTGTTTTGTAAATACCCCGAAATATAGGCTCAAAAAAAGCCCATTAAATGCACCGATCGCACTAAAAAAGAAGAGCATTTGATCTTCTAAACTCATTATTTCACGCGGTAACCGAATCGGATATTGAGTTGAAGTATTGCGTTTCCAGAATTCACAAATTGTGAATCAAAAGTATATTCATATCCGATTCCTAGCCCTAGTTCATAGTTCCAACGAGCGCCTACTTGTCTTCTCATACCTAGAGTTGGAACAATGGCTATTCTATTAACTCTTAAACGATTGTCGATATTCGATACATCAAACCAGTCTGGTTCAAAACTCGTCTGAACCGATACGAAGTTTGCGCTGTTGTAAGCGGTTTTCTTACCTAAAACACTGCGTTTCTCTAGGTTATAATACCACCGAGGCTCAATAATAAAACTAGGGGTAAAAGCATATTGAGTTCTGTCAAAATTAATTCCACCAAAGATCTCTCCTTCGAAACCGAATTCACCTCTTATTACTGTGGTTTCGGATATTTGGGTTTCTCCATATACCCAAAGTCCCAGTACTCCTGTTTGAATACCCAGCGTTGACTTTTCGACGCTTGCCGTTTCTGTAGATTCAATTTGGGCATTCGATAGATAGGGGAGTACTAGAAAAAATGCTAGTAAAAAGAATTTCTTCATCTTATTAATAACAAATGGAACATTCGGCCAAGTGCTTGAAACTTAACCTTGGTTTCGGGTTTTGAAAAGCGCTACAATTTCCATGGCATTTTTTGTATCAATTTCACTGATGAATAATCTTGAGGAGCCAAAGGTGCCAAAACCCGCAATTCGTCCATCATTGGCTTCACTTCTTAAAAGTGAATTTATTCCTGCTTCTGCTAATTGAGATTTAAGAATCTGAGATTCAATATCGGTACCTTCGTAGATAAGTTTAAGCTCACTCATATTGCGTCGTTTGATTGAATAAATACTTACGTTCAAGGTCAAAGGAGGTTTAAATTCAAAAAATGACCTAGCTAATATTTGAACTTATAAAAGATAATAATTCTTGTGTGAAATTCAGAAAGATAGCTGCTGCAAATGCTAATTCTCCTTTGAGGCTATGGCGATCGCCTTTTCTAATATTTCGTCTTTGCCATTTCTTACGCCGGCTATTGTTCTTTCAACAAGCACGTCGATTTTAACACCTTTTCTTTGGGTTTCGGTCCCGTCTGGGTACTCTATACCATTTCCCGACATGGTTGTTAAGTAACCACCTAGATAGTTAAAACCAAGAACATCACCATCTGCGCCAGTGGTTTGACTGCCAACGGTTATAGTATTATCTGCCGTTTGAAATGCCATTGCCGTAAACTCAGCTCTGCTGACAGTTTCACTATTCACTAGAATTATGACTTTTCCTTTGTAGTTATTTGAAGTTCCCCTGGTTGAAATAGTACGAGGAGGCAAAAATTTACCTGGATATTTTAGGTATGGACGATAGGTGGTGGCAAAAGCTTTCCTTGATGAATTCAAATACCTAGAAATCGGCATGTAGATGAATTCAGGATAATTTCGGATATCGATAATAATGGCTTTTTTATTCCTTAGATTATCTAAAATCGCGCTAACATCTTGTGCCTTTATGTTCGCCATATCCATGTAACCGATGTCATCGTTAATCACTTTTGACTTTATAATTTCTTTTTTCGTTTCAGCCAATAAGTCTTTTCTGTTAACTCTCATTACCGAAGTTTTGACGGTCTCTTTTCCTCTTTTTATGGTCATTTCTACACTTTCGACATCGCCTCTGAGAATGGTATAGAGATAGTAACCTTCAGCTTTAGAGATCGGATTGGATCCACTGTAAAACCTCGTGAACTTTTCCCTGTCTTGTTGAAGGGCTCGTCCATTTATTTCTGATATAACATCTCCGACCTTTAGATTAGCAGCTTCAGCCAACGTTTCATTATAAAAACCAGTTATAACGGCCTGATTTTCGATGTGACTAAGTTTTATTGGTAAATAGTTTCTTTTTGATGGATCAAAGATGATTTGGGCATGTGAATCGTCAAGACTCGCAACTAGTTCTCTAATTGCATTTCGATATGTCTCTTGGTCTGGCGCGGTTTTAAACTTGTCAATTGATTCGAAAAGAACAGCATCCCAGTGCTTGTCAGTAAGGTGCTTATAGGGAAAAAAGTACTCAATAATATTCCAGTATTTGATAAAACCTAAAAGCCTGTATGTCTCGCTAGGGTATTGAAAGTCAGTGTATTCTGGTTCGTTAATCACTCTAATTTGACCTACAGATTGAGTAGTTACATAATGCAGATCACCTTGATACCTGTTCTCCTCAATAAATTTCAATTGAGACTTAACCTTACTATTAAAAACGGTTGAGTTTTGGGTCCATGAAAGGTCAAAATTCTTCTCAAATAGCTCTTTCTCATTGTTACATGTCTCGCACGGATTCACTTCTCCAAGACTTTCAATCCACTGGGAGTAGTAATTAGAAAGACTTTCTGTGTCATCGTTTTTTAGCATTTTAGGCAATTCATCAATAAAGACTTGATCCCAATTGAATTTCCCAGAAGCGACACTAGGGTGATAATATTTTAAGAAGCCATAGACTTTCGCAAAAACGGCAATCTTTTCGATATCTGTAAAACTGTTCTGCGCCGTTAAACCTTTAACCCCTAATATTAGAATGAGGATTAAGAATGATCTCTTTATCATAGATATACTTTTGCTGTTTCTTTCCTCTTGCGACGCACGCTTAGTACATTTTGTAACGCATATCAATCTAATGATCCGTAAGTAATGACTCTAACTACTTGTGAACAAGGGTGGTACATGATTGAAAAAAATGTTCTTTACTTCATTTCAAGACGTCCTAAATCAGCTAGTTCGAAGTACCTATTGGCCTTAAAGTTCTTCCTACAATACTCAAGACTGGCCTTTCCTTTTTTCTTTTGTACGTCTTCTTCAATAGAAGTTTTGGCAATGAAGTAATTGAAATTTAGCGTGTAGTCGGGAAAACGTTTTTTTGCTTTTTCTAAGAAAGAGATGGCCTCATTTGGTGAGCCAAGGTCATTGATAAAAAAGTCGGTGAAAACATCAATTTGACCTGCCAAGAACCTATAATCATTTCCATTTTCATTTGATAATATCTTATAAGCGAGATTCTTGGCCTCTTTAAGGTCTTTTAGGTCACGTCTGTAGTGGAACTTCATGATATTGGGATATTCATAGTTGTTGACTTCCTTTTCGTAAGCCAACAATTTTTCGAACCCCGTTACATTTCCACTATTGACGGTTTCGACAACGAAGTAGCCAAAATCGTCCGGTAACATTGTCGTTTCAATGCCATAGTCGGCCTTTATGGTTTGTTTATAAATACCGATGTAATTTGAGACATCAAAGTCTTTTTCAAGAGATAATTCTGGGAACCTGCCAAAGTTTCTGTATTTGTAAAATAGATGTTGTATGCCGTCACTCAACGCTGCTGCAGGTAGATCGGTGTGGTTAGAGATATAATTTTTTACCGCTACATTGGACGATGAGACATCACTTTTAATTCGCTGCGCCAACTCGTTGAATTCATTGTCTTTATCGCCAGCTCCTACAAAAAATACTTTATCGAAATTTGTCTGGAGTGTTTGAACTAACTTTTCATTGAAAGTTTCATCTCCTTTCACGAGGGATAAGGCTATTATTCCTTTGAATGGTATTTCTGGTTCAAATAAAAGTCTTGTGGTGAAGTAAGCTGTGTTTGAGTGACCGATTATGCTGTTATAGCCTGATACCGCATAGTTTTTATTGATATAGGGCACTATTTCATTCACTATATGACTTTTTAAATTCTCAGGCCCCTCTTTCATGGCCAGGCCAGTGAAATTAGGCTCTGTTTCAATTCCTCTATTGTTATGGAAAATACCAACTACGATTGATGGCGGGATCACATTAGTTGCGTAGTCTTCTCCATCTACGACCGTCTGATTTCCTAAATATTTCGTGTAGCTAGCAACCATTTCAAACATTGAGGAACCATCTAGTGTGTAAATCACTGGATATTTTTTGTCAGCTGAATAATCATGAGGCAGTGCCACCTTGAATGTTCTTTCCTCCCCTTTGAAATACTCGGACTTTATTTTGAAAACCTCATAGACTTCGGTCTTTTCCTCTTTTTCCTTCTGAACCTGTCCGAAGAATGTGAGCGGAATAATAAAGAGAATGACTGTCGATAATGTTCTTTTCATGCGAGTAAATCTAGGAATGGCTCTTTTGCTCTAGAAATTGTTTTATTTGGCTGGTGTCTTAGGTCGGAACTGGGACGCCTGAAACTGACGATTGATGGGTCACTTTCTAGAGTTTATATTAAGTGATAGCCAATTAGCATCTATAGATTAATATAAAACTTCTCAGTTAAATGCGACCCAATTCCATAGACTAAGGTGATTGTTTTGAGTTTTTGACCTTTTGATATTCAAAGGTATGTGCCCTTTACCTTTCAGTGACTACACCAAAGGGTAGT